>NZ_JBSGDR010000006.1:0-401948 GCF_053602455.1 Amycolatopsis sp. NPDC004378
GACCTCGCCACCGCCCGCGGCCTCATCAACGATGACGCGGTCTTCCACTCCGACCGCGGGGTCCAATACACCTCGAGCCAGTTCCGGGCCGCTCTTGCCCAACACAAGATCCGGCCCTCGGTCGGGCGGGTCGGGTCCTGCTACGACAACGCCGTCGCCGAAGCCTTCTTCGCCACGTTGAAGACCGAAATCGGCACCACAATCTGGCCCACCCGCGCCGCAGCCCGCCAGGACGTGTTCACCTGGCTGCACTACTACAACCACACGAGGCTGCACTCCACCGTCGGTCACAACACCCCCACCGAAACCCGCATCAACCACTACGCTCAAGCCTCAGCTGCCTGAAAACCCCGTGTCCGCCTCACCGGGGCAACTCCACACACGTGATGCCTCCTCAAGCACGTGTGATGCCTCTCTGATCACGTGCGATGCCCCTTCAGGCGGGGCAGAGGGTGCCGTCGGCGGGGATTTTGCCGTCGATCAGGAAGGCGCGGGCCGCGTCGGTGACGCAGGGTGACGTGCCGACTGCGCCGTGGCCTGCGCCCTGCCACGTGATCGTGACGGCCGAGGGCATCTGGTCGGCCGCGCGGGTGCTGCCGACCTGCGGGGTCACCGGGTCGGTCGCGGTGGCCGCGACCAGGATCGGCGGGACGCCCTGCACGCCCGGCGCCGGCAGCGGCTCGGTCCGCACCGGCCACGGCCCGCACCACGCCAGCTGCTGCGCGACGACCGCGCCGAACTGGGGGTACTTCGCCCGCATCCCGGCCGCGACCTGGTCGAGCTGGTCGGCCGAGAGCCGCGTCTGGCTGTCGTTGCAGCGGGTCGCGATGGCGGCGTCGAGCCGTGACGGCTGGGCGCGCGTGTCGTGCAGCACCGGCGCGGCGAACGCGGCCAGCGGCGCGATGTCCCCCGACCGGGCCGCCGCGATCGCGTCCGCCAGCTCCGGCCAGCGCGAACGCTGCGTGAGTCCCGAGTAGACGGCGAACATCGCGACGCCCGGGCCGAACACGACGCCGTCGTCGGTCGTCGGCGGCGTGCTCCGCAGCCGGTCGGCGAGCGCCGCCAGGGCCGCCTTCGGGTCGCCGAGGGCGCAGCCGCGGGCCGCGCAGTCGGAGCCGAAGGCGTCCAACGTGGACTGCGCGCCGGCGGCGACCGCGTCGAGCACCGCCGCGGTGTCGGCGCCCGGGTCGGGGACGCCGTCGAGGACCAGCCGGCCGACCTGGCCGGGGAAGCGGACGGCGTACTCGGAGAGCACCTTCGAGCCGTCGCCGCGGCCGAGCGCGTCGAGCTTCTCCATGCCCAGTGCCTTGCGCAGCTCGTCGAGGTCGCCCGCGGTCCGCCAGCTGTCGAGCGCGGTCTGGGAGTCGTCCAGCTCGATCGCGCACTGCTGACCGGCCTTGCGCGCCGCGTCGAGGACGCCCTGCAGGTCGCCCTGCGCCGGGTCGGCTTCGATCAGGTCCGGCCGGATCTCGGGGGGCACGCACTGCACGGCGCCCGAGAGCCCGGTGCCCCGCCGGTCGAGGCCGATCAGCGAGAACTTCTCCAGGAACGCCGGCGGCAGCGTGGCGGCCAGCCGCGCGGCGTAGACCGTGCCCGGTTCGCCGTCGACGTCGTTGACCACGACCAGCGGCACCGGCCCGGTCCCGACCTTCACCGCCAGCAGCCGCACCACCGACCGGCGGGCCTCGCCGGGCGCGTCGAGCGCCGCGGTGACCCGGGCGCAGGTGAAGTGCAGGGTGTCCGGGACGCCGGGGGTGCCGATGCGCTGCCGGGTGTCGTCGTCGCAGTCGGCCCACTTCAGCGACGGCGACTGCGGTTCGCCCAGCGGCGGCAGCGGCACCGACGGCGTTCCGGTCGGGGTGGCGGCCGTCGACTTGCCGTCGTTCTCGACCAGGGCCGGCCGGACCGACGGCCCCGCGGCGCAGCCCGCGGCGGAGGCCAGGGCGAGCAGCGCGACCAGGAGACGGGTACGGCGGCGGCGCACGGGCGAGGTCCTCACGTCGATCAAGGGCAGCAGCACGGTCGAGCTTCGCACGGCCGGTGTGGGACGCGGGTTAGCGGGTCCGCACCACCTGGCCGCGGAACACGGCGTCGAGGTCGTAGCGGGCCGGCTCGTCGAGCTGGCTGTAGTCGCACGACGCGGGCTCGCGGTCGGGCCGCCAGCGCTTGAACCGCGCGTTGTGCCGGAACCGCGACGGCATCCCGCCTTCGGTGTTCTCGTAGGCCACTTCGACGACGCGCTCGGGCCGCAGCGGCACCCATTCGTGCTCCGTGGCGCGCCAGCGCGTGATGCCGCCCGGGATGCGCTGGCCCTCGCCCTTCGCGAGGCCGCCCCACGGGTGGTCCTCGCCGTCGGTGATGAGCGGCGCCAGCTCTTCGGCGAGCTCGCGGCGGCGCTCCTTCGGGAACGATCCGACGGTCCCGACGTGGTGCAGCACGCCGTCCTCGTCATGCAGGCCGAGCAGGAACGAGCCGACGAGGTCGCCCGGGCCGCCGTCGACGTGCCAGCGCAGCCCGGCCAGCACGCAGTCGGCCGTGCGGACGTGCTTGTACTTGAGCATCACGCGCTTGCCGGGCGTGTACGGCTCGTCGAGGGGCTTGCCGATGACGCCGTCGAGGCCAGCGCCCTCGAACAGCTCGAACCAGTGCCGCGCGGTGTCCGGTTCGGTGGTGGCCGGGGTCAGCGCGAAGCGGTCGCCGGCCAGTTCGGCGAGCCGCTCGCGGCGCACCGTCGTCGGCAGGTCGAGCACCGACTCGTCGCCGAGGGCCAGCAGGTCGAAGGCGACGAACTCGGCGGGCTGTTCGGCGGCCAGCAGCGTGATGCGGCTTTCGGCGGGGTGGATCCGCTCGGTGAGCGCGTCGAAGTCGAGCCGGCCGCCGCGCGCGACGACGAGCTCGCCGTCCAGCACGACCCGCGGCGGCAGCGTCTCCAGCAGCCGGGAGACGGCCTCGGGGAAGTACCGGTTGAGCGGCTTTTCCGCGCGGGACTGCAGGTACAGCTCGTCGCCGTCGCGGAAGACGATGCAGCGGAAGCCGTCCCACTTCGGCTCGAACAGCAGGCCGCCGGAGTCCGGGATGGCCTTCGCGGGCTTGGCGAGCATCGGCTTCAGCGGCGGCTGCAGCGGTAGGGGCATGCCCGCATTCTGCGGAACACGGCCGCTCAGCGCACGCGTTTCGGCCGGGTCGTGTCGAGCTCGAGGCGGACGGCGGTGGGCAGGACGTCCAGGCCGAGCGCCTCGCGGGCCCTGGTCAGCACGCGGCCGTCGAGGTCCGCCCAGACGCTCTTGAGGTCGGTGCCCTCGTGCAGCCACAGCGTGATGCGCAAGGCGGGAGACGTCTGCGAGCCGACCGCGCGCACCCGGGCCCGGCTGACGCCGGCGAGCTGCTCCGCGTCGGCCTGGACCGCGCCCGAGATCGCGGCGGCGGTGACGACCAGCTCGGCGCCCTCTTCGCGGTCGAGGTCCAGGTCGGGCCGCGGTTCCGGGCGCAGCGCGCGGACCGTGCCCCGCAGGCCGAGCACGAGCAGCAGGACACCGAGCACGATCGCGGCGATCCGCGCGGGCGTGGCGTGCGCGCCGAGCCACTCGACGGCCAGCGGGTCGAGCAGCGGACGGCGGCCGCGGAACTCGCCGAGCACGCCGAAGCCGACCACCAGGGCCATGGCCCCGCCGAGCAGGGCGAGCAGCCCGACGAGGAACGTCAGCGTGCGTTCGCCCGCGTACGACCGGGAAAGCGCCTTCGCGGCGACGGTCCTGCTCATCGGCGGTCCTTGGGGGAGTCGACGACGACCGAGACCTTCGGCCGCCGCACCAGCGGGACGTCGTCGAGCAGCGCCGACACCGTTTCGAGCAGCCGCGGCCGCAGCTCGCCCTCGGTCTCGAGGGTGCTCTTGGCGCGGACGCGGATCTTGCGGGCGCTCGCGGTGACCGTCGCGCCGGCGACGTTGTCCTGCGCGCGGACGGTGAGCCCGACCAGCCGGGCCAGCGACCGCGGCGACGTCGAGACGCTCACTTCGGCGGCCGGGTCGGTGAGCCGGATGGCGCGGTTCCCGGCGGTGAGCGCGCACAGCAGCAGCACCAGGCCCGCGGCGGCGAGCACCCCGGCGCCGACGCGCACCGCGTAGGCGTCCCAGCCCAGTGACGCGAGTTCGGCCTGCCAGCGCGGCCACGGCACCAGCAGCGGCCCCGAGCCCGGGCGCCACCAGTGCCAGCCGACTTCGAGGGCGAGCACCGCCCCGGCGGCCGCGAAAGCCAGGGCCAGCAGGGTGGCCAGGAGGCGGACGAAGAGGCGCACGGCTACCGCACCCTCGGCGGCACGTCCGGCAGCAGCGCGGACACCGTCACGGCCAGGGTGCGCACGTGGTAGCCCGTGAGCTGCTCGACTTCTTCGGTGACCTTCTCCCGCACGACGCCGACGACGGTGCGCACCGGCACGGGGTACTGCAGGGCCAGGTCCAGCGCGAGGTCGACGTCGTTGTCGACGCCGCCGACCTTCGCCTTCGCGCCCTTCTTGGCGGCGTGCGAGGTGCCCGGGACCTGGTCGGCGGCGTGCTGCGCGACCTTGCGCACCACCGCGTGCCCGACGGTGAGCGTGCCGCGCTCGGCCGGTTCGGCGAGCTCGCGCGGCACGTCCAGGACGCGGCTCACTTGTCGCGGCCCTTGCCGAAGAGCTCGCCGAGGTCGAGCTCGCCGTCGAGGACCCGGCCGGCGACCAGGCCGATGATGCCGACGGCCAGGGTCACCAGGAACGCGGTGAACCCCTGGGTCGCGGCCAGGCCGAGGATCAGCCCGGCCAGGAGCCCGGTCTGCGTTGCGTTCACATGTCCTCCTTGGACGGTACGGAAAGGTGCGGTCACCGCACCCGGGGTGCGCGGCGGCGGAAGCGGGCGAAGAAGCGGCGGCGCCGCCGGCGGGCGACGAAGGTGATCGGAGCGTCGAAGCGGGAGTCCCCATCGGACCCGGCGCGGAACCGGGCCACACCTTCGGCGAACACGTCCGGGTCGCCGCCGACGTCCGGGTGGTGCGCGCGCACGAACGCCCGGAAGGCCGCGCGGCCTTCCGGGTCGTCGCGCCCGGTCACTCCACCCGCGTCGATTCCGGTTCCTCCTCGCCCGGCAGGTGGATGTCGTTCACGGCGATGTTGACCTCGATCACCTCGAGGCCGGTGATCTGCTCGACCGCGGTGATCACGTTGCGCCGCACCGCGCGGGCGACATCGGCGATGCGGGCGCCGTACTCGACGATCACGTCGAGGTCGATCGCGGTCTGCTTCTCGCCGACCTCCACCGCCACGCCGGTGGTGCTGACCGTGCCGGAGCCGGGGATCCGCTCGCGCAGCGCGCCGATCGCGCGGGACACCCCGCCGCCGCCCAGCGCGTGCACGCCGGCGACCTCGCGGGTGGCCAGGCCGGCCACCTTCTGCACGACCAGCGACGAGATCGTGGTGCGGCCGGCGGCGCCTTCCTCGTTGAGCGGGGTCACGGTGCCGGGGCTCTCGGTCCGTTCCGGGTGCATGCGTGCGGGCTCCTCTCGCGGGGTCTCTCGCCCTTACGATGCCCGGGAGGACGGAACCCTCACGCAACCTCACCCGATCGGGGGAGTGGTCAGCCGGGGTGGACGTCGACGACGTGCACGTTCACCGTCGTTGCTGTCCCGAGTTGACGGGACAGCTCGCCGGTGATCTCCCGCCGCAGCCCCTCGGCGGCCGCGTCGGCGGCGACGCCGAACCGGACCGACACCAGCACCTGCACGGCGTCGTCCTCGAGGGCGACGGCCGAAACCCGCACCCCGTCGGGTGCCCGCTCGGCGGCGATCGCCGACGCGAGCCGCACGACGACGTTTTCGGTCACGCTCAGGCGGCCTTCCCCGCCGGGCACCTCGACCGCCGTCCGGCGGCCGCGCGCGACGGCCCGCAGCACGCGTTCGACCAGGCCGGGCGGCGTCGGCACCCGGCGGCGGGCGGCCGCGCGCACGGCGTCCCAGCGGGGGTCCCGCTCCGGGTCCTGTTCCGGTGCCATCACCGCTCCCTCAACTCGGCGAACAGGGCCACCCTGGCGCGGTGCAGCCGGGAGCGCAAGGCGCCGACGTTCACGTCGAGCACTTCCGCGACCTCTTCGTAGCTCAAACCCTCCAGTTCGCGCAGCACCAGCGGCACCCGCTGGGACACCTCCAGGCGGCCGATCGCGCGCAGCACGGCGTCGACCTCCTCGGCCCGCACGACCCGGCCTTCGGGGCCGGGGACCGCCGCGGCGAGCAGTGCGGTGTCCACAGTGGACCGGTCGGCCGGCTCGTCGAGGGAGACCGTGGGCCGTCGCCGCCGCAGCAGCGCCAGCGCGCTGTTGGTGACCACGCGGTAGAGCCAGGTCGACACCGCGGACTCCTGCCGGAACGCGCCGAGCGCGCGCCACGCGGCGAGCCACGAATCCTGGACCACGTCCTCGGCTTCGGCCGCGCTGCCGGTGATCCGCAGCGCGACGCGGTACATCCGCGGGGTGTGCCGGCGCACCAGCGCGCCGAACGCGGCGTCGTCCCCGGCCGCGGCGCGCGTGACCAGTTCGGCGTCCTCGGTCACCCGGCGCCCCGGCGGTAGCGCAGCAGGGTGAAGCCGTCCTCGACCAGGATCGACGCCAGTGCGAGCCGCCGCGGCACGGCGCCGGGCCCCACGGCGACGCGCGACGCCGGCCCGGCCACGAGCAGCGGCGCGACGGTGAGGCACAGCTGGTCGACGAGGTCGGCGGCGATCAGCTGGCCGAACAGCCGCGCCCCGCCTTCGCAGGCGACCCGGCGCAGGCCGCGGGCGGCCAGCAGGTCCAGCGCGCGGCGGACGTCGACCTCGGTGTCCCCGGCCCGCAGGATCTCCGCGCCCGCGGCTTCGAGGTGCCCGGTCGCCGCGGTCTCCGTGGTGACCACGATCGGGGGCACGACGGTTTCGGTGAACAGCCGCGACGCCGGGTCGAGGTCGGCGGTGCGGGTCACGACGGCGATCGGCGGCACGCCGGCGAACCCCAGCCGGCGACGGCGCTCGAGGCGTTTCGGGCCCGCGAGCACCCCGCGGTAGTCCTCGGCGCGAGCGGTCCCGGCACCGACCAGGATGACGTCGGCGAGGTCGCGCCCGAGCAGGAACACCCGGCGGTCGGCGGCGTGGGACAGGCCCGCCGAGGTGGTGTCGACCTCGACGGCGCCGTCGGCGGAAGCGACGAAGTTGACCTGCACCCACGGCCGGTCGAGATCCGCCGGGTAGGCGTAGATCCCTTCGAGGTCTTCCCCGGTCAGCTCGCCCGTCGAAGAGGGCCACACACTCCGCACGCGACAATCCCAGCACGGGCGTGAAGTGCGTCTCGACCGGGGGACATCGCCACCCGACGGGGCGAGCCGCGCCGTTAGGCTCTGCGACCATGCCCGCGCACCTCACCGACCGCCGTCCCGAGCTGTCCGCCGACGAGCTGATCGGCGCGCTGGTGCCGCCGCCGCGCTTCGACGCGGTCCGGTTCGGGACCTACCTCCCGAACCCAGACGAGCCGAGCCAGGCCGCCGCGGTCGAGGCGTGCTCGGCGTTCGCGGCCAAGGTGGGCCCGCGCAAGGAGAAGAAGCGCTTCAAGCTCTTCGGCGGGTCGCCGGAGCCGGCCGGGCCGATGGGCCTCTACCTCGACGGCGGGTTCGGCGTCGGCAAGACCCACCTGCTCGCCTCGACGTGGCACGCGGCGCCCTCGCCCAAGGCGTACGGCACCTTCGTCGAGCTGACCCACCTGGTCGGCGCGCTGGGCTTCGCCGAGGCCGTCCGGCGGCTGTCGGAGCACCGGATCCTCGCCATCGACGAGTTCGAGCTGGACGACCCGGGCGACACGACGCTGGTCACGCGGCTGCTGCAGGAGCTGATGGACGCGGGCGTGTACGTCGCGGCGACGTCGAACACGCTGCCGGAGAAGCTCGGCGAGGGCCGGTTCGCCGCCGAGGACTTCCTGCGCGAGATCCAGTCCCTGTCGGCGCGGTTCGGCGTGGTGCGCGTCGACGGCCCCGACTACCGCCACCGCGGCCTGCCGGACGCGCCGCCGCCGGTCACGCCCGAGGCGCTGGAGGCGTCGGCCGCCGCACACGAAGGGTCCACTGTGGACGACTTCGACGCGCTGTGCGCGCACCTGGCCGAACTGCACCCTTCGCGCTACGGGCGGCTGCTCGACGGCGTCACCCGCGTGCACCTGCGCGGCGTCCACCCGGCACCGGACCAGAACGTGGCGCTGCGGCTGGTCGCGTTCGCCGACCGGCTCTACGACCGCGCGATCCCGGTCGTCGTCTCGGGCGAGCCGCTGCCGTCGCTGTTCACCGAGGAGATGGTGAACGGCGGCTACCGCAAGAAGTACCTGCGCGCGGTCAGCCGGCTGACCGCGCTGGCTCGGGACGCGGCACCGACCACGTGAGCAGCACGACGGCGACCGCGAAGAGCGTCCCGCCGGCGACGTCGGTGAGGTAGTGGTAGCCGAGGCCGACCAGCCCGGTCGTCGCGGCCACCAGGGCCAGTGCGGCGAGCACGACGACGACCACCCGGCGCGTCACGAGCACGAGGACCGTCAGCACGGCGACCAGGCTCACCGTGTGCCCGCTCGGGTAGACGAGCGTGTCGTTCTTCCAGCGGTCGTAGAGCGGCTTCAGCACCCAGCCGGTCAGCGCGATCGCCAGCAGCGGCGCGGCGAGCGCCAGCACGGCGTCGACCCGCCGCCCCGCGCGCAGGCACAGGACGACGGCCAGGAGGGCCAGCGCGGCCACGACGTACGGCTCGGTCGGGAAGACCAGCGCGGTCAGGACACCCGGGCCCAGGTGCGCCGTCCACCCGGCGACGACGGCGTCGAGCGCCCCGGGCGTGCTCCCGCCCGCGAACGGCAGCCCCAGCAGCAGCGCGAGCAGCCCGCAGACCGCGGCCGGCACCCGGATCGTCCTCACCCGCGCGAGGGTAGCCGGGCCGGTGCGAAGCGGCCGTCTGCGACGATGCGAAGGGAGGAGGAACAGATGCGCATCACGGTGGCGGGGGCCGGGATCATCGGCCTGAGCTGCGCGTACCGGCTGGCCGGTGCGGGACACGACGTGACGGTCGTCGCGGAGGCCGGTCCGGGGGAGTCGACGTCGGCGGTGGCGGGCGGGGTGCTGTACCCGCCGGTGCGCCGCCCGGACAAGCGGATCGTCCGCTGGACCGCCGAGACCCTGAAGGTGCTGCGGGAGCAGGAGGCGCCGGGCGTGCGCTTCCGCCGCGGCCGGGTCCTGCTGGCTTCGGGGGAGCCGGAGCCGCAGTGGCTGCCGGCGATGGTCGACCCGGTCCGCGACGGCGGCGACCTGGTGTTCACGACGGCCCTGGTCGACACGCCGGTGTACCTGGAGTGGTTGCTCACGCAGGTGATCGCGCTCGGCGTGCGCGTCGAGTACCGGCCGCTGACGACGTTGTCGGGCCTCGGCGTCGTGGTCAACGCGGCGGGCCTCGGCGCGGGCCGCCTGGCGGGCGACGGCTCGATGGTCCCGATCGGCGGCCAGGTCGTGCACCTGACCGACCCGGGCCTGACGGAGTTCGTGGTCGACGAGACGGGCCCGGGCGTCACGTACGTCATCCCGCACGGCGGCCACGTGGTCTGCGGCGGCACGGAGGAGCCGGGCCGCGCCGACGTCGAGCCGAACCCGGGCGTGACGAAGGACATCGTGCGCCGGTGCCGCGAGCTGGTGCCGGCGTTGGCGGGGGCGGAGGTCCTGCGGTCGGTGGTGGGCCTGCGGCCGTTCCGCCCGATCGTGCGGCTGGAGCGGGCGGGCGACGTCGTGCACTGCTACGGCCACGGGGGTTCGGGGATCACCTTGGCCTGGGGCTGCGCGGCCGACGTCGTCGACCTGCTCACGGCCGGATGAGTTCCGTGATTCCCCGCTGCTTCGGGTAGTTCGCGTCCCCGGCCCGCTGCCTCCTCCGGGCTCGGCCCGGTTCCGGTCCGGTCAGTTCGCCGAGAAGGCGGCGTGGTCGGCTTCCGTCCGGTCGGCGTACCGCACGGCGTACGCGCCCATGGATTCGTCGAGGTCTTCGTCGTCGGCGAAGTAGCCGGCGAGCAGCTTCGGGTGCAGCGACCGCGTGTGGGCGCGGGCGAGCAGCGCGCCCGCGAGCCTGCCGTAGTCGTCGAGGTGGTCCTTCTCCAGCTCCGCCGGGTCGATGTCGCCCTTGAGGTTCCGGAACTGGCGGACGATGAACGGGACGCCGTCGATGGTCGTCCAGCCGAGCAGGATGTCGGTCTCGGCCTGGACGAGCCGGGCGCCGTCGACGATCCGCCGCCCTTCGTGCCCGGCCGGTTCGAGGTCCAGGTAGGGCGCGAGGGCGGGCCGCTGGGCCTGTTTCACCTGCAGCACGAGGTCTTCGTCGTCGTTGCCGTGCAGCAGGACGACGTAGCTGCGCAGCCCGACGCTGCCCGTGCCGACCACCCGGAAGGCGACGTCGGCGAGCCGGTACCGGCCGAGCAGCGTCCGCCGCGACTCCCGCAGGGTGTCCACATAGGACACCAGCCCGGCGGCGACGGCGTCGGCGGTCCGCTCGCCGACGTGCGTCAGCACCGGCGGGTCCTCGACGAACCGGTGCCGCTCCAGGCCGGTCTCGTGGTCGTCGACGCGCTCGGTCCACTTCGCGGCGACCTTCGCGCTGGTGTTCTTGCGGGCCTTCTCGGCGGCGTCGGCGAAGTCGTCGATCAGCTCGTCCGCGCGGGCCTTCGACAGCACCGAGGAGTCCGGCAGGGCGTTCCACGAGCGCAGGAACGGCAGGTCGGCCAGCGCGCGGATGGTCCGCCGGTAGGACTTCACGGCGTCTTCGGCGGCTTCGCGGCACCCGGACTGGCCGATGCCGCCCTCGCGGCCGGCGAGCACGAGGCTGGCGGCGAGCCGCTTGAGGTCCCACTCCCACGGGCCCGGCACGGTCTCGTCGAAGTCGTTGATGTCCATCACGATCTTGCCTTCGGGCGTGCCGTAGAGCCCGAAGTTGGCGGCGTGCGCGTCGCCGCAGAGCTGCGCGGTCAGCCCGGACGACGGAGTACCGGCGAGGTCGGCGCCCATCAGCCCGGCGGCACCGCGGAAGAACGTGAACGGCGACGCGAGCATCCGCTCCCGGCGCAGTGCGACCAGGTCCGGGAGCCGTCCTCGGTTGGAGGCCTCGAAGTACTGCTTCGCGCTCGGCCGGTCTTCGGCGGCGGCCTCGTGGTCGTGCGCCGTGAGCGGCGTCTTCTCCCGCAGCCGCTTCCCCCGCTCGTACAGCTCGGCCGGGGTGACGCTGTCGGTGCCCACGAGCGGGCGCTCCCCTGATCCCATACCGGGCACAACGTCCGAAGGGGACGTTCTGCTCCCGTTGTGCTCCGGATGCCGCCGGGGCGGGAGGCTCACCCGGCGGCATCCGGACGTCTCAGGGGCGGATGACCTCGGCGATCGCGTCGATGCCGCGGTCCAGCTCCTCGCGCGTGATCACCAGCGGCGGCGCGACGCGCAGCGTGCGCTCGTGCGTCTCCTTGCACAGCACGCCCCGTGCGGCCAGCGCCTCCGACGCCTCGCGGCCCGACGGCCCGCCCGGCGCGATGTCGATGCCGGCCCAGAGCCCGCGGCCGCGGACCTCGGACAGGCCGCCGCCGATCAGCGACTCCAGCCGCGTCCGCAGGTGGGCGCCCAGCTCCGTCGAGCGCCGCTGGAACTCGCCGGTGGCCAGCAGGCGGATCACGGCGCGCCCGACCGCGCAGGCCAGCGGGTTGCCGCCGAACGTCGAGCCGTGCTCACCCGGCTTCAGCACGCCCAGCACGTCGCGGCGGCCGACCACCGCGGACACCGGCAGGATGCCGCCGCCGAGGGCCTTGCCGAGGGTGTAGACGTCGGCGCGGACGCCTTCGTGGTCCAGCGCCAGCACGGTGCCGGTGCGGGCCAGCCCGGACTGGATCTCGTCGGCGATCAGCAGCACGCCGTGGGAGTCGCAGGCCGCGCGGACGTCGGCGAAGTAGCCCTCCGGCGGCACGATGACGCCGGCCTCGCCCTGCACCGGCTCCAGCAGCACGGCGGCCGTGCGCGGGGTGATCGCGTCGCGCAGCGCGGCCGCGTCGCCGTACTTGACCGTGACGAAGCCCGGCGTGAAGGGGCCGAAGTCGGCGCGCGCGGTCTCGTCGGTCGAGAACGACACGATGGTCGTGGTCCGGCCGTGGAAGTTGGAGCCGGCGACGATGATCTCGGCGGTGCCGTCCGGGACGCCCTTGACCTGGTGGGCCCACTTGCGCGCGACCTTGACGGCCGATTCGACGGCCTCGGCGCCCGAGTTCATCGGCAGCACCAGCTCGGTGCCGGTCAGCTCGGCCAGCTCCCGGCAGAACAGGCCCAGCTGGTCGTGGTGGAACGCCCGCGACGTCAGCGTGACGCGGCCGAGCTGCTCGACCGCGGCGGCGACCAGGTCCGGGTGGCGGTGGCCGAAGTTCAGCGCCGAGTAGCCGGACAGGAAGTCCAGGTAGGACCGGCCTTCGACGTCGGTCACGGAAGCGCCGGACGCTTCGGCGATCACGACGGGCAGCGGGTGGTAGTTGTGCGTGCTCCACCGCTCGTCGAGCTCGATGAAGCTCGCGGCGGTCGGGGCGGCGGCCTCCCGGCCGGCGAACGTCGTCATGCGTTCAGGTTAAAGGCAGAAGACGCAGAGTTCAGCCGGGAATCGTTGCTTTCACCCGTCGTTCGTTGCGCAATACCCGGCCGATACCCCCGAAACGATGCACGGCTGTTGACGAGCTTATTGGTAAGTCGTAACTTACGGTTCGTGGCGACTTACGGAAGCGACCAGCTGGCCGCGCTGGCCGACCCGTCGCGGCGCGCGATCGTCGAAGCGCTCCGCGACGGGCCGCGCGCGGTCGGGGAGCTGGCCGCGCACCTGCCGATCAGCCGCCCGGCCGTCTCCCAGCACCTCAAGGTGCTCAAGGAGGCCGGCCTGGTCGCGGACCGGGCCGAGGGCACGAAGCGGCTTTACCGCCTCGAGCCCGACGGCATCGCCGCGGTGCGCGCCTACCTCGACCGGATGTGGTCGGACGCGCTTCGCTCCTTCGCCGAACTAGCCGAATCCACCGAAGAGGAGCAGCCATGACCCTCGAACCGATCCGCAAGACGATCACCGTCGCGTGCTCGCGCGAGCACGCGTTCAAGACCTACACGGAGGCCTTCGACAGCTGGTGGCCGCGCGAACACCACCTGGGCGACGCCGACCTCGCCGAAGCCGTCATGGAGCCGAAGCAGGGCGGCCGCTGGTACGAAAAGACCGTCGACGGCGCCGAGTGCCAGTGGGGCGAGGTGCTCGTCTGGGAGCCACCCGCCCGGGTGGTCCTGTCGTGGCGGATCGACGGCGACTGGAAGGTCGACCCGGACCCCGCGCACGCGAGCGAGATCGAGGTCCGGTTCGTCGAAGAGGGCCCGGGAGCGACGCGCGTCGAACTGGAGCACCGGGCCTTCGAACGGCACGGTGCCACGGCGCGGAAGGTCCGCGACGGCGTCTCCACCGACGGAGGACACGGCGGGCTGCTGAAACTGTTCGCCGAGAAAGCCGCCGCCTGAGTCGTTATCGTCTCCGGATGGCCAAAAAGGAAACGACGGGAAGCCGGGTCCGGACCGCGCTGCGCGTCGGCGCGGAGCTGCCGGACCCGGGGTCGGCCCCGATCGGCCCCGGCAAGAAGCCCAAGGCCCTCGCCAAGCTGGACGACGCCGGCGCGCGGCTGTCCCGGCTGCAGGAGGCGCTCTACGCCGAGGGCGTCGGCGGCGGCTCCCGCAGCCTGCTGCTGGTGCTGCAGGGCATGGACACCTCCGGCAAGGGCGGCACGGTCTCGCACGTGCTCGGCCTGGTCAACCCGATGGGTGTCCGCTACGCGGGGTTCAAGGCGCCGACGCCCGCCGAGCGCCGGCACCACTACCTCTGGCGCATCCGCAAGCAGCTGCCCGTCCCGGGCCAGATCGGCGTGTTCGACCGCTCGCACTACGAGGACATCCTGGTCCCGCGCGTGACCGGGCTGCTCACGGCGACCGAGCGCCGCCGCCGCTACGCCGAGATCAACGCCTTCGAGAAGGAGCTGGCCGACGCGGGCACGACCGTCGTCAAGGTGTTCCTGCACATCTCGCCGGAGGAGCAGCTCAAGCGGCTGAAGGCCCGGCTGGAGACGCCCGAGAAGCACTGGAAGTACAACCCGGGCGACCTCGAGGCGCGCTCGCACTGGCCGGCGTACCAGGAGGCCTACGCCGACATCTTCAAGAAGACCTCGACCGGCCACGCGCCGTGGCACGTCGTGCCCGCCGACCACAAGTGGTACCGGAACTGGGCCGTCGCCGAACTGCTCATCGAGACCCTCACCGAGCTCAAGCCGGAGTTCCCCGAGCCGGGCTTCGACGTCGCCGAGGAGCTGGCGAAGCTGAAGGGTGTTGGCGTCCCCGCGTGATCGTCTGAAAGAGTGCGGGCGTGACCGATGTCGACGACCTCCCGTTCCTCCGCAAGCAGGCCCGCACCCAGCGCTTCACCCTCGGCGCGCCGAAGGAGTTCCGGGTCTCCCCGGACGCCTCGCGCGTGCTGTTCCTGCGCGCGGAGTCGGGCACCGACCCCCGGCACAGCCTCTGGTCGGCCGACCTGGCGACCGGCGCCGAGACCAAGCTCGTCGACGCCGTCGAGCTGCTGCCGGGAGAGGAAGAGCTGCCGGCCGAGGAGCGGGCGCGCCGGGAGCGTGCCCGCGAGACCGGTGGCGGGGTCGTGCACTACAGCGTCGACGCGGGTTTCACCGTCGCCGCGTTCTCGCTCTCGGGCAAGCTCTACACCCTGGATCTCGCCTCGGGCGAGGTGACGCTGCGCGTCGACGGTTCGGTGATCGACCCGCGGCCGAACCCGGCCGGCACGCACGTCGCCTACGTGCAGAACCGGCGGCTGCACGTGATGGACCTGGCCACCGGCGAAGACCGCGTGCTCGTCGAGGAGGACGGCGAGGACATCGCCTGGGGCCTCGCCGAGTTCATCGCGGCCGAGGAGATGGACCGCACCCGCGGCTACTGGTGGTCGCCGGACGGCCGGAGCGTCCTGGCCGAGCGGTCGGACCGCGGCCCGGTGCCGCGCTGGACCATCGCCGACCCGGCCAACCCGCAGAACGCGGCCGACGTCGTCGCCTACCCGGCGGCGGGCACCACGAACGCGCTGGTGTCGTTGTCGGTGCTGGGGCTGGACGGCTCCCGCGTCGACGTCGAGCCGGGGGAGTGGGAGTACCTGGCGTCGGTGCACTGGTCGGCCGGGGGCGCGCCGCTGCTCGCCGTGGAGCCCCGCGACCAGAAGCGGATGGACGTCCTCGCCGTCGACGTCTCCGACGGCTCGACGTCGGTGGTGCACACGGCGTCCGACCAGCACTGGATCGACATCGTCGGCGGCGTCCCGGCCTGGACGCCGGACGGGCGGCTGGTGGTCGAGGGCATGGTCGACGGCGACCACCGGCTGTTCGTCGGCGGCGAGGCCGTCACGCCGGCCGGGCTGCAGCTGCGCGCGGTGCTCGACGTCGGCGACGAAATCCTCTTCAGCGCCTCCGAAGACGACCCGACGCAGATCCACGTCTTCCGGACGGAAGGCTCGTCGGTGCGTCGTCTGTCCACTGTGGACGGCGTGCACCACGGGGCCGGATCCGCGGCGGTCACCGTGCTTTCGTCGTGGAGCCTGGAGCACAGCGGCCCGCGCGTCTCGGTGCTGCGCGACGGTGCGCCGGTGGCGTCGATCGAGGCGCCCACCGTGGACCCGGACATCGTGCCCAACCTGACCTGGCTGACGCTGGGGGAGCGCGGCCTGCGCGCGGCGCTGCTCCTGCCGCGCGGTTACGAGCCGGGCGAAGGCAAGCTGCCGGTGCTGCTGGACCCGTACGGCGGCCCGCACGCCCAGCGCGTCCTGCAGAGCCGCAACGCGTTCCTGACCTCGCAGTGGCTGGCGGACCAGGGTTTCGCGGTGCTCGTCGCGGACGGCCGCGGCACGCCGGGCCGCGGCACGGTCTGGGAGCGCGAGATCCACGGGCGCCTCGCCGACGTCACGCTGCAGGACCAGGTGGACGCGCTGCAGGCGGCGGCGGTGGCGTTTCCCGAGCTGGATCTCGAGCGGGTCGCGATCCGCGGCTGGTCGTACGGCGGCTACCTGTCGGCGCTGGCGGTGCTGCGCCGGCCGGACGTCTTCCACGCGGCGGTCGCGGGCGCGCCGGTCACCGACTGGTCGCTGTACGACACGCACTACACCGAGCGGTACCTGGGCAGGCCCCAGGACGAGCCGGAAAGCTACGCGCACAACTCGCTGATCGAGAGCGCCGCCGAGCTGAGCCGCGCGCTGCTGATCGTGCACGGGCTGGCCGACGACAACGTGTTCGTCGCGCACTCGCTGCGGCTTTCGTCGGCCCTGCTGGCGAAGGGACGCCCGCACGTCTTCCTGCCGCTGGCGGGCGCCACCCACATGACGCCGCAGGCCGAAGAGGTCGCGGAGAACCTGATGCGCACGCAGGTCGACTGGCTGCTGCGTGCACTGTCGGCCGTGGACAAGGAGAACGCATGAGCCGCTGGGGCCTCACGATTCCGTTGACGGGGGTGCCCCTGACGGCGCACCGCGAGCTGGTCGAACAGCTGCCGGACCTGGGCTACACCGACGCGTGGACGGCCGAAACCGCGGGCACCGACGCGTTCACGCCGCTGGTGCTGGCGTCGCAGTGGGCCCCGCAGCTGCGGCTGGGCACGGCGATCGTCCCGGTTTACACGCGCGGCCCCGGCCTGCTGGCGATGCAGGCGGCGACGGTCGCGGAGCTGGCGCCCGGCCGGTTCGTGCTCGGCATCGGCGCGTCGTCGCCGGTGATCGTCTCGAACTGGAACGCGGCGCCGTTCGAGGAGCCCTTCGCGCGGTCCCGGGACACGCTGCGGTTCCTGCGGTCGGCGCTGGCGGGGGAGAAGGTCAGCGAGAAGTACGACACGTTCGCGGTGTCGAAGTTCCGCCTGGAGCGCCCGGCCGACCCGCCGCCGTCGATCATGCTGGCGGCCCTGCGCCCGGGCATGCTCCGCCTGGCGGCCCGCGAGGCGGACGGCGCGATCACGAACTGGCTGGCGGCCTCGGACGTGCCGCGCGTGCGTGCCGAGATCGGCCCGCACGTCGAGCTGGCGGCCCGCATCTTCGTCTGCCCGACGGAGGACGCCGAGGCGGCGCGCGGTTTGGGCCGCATGCTGATCTCGAGCTACCTGACGGTCCCGGTGTACGCGGCCTTCCACGACTGGCTCGGCCGCGGCGAGGCGCTGGCGCCCATGCACGAAGCCTGGGCGGCGGGCGACCGGCAGAAGGCCAACCAGGTCATCCCGGACGCGGTGGTCGACGAGCTGGTGATCCACGGCAGCGTAGAGTCGTGCCGCGAGCAGGTGCAGTCCTATGTGGACAACGGCCTGACGACGCCGATCATCGCCTTGCTGCCCACGGGCGGCGATCCGTTCGAGCAGGTCCGGGGCCTCGCTCCGCGCTGACGGTGATTCGCGCACCACGCGCGGCGGTAACGACAACCCCTGCCCAGGCGACTTCCGCGGCACACACGCCACCGGGAGTCACGTTGCCGAAAGAAGGGCCCTACACCAAGATCAGTGCCGTCGCCGCGGTGCTGGCCCTGGTGCTCGGCTACCTGGGCGCCGCCGCGTCCGTGCACTGGTGGCCGTTCGCGGAGGCGCACCCGGCCGGCGGTGGCACCTCCGCGGCCTTCGCGTCGCCGGTCACGAATCACGCCACGCCGTCGGAAACCGAAGATCTCGCCGGGTTCGTCACCGGCTACTACCACCTCCTGCCCGACACGAACGCCGGCTGGGCGCTGGTCGGCCCGGACCTGCGGCAGCGCGGGCGGGCCGGCTACGACCGGTTCTGGGGCGGCTACACCGGCGTGGACGTGCTGGAGCCGCCGTCGGTGCGGGACCGGCAGGTGACCGTGCGCCTTGCGCTGCACCCCCGGGCCGGGACCGGGACGCAGGTCGAACGGCACGTGCTCACCGTCATCCGCTACGACGGCGGCCTCCGCATCGACGCCGACGAATACCTCGGCCGGGGCTGACGACCCCCCTCCGGCCGTCAGCCCCGGGAGCTCACGCGGGGCGGATGTTCTGGTTGACGTGGAAGACGTTCTCCGGGTCGTACCGGCGTTTGACGGCCGCCAGCCGGGCGTAGTTCCCGCCGTAGGACGCCTGCACCCGCTCCTGCCCCTCCTCCATCATGAAGTTGACGTACGCGCCGCCCGCCGACGTCGGGTGCAGCTCTTCCCAGTAGTCCCGCGTCCACCCGGCGATCGCCGACGCCTGGTCCGGCGACGGGTCCACCCCGACGATCACGCCCGACCAGCCGCCGGAGCGGTGCGGGAACGCCGTCGCGTCCGGGGCCACCCGGCTCGCCGCGCCGTCGATCGGGTACAGGTGCATCGACGAGTGCATCGTCGGCAGCCCTTCGCCGTGCTTGAGGTGGATGTCGATCGCCGCGTCCGAGATCTCGTGGAACACGTCCGCGCGCCAGTACCACTGCAGGCCCGCCGGGTACAGCGCGTCGAACGCGCCCTGCAGCGCCGTGTACGGCATCTGCTGCAAGCCGGCCAGCAGCGGCGAGCCGAACGAGCGGACCGGCGCCAGCACCTCGTCCGCCTTGTCGTGCGCACCCGTGTAGCACCAGACGATCCCGCACGCCTTGCGGCCCCACAGCTCCTCCGGGAACGGCGGCGCGGGCGGGATGGTCAGCAGGCCGAACCAGCCGTTGAGCTCCTCCGGCAGCGACGGCAGCAGTTCGCGGTACCAGCGCAGCACGTCCGGGGTGTCGGCCAGGTCGTACAGCACCGGGCCGCCGATCACCGTGCCGTGCTCGCCGATGTCGTGGCAGCGGAAGGTGAACGACGTGACGACGCCGAAGTTGCCGCCGCCGCCGCGCAGCGCCCAGAACAGGTCGGGGTGCGAAGACTCCGAAGCGTGCACGAACGAGCCGTCCGCGAGCACGACGTCCGCGCTCAGCAGGTTGTCGACCGTCAGGCCGAACCGCCGCGCCAGGTAGCCGATGCCGCCGCCGAGCGTCAGGCCCGCGACGCCGGTGGACCCGACGATGCCCGACGGCGTCGCCATGCCGAACGCGACCGTCGCGTGGTCGACGTCGCCCCACGTGCAGCCGGCGTCGGCGCGGACCGTGTGGTTCACCGGGTCGACGGTCGTGCTGCGCAGCCCGGACAGGTCGATGACCAGGGCGTCGTCGGCGACGCCCAGGCCGCCCGCGTTGTGGCCGCCGCCGCGCACGGCGATGTCGAGGCCCTGGGCGCGCCCGTAGCGGACGCAGGTGACGACGTCGGCGGCGTCGCGGCAGTAGGCGATCGCGGCGGGCCGCTTGTCGATCATGGCGTTGTACACGGCGCGGGCGTCGTCGTAGCCGGCATCGGCCGGGGTGACCAGGTCGCCGCGCAGCGCGGCGGCCAGTTCTTCGTGTGGCAAAGCGGTGGTGGTCATGCGTGCCCCTCTCGGACTTCCGGTTCCCGACGAGAACGTAGGCACGCGGCGTTCGCGCAGCGTTCGGTCCGTTCAGCGCCCGCCGGCGGCGGGCCGAACGCCGAGGTCCGCCTCCGCCCGCCACAGCAGGGCGACGCTGCCCTGGGCACGCGCCAGGCCGGCGGCGGCCCGCAGCCGCGGCACCCGGTCGGCGTCGAACGCGGCGCGCAGCCGCAGGACCTCGGGCAGCCACCAGCGGTCGTCCCGGGCTTCGGCGGCAGCGAGCGCGGCGTCCAGCGTCGCGCGGGCGGCCTCGGGCGCGGACAGGTCGGCGACGAGCGTCAGCCAGTACGGCATCCGGGCGAACGACCCCGCGGCCTTCAGGTTCGCGACGCCCTCCTGGGCCGCGGCCAGCCCGGCCGCACCCCCGCGGGACCAGCCGCCGAGCACCAGCGCCCACTCCCGGTAGTAGGCGAAACCGAAGCGGTCGCACAGCGCGTGCAGTTCGGAAACGGCCGCCCACAGCGCCCGCCGGTCCCGGCGCATCTGGTGGGTGATCCCCGCGTACGCCAGCGCGATCGTCAGGCTGTACGGGTGGTCGATCCGGCGGGCGAGCGCGATGGCCCGGTCGCTGCTCGCGACGGCTTCGTCGTCGTGGCCGAGGAGCCAGTGCGCGTGCGCCGCCCAGGCCGGCCCGTGGATGTCCGGCCGGGTGCCGATCGGCCAGGTCGACGCGCCGCGGGTGCGTTCGGCGCCCAGCTCGAAGTGCCGCAGCGCCTCGCCCGGGTGCCCGAGGCTCAACGACGAGCCCGCGACGATGAAGTGCGCCGAGCCGCTCTGCTCCGCGCTCGTCCCGGGCGCGATCAGGGTGAGCGACCGTTCGGCCGCTTCGTGCGCCTGCACCGTCTTGCCTTGCACGAACCGGGATGACCACAGCTCCAGCAGCGCCGTGAGCGCGGACTCCTTGCTGCCCAAGGACTCCGCGAGCGCGAGCGAACGCTCCAGGACGCGCTGCAGCTCGGGGGACGAGTAGCCCTGGTGGGCGTTGAGCGGCCCGGCGAGCGCCTCGAGGACGGCGAGCTCGTCGCGGTCGCGGTTGCCGCTCGCCGGGCGCGCGCGGACGAGCGCCAACGCCTCGTTCAGCAACCGGATCGCCTCGGCGTGGGCGAAGGTGCGCGCGGCGACCGAAGCGGCCTGGCGGTAGTGCGCGACGGCGCGGTCGGGACGGCCGCCGCGCGCGTACTGCTCGGCCAGCTGCGCCGCCACGGCGTCGGTGTCCTCGGCGTGCAGCAGCTCCAGGCCCTGGGCCAGCCGCCGGTGCAGCAGCCACCGCCGCGGCGGGCTGACCTGCTGGTAGGCGGCCTCGCGCAGCAGGTCGTGCGTGAAGTCGTAGCTGCCGCCGAACTCACGCACGATCCGGCGCCGCCACAGCTCGTCGACGGCGTCGACGACGGTGTCCGCGTCGAGGTCGCTGGCCTCGGTGAGCAGCTCGAGGGTGAAGTCCCGGCCGGCCGCGGCGGCGAGCCCGGCGACCTCGCGGGCGGCCGCGCCCGGCTGCTCGAGCCGGGCCCGCAGCACGCCGGCCAGCCGCCCGGACGGCGGGGAAGCGCTGGTGCGCAACGCTTCCACGACGTACAGCGGGAACCCGCCGGTGGCCGCGTACAGCACCGTCCGGTCCGACTCCGACAGCGGCCGCCCGGCGACCGCCTCGCCGAGGTGCGCGGTGCCGTCGGCGTCGAACGGGCGCAGCGGCAGCTCGGCGAGCCTGCCGTCGTCGCGCAGCTGGGCGGTCCAGGACTCGACGCGGGCGTCGAGGTCGCCGTCGCGCAGCGTCCCCGCGACCAGCAGGGGCGCCTTCGGCAGCAGGCCGAGGCAGAAGGTGACGAACGCGCTCGTCTCCTCGTCGCACCACTGCGCGTTGTCGAGGACCAGCAGCACCGGCCGGCCGCCGGCGGTGAGCGCCCGGGCCAGCCCTTCGAAGAACCGCAGGCGCTGCCACGCGTCGACGGTCGGGTGCCCGCCCGCGACCGGCGGCGTGGCCGGCAGCAGCCGGTCGACTTCGGCACGCCACACCGGGTCCAGGGACGCCGCCGCGCGTTGCACCGCGGGCGTGCGCAGCCAGTCGGCCACCGGCGCCAGCGCGAGCCGCCCCGGCGTCCCGAAGCAGCGTCCGGCGGCGACGACCGCGCCTTCCGCACGGGCCAGCGCGGCGAGCTCGCCGACGAGCCGGGTCTTGCCGACGCCGGCGTCGCCGCGCACGAGGACCATCCCGCTGCGGCCCGCCGCGGCCGCGCGCCACAGCTCGCCCAGCCGCGCCAGCTCGGCCGCCCGGCCCACGAGGCCGAGCACCGCCGCCCGCCGGGGTTCGGGCTCCGGCCGCGCGAGCAGCCGCCGCAGCGCCGCCCGGGTCGGCTCGGACGGGACCACGCCGAGCTCGCGTTCGAGGACCGACGCGCACTGGTGGTACGTGCTCACCGCGCCCGCGCGGTCGCCGGCGTCGGCCTGCAGCCCCATCAACGTCCGGTAGCCGGTCTCTTCGAGGGGCCGCAGCCGGATCCGGCGGCGGGCGGCGGCGAGCGCGGCGGCCGGGTCACCCGAAGGCGTGGCGCAGATCAGGTCGCACAGCTCGACGCACTGGCGGTCGAGCTCGGCGCGGGCGGCCAGGACCCAGTCGTCGGCCAGGCCCGGCAGCAGCTCCCCGCGGTAGAGCGCGAGCGCCGCCCGCGCGTGGCCGAGCACCTCGCCCGGGTCCTCGGCGGCCAGCGCGGCGCGGCGGGCGGCGTCGAACTCGCGGACGTCGACCCGGCTCGACGGGGTGTCGCGCCAGCACAGGTCGCGCCCGGTCACGTCCAGGGACGGCGGGTCGCCCAGCACGCGGCGCAGCTGGTGCAGCTCGCGGCGCAGGTTGGTCAGCGCCTGCGCGTCGGTGGAGTCCGGCCAGAACAGCCCGGCGATCCGGCGCCGGGGCTGCGCCAGGCCGGCGTGCACGACGAGGTGGGCCACGAGCGCGACCGAGCGCGGCGACCGCGTCAGCACGGTGCCGGTCTCCTCGTCCGCGATCACCTGCTCGCCCAGCAGCGAAACGCGCAGCACCCGGTCACGCTAGCCCCGAAACCGCGCTCGCGGGCGGATCTTCACCGGTGAGGGGTTGCGCCGGGGCCCGCGGGTGCGCACGCTCGACACGTGAGCGAGCACGAGTACGACCTCATCGTCATCGGTTCGGGTCCTGGGGGCCAGAAGGCCGCGATCGCCGCGGCGAAGCTGGGCAAGCGGGTGGCGGTCGTCGACCGGCATGACATGGTCGGCGGGGTGTGCGTCAACACCGGCACGATCCCGTCCAAGACGTTGCGCGAAGCGGTGCTCTACCTGACCGGCATGAACCAGCGCGAACTGTACGGCGCGAGCTACCGCGTCAAGCAGGACATCACGATCGCCGACCTGCTGGCGCGCACCCAGCACGTCGTCGGGCGCGAGGTCCAGGTGGTGCGCGCGCAGCTGCTGCGCAACCACGTCGACCTGGTGGTCGGCACCGGCTCGTTCGCCGACCCGCACACCGTGGTCGTCGAAGGCCGCCACCCCGGCGACCGCCGGATGCTGAGCGCCGACTACGTCGTGATCGCCACCGGCACCCGCCCGGCGCGGCCCGCGAACGTCGACTTCGACGCCGCGCGCGTCCTCGACTCCGACGAGATCCTGCGGCTCGAGCGGATCCCGTCGTCGCTGGTCGTGGTCGGCGCCGGCGTGATCGGCATCGAGTACGCGTCGATGTTCGCCGCGCTCGGCTCGCGGGTGACGGTCGTCGAGCAGCGCGACCAGATGCTCGACTTCTGCGACCCGGAGATCGTGGAGTCGCTGAAGTTCCAGCTGCGCGACCTCGGCGTCACGTTCCGCTTCGGCGAGAAGGTGGCGAACGTGGCGGTGTCCGACGACGCCACGGTGACCACGCTGGTCAGCGGCAAGCGCATCCCGGCCGACGGCGTCATGTACAGCGCGGGCCGCCAGGGCATGACGGGCGCGCTTGAACTGGCCGCGGCCGGCCTCGAGGCGGACGAACGCGGCCGGCTCGTGGTCGACGAGAACTACCGCACCGAGGTCCCGCACATCTACGCGGTCGGCGACGTGATCGGCTTCCCGGCGCTGGCGGCGACGTCGATGGACCAGGGCCGGCTCGCGGCGTACCACGCCTTCGGCGAACCGGCCAACGGCCTGGGCGCGCTGCAGCCGATCGGCATCTACACGATCCCGGAGATTTCCTACGTCGGCTCGACCGAGGCCCAGCTGACGTCGTCCTCGGTGCCTTACGAGGTCGGCATTTCGCGGTACCGCGAGCTGGCGCGCGGCCAGATCACCGGCGACAGCTACGGGATGCTGAAGCTCCTGGTGTCCACGACGGACCGGAAGCTGCTGGGCGTCCACGTGTTCGGCACGGGCGCGACCGACCTGGTCCACATCGGACAGGCGGTGATGGGCTGCGGCGGCACGGTCGACTACCTCGTCGACGCGGTCTTCAACTACCCGACGCTCTCGGAGGCGTACAAGGTGGCCGCGCTGGACGCGACCAACAAGATCCGGGCGCTGGACCGCTTCACGTCCTGAGCGAACCCGTTTGACACTCGACTAGAACATATGTTCGACTGGCGCTGTGCGATGGGATCGGCAGCGAGCAGGGGAAGGTGAGCCGGCACTGCCCGGGCTGGAGGGCCTGGTGCGTTCCGTGCGGTCACCGGAATTCGAGGGCGTCACCTTTCACGAGGTGCACGCGCGCTCGGTGCTGAACAAGGTGCCCGGCGGCTCCGGCGTGCCGTTCGACTGGACCGTCAACCCGTACCGCGGCTGCTCGCACGCCTGCACCTACTGCCTCGAAGGCGGCACGCAGATCCTCATGGCGGACGGGCGCACGCGGGCGTTGTCCGAACTGGCCGTCGGTGACGAGATCTACGGCACCCGCGGCCACGGCGCGTCCCGGCGGCTCGTGCCCACGCGGGTCGAGGCGCACTGGACGACCCTGCGCGCCGCCTACCGGGTGACCCTCGAAGACGGCACCCGGCTCGTCGCGGGCGGCGACCACCGGTTCCTGACGAGCAAGGGCTGGAAGCACGTCACCGGCAGCAAGTTCGGGGTCGCGCAGCGGCCGCACCTCGCGCCCGGTACCGAGCTGATCGGCGTCGGCCGGTTCGCGCCGACGCCCGACGAGACGCTGGGGTACCGCGCCGGCTACCTCTGCGGGATGCTGCGCTCGGGCGGGTTCGCCGCGGAGCCGGACGCGGCCTCGCGCGCCCTCGGCTACCTGCCGGACTTCGGGGCGTCCGTCGGGTTCCTCCAGGTTCCCCCGGACCCGGACGCGCACTGGCAGCGCGGCTTCCTCGCCGGCGTCTTCGACCTCGCGGGCGACTACGGCCGCGGTGTCCTGGCCGTCGCGCACGACGAGCCCGAGATCGCCGAGGCCTTCGCCGCCGCGCTCACCCGCTTCGGCTTCGCCCACCAGCTCGACGAGGTGCCGAAGTTCCCGGCCCGGCAGGAGGTCCGGCTGCTCGGCGGGACCGCCGAGGTGCTGCGCTTCCTGCACGTGAGCAACCCCGCGGTGGCGTGGAAGCGGTCGCTGGACGGCGCGGTGATCGGCGCGAGCCGCCGCCGCGTCGAGGCGATCGAGGCGCTGGGCCTGCAGCTCCCGCTGTTCGACATCACCACCGGCACCGGCGACTTCATCGCCGACGGCATGGTGTCCCACAACTGCTTCGCCCGGAACACCCACACGTACCTCGACTTCGACGCCGGGCACGACTTCGACACCCAGGTGGTCGTGAAGGTCAACGCGCCCGAAGTGCTGGCGGCGCAGCTGAAACGGCCGTCGTGGCGGCGCGAGCACGTGGCGATGGGCACCAACACGGACCCGTACCAGCGCGCGGAGGGCCGTTACCGGCTGATGCCGGGGATCATCACGGCACTGGCCCGCTCCGGCACGCCGCTGTCGGTGCTGACGAAGGGCACCGTGCTGGCGCGCGACCTGCCGCTGCTGCAGGACGTCGCGAAGGACGTGCCGGTGTCGCTCGCGGTCTCGCTCGCCCTGCTGGACGGCGAGCTGCAGCACCGCCTCGAACCGGGCACGCCGAGCCCGCGGGCCCGGCTGGAGCTGATCCGCAAGGCCCGCGACGCCGGGCTGCCGTGCTCGGTGCTGGTGGCGCCGGTGCTGCCGTGGCTGACCGACTCCGCCGAGGCCCTGGACGCGCTGTTCGGCCGGCTGGCCGAGGCGGGCGCGTCGAGCGTCACGGTGATCCCGCTGCACCTGCGCCCGGGCGCCCGCGAGTGGTTCGGCCGCTGGCTGGCGGGCTCGTACCCGGCGCTCGTGCCGCGGTACCGGGAGCTGTACGCGCGGGGCAGCTACGTGCAGAAGGCCTACCGCGAGCGGCTGGGGGAGCGGGTGGCGCCGCTGCTGCGCCGGCACGGCCTGGCCCCGAAGACGGGGTACGACGCGCGCAGCCCGGAGCCGGTCCCCGAGCCCCGCGTGGCGGAGCCGGCCGCGGAACAGCTGCGGCTGCTCTGACGGCCCGGCAGGTCAGCCACACCGCCCGGCATGCGTCCACTGTGGACAGACGTCGGGCTGTCCGTGAAACATCCGCCGCCCGGGCGGCCGGGTGAACGCGTCACCGCCGGGCGCCGCCGGGTGGTACCGGGCTACGCCGTTCGCCGTAGCGGCCGTTGCCTTCCGGCCGCGTGTCCGGGGCTTGCGGAAAAATGTCCGATCGTGTCGTTGTCGGCCTGCCTCGCCGACGCCTAACGTCGAAGGGATCGATGCGGAAGGGAGTGCGGCGATGACGACCTCGCAGACCGACCGGGTCGCGGCCGCGCGGCTCGCCTGGGCCGCCCTGAAGCTGACCCGGGCCGGCCGGCACCCGGTGAGCGTCGACCGGCTCGCCGCGACCGTCGGCGTCACCTCCGCCGAAGCACGCCGGCTCGTCGAGCTGATCGGGTTCACCCTGCACCGCGACCTCGTCTCCACGGGGCCCGCCCCGCGCGGCGCCCACCACCGCCTCCAGCCGGCCGAAGGCACCCTCGGCGCGGGCCCCGACGGCACCGTCGACATGTTCCTGCTGGCCATCGCCACCGGCGAGCACGTGCACGCGGCCGCGACCTGCCCGGTCACCGGCACGCACATCCGCATCGACCTGACCCCGGACGCGATCCTGCAGGCCGACCCGCCCGCGGCCGTCGTCGCCGCGGTCGACCTGGGGTTCGGGCTCGAGCACGCCGACGCGATGGCGTGCGCGGGCCAGCCGTTCTTCGCCTCGGCCTCGGCGGCCGCGAACTGGGTCGTCACGCACCCCGGCGGGCGCATCTACCGGGTCGCCGCCTACCTGGCCCAGGCCCACCGGCTGGTGGCGGCCCTGGAGACGCGGCCCCGGTTCGTGCTCTGACCCCGCGCCGGGCGAGCCTGCCGACGTCGTAGGCTGGGTGGTTCGTTAGCCTCTTCACGGCGAAACCCGCCGTAGACGCCCATCTCGAAGGAGAGCAGTCGCAGTGCTCCGCACTCACCGAGCCGGCACCCTGCGTGCCGAGCAGGCCGGACAGACCGTCACCCTCACCGGATGGGTGGCCCGGCGGCGAGATCACGGCGGCGTCATCTTCATCGACCTCCGCGACGCCAGCGGGGTCGCCCAGGTCGTCTTCCGCGAGGGCGAGATGGCCGAGCGCGCGCACGCGCTCCGCTCCGAGTTCTGCGTCAAGATCGTCGGCGAGGTTTCGAAGCGCCCCGAGGGCAACGCGAACACCGAGATCCCGACCGGCGAGATCGAGGTCCTCGCGACCGGGCTCGAGGTGCTGTCGGAGTCCGCGCCGCTGCCGTTCCCGATCGACGACCGCGTCGACGTCGGCGAAGAGGTCCGCCTCAAGCACCGCTACCTCGACCTGCGCCGCAGCGGCCCGGCCGCGGCCATGCGGCTGCGCAGCGAGGTCAGCCGCGCCGCGCGCGAGGTGCTGCACGCCCAGGACTTCGTCGAGATCGAGACGCCGACGATGACCCGTTCCACCCCGGAAGGCGCCCGCGACTTCCTGGTGCCGGCGCGGCTCAAGCCCGGCTCCTGGTACGCGCTGCCGCAGTCGCCGCAGCTGTTCAAGCAGCTGCTCATGGTCGGCGGCATGGAGCGGTACTACCAGATCGCGCGCTGCTACCGGGACGAGGACTTCCGCGCCGACCGCCAGCCGGAGTTCACCCAGCTCGACATCGAGATGAGCTTCGTCGAGCAGGACGACGTCATCGACATCGGCGAGCAGATCGTCTCCGCGCTGTGGAAGCTGGTCGGGCACGAGATCCCGCGGCCCATCCCGCGCATCACCTACCACGAGGCGATGGCCAAGTACGGCTCGGACAAGCCGGACCTGCGCTTCGACCTCGAGATCACCGACATGACGGAGTTCTTCGCCGACACGCCGTTCCGCGTGTTCCAGGCGCCCTACGTCGGCGCGGTCGTGATGGCCGGCGGCGCCGACCAGCCGCGCCGCCAGCTCGACGCGTGGCAGGAGTGGGCGAAGCAGCGCGGCGCGCGCGGCCTCGCCTACATCCTGGTGAACGAGGACGGCACGCTCGGCGGCCCGGTCGCGAAGAACCTGTCCGAGACCGAGCGCGAAAACGTCGTCGCCGCGGCGGGCGCGAAGCCGGGCGACTGCATCTTCTTCTCCGCCGGCAAGGCGTCGAGCACGCAGCCGCTGCTCGGTGCCGCGCGCGACGAGATCGGCAAGCGGCTCGGCCTGATCGACGAGGACGCCTGGTCGTTCGTGTGGGTCGTCGACGCGCCGCTGTTCGCGCCGGTCGAGGACATCGGCGACGACGTCGCGGTCGGCTCCGGCAAGTGGACGGCCGTGCACCACGCGTTCACCTCGCCGACCCCGGAGTGGATCGACAAGTTCGAGCAGGACCCGGGCAACGCGCTGGCCTACGCCTACGACATCGTCTGCAACGGCAACGAGATCGGCGGCGGGTCGATCCGTATCCACCGCGGCGACGTCCAGAAGCGCGTGTTCAGCCTGATGGGCCTGGGTGAGGAAGAGGCGCAGGAGAAGTTCGGCTTCCTGCTCGACGCCTTCCAGTTCGGCCCGCCGCCGCACGGCGGCATCGCGTTCGGCTGGGACCGCATCGTCATGCTGCTGGCCAAGGCCGACTCGCTGCGGGACGTGATCGCGTTCCCGAAGACCGGCGGCGGCTACGACCCGCTGACGGCGGCGCCCGCGCCGATCACCGCCCAGCAGCGCAAGGAAGCCGGCATCGACGCGAAGCCGGCCGCCCCGCCGCAGAGCTGACGCCTCGCGCCGAGGCTGCTCGCCCGCCCGGGTGAGCGGCCTCGGCGCGTCGTGCGTTTTCGTGCCCGGTGGTCGCGGGCCGCTGCCGATACCGCCGTTCGAACCTCTCGGAATCGTTGCAGCAGCGGCCATTGTGTTGATCGTGGCCCGGAATGGGCAACGTTCCCCGAAGGGGGTGCGTCGCTTTCTCAGGGGGCGCCCCCCGCCGGGCGTGGCTTCTTGTTGTCCGGATGTCAGTAGTCAGGGTTGCTCAGTCACGAGTAGGGTCGGTGACAATGACAGTCGACACCTCCTCCGCCGGCGACGCTGGGGTCGGGGCAGGAGCCGAGCACCTCGCCGTCGCCGCGGCGGTCGCGGCGGGCGAGTCCGTTCTTTCACGCCGCTTCGGCAGCGCGATCACCCTGGTCGCCCCCGAGGACCTCGCGGGGAGCGGGCCGGCCACGGTCGTCCGGGCCAGGGTGGTGTCGTCGTCCTTCGCACTGCCGCGCACCTTGGTGATCAAGCACTACCCGGATCGCCCGGAGGCCGGGTACGCCGACCCGTTCGCCCAGGAGGCGGTCAGCTACCAGCTGTTCACCGCGCTGGCGCCGGACGAGCGGATGTGTCCCGAGCTGCTCGCCCACGACGGCCGCGACCGCGTGCTCGTGCTGGAGGACCTCGGCCGCACGCCGACCCTGGAGGACAAGCTCTACGCCCGCGACTCGCGCGCGGCGGAACGCGCGCTGCTGTCGTGGGCCCGGTCGCTGGGCCGGCTGCACGCGAACACCGCAGGGCGCGAAGCCGACTTCAACGCGCTGCTGCGCCGCCTCGGCGGGCCGGCGAAGAACGACTCCGGCGACGTCGGCGAGGCGTGCGCGCGGGTGCCCGCGGTGATCCAGGAGCGCCTGGGCATCCCGGTGCCGGACGCGGTGTGCACGCAGGTCGAGACGGCCTTGGAGCAGTCGCGTTCGGCGGGCTTCCGGGCGTTCAGCCCGGTCGAGCTGAGCCCGGACAACAACCTCGTGACGGGCGAGGGCGTGCGCTTCCTGGACTTCGAGTACGGCTGCGTCCGCTCGGCCCTGGTCGACGCGGCCCACCTGCGGCTGCCGTTCGCGAGCTGGCCGGACGCGCTGGCCCTGCCGGCGGGCATGAGCGAGGCGATGATCGCGGCGTGGCGCGCGGAGGTCGTGGGCGTCTGGCCGGCCTTCGCCGACGACGAGGCCCTGGCGGCCCACCTGACGACCAGCGAGCTGCTGCGGGTCTGGCTGATCACGGGGGAGGAGCTGGGCTCGCTGGACCTCTCCCACCACGCGGCCCCGGTCAGCCGCGAGGCGGCGCTGGTGACCTGGTGGCGCGACCTGGCCCGGCACGCCGGGTACGTCCGGATGACGGCGGTGTCGGAGTTCGCGGCCCGGGTGGCGGCGGCGCTGGCGGCCCGCCTGGGCCCGCACGCCGACTTGGCGTTCTACCCCGCCTTCCGCTGACCCAGCCCCGCGAACAGGACATTTCCGGCGTCTGTGTGGTGAGCGTCAAGAATTAGGCGCGCTGTCGCGGGCGTGTTACCTCGTCCTCACCGGGGGTGAGTTTGCGTGGCCGATGGTCATGGGCGTGACCGTGATCAGCGTCGAAGTCACCCCCTTCCCCGAACCGTCGCAACCCTCGCGGCCCTCGCCGGCGCCGCGGCCCGCGCTCGCGGCCGTGCCGTCGCTCAGGCAGGCGCGGAGCCTCGTCGTGCTCGGTGACTCCACCGCCGTCGGGCTCGGTGATCCGCTGCCCCGGCGTGGTGGGTGGCGAGGTGTCGGCCCGCTCGTCGCGGCCGCGCTCGGGGTCGAGGCCGGTGGCTACCTCAACCCGTCCTTCACCGGCGCGCGGATGCGCTGCGTGCTCACCGACCAGGTGCCCGCGGCCGTCGCGCACCGGCCCGACGTGGCGCTGCTGGTGGCCGGCATGAACGACACCCTGCGCCCGGACTTCGACGCGGCCCGCATCGCCGCCGACCTCACCGAAGTCGTCCACCGGCTGCGCGAAACCGGCACCACGGTGATCCCTGTCCGGTTCCACGACCACAGCAAGGTGTTCCGGCTGCCGCCGTCGCTGAAGCGCGCCCTCAGCGCCCGCGTCGCCGAGCTGAACGCGGCCATCGACGAGGTCGTCGCCCGCGAAGGCGTGCCCTGCCTCGACCTCGACACCCTCCCCGGCGCCTACGACCTGACGGCGTGGAGCGTCGACCGGCTGCACCCTTCGGAGCTCGGGCACCGCATGCTCGCGGAGGGCTTCACGGCCCTGCTCGCCGAAGCCGGCTTCGACGTGCCGGAGCCGGTGAGCCTCACCTGCAGCGGCGGGGTCGAGCCGAGCGCCGCCGGCCACGTGGGGTGGCTGGTGCTCAAGGGCATCCCGTGGCTGTGGCGCCGCGGCCGCGAGTTCCTGCCCTACGCCGCGGTCATCATGTGGAACTCGTTCCGCGCCCGCTGAACACGCGCAGCGCCTCCGCGTCCGACGCCGGGGCGCGGACGAAGAAGTCCACCCACTCCTCGATACCGGGATAGCCCGACCGCGCGGTCAGCTCCCGGCACGCGGCCTCGACGTCGTAGGCCGTTCGCCGCAGCTCGACGCCGTCACCGAGCAACGCCCAGTGCGCACCCCGGGCGCCGTAAGGCATCCCGACGCTGCCGGGGTTGACGACCAGCCGGCGGTCGGCGAGGCGGGTGAACGGCATGTGCGTGTGCCCGCACGCGACCACCGGCTCGGTGACGCCGTCGAGGACTTCCGCCCAGCGCTCGAGCGGGCTGTCGACGAGCACGATTTCCGTGTCGTCGCGCGGGGTCGCGTGGCAGTACAGCACGCCGTCGAGCGACACCGTCAGCGGCAGCGCGTCCAGGACCGGCAGGTCCGCGGGACGCAGCTGCCGCGCCGCCCACGGGAAGACCGGGTCCGGCACGAACGTCCCGGTCCCGCGCGCCGACGCCGCCAGCTCGCGGTCGGCGTTGCCGCGCACCCAGACCGCCCGGGAGCCCAGCGAAAGGAGCCGATCCAGGGTCTGCACCGGCATCGGGCCGGCCAGCATGTCGCCGAGCAGCACGATCTTCTCCGCGGCGACGACGTCCGGCTCGGCCAGCACCGCCTCCAGCGCCGGGAGCACGCCGTGGATGTCCGCCAGCACCGCCACCTTCATCGCCCCACCTTGGGACACGGCAACGCCCCGGGCGAGGGATTTCGCCCAGGGCGCAACCGGTTCACGCCGTGGTGAGCGGCAGCTCCCGCACGCCCGTCATGTTCGGGTTCACCTGGAACTTCGGCGGCTCACCCGGGATCGTGCGCAGCGCGGGGTAGCGGTCGAACAGGGTGTTCAGCGCCACCCGGCCTTCGAGCCGCGCGAGCGGCGCCCCGATGCAGAAGTGGATCCCGCGGCCGAACGCGAGGTGCGGGTTGGGGTCGCGCCGCGGGTCGAACGCGTCCGGCTCGGCGAACACCCGCTCGTCGCGGTTGGCGGCCGCGACCCAGACCATCAGCATCCGGTCCGGGGGCACGGTCGTGCCGCCGAGCTCGACCTCGCGCGTGGTCGCGCGGGCGACCGCCGCGAACGGCGACAGGTACCGCAGCGACTCCTCGATCGCCGGCGGCACGAGCGAGCGGTCGGCGCGCACGCGCTCGTCCCACTCCGGGTGGGTGTCCAGGCACAGCACCGCGTTGCCCAGCAGCATCGTGGTGGTGATGTGCCCGGCCAGGAGCAGGACGTTCGCGAAGTTGACGACCTCGTACTTCGTCAGCTTCTCGCCGTCGACCTCGGCTTCGACGAGCTTGGTCAGCAGGTCCTCGCGGGGCCGCCCCCGCCGCTCCTCGACGTGCACGGCGAGGTAGTCGGTGAGCGCTTTCTGGCCCTCGAGGGACTTCTTCACGTTTTCCTGCTGCTTCTCGCTCTGCTCCTTCAGCGAGAACTGCTCGGCCGAGTCGAACATCTTGTCCACCCAGCCCTTGAACAGGTGCCGGTCGCTCGCGGGGACCCCCAGGAGCTCCGCGATCACGATCACCGGCAGCGGGTAGGCCAGGTCGGCGACCAGCTCCAGCCGGCCGTCGCCGCCCGCCGCGTCGAGCAGCTCGTTCGTCACCGCGGCGATGCGCGGCTCGAGGTCCGCGACGACCTTCGGGGTGAACGCGCGGCTGACGAGCTTGCGCATCTTGTGGTGCAGCGGCGGGTCCAGCTGCAGCAGGTTGCCCGCCGACATCTCTTCGAGGTCGGCCTCCGGCATCATCTCCTTCGGCACCAGCCGGGTGGTGTCCGAGGAGAACGTCGCCGGGTCGCGGAGGACCTCTTCGGCCTCCGGGTGGCCGTAGACGTTCCAGAAGCCGAGCTCGGGCGCGTGCGAGACCCGCTCCGCCGGCTGCTTCCCCCGCAGCCAGAACTGGGATTCGTGCAGTCCCCAGGCGTCCGCTTGTGTGGTGGTCATTTCCGCCCCCTTCTTTCCCCTGTGCGGCCCCGGGATCAGCCGGGGCCCTTGGCGGGATCGTGTGCGTAGATCCCTTTCCGGTAGCCCGAAACGAGCTCCTCGAGCGCCGATCCGAGCTCCGCCGCCACCTCCGCGACCGCCGCGGGGTCGGGCTCACCGGGCGGCTCGAACGCGGTGCGGATCAGGTGGGCGAGCACGGCCGCCTTCTCGTCGACGGGAATGCCCTCGAACTCGTCGGAAAGCGTGTCGCCCAGGTAGAAGCCGAGGGTCGCGGCGTTGAGCGCGTAGGTGAGGTTCGGCACGTCCGACCGGATCAGCCCGTGCCGCAGCATCGCTTCCTCGAACTGCGTGCGCAGCTCGTCCTGCTGCTTGCGCAGGGCGAGGTCGCCGAGCGAGCCGAACATGTCGGCGTTGCCGCGCAGCATCGCCATCACCAGCGGCCGCCGGTGGGTGACGAGGAACGACGCCGAGATCATCCGGTGCGGCAGGATCTCCGCCGGGTCGGCCTTGATCCCGGCCAGGACCTCGTCGGTGAGGTCCGCCGACTCGCGCATCATCAGCGCCTGGAACAGCAGCTCCTTGGTGCGCCAGTGCAGGTAGACGGTGCCCTTGCCGATGCCGACCGCGCGCGCGACGTCGTCGACCGCCACCTTCCGGTAGCCCATGCGCAGCAGCAGCTCGCCCGCCGCGTCCAGGATGCGGTCCGCGCGCTCGCGGTTCGGATGACTCATGCGTTTCCACCTGCGGTTCCGGTGAGGTTTGACGTGTTGACCGGATTCGCGCTTTCGGTCAACCAGTCACCACGACGGTAGCGCCGTTCGCGGGACCGGGGCAAGGGGTTCTGTCGGTGCCTTCCGTTAACGTCATGGTCGTGGCACAGGACGAGCTCTTCACCGTGAACGTCGACGTGGCGCCCCCGCCGGAGCCCACCACGTCGAACGCGAGCGAAACCCAGGCGGACCCGGCCAGCTCCCCGCTGGCCGTGCGGATGCGGCCGCGCGCGCTCGACGAGGTCGTCGGCCAGCAGCACCTGCTGCGCGAAGGCGCCCCGCTGCGGCGGCTGGTCGAAGGCGCCGCGCCGGCGTCGGTGCTGCTCTACGGCCCGCCCGGCACGGGCAAGACGACGCTGGCCAACCTGGTCTCGATCGCCACCGGCCGCCGGTTCGTCGCGATGTCGGCGCTCTCCGCGGGGGTCAAGGAGGTGCGCGGCGTCATCGAGGAAGCGCGGCGCCGGCGGCAGTACAACGCCGAGAACACCGTGCTGTTCATCGACGAGGTGCACCGGTTCTCCAAGACCCAGCAGGACGCCCTGCTCGGCGCGGTCGAGGACCGCACGGTGCTGCTGGTCGCGGCGACCACCGAGAACCCGTCGTTCTCGGTGGTCTCCCCGCTGCTGTCGCGGTCGCTGGTCCTGCAGCTGCGCCCGCTGACCGACGAAGACATCACCGAGCTGATCGAGCGCGCGCTGGCCGACGAGCGCGGTCTCGGCGGCGAGCTGACGCTCACCGAGGACGCGCGCGCCCACCTGGTCCGGCTCGCGGGCGGCGACGCGCGACGCGCGCTCACGGCGCTGGAGGCGGCGGCGGACGCGGCGTCGGCCACCGAGGCGAAGACGATCGACCTGGCCATCGTCGAGTCCACTGTGGACAAGGCGGCGGTGCGCTACGACCGCGACGGCGACCAGCACTACGACGTCATCAGCGCGTTCATCAAGTCGATCCGCGGGTCCGATGTGGACGCCGCGCTGCACTACCTGGCGCGGATGATCGAAGCGGGGGAGGACCCGCGGTTCCTGGCGCGCCGGCTGGTCGTGCACGCCAGCGAGGACGTCGGGCTCGCGGACCCGACGGCCCTGCAGGCGGCGGTCGCGGCCGCGCACGCGGTGCAGTTCATCGGCATGCCGGAAGGCCGGCTGGCGCTCGCCCAGGCGACGATCCACCTGGCCACCGCGCCGAAGTCGAACGCGGTGGTCACGAGCATCGACGCGGCGCTGGCCGACGTCCGCGCCGGGCTGGCGGGCGCGGTGCCGCCGCCGCTGCGCGACGGGCACTACGCGGGGGCGAAGAAGCTCGGCAACGCGCAGGGCTACCGGTACCCGCACAACGTCCCGGAAGGCGTGCTGGCCCAGCAGTACCCGCCGGACGAGCTCGTCGGCCGCGACTACTACGAGCCCACGCAACGCGGCGCCGAGCGCACGCTCGCCGAGCGCGTCCCGAAGCTGCGCCGCACGATCCGCGGGCAGTGACGAGATCGGGGCGCGCCCGCCAAGATCATCGGGTTTCGTAAACTTCTCGCTCCCAGGGAGCCGGTGATGGTTCCCGGTGACGGCAGGAGGCGTATCCGTGCCCGCGACGCTGCAGTGCATCGTCCTGGACTGTCCGGAACCGGCGGTGCTCGCCCGCTTCTACCAGGCCCTGCTCGGCGGCGAGGTGGACCGGCCCGACCCGCGCTGGCGCGTCGACTGGGACTGGTCCACGCTGCACGTGAACGGGCTGGTCCTCGGGTTCCAGCGGGCCCCGGACCACCGGCCGCCGCACTGGCCGGACCCGGCGTTCCCGCAGCAGTTCCACCTCGACTTCGAGGTCGACGACTTCCGCGAGTCGCACCAGGTCGTCCTGCAGAACGGCGGCCGGCTGCTCGACCCCGACCTCGGCGGGCGCGGCTGGCGCGTCTACGCCGACCCGGCCGGTCACCCGTTCTGCTTGCTCGGCGATTACTGACCGCGGTTTGCGGGCACGCTGGGACCATGAGCATCGCGTTTCTCGGAACCGGAATCATGGGCGCCCCGATGGCGGCCAACATCGCGAAGGCGGGCCTGGACGTCCGGGTCTGGAACCGGACCCGCGCCAAAGCCGAGCCCCTGGCGGACGTCGCGACGGTCGCGGACTCGGCCGCGGAAGCGGCCGACGGCGCGGACGTCCTGGTGACGATGCTCGCGGACGGTCCTGCCGTGGCGGAAGCGTTCGAAGCCGCTTCGCCCGCTTCGGGCACGTTGTGGCTGCAGATGAGCACGGTCGGCCTCGACTGGACCGACCGCCTCGCCGCGGCCGCCGAGAAGGCGGGCACGGTGTTCGTCGACGCGCCCGTGCTCGGCACCCGCCAGCCCGCCGAACAGGCGCAGCTCCAGGTGCTCGCGTCCGGCCCGGAGGAAGCCCGCCCGAAGGCCACGCCGGTGTTCGACGCGGTCGCCGTCAAGACGCAGTGGCTCGGCCCGGCCGGGCAGGGCAGCCGCTTGAAGCTCGTGCTGAACGCGTGGGTGCTGGCGCTGACCAACGGCACGGCGGAAAGCCTCGGCCTCGCCCGCGCGCTGGGCATCGACCCCGCGTTGTTCCTGGAGACGATCAAGGGCGGCGGCCTCGACGTCGGCTACGCGCACGTCAAGGGCGGCGCGATGCTGTCCGGCGAGTTCCCGGCGGCGTTCCCGGCCGGCCTGGCGGCGAAGGACGCGCGCCTGGTGGTGGCGGCCGCGGGCGACGACGTCGACGTGGCGGGCGCCCGTGCGGTGCTGGCCCACCTGGAGGCGGCGGTCGAAGCGGGCCACGGCGACGAGGACATGGCGGTGCTCTACCGCGCGGTGCTGAAGGAGCGTTAGTCGAGCGGCCCGCCCGGCGCGGCGAACCGGTCTTCGCGGGACCGGCGCGGGACGCCCGGCCCGGCCCGCCCGGTCCGGAAAGGACCCGCCGGCCGGGTCCGTCGTCGTGTCCCACCGCCCGGGTGCACCGCCCCGGCGTGGCCGGGAGCGAGCTGTTTCCCACCCCGCGCGGGGTGACACGGTCGGGGACCCGGCCAGGCGGTAACCTCACCAGCACCCAAGACCGCTTATCCGAGGAGGGCCCGTGTCGGCAGGGCAGATCGCCGCGCTGATCGCCGCAGGAGCATTCGTCGTGCTGGTCGTGCTGCTGGCGGTCGTGCTGCGCAAGCTCGGCAAGACGCTGGACGCGGCCACCGAGGCGATCGAGCGCACGAACAACAACACCGACCCGCTGCTGATCGGCGCGAACGAGACGATCACCCACGTCAACACCCAGCTGGAGCGGGTCGACGGGATCACCTCGAACGCCCAGGCCGTCACCGGGAACGTCTCCGCGCTGACGTCGGTGTTCACCGCGACGCTGGGCGGCCCGCTGGTCAAGACCGCGGCCCTGTCCTACGGGATCAGCAAGGCAATCCGCGCGCGCAAGAAGAAGAGCGCCGCGAAGGCGGCGAAGAAGGCGGGCAAATGAAGCGGCTGTTCTGGCTCGGCGTCGGGGTCGTCGCCGGGGTCGCGCTGTCCCGCAAGGCCGCCGAAACGGCTCGTCAGGCCACCCCGGCCGGGTTAGCATCGAACCTGGGGGACGCCGTGCGCGAGCTGGCGGGTGCCGTGGGTTCGTTCGGCGCCGAGGTGCGCGCGGGCATGAACGAGCGGGAGCAGGAGTTGCACGACATGGTCGAGGAGCGGACGGGCGTGACCGCGCCCCGCGCCGAGGGGCGGCACGCGGCTGCCGCGCGGCGCCCGGTCCGGCGAGCTCGCCGGGCGGAGGGCTGATCCGGGCCTGCCCGGAACCCCTTCCGCCGTCGACGCCGACCTGTTCCGAACCACCCCGCTACGAGGACTGACCCGTGGACACACACGAAATCACCGACCGTTTCCTGCGCCATTTCGAGGGCAAGGGCCACACGCGCGTGCCCAGCGCGCCGCTGATCCTCGACGACCCGAACCTGCTGTTCGTCAACGCCGGCATGGTGCAGTTCAAGCCGTACTTCCTCGGTGAGGCGCCGCCGCCGTACCCGCGCGCGACCTCCGTGCAGAAGTGCGTGCGCACCCCGGACATCGACGAGGTCGGCAAGACCACCCGGCACAACACGTTCTTCCAGATGGCCGGCAACTTCTCCTTCGGCGACTACTTCAAGGAAGGCGCCATCGAGTACGCCTGGGAGCTGATCACCAAGCCCCAGAGCGAAGGCGGCTACGGCCTCGACCCGGACCGCCTGTGGGCGACCGTCTACGAGGACGACGCCGAGGCGGCCGGGCTGTGGCGCAAGCTCACCGGCCTGCCCGGCGAGCGCATCCAGGCCCGCGACATGGTCGACAACTTCTGGTCGATGGGCATCCCCGGCCCGTGCGGCCCGTGCTCGGAGATCTACTACGACCGCGGCCCGGAGTACGGCCGCGAGGGCGGCCCGGTCGTCGACGAGGACCGCTACATCGAGATCTGGAACCTGGTGTTCATGCAGAACATCCGGGGCGAGGGCAGCGGCAAGAAGGACTTCCCGATCCTCGGTGAGCTGCCCGCGAAGAACATCGACACCGGCATGGGCGTCGAGCGCGTCGCGACGATCCTGCAGGGCGTCGAGAACGTCTACGAGACGGACCTCGTCCGCCCGGTCATCGGCCGCGCCGAGGAGTTCTCGGGCCGCCGCTACGGCAGCAACCACGCCGACGACGTCCGCTTCCGCGTCATCGCCGACCACGCGCGCACCGGCGTGCTGCTGATCGGCGACGGCGTCACGCCGGGCAACGACGGCCGCGGCTACGTGCTGCGCCGGCTGCTGCGCCGCATCGTCCGCTCCACGCGCCTGCTGGGCGTGCACGAGCCGGTGCTGCAGGAGTTCGCGAAGGTCGTCCGCGACACCATGGGCCCGACCTACCCGGAGCTGGTCGACGGCTTCGACCGGATCAGCGAGGTCGTCCGGATCGAGGAGGAGGCCTTCCTCTCGACGCTGACCAGCGGTTCGCGCATCTTCGACCTCGCGGCCGAGGAGACCAAGCGCGGCGGCGACGACGTGCTGGCCGGCGACAAGGCGTTCCAGCTGCACGACACCTACGGCTTCCCGATCGACCTGACCCTGGAGATGGCGGCCGAGCAGGGCCTGTCCGTCGACGAAGAGGGCTTCCGCACGCTCATGAACGAGCAGCGGACCCGCGCGAAGGCGGACGCGGCGGCCCGCAAGACCGGCCACGGCGACCTCTCGGAGTACCGCAAGGTCCTGGAGCAGCACGGCGAAACCGAGTTCCTCGGCTACACCGACCTGCAGGCCGAGGCGAAGGTCGTCGCGCTGCTCGAAGACGGGCAGCCGGTGCGCAGCGTCTCCGCGGGCAAGAAGGCGGAGCTGGTGCTCGACCGGACGCCGTTCTACGCCGAGAGCGGTGGCCAGGTCGCCGACACCGGCGTGCTGCTCGGCGACGGCGTCGAGCTGAAGGTCCTGGACGTCCAGAAGATCGTCCCGGGGCTGTACGTGCACCGCGTCGAGGTCACCGAGGGCGAGGTCGGCCTCGACTCGAAGCTCACCGGCTCGGTCGACGCGCACCGCCGGCTGTCCATCGAGCGCTCGCACTCCGCGACGCACCTGGTGCACGCGGCCGTCCGCGGCGCGTACGGCAAGCGCGCGGCGCAGGCGGGTTCGCTCAACTCGCCGGGCCGCATGCGGTTCGACTTCACCACGCCCGGCTCGGTGTCGGCGGACGTGCTGACCGAGGTCGAGCAGGAGGTCAACGACTACCTGCAGACCGACGTCGAGGTGCAGAGCTACACCACGACCAAGGACAAGGCCCTCGAGCTGGGCGCGGTCGCGCTGTTCGGCGAGAAGTACGGCAACGACGTCCGCGTGGTCGACATGGGGGTGTACTCCCGCGAGCTGTGCGGTGGTACGCACGTCGAGCGGATCGGTCAGCTCGGCCTGGTCAAGCTGGTCTCCGACGCGTCGATCGGCTCGGGCGTGCACCGCGTCGAGGCGCTCGTCGGCGGCGACGCGCTGAAGTACGTCCGCAAGGAGCAGTTGCTGGTCTCGCAGCTGGCGAACACCTTCAAGGTGCCGTCGGACCAGCTGCCCGGCCGCATCGAGGACGTCCTGACCCGGTTGAAGAACGCCGAGAAGGAGATCGAGCAGCTGAAGACCCAGCAGGTGCTGGGCTCGGCGGGCGCGCTGGTCGACAAGGCCCAGGACGTCGGCGGCGTCACGGTCGTCGCCGAGGTGGTCCCGGACGTCGACGGCAACGGCCTGCGCGCGCTGGCGTCGGACATCCGCGGCCGCCTCGGCTCGCGGCCCGGCGTCGTGGCGCTGTTCTCGCCGGCCGGCGAGAAGCTGAGCTTCGTCGTCGCGACGACGAAGGCGGCGCAGGACAAGGGCATCGCCGCGGGCAAGCTCGTCCCGTCGTTCGCCGGGAAGATCGGCGGACGGGGCGGCGGCAAGCCGGACATGGCCCAGGGCGGCGGCACGAACCCGGCCGGCGCGGCGGAGGCGGTCACCGCCCTGCGGTCGGCGATTGCCGGCATTGGTTAACCGCGGAAACCGCGGTCCGGATCGTCCCGGTGCGGGCGATCCCGGCCGCGGCCGGCGGCTCGGCGTCGATGTCGGATCCGTCCGGGTCGGGGTGGCGCTGAGCGATCCGGCCCCCCTGCTCGCTTCGCCATTGGTTACCCTCTCCCGCGATGCGAACGACGACAGCGATCTGGACCGGCTCGCGGCCCTCGTCACCGAACACGAGGTGGTCGAGGTGATCGTGGGCTTGCCGAGGACCCTCGCCAACCGCCAGGGACCGGCGGCCGAGCTTGCCATCGCGTACGCTGAGAACCTGGCCGGGCGCGTCGCGCCCGTGCCGGTCCGGCTGGGCGACGAGCGGCTGACCACGGTCACCGCATCCCGCATCCTCTCCCAGCGCGGGGTCAAGGGCCGCAAGCAACGCGCGGTGGTCGACCAGGCCGCCGCCGTCGAGATCCTGCAGGCCTGGATCGACGCCGCCGCAGCGCACCGCGCCCGGGAGGGAGACCGATGAACGAGCAGCCACCTGAGCCCCAGCGCGGGCGCAGGCGACTCCGCGAACCGGGGCCGGCCACACCGCCGTCCCGGCCCGCACCCCGTCGCGCGGACCCGCGCGACCCCCACGCCAGCGGGTACCAGGAGCTTCCGCAGCCGTCGCGCCGGGCCCGGCCCGCCGAGCCGGGCTACGACCCGCGCCGTGACGCGCCGCCGTCCGGCCGCCGTCGCCGGCTCGAGCCGCCGGGCACACTGCCGCCGGCCGAGGACGACTTCGACCCGCGGGAAGCCGAACGCTCGGCCCCGGCCCGCGCCCGCCACGGCCTCGACGACGGCGCCGACCCACCCGCCCCGCGCCGTCGCGCGCCGGACGAGGCCCCGGAGCCCCGGCGGCGTCGCCGCGCCGCCCCGCCGGACGAGGCACCGCGCCGCCCGGGTCCCGAGGCGATGGCGGAACCCCGCCGTCGCCGCCCGACCCCCGAAGAGCGGGCCGAGGCCGACGCGGCCCGCCGCCACCAGGCGATGCTCGACCTGGAGGAGGCGGCCGAAGCCCAGGCCGCCCGCCTCCGCGGCGCTCCGGACGACTCGGCCCGCTTGCGCGCGGTCCCCGACGAGCCCGTCGAGCCGCCGCCCGGCCGCCGTCGCGCACCGGATCCCGACGAGGAGGCGGCGCGCCGCCGCCGGGCCGCCCTCGACCCCGACGAGCCCCCGCGCCGCCGCGCCGCCCCGGAACCGCCCGCCCGGCGGTCCGTCCAGCCGGGTGACCGGTCTGTCGGCGTGCCCGAACCCGGTCAGGAGCCGCCGCGGCGCCGCCGTCCGCCGCCCCCGCCGGCGCGCCAGGACCCGCCCACGGACATCATCCCCGCCCAGGCCCCGCCGGAGCCCGAGCACGAAGAGCCGGAAGGCTTCTTCGCCGAGCAGGACGAGTACGCCGAGTACGAGGACTACGACGAGTACGAAGGCGAATACGAGGACTACGACGACGCCGAGTACGAGGACGAGCCCGAGCCACCGCGCAAGAAGAAGAAGGGCAAGCGCGCCCTCGGCTGGGTCGCCGCGCTCGTGGTGATCGTGCTGCTCGCCGGCGGCGCCTACTACGGCTTCAACAAGATCTTCGGCTACGACGACTTCGAGGGCTCCGGCGACGGGGACGTGCTGGTCCAGGTCGACCAGGGCGACTCGACGTCGGCGATCGGCGCGAAGCTCGCCACGGCGGGCGTCGTCGCGAGCGGCAAGGCGTTCGTCAAGGCCGGCGAGGACAACACGAAGCTGGCCAAGATCCAGGGCGGCTTCTACGTGATGAAGACGCACATGTCCGGGGCCAGCGCGGTCGACCGGATCACCTCGCCCGCCGCGCGCGTCGGGCAGCTGGAGATCCGGCCGTACACGCAGCTCGACGACATCACCCAGCCCGACGGCAAGGTCACGCCCGGCGTGTACAGCCTGATGGCGAAGGCGTCGTGCGCCCAGCTCGACGGCAAGAGCACCTGCGTCACGGCGGACGACCTGCGCAAGGCCGTCGACGCCGCGGACCTGAAGACGCTCGGCGTGCCGGACTGGGCCGTCGACGCCGCGAACAAGGCCGACCGCAAGGACCGCCGGCTGGAAGGCCTGATCGCGCCCGGGCTCTACGACGTCAAGCCGGGTTCGACCGCGCCGGAGATCATCGCGCAGCTGGTGCACTCCTCGACCGAGGCGATCCAGAACGCCGGGCTGAGCCCGCAGTCCACCGGGCCGGGGATGACGCCGTACCAGACGCTGATCATCGCGTCGATCATCGAGCGCGAAGCCGTGAAGGCCGACTTCGGCAAGCTCTCGCGGGTCATCTACAACCGGCTGGCGATCAACATGCGGCTGCAGATGGACTCGACGGTCAACTACGTGCTCGACCGGCCGACCCTGGCGACCAACGACGCCGACCGCAACCGGGCGGGCGCGTACAACACCTACAAGATCCCCGGGCTGACGCCGACGCCGATCTCCGTGCCGAGTCCCGAGGCCATCCAGGCGGCGGTCCACCCGGCGGCGGGGGACTGGGTCTACTTCGTCAAGTGCGAGAAGAACGGCCTGTCCTGCTTCGCCGTCTCGTTCGACGACCACCGGAAGAACGTCGACCTGGCCAAGGCACGCGGTGTCTTCTGAGCCGCGCAAGGCGGCCGTGCTGGGCAAACCGGTCGCGCACTCGCTGTCGCCGGTCCTGCACGGCGCCGCGTTCGCCGCGCTCGGTCTGACCGGCTGGACGTACGACCGGATCGAGACGGGCGCCGAGGAACTGCCCGGCCTGGTGCGCGGCCTCGGCCCGGAGTGGGCCGGGCTCTCGGTCACCATGCCGGGCAAGCGCGCGGCGCTGGACCACGCGGACGAGGTGACGCCGCGGGCGGCCGCGGTCGGCGCGGCCAACACCCTCGTCCGCACGGCCAAGGGCTGGCTGGCGGACTGCACCGACGTCGACGGCGTCACCGGAGCGCTGCGGGCGGCGGGCGGCTACGAGCCGTCGCCGGCCGACACGGCGGTCGTGCTCGGCGCGGGCGGCACCGCGGCGGCGGCCGTCGTCGGGCTCGCGGCGCTGGGGGTGCGTCAGGTGCGCTTGGTCGTGCGGGAGCCCGCGAGGGCGGGCGAAACGCTCGACGCGGCGAAGCGCGCTTCGCTCGACGTAGACGTCCTTCGCTGGGCCGAGACGGACTTCGCGGCACTGGCCTCGGCGGCGGTGCTGGTGAACACGGTGCCGCCGGACGCGGTCGCCCCGCATGCCGCCGACCTGGCGGGTGTCGCGCACGTCATCGACGTCATCTACCACCCGTGGCCGACGCCGCTGGCCGAAGCGGTCGCGGCCCGCGGCGGCCGGCTCGCGACCGGGCTGGACATGCTGCTGCACCAGGCGTTCGGCCAGGCCGAGCACTTCACCGGGCAGCCGGCGCCGCGCGCGGCGATGCGGGACGCGTTGCGCGAAGCGACCGGGAACCTGCTGCCGTTGCCGATTTTTTGAACCCGCTTGCGCCGCGTTGATATTCTGGCCGACTGCCTTGACGAAGGGGGTCGACCGGAATGACCAGCCAAGAAGCGTTGAGCGACGACGAGATCGAGTCGGGCTGGGTGGGCGGCGACGCGCCACAGCTCAACTCGACGGTCTTGCTCGTCGACTACGACCCGGAGTGGCCGGCGCTCTACGAGCGTGAGGCCGAACGGATCCGGGGCGTCCTGGGGGAGCGGGTGCTCGTCCTCGAGCACGTCGGCTCGACGTCGGTGCCGGGGCTGTGTGCCAAGCCCTGCGTCGACGTCCTCCTCGAGGTGCCCGACTCCGACGACGAAGCCGCCTACCTCCCGGCGCTGGAGGCGGCGGGCTACCGGCTCGTGATCCGCGAGCCGGACTGGGAGAAGCACCGCTGCTTCAAGGGCCCGGACACCAACATCAACCTGCACGTCTATTCACCCGGCAACGGCCAGACGTCGCGCTACCGGCTCTTCCGCGACCGCCTGCGTTCGCACCCGGAAGAGCGCGACCTCTACGCGGCGAAGAAGCGCGAGCTGGCCGCGAAGGAGTGGAAGTACGTCCAGCAGTACGCCGACGCCAAGTCGGCGGTGGTGGAGGAGATCATCGGCCGGGCGCGGGCCGAGCAGTACGACGGCCACAGCGAGGTCTACGCCGAGCACGCCGAAAAGAACGTCACCAACGCCCTCTACGACCGGCCGGCGATCCTCGAGCTGGCCGGCGACGTCTCGGGCCGGCGCGTGCTGGACGTCGGCTGCGCGGCCGGGCACCTGAGCGCGTTGCTGGCCGAGCGGGGCGCGGACGTCCTCGGCGTCGACGCCAGCGCGGGCATGGTGGCGGTGGCCCGCCGGAAGTTCGGCGACGTCGCCCGCTTCGAGCAGGCGGACGTCTCCCGGCCGCTCGACCTGCCGGACGGCTCGATCGACGTCATCACCGCGTCCCTGGTGCTGCACTACGTGCAGGACTGGGCACCGATGCTGGCCGAGTTCCGCCGGGTCCTGGAGCCTGGTGGGGCGCTGGTCTTTTCGGTGCACCACCCGGGCGAGGACTGGCGCTGGTTCGAGAAGGAGAACTACTTCGAGCTGGAGCTGCTGGAGGACGAGTTCCCGCCCGGGCAGCGGGTCCGGTTCTACCGGCGCCCGCTGAGCTGGATGTTCCAGGCGGTGCGTGACGCGGGCTTCGCGGTCGACAGCCTGGTGGAGCCGATGCCCGTGCCCGAAGCGGACGAAGCCGACCCGAAGTGGGCGCGGAACCTGCGGACGAAGCCGAGGTTCCTCTACTTCCGGGCGGTCAGTCCCGCCTAGCGAGGTCCTGGATGAGGTCGACGATCTCCCGGCTGACCGGGCGGAACACCCGGAGCCGGGAGAGCGCGGCCAGCCGGGCGAGCAGCGGGACGCTGCGCTCCACCAGCATCCGGCTGCGCTTCGTGCCGGCCGAGCGGTCGTGGACCCAGAACAGCACCACGCCCATCTGGTAGAGCCACAGCAGTTCGGGCAGCTGCTCGCGCAGCTCCGGGTCGAGCTTGACGTCGGAGCCGTCGACGACCTCGCGCATGAGGCCGATCGACGCGTCCCGGGCGGCCGAGGAGTCGTCGCTGAACGGGCTCAGCGGCGACTCCGGGTCGGCCGCGTTGACGAAGAACTGCGTGCCGAAGCGGTGGTAGGGCTCGGCGATGTCGAGCCAGCACAGCAGCACGGTCTTCAGGCGCCCGGCGAAGTCCGGCTCGCCGTCGATCAGGGCGCGCGCCGCGTCGAGGTGCTGCCGGGCGATCTCGTCGTAGAAGCCCTGGATCAGCTGTTCCTTCGACGAGAAGTAGTAGTACGCGTTCCCGACGGACACCCCCGCTTCGGCGGCGATCGCGCGCATCGTCGTGCGGTCGTAGCCGTTCTCGGTGAACAGCCGCATCGCGGTCGTGACGATCAGGGACCGCGTTTCCTCGCTCTTGGGCACGCGCAGCACGTTAGCGCCGGGCATGTCAGGGCGCGGGGAAGGGCGGGGCCTGCGGCATGCCGGGGTAGGGCAGGGGCACCGGCCGCGGCTCGGGCCGCAGGGCCAGGTGCCGGCGCCGGATGCCGTTGAAGACCAGCACGTTGGTCAGGTGCATCGCGCCGAGGATCAGCGCGACGACGCCGATCTTCACCGACAGCAGCTCGAACACCGCCCGCGCGGTGGTCACCTCGGCGTGGCTGGTCAGGAAGAGCGTCACGAAGCCCAGGCTGACCAGGTAGAAGCCGACGACCAGGAGCTGGTTGACGGCGTTGGCGAGGCCGGGGCTGTCGGCGAAGACTTCGGCCAGGAAGGTGCGGCCGTGCTTGCTGAGCGTCCGGGCCACGAGCACCGTCAACGGAATGCTGATCAGCAGGTAGAGGGCGTACGCCACGACTACGCGGTCCATGGTTCCTCCTCGTTTTGAACGTGTTCAAGACGTACCGTAGCCCTCATTTTGAACATGTTCAAGACCGGGGGGGTCCGGGTGGCCGCTACGGTGAGGGCATGCGGATCGCGATTCTCGACGACTACCAGGACGTCGCCCTGACCTTCGGCGACTGGGACTCGCTGAAGGCCGACATCACCGTCTTCACCGAGCCCCTCACCGACGTCGTCAAGCAGCTCCAGGGCTTCGACACCGTCGTCGCGATGCGCGAGCGCACCCGGTTCCCGGCCGACGTGCTCGACCGGCTGCCGGACCTGAAGCTGCTGGTCAGCACCGGCCCGCGCAACGCCGCCATCGACGTCCCGGCCGCGAGGCGCAACGGCGTCGTCGTGTCCAGGACCGGGTACCTCGGCGAGCCGACCGCCGAGCACACCTGGGCGCTCATCCTCGCCGCGTCGCGGAACCTGCCGCAGGAGTTCCGCAACATGCGCGAAGGCCGCTGGCAGACGACCGTCGGGACGATGCTGCACGGCAAGACGCTCGGCCTGCTGGGCCTCGGCCGCCTCGGGGCCGGCGCGGCGAAGATCGGGCAGGCCTTCGGCATGGAGACCATCGCCTGGAGCCAGAACCTGACGCCGGAGAAGGCCGAGCCGCACGGCGTCACCGCGGTGTCCAAAGAGGACCTGTTCGCCCGCTCCGACGTGCTCTCGATCCACCTGGTGCTCAGCGGCCGCACGCGCGGCCTGGTCGGCGCGGCCGAGCTGGCGGCGATGAAGCCGACCTCGCTGCTGGTGAACACTTCGCGCGGCCCGGTCGTCGACGAGGCCGCGCTGGTGGACGCGTTGCGGCGGAAGGAGATCCGCGCGGCGGCACTGGACGTGTACGACGTCGAGCCGTTCCCGGCCGACCATCCACTGAGGACGCTGGACAACGCGGTCCTGACGCCCCACCTCGGGTTCGTCGCGCGCGAGACCTACGAGATCTTCTACGGCGACGCCGTCGAGGACATCGCCGCGTTCCAGGCGGGGGAGCCGATCCGGCTCATGGAGTAGCGGGGCGTGCGGCCCGCCGGGGCCCGAGGTCCCCGCACCGGCCCGGCGGCGGGCCCGCACGAGAACCATGACACCACCCGCGGAGCACGCCGGGCAGGGTCCAAAGACCCTGCCGCGGGCGTCCGTTCGGCTGAACGACGGGCCTGCCCGGGTCGTGAGTGAGAAACAGCGTCAGAACACTGTTTCCCACTCACGAGAACGGCACCGCGTCCGGCTTGCAGGTGGTGCCTTCGGCGGGCGCGTCCAGGTCCGCCAGGTACCGCACCACGGCCGCCGACGCGCACGCGCTCGGCGCGTCGAGCGACGTGTGGCCGTAGCCGTCGACGACGAGGACCCGGCCGTCGCCCAGCTCGGCCGCCGTCGCCTGCGCGTTGTGCAGCGGCGTCGCCGGGTCGAACCGGTTGTTCAGCACCAGGACCGGGTTCTTCCGCGGCCGGTTCCACGGGCCGGTGTACCGGTCGGCGTCGCGCGCGGGCCAGCCGACGCACTGGGCCATCGAGAACACCGCGCCCAGGCCGAAATACGGCTGCCGCGCGGCTTCCCGGGGCGCCAGAGCCGCATAGTCGGCGGGCGACGCCGGGTTGTCGCTGTCGACGCACTGGACGGCCAGGAACGCGGGAGAGTGCGTCGGCACGTACGGGTCCAGCACGGGCGCCGCCGCGCCGGAGTCCGAGGGCATCGCGGCCAGGGTCTGGGCGAGCCGCTTCCACCGCCCGGACTGGTACAGCGCGCTGTCGACGGTCCGCATCAGCGAGCCCACGCCGGTGGTGCGTGACGCCCGCGCGAAGACCCCGGCGAACTTCGCCCGGGGGTCGCCGCCGGAGAACGCGCACTTCGGCCCGGCCGCGGCGCACCCGGCGAAGAACTGGTCCAGCTCCTGCTGCTGCGCCCCGGCGACGTCGGCGCGCACGTCGACCGGCTCCTTCTCCTGGCCGGGCCGCCCGGTGGCGTTCGCGACCAGGTCGAGGGTGCCGTCGAGGACCATCGACCGGACCTTGTCCGGGAACAGGTTCGCGTACGTGCCGCCGAGGTAGGTGCCGTAGGAGTAGCCGTAGAAGTTCAGCGTGGCGTCGCCGACGGCCTGGCGCAGCAGGTCCAGGTCCCGCGCCACGTTCGCCGTCGAGAGGTGGCTCAGGAGGGCGCCGGAGCCCGCGCACGCCCTGCCCACCGCCGCGCTGGCCGCGAAGTAGGCGTCCGGCTGCCGCAGCGGCGAGCCGGGCGACGGCGCGTGGTCGGCGCCGGGGCAGCTGACCGGCGCGGACCCGCCGATCCCGCGCGGGTCGAAGCTCACCAGGTCGAACCGGGCCTTGAGCTCGTCGGGGTAGCGGTCGGCGAAGCGCGTCAGTTCGCCGACGCCGTCGGTGCCCGGGCCGCCGAAGTTGAAGAACAGCGAGCCGAGCCGCCGTCCCGGGTCGCCGGCCGGCCGGCGGATCACCGAGAGCGTGATCGACGGGCCCGCCGGCTCGCGGTAGCTCAGCGGCACGGGCGCGGCCGCGCACTGGAATTCGCCGCGGCACGCCGTCCAGTGCAGGGCCGGCACGGCGGCGCCGTTCGTGCCGAGCGCCGGGGGAGCCTCGGCCACGGAGGGCGTCTCGGGCGCGGTCGCGGCCTCGGGCGCGCTGCAGGCGGCGAGCAGGAGCAGCAGCGCGGCGAGAAGGGCTTTCACGCGCTCAATTCCGCCAGCACGGCGTCGGTGTAGCGCGGCCAGACGTCGGCGGCCCACGGGCCGAACGCGCGGTCGGTGAGCGCGACGCAGGCCGCGCCGGCGTCCGGGTCGACCCAGAGGAACGTGCCGGACTGGCCGAAGTGGCCGAACGTCCGCGGCGAGCTGTGCGCGCCCGTCCAGTGCGGGCTCTTGTGGTCGCGGATCTCGAAGCCGAGGCCCCAGTCGTTGGGTTTCTGGTGGCCGAACCCGGGCAGCACGCCGGAAAGGCCGGGGAACACGACGTTGGTCGCCTCGGCGACGGTCGCCGGGTCCAGCAGCTTCGGGGCCTGCAGCTCGGCGGCGAACGCGGCCAGGTCGTCCACAGTGGACACGATGTCGGCCGCGGGCGAGCCCTCGAGGGTCGTGGCCGTCATGCCCAGCGGCGAAAACAGCGCCTCGGCCTGGTACTGCGCGAACGGGATGCCGGAGTGCCCGGCCAGCGCGTCGGCCAGCTCTTCGAACCCGGCGTTGGAGTAGAGCCGCCGGGTGCCCGGCGTGGCCATGGCCTTGTGCGCGTCGAACGCGAGGCCGGAGGTGTGGGCGAGCAGGTGCCGCACGGTCGAGCCGTCGGGACCGGCCGGGGTGTCGAGCTCGACGACGCCCTCTTCGACGGCGATGAGCGCGGAGTACGCCGTGAGCAGCTTGCTGACCGAGGCCAGCCGGAACTTCCGCGCGGTGTCGCCGTGGCTGCCCACGACACTCCCGCCGGCGGCCACGACCGCGGTCGCGGCGTTGTCCACCGGCCAGTCTTCGACCAAGCGCACGCTCTCCATGCGCCCCACCTTACGAAACGAAGGCCTTCGCACCGGTGTCGGGGACCGGTGCGAAGGCCTTCGCGGGTTTGTCAGGCGTCGAGGTCGGTGGCGACGAGCTGGGCGACCGCTTCCACGGCCTCCTCGGCACCCTCGCCCTCGGCGCTGATGACGACCTCGTCGCCGTACCCGGCGGCGAGCGTCATCAGGTTGAGCACGCTGCCGGCGGCCACCGGGCTCCCGCCGGCCTTGGCGATCTGCACCGCGACGGGCTGCGCCGCGGCCGCCTTCGCCACCAGCGCGGCCGGCCTGGCGTGCAGACCCACCTTGCTCGCCACGGCGACGCGTTTCTCCGGCATGTTCGTCCTCTCGTCAAACAGGGTTACGTCGGTGCTGATGTTACTTCGCAGAGGTCCGCTCGAGGTCCGCCTCGATCGAGTCGTCCTCGCGGCCCGGGGTGCGCAGGTTCCACTTCGTGATCACGATCCGGAACACGAAGTAGTAGATCACCGCCAGGACGAGGCCGATCGGGATGAGCAGCCACGCCTTGTGCGCCGTGTCCAGGCTCGAGTTGAGCGCGAAGTCGATCGCGCCCCCGGAGAACGAGAAGCCGAGCTTGATGCCCAGGGCGTTCACCAGCGCGAGCGTGAGGCCGGTCATGACCGCGTGGAAGATGTACAGCGGCCACGCCACGAACATGAACGAGAACTCGATCGGCTCGGTGACACCGGTGATGAACGAGGTCAGCGCGGCCGCGATCATCACACCGCCGACGACCTTCTTCTGCGCCGGGCGGGCGGTCTGCCAGATCGCGAGCGCGGCGGCGGGCAGGGCGAACATGAAGATCGGGAAGAACCCGGTCATGAACGTGCCCGAGCCCTGCACGTGGTTGAAGAAGTTGGTCAGGTCGCCGCCGTTGAAGATGAACCACATCGGGACGTTCAGCAGCTGGTGCAGACCGACCGGGATGAGCAGGCGGTTCAGGAAACCGTAGATGCCGCCACCGACCACCGGGGAACCGACGACGACCTCGCCGATGTTGTGGATGCCCGCGTCGACCCACCTGAACACGATGCCGAAGACGACACCCAGGATGATCATCGAGAAGGCGGTGATGATCGGCACGAACCGGCGGCCACCGAAGAAGGCCAGCCACGCGGGCAGCTTGATCCGGTAGAACCGCTGCCACAGCAGCGCCGCGACGATGCCGGAGACGATGCCGGTCAGGACGCTGTACGGCCAGTGGATCGGGGCCAGGTCCCAGCCGGGCTTGTAGCCTTCCTGGCTCTTGATCGGCGCGATGGCCTGGATGACCTTGTTGAACACGACCCAGCCGACGGCCGCGGCGACCGCCGTGGAGCCGTCACCCTTGCGGGCGAAGCCGACCGCGATACCGATCGCGAACAGCAGCGGGAGCCAGTCGAACAGGCCGCCGCCTGCCGCGCCGACGACGTCGGCGACCTTGTCCCAGCCCAGGCCGTCCGAACCGAGGACGTCCGGCTGGCCCAGCCGGCTGAGCAGGCCGGCGGCCGGGAGGGTGGCGATCGGCAGCATGAGGCTGCGGCCGAAGCGCTGAAGACCGGCGAGGCCGCCGCCGCCCTTCTTCGCCCCCTCCGCGGTGGTGGTGCTCATCTGGAACCTCCATAGTGGGGTGGTTGACCGGGTTCCGGGGTGTTCCGGTCCAACTGCATGGTCACCTGGTAGTGATCTCCCCGGTACCAGGACGTGATGTCTTCGATCGGGTCGCCGCCTGCGCTGGAGACCCGGCGGAACACGAGCAGGGGACTGCCGGCGCGCATGCCGAGCAGCCGGGCCGTCTCGCGGTCCGCTCCTTCGGCCCAGACCGTCTGCCACGCCCGGTCGGGACGCACACCGTACGTCTCGGCCAGCTGCGCGTAGATGGACTGGGTCAGGTCGAGCTCGAGCAGGCCGGGAGCCCGGCCCGCGTGGTACCAGCCGCGCTCGACGGCCAGGGGTACGCCGTCGGCGTGGCGCAACCGCACGAGGTGGTGTGCGGAAGCGCCCTCGGACAGGCCGAGGGCGTGCGCCGAAGCGGTCGGCGGGACCTCGGTGGCCGCGGAGACCACCTCGGTCGTCGGGGTCAGCCCCCGCCGCCGCATGTCGTCGGTGAACGACATCAGGTAGAGCTGCAGCTCCATCCGCCGGGCGGCGGTGAAGGTGCCCTTGCCGCGCACCCGGGCGAGCAGGCCCTCCTCGACCAGCTTGCCGATCGCCGATCTGACCGTGAGCCGCGACACGCCGTAGCGCTGGGCGAGCTCGCGTTCCGACGGGATCGGCGCGCCGGGCGGGAGCTCCCGTTCCACCGTGCGGCGGAGGATCTCCCGCAGCTGGGCGTGCTTGGGCGTGGGCCCGTTGACGACCCGGTCGGGTGGCGGGACGTGCGCGGCCGCGCTCATCGGCGTCACCCTCCTCGTTCTCTCGCACCGGGGGACCGGTGCTCGCGTCCGGCCCGGAACATTGGTACGTTCCGGTCTAGACCAATGATCTGATGGGGCAGGATGCTCCGCCGTGTGGACGGGTGTCAACCACCGTTATCCGTTCGTGGCCCGCGGCGGGGTGCATGCCGACGAACGGCGTAGTACAGGTGGACACGCGGTTCCCGTCAGGTTGGGAACAAACAGCGATCAAGGAGACCGCGATGGCGGATGACAGGCCGGAAAAGATCCTCGCGGCACTCGGCGGCGCGGGCAATCTGACCGAGGTCGAGGGGTGCATCACGCGGCTGCGCTGCGAGGTCGAGGACATGAGCCTCGTCGACGAAGCGGCGCTGAAGAAGGCCGGCGCCATGGGCGTCGTCAAGATGGGGTCGACGGCCCTGCAGGTCATCGTCGGCCCGGAGGCGGACACGATCGCCAGCGACATCGAGGACCTGCTGTGAGCCTGGAGATCCTCAGCCCGGTCGCCGGGCGCGTGGTGCCGATCACCGAGGTCCCGGACCCGGTATTCGCGGAGGCCATGGTGGGTCCGGGCGTCGCGGTGCAGCCGGCGGGCGGGCGGTCGGACGCGGTCGCCCCGGTCGACGGCACCGTCGCGACGCTGCACCCGCACGCCTACGTCGTCGCGACCGAGGACGGCAAGGCCGTCCTGGTGCACCTCGGGATCGACACGGTCAAGGAGAAGGGCGAGGGCTTCACGCTGCACGTCGTCAAGGGCGAGCAGGTCCGCGCCGGCCAGCCGATCGTCAGCTGGGACCCGGAAGCGGTGACGGCGGCGGGTTACTCGGCGATCGTCCCGGTCGTCGCGCTGGACGCGTCGGCGGACGTGCTGTCCGGTTTGGACACCGAACGCGACGTCGCCGCGGGCGACCGGCTGTTCGGCTGGGACGCCTGAGTTCTTCCTGTCACGCGATGGGCCCTTGTGGACGACCGTCCACAAGGGCCCATCGTGTCGCCCGGCTCGTCAGCCGGTGACGACCTTCCCGTTCTCGACCTTGACCGGCACGCTCGGCAGCGGCTTGTTCGCCGGGCCCTGCTTGACCTCGCCGGTGAGCGCGTTGAACACCGAGCCGTGGCACGGGCAGACCAGGTCGGCGCCCTTCGGGGCGACGGTGCAGCCCTGGTGCGTGCAGATCGCGCTGAACGCGGCGCAGGCCGACTCCGACGGCCGGGACACGATGACGTCGGAACCGTCCGGGGCCTTGGCGGCCTTGGCCTGGCCCACCGGGACGTCGGCGAGGGCGACCAGTGGCGTTCCGGCGGCGATCGGCGCCTGCGCGGTGCCCGGCCCCGAGCCGGACGAAGAGCAGGCGGAGAGCGCGACGGCGCCGACGGCGGCACCGGCGACGGCGGCACCCGTGGTCAGGACGGTGCGGCGGGAGTGCAGTTCGGCAGTCATGCCCTTATCAACGAGATCGACACCGCATCGGTTCAATCCGCGGTGAACCCGACCGGCCTCTGTTCCGTGTATGTACCCGAGTGGGTGTGGATGGAGGAACGATCATGGTGGGATGGGTTCTGCGCATCGTCGTGGCGGCCGCGTTGCTGGGCTCGGCGGGGGTGCACTACTTGCTGTGGACCGAGGACTACCCGGGCATCGTCGGGCCGTTGTTCCTGCTCGACGCGATCGGCGGCCTCGTCCTCGCGATCGCGGTCCTGGCCTGGCGGCACTGGCTGCCGGCGCTGGGCGCGGTCGGTTTCGGCGTGCTGACGCTCGGCGCGTACGTGCTCGCCGCGACCGTCGGGTTCGCCGGGAACCACGACCAGTTCAACAGCCAGCCGGAGTACTGGGGCGTGATCACCGAGTCGGTGTGCATCCTCGGCGGTCTCGCGCTGATGTTCGTGAAGGACCGGCGCCGCGTCGCGGCCTGAGTCCGTGGGAGAAGTCGCCGAAGACGCGCTGATGCGCGCGCTCCACGAGGAGCACGCCGCGGCCCTGTGGTCGTACGCGCTCCACCTGACCTCGGGCGACCGGATCCGGGCCGAGGACGTCGTCCAGGAGACGCTGCTGCGCGCCTGGCGGTCGACGGCGGTGCTGGACCAGTCGACGGGCTCGGCGCGGGCGTGGCTGTTCACGGTGGCGCGGCGCATCGCGATCGACGGCTGGCGCTCGGCGTCGGCCCGCTCGGAAGTGGTGACCGACCAGCCGCCGGAGCGCGCGGTCGCGGACGGCACGGACCGCGCGGTCCAGGGCTGGCTGGTCGCCGAGGCGCTGGCGGAGCTTTCGGAACGGCACCGCGAGGTGCTCGTGCTGTGTTACTTCCAGGGCTATTCCGTAGCGGACGCGGCACAGCGGCTGGGCGTGGCCGAAGGAACGGTCAAGTCGCGCACGCACTACGCGTTGCGCGCGCTCCGCCTGGTGCTCGAGGAGAGGGGGGTGACCCAGTGAGCGAGGACCCGTTCGCGACGTTCGACGCGGCGTACGTGCTCGGGGCGCTGTCCCCCGAAGACCGCCAGCGGTTCGAGGCGCACCTGAGGACGTGCGACCGGTGCGCGGCTTCGGTGCGCGACATGGCGGGGCTGCCGGGGCTGCTGGCCCGGGTGGACGCCCCGCCCGCGCTCCCCGACGCCGGGCCGCCCCCGCCGGACCTGCTCCCGACGGTGCTCAGGCGCGTCCGCCGCGGCCGCCGGGTGCGCACCACGGTGACGTCCGTCTCGGCGGCCCTGGCCGTCTCGGCGTGCGTGGCGCTGGCTGTGGTGGCTTCGGCACCTTCGCCGGCTCCGCCTCCCGGGCCGCCTTACACGGCGATGACGGCGCTGGGCGAGTTCCCGGTCCGCGCGGACGCCAGCCTGGCGGCCTTCGACTGGGGCACGCAGGTGGACATGTCGTGCAGCTACACGGGCGACCGCAGCAGCGGCGAGTACGTCCTGGTGGCGATCTCGCACTCGGGCACCGAGACCCAGCTGGCGACGTGGAAGGCGGTCCCGGACAACACGGCCCGCATCGTGATCGGCACGGCGTTGAAGCGCACGGACCTGGCAGCACTGGAGGTCCGCGGCGGAACCACCGGAAGAGCCTTGCTGCGGCTGACGTTGTGAGGAGAGGTGGCTCGTCCGGGCCGCAGGGGGCCCCGGACGAGCCACCCCTCGCTTCGGGTTCGCTCCGTGTCGACCCCTCGCGCACGCGTGTCGACCCCTCGCGCACCTGAGCCGGTCGCCGTTCGTGTCCTTCGCTGATCGATTCGCGGCTGGATCTGCCCGGGCGGCGTCGCCCACAGGAGTGAAAACAGGCCCGGAACGCAGCGAACGGTCCGTTCGCGACGCTGGGCATTTGCCCTGCTCAACCCATCCGCAGCACGCTGGATTCATGACCGCCCCGACGCTCATCGCGACCACGGCAGCCGCCACCGCACCCCTCGCGGCGGCGCTGCTGAAACGCGCCGACGCTCCGATCCCGATGCCGCTGACAGCCGTCCTGACGGCCCTCGGCTCAGCGGCTGTCGCCGTGACCGGCGCCTGGCCCAGCTGGTGGCTGCCGGTACCGCTGGCGCTGACGGTCGTGGCGGTCCCATTGACCCTCGCCGACCTCCGGCATTTCCGGCTGCCGGACGTCCTCACGCTGCCTGCCTACCCCCTGTTCGGCGCGGCGATCGGAGCGGCGGCACTGGGCGGCGGCGGCCCGTCACTCGCCGCGCGAGCAGCCGTGGGTGCCCTGCTGTTCGGCGCCGCCCACGCCCTGGTCCACCGCATGGCGCCGGGCAGCCTCGGCGCGGGAGACGTGAAGCTCTCCGGCAGCCTCGGCGCGGTGCTGGGTGCGGCCGGCTGGCCCACGCTGGTCCTGGCCCCACTCCTGGCGGCCCTGTTCACCCTGGCCTTGGCGATGACACACCTCGCCAGGTCGAGATGGGCCCGGCGTCGCGCACCCCAAGCCTGCCTCGGACCGGCCGCGCGAGCACTGCCCGCCCCGCACGAACCGCCGGTCGCACAGCCAGCGTCGGCCCCGTGCGAAGCGGCTGCCGGGCGGCCAGCATCGGCCCCGTGCGAACCGGCGGTCGCGCAGCCAGCGTCGGCCCCGTGCGAACCGGCGGTCGGGCGGCCAGCGTCGGCCCCGCGCGAACCGGCGGTCGCGCAGCCAGCATCGGCCCCGCGCGAACCGGCGGTCGGGCGGCCAGCGTCGGCCCCGCGCGAACCAGCCGTCGCGCAGCCAGCATCGACCCCGTGCGAACCGGCCGTCGCCCAGCCAGCATCAGCCCCGCACGAGCCCGTCCCACGCGAAGCACCCGCCACAGACCCACCACCCGCCCCACGTCGACCCGCCACCCGGCCCACCGCCCACCCACCGGCCGGTCCGCTCGGCGGCCACCGCGTGCCCCACGGCCCGGCCCTCCTGGCCGCCACCTGGCTGTGCGCCCTCTTCGCGGCTGCGCCATGACCGGAACACTCTTCGGGCCCGCCCGGCCCCCGTGACAGGATTGAGCCCATGTTGCGCTGGATCACCGCAGGTGAATCGCACGGACCCGCGCTGGCCGCCGTGCTGGAAGGCATGCCCGCCGGGGTGGAGGTCACCACCGCCGACGTCACCGCCCAGCTCGCCCGGCGCCGCCTCGGCTTCGGGCGCAGCCCGCGGATGGGCTTCGAGACCGACCACATCGACTTCCTCGGCGGCGTCCGCCACGGCCTCACCCAGGGCGGCCCGGTCGCGATCCAGATCGAGAACGCCGAGTGGCCCAAGTGGGAGCAGGTCATGGCGGCCGACCCGGTCGACCCGCAGGTCCTCGAAGGCCTCGCGCGCAACGAACCGCTCACCCGCCCCCGCCCCGGCCACGCCGACCTGCCCGGCATGCAGAAGTACGGCTTCGAGGAGGCCCGCCCGGTCCTCGAGCGGGCCAGCGCCCGGGAGACGGCGTCGCGGACCGCGCTCGGCACCGTCGCGCGGAACTTCCTCAAGCAGCTGCTGGGCGTCGAGATCCTCAGCCACGTCGTCTCGATCGGCGCGGCCGACGCCCCCGAAGGCCCCCTGCCCAAGCCGGAAGACCTCGCCGCCATCGACGAGAGCCCGGTGCGCGCCTTCAGCCAGGAGGGCACCGACGCGATGGTCGCCGAGGTCGACGCCGTGCGGAAGGCGGGCGACACCGTCGGCGGCGTCATCGAGGTCCTCGCCTACGGCCTGCCGCCGGGCCTCGGCTCCCACGTCCACTGGGACCGCCGGCTCGACGCCCGGCTCGCCGGCGCGCTGATGGGCGTCCAGGCCATGAAGGGCGTCGAGGTCGGTGACGGCTTCACCACCGCCCGCCGCTGGGGCAGCCAGGCGCACGACGAGATCGACCGCGGCACCGGCCCGGTCGGCGTCACCCGCCGGTCCAACCGCGCGGGCGGTCTCGAAGGCGGCATCACCAACGGCGAGCCGCTGCGGGTGCGCGTCGCGATGAAGCCGATCTCGACCGTCCCCAAAGCACTGTCCACTGTGGACGTCAAGACCGGCGAACCCGCCGTTGCCATCCACCAGCGTTCGGACGTCTGCGCGGTACCGCGCGCCGGGGTCGTGCTGGAGTCGGTCGTGGCGCTCGTCCTCGCCGACGCCGCGCTCGAGAAGTTCGGCGGCGACTCGCTGGCCGAGAGCAAGCGCAACGCCGAGGCGTACCTCAAGGCCCTCGAGGAGCGGTGGTGAGTCCCCGGGCGGTGATCGTCGGCCCGCCCGGCTCCGGCAAGAGCACGGTCGGGCCGCTGCTCGCGAAGGCGCTCGGCGTCGATTTCCGCGACAGCGACGACGACATCGTCGCACGCGCCGGGCGCAGCATCTCCGACATCTTCGCCGAGGACGGCGAACCGGCATTCCGTGCCCTGGAAGAAGAAGCGGTCGCCACGGCGCTGGCCGAGCACGAGGGCGTGCTCTCCCTCGGCGGCGGCGCGCCGCTCACCCGGGGCACCCGGGCGCGGCTGGCCGGGCACACCGTCGTGTTCCTCAACGTCGGCCTCGCGGCCGGCGTGCAGCGCACCGGCCTGTCCGGTGCGCGGCCCCTGCTGGCCGGGGTGAACCCCCGCGCCACGTTCAAGAAACTGCTCGACGACCGGGTACCCGTCTACCGCGAGGTCGCCACCGTCGAGGTCGTCACCGACGAGCGGTCGCCCGCCGAGATCGTCGCGGACCTCGCGGCGCGGCTCGCGCCCGCCGAAGCCAAGGAGTGAACCAGCAGATGTCCGACCCGGTGCGCATCCCGGTCGCCACCGCCCACCCGTACGACGTCGTGATCGGCCGCGGCCTGCTCGGCGACCTCACCGCCCAGCTCGCGGACGCGTCGAAGATCGCGCTGATCCACCCGCCGACGCTGACCACCACGGCCGAGGCGATCCGCGAGGAGCTCATCGCGGCGGGTCTCGACGCGCACCGCGTCGAAATCCCCGACGCCGAGGACGGCAAGGCGCTCACCGTCGCCAGCTTCTGCTGGGAGGTGCTGGGCCGGATCGGCCTGGACCGCCGCGGTGTCGTGGTCGGGCTCGGCGGCGGCGCCGTCACCGACCTCGCCGGGTTCGTCGCCGGCACGTGGATGCGCGGGGTCCGGCTGGTCAACGTGCCGACGACGCTGCTCGGCATGGTCGACGCCGCGGTCGGCGGCAAGACCGGCATCAACACCGATGCGGGCAAGAACCTCGTCGGGGTGTTCCACGAGCCGAGCGCGGTGTTCGTCGACCTCGCCACGCTGGAGACGCTGCCGCCGAACGAGCTCGTCGCCGGCATGGCCGAGGTCGTCAAGACGGGCTTCATCGCCGACCCGCGGATCCTCGAGCTGATCGAGGCCGACCCGGCGGCGGCGGTGGACACGACCGGCGACGTCCTGGCCGAGCTGGTCCGCCGCTCGATCCAGGTCAAGGCCGACGTCGTGGCCGCGGACCTGCGCGAATCGGACCTGCGGGAGATCCTCAACTACGGTCACACCCTCGGTCACGCCATCGAGCGCCGCGAGCGCTACCGGTGGCGCCACGGCGCCGCGGTGAGCGTCGGGCTGGTGTTCGCCGCCGAGCTGGCGCGGCTGGCCGGGCGGCTCGACGACGCCACCGCCGAGCGCCACGCCGCCGTGCTGAAGCTGCTCGGCCTGCCGACGACGTACGACGCCGACGCGCTGCCCCAGCTGCTGGAAACCATGAAGGGCGACAAGAAGACGCGCTCGGGGGTGCTGCGGTTCGTCGTCCTCGACGGCCTCGGCAAGCCCGGCCGGCTGGAGGGCCCGGACCCGTCGCTGCTGGCGGCCGCGTACTCGGCCATCGCCGCGGACGCCCCGAAGACCGGCGGGAGCGTGCTGCTGTGAAGGCGTTCGTGTTCAACGGCCCCAACCTCGGGCGGCTCGGCAAGCGCGAGCCGTCGGTCTACGGCTCGACCACCCACGACGACCTCGCGGCGCTGTGCGTCAAGACGGGGGCGGAGCTGGGGATCGAGGTCGAGGTCCGGCAGACCGACCACGAGGGCGAGATGGTCGGCTGGCTGCACGAAGCCGCGGACGGCGGCCACCCGGTTGTCCTGAACGCGGGCGCGTGGACGCACTACTCGATCGCGGTGCGCGACGCCGCGGCGCAACTGTCCGCCCCGCTGATCGAGCTGCACATCTCGAACGTGCACAAGCGGGAGGCGTTCCGGCACCACAGCGTGCTGTCGGACATCGCGACGGCGGTGGTCGCGGGCCTCGGCGTCGACGGCTACCCGCTCGCCCTGCGGTGGCTCGCCGCGCACCCGGGATGAGCCTGCCGACGCTGACCACGGCGCGGCTGACACTGCGGCAGCTGGTCGAGGCCGACCGCGAAGCCGTCGTGAAGGTGTTCTCCGACCCGGAGATGAGCCGGTACTTCGCCGCGGACTTCTCCGACCCGGCCGCGGCGAGCGCGATGGTCGACCGGCGCCTGGCCTACCGCGGCCCGGCCGGCCAGGGCCACTGGGCGATCGAGCGCGACGGTGAGGTGATCGGCGTCGCGCACCTGCGGCCGTCGGCGGAGCTGCCGGGCGGGGTGGCCGAGCTGGGCTACTACGTCGCGAGCGCGCACGCGGGCTCCGGTTTGGCGACCGAGGCGGCCCGGGCGGTGCTCGACCACGGCCTCGACGCGCTCGGGCTCCCGGCGATCTGGGCCCTGGTGCACGAGAACAACGCGGCGAGCCGGAAAGTGGCGGCCCGCTTGGGTTTCCTCGACGTCGGCAGCGGCGTCCACTACGGCGACCTGCACCGCGTCCTGGTGTCCCTCGCGCCGGTGCACGGGCGGGCGCACCACATCGAGCTGTGGGCGCCGGACCTCGCCGGGGCCGAGCGGAGCTGGGGCTGGCTGCTCGGCGAGCTCGGCTGGACGGAGTTCCAGCGCTGGTCCGCGGGCGTCAGCTGGCGGCTCGGCGGGACGTACCTCGTGGTCGAAGCCTCGCCCGCGCTGAGCGCGCCGGACCACGAGCGCACGCGCCCGGGACTGAACCACCTGGCGCTGCACGTGAAAACCCGCGCCGAGGTCGACGACTTGGCGACGCGGTCGGCCGACCACGGCTGGCGCCCGCTGTTCGCCGACCGCTACCCGCACGCGGGCGGCGAGGCGCACTACGCGGCTTACCTGGAGAACGACGCCGGTTTCGAGGTCGAACTGGTCGCCCTGGAAGGCCCGCCGCCCGCGCCCTGACGGCGGCCGCGCTGACGGCGGCCGCGCTTTGACGGCGGCTCAGCTTTGGCGGCGGCGAGGTGCCTGCCCGCAGCCCGGCGAAGGGCCGCCGTAGCAGGCTCGGGTGGGGGACCGTCGACCAGGCGTGGCATCACCCGGACAGGTTAGGTCTCGCTACACTCCGGTGTCGTGCACCCGTTTCGTCGTGGGGGTCGGCGACCCGCTCGTGCCTTGCTCGCCAGTGTCCTGGCGGGGCTCCTGGTCGCGGGGTGCACCGAGGGTTACGCCCAGCCTCAGGCCGCGGGGGACAAGCCGGCGATCGCGGGCGGGCAGAGCGCCGCGCCACCACGGCCGAACAACGTCAAGCTCGCTTCGGGTGACCCCCGGCAGAGTGGCGGCGTGATCGCCGCCGGCGGGGCGGACGCCGTCTACAACTACGGCCCCACGGTGATGCTCGACCGCGGGCAGACCCGGATGTGGTGGTGCAGCCAGTACGGCGGCGCCGGCCCGGCGGGCGACGACATCCTGTACGCGCAGGCCCAGTCGATCGGCGGCCCGTTCACCGGACCGGGTGGCGGGATTCCGGCGGCGGTGTTCTCCGGCGCGCCCGGGCAGTTCGACGGCATGCACACCTGCGACCCGTCGGTGCTGCGCGTCGGCACCACCTACTACCTCTACTACACCGGCGCGGCGGGCGACCACGCGCTCGGCAACGCCGTCGGGCTCGCGACCAGCACCGACGGCGTGCACTGGACCCGCGCGGCGGGCGGCAAGCCGATCCTCGGGCCGTCGCACGACGTGCACCGCGACAACGTCTACGGCGCCGGCCAGCCCTCGGCCGTGTACCTCGACGGCTGGTTCTACCTGATGTTCACCGACACCACCGGGCGCGCCGCGGCCTGGAACGGTGCCGGGCAGTTCGTGCTGCGGTCGCACGACCCGAGCTTCGCGACCGGCGTGCAGGCCCTGGACGTCGGCGGGTTCGTGCCGGTGGCGTCGACCGCGACGCCGCGCAGCCGGTCGGTGGTCGAGGGGTTCAGCGCGGACCTGATGTGGGTGGGCGCGCTCGACGCGTTCGTCATCGCGCACGAGACCGACACCGGGACCACGCTGACGTTCTGGACCGCGGACTTCACCGAGAACCCGTACCAGCCGGTCGTCATCCCGGGCCCGTGGAAGGAAGGGCCGGGGCTGGTGCGCCGCGCGGACGGGCACGCGCCGCTGTCGTCGACCGCGCCGTGCGACCGGGTGCCGGTCGACGTCGTGCGCGCCACCACGATCGGCGGCGCCGGCGCGCCGACGGGCCTGCGCCAGTTCGGGCTGGACCTGCTGGGCAGCCAGGCGTGCGCCACCCCGGACCGGCTGGCGAAGACGTTCGACGGCGTGACGATGCCGTCGCCGGAGCGCACGATGGACCTGGTCCGCGCGGGCCAGCGCATCCGGGTCGACCGGCGCGCGGTGGCGACGACCCTGGCCGGAGAGCTGCTGGAGAAGGCCCCACCGGAGGTGGCGAAGCTGCCACTGACGGCGCACCTGCCCTCGGCGGCCGAGGCGGTCCAGGCCCCGGGCCGCGGACTGGCCCTGGTGCTGGACGACCGCCGCCTGTGGGCGGTCCCGGACCCGGTGGTCCTGGCGGCCAACGCCTCGACGGCCCGCCCGGTACCGCTCGCCCAGTGGGACGCGTATGGGCGAGGTTCTTCACTGGTGGGCTGAGGGCGGGTCAGGGCGCAGTGGCTGAGCGGGTCCTCGCCGGTCGGCTGAGCCTGGCGGAGCAGGGACCCGGTCGCGATCGAGGCGCGAGGTTTTGCTGAGCCCTGCGGCGCAGCGACCTGGTCGCGATCGAGGCGCGAGTTTCGCTGAGCCTGGCGGCGCAGCAACCCGCTCGCGATCTAGGCGCGAGTTTCCTTGCTCCGCTGCCGAAGCCCGCGACGCGGCCGAGGCGAAGGCTCCTCGACGGCCGCCGCAACCCGGCGTGGCCGCGGCGAAGGAGTAGTCCGTGGCCGGGGCGAAGGCGGCGCCTCCGGCGGCTCCTCGTCCTCCGGCTCGGAAGACCGCCCGATCCGGCCGCCGACGAACAACCCGAGCCCTGCCGGGATCAGCACCAGCAGCGCCGAGAACGCCGCCCCGCCCGTCAAGGCGCCGCCCAGTTCCGACACGCCCGTCTGGTCGACGAACGCCGCCCGGCCGATCACGTACAGGATTCCGGACACCACGCCCGTCACCAGGGCCGCGATGAACCACGCGCGGCCGCGGTCCGGGAGACCCCGCCAGCCGTCCAGGGCGCTCCACAGCGCCGCCGCGCCCACCAGGACCGCCAGGGCCAGCGACGTCACCAGCGTCTGGTCCGTGGGGTGGTACACCGCGTACTTGGCCAGCAGCGTCAGCGCCACGCCGTGCAGCACCGCCATGGCCAGTCCGCGGATCACCCAAGCGCTCATCCTGCGGAGTGTAGGCCAGGTTACTGACGAGTCGCTTGACCAGCGCCCACTAGGCTGGGCCGGTGCCTGAAACCCATGGACGACGCCGGGCGGCGCTGCGCGGGCTGCTGACCGAAGCCGGTGTCGACGCGCTGCTGGTCACCGATCTGCTGAACATCCGCTACCTGACCGGGTTCACCGGCTCGAACGCCGCCGTGCTGCTGCACGTCGAAGGCGACGGGAAGACGCTCTTCTGCACCGACGGCCGCTACACCACGCAGTCCGCCGCCGAGGTGCCCGACCTCGACAAGGTCGTCGACCGGGCCAGCGCTGCCGCCCTCGTCGCCAAGGCCGCGAAGGACGCCAAGACCTACGGCCGCGTCGGTTTCGAGAGCCAGCACGTCAGCGTCGAGGAGTACGAAGCCCTCAAAAAGGAAGTCGCCCTCGAACGCACGCCCGGCCTGATCGAGCGGCTGCGCGAGGTCAAGGACGAGGCGGAGATCGACGCGCTGCGCCAGGCGTGCGCGGCCGCCGACCGGGCGCTCGACGACCTGCTCGCCGCCGGCGGGCTGCGGCCCGGGCGGACCGAGCTGGAAATCGCCCGTGACCTGGAGAACCGGATGCTGGAGCACGGCTCGAAGGAGCCCAGCTTCGCCTCCATCATCGCCGCCGGCGCGCACTCGGCCATCCCGCACCACCAGCCCACGCACGCCGAGCTGAAGCGCGGCGACTTCGTCAAGCTGGACTTCGGCGCGACCGTCGACAGCTACCACTCCGACATGACCCGCACCTTCGTCCTCGGCGAGCCCGCGGACTGGCAGCGGGAGGTGTACGACCTCGTGCACGCCGCCCAGGCGGTCGGGGTCGACGCCGTCGTCCCGGGCGCCGAGGTGTCCGATGTGGACGCCGCGGCGCGGAAGGTGATCGCGGACGCGGGCCACGGCGAGCACTTCGCCCACGGCCTCGGGCACGGCGTCGGCCTGCAGATTCACGAGGCACCCAGCTTCGCCGCGACGGGCGTCGGTACACTGGCCGCCGGTATGGCGGTCACCGTCGAGCCCGGCGTCTACCTCGCGGGGCGCGGTGGCGTGCGCATCGAGGACACGCTCGTCGTGCGGGCTGGGGAGCCCGAACTCCTCACCCTGAGCACCAAGAACCTCGTGGTCGTCTGACAGCGGCCGCGAACCGTAGATCGACACAGGAGACTGCAAGCTCGTGGCCACCACCAACGACCTGAAGAACGGGCTCGTCCTCAACCTCGAGGGCCAGCTGTGGACCGTCACCGCGTTCCAGCACGTCAAGCCCGGCAAGGGCGGTGCCTTCGTGCGCACGACGCTCAAGCACGTGCTCACCGGCAAGGTGGTCGACAAGACGTTCAACGCGGGCACGAAGGTCGAGACGGCCACGGTCGACCGCCGGAACATGACCTACCTGTACAAGGACGGCGCCGACTTCGTCTTCATGGACGGCGACACCTACGACCAGATCACGGTCCCGGCCGAGGTCGTCGGCGACAACGCCAACTACATGCTCGAGAACACCGAGGTCCAGGTCGCGGTGCACGAGAACGAGCCGCTGTACGTCGAGCTCCCGACGTCGGTCGAGATCGTCATCCAGCACACCGACCCGGGCCTGCAGGGCGACCGCTCGACCGGGGGCACCAAGCCGGCGACGCTGGAGACGGGCGCGGAGATCCAGGTCCCGCTGTTCCTGTCCACCGGCGAGAAGATCAAGGTCGACACCCGCGACGGCCGTTACCTGGGCCGCGTCTCCAGCTGATGCCGACTTCCAAACCCCACCCGAACCGCGGCGGCGCGATCAGCCGCAGGCAGGCGCGCCGCCGGGCGGTGGAAATGCTGTACGAGGCCGCGCAGCGCGACACCGACGCGGTGACGCTGCTGGCCGACCGCGTGGGCGCGACGGACGTCGACCCCATCGCGGACTACACGATCAGCCTGGTCGAGGGCGTGACCGGGCGGAAGACGCAGATCGACGAGCTGCTGGCCGAGCACGCGCAGGGCTGGACCCTGGAGCGGATGCCGAAGGTCGACCTCGCGGTGCTGCGGGTCGGGGTCTACGAGCTGCTCTGGGCCGAGGACGTGCCGGACCCGGTCGCGATCGACGAGGCCGTCGGCCTGGCGAAGGAACTGTCCACGGACGACTCGCCGCGGTTCGTCAACGGCGTGCTCGGCCGGATCGGCACGATCGCCGACCGCCTGCGCGCGGTGCTCTGAAAATCGTCTGCTGCGAGCCCCCCGACGAACTCAGTGAGCGTCTCCGGTGCCCCACCGGGAACGCTCACTTCGTCGGCGCAGCACACACGCGGATCAGTCTTCCTTGGACGGCCGTGCCTCCGGCGGGAGCACACCCCAGTCGATGAGCTGCTCGGTGAGCTCGCCCGGGGTCATGTCGTAGATGATCGCCAGGGACCGCAGGTCCTCGGTGCGGATCGAGAGCACCTTGCCGTTGTAGTCGCCGCGCTGGCTCTGGATCGTCGCCGCGTAGCGGGCCAGCGGGCCCACCTTTTCGGCCGGCAGCTGCTGCAGGCGCTCGAGGTTGATCACGATCTTGGTGGCGGGCTCCGCACCGGAGGGGACCCGGCCCTCGGGCAGCAGCTCGACCACCGGCACGCCGTAGAAGTCGGCCAGCTCGGCCAGCTTCTGCACGGTGACGGCACGGTCGCCACGCTCGTAAGAGCCGACGACGACGGCCTTCCAGCGCCCACCGGACTTCTGCTCGACCCCGTGCAGGGACAGGCCCTGCTGCTGGCGGATCCCGCGGAGCTTGGCCCCGAGCGCCTTGGCGTAATCGCCCATCTGGTCGTTCTCCGTTCTCCACCCCCTTCCCGGTCGGGGTGACCGGTCCAGGGGACTCTTCGAGTCGAATACTCAGAGTAATGGTTACGCATTGTTGTCACCAGGTCAAGCAGAAGCTTGCCGCGAATCACGCCACACCACCCGTAAGACTGAGCAAAGTGCCTGCTACTGTCGGTGCGAAAGCCCCGACCAGCAGGGGAACAGACGTCCTTTAAGGACCCGTCCGGTGAGGCGGGGAAGGAGTCCGGTTTGTCGTCACGTCCGCGTGGCGCGGCTGGTTCGGCCGGGGAGCGCGAGCTCCTGACGGCCGGCGATGTCGCGCGCACGATCGCCCGAATGGCCCATCAGGTCATCGAAAAGACCGCGAACGGTGCGGAGAGCACTACCCCGCCCGTGTTGCTCGGGATCCCCAGCCGCGGCACGCCGCTGGCCGCCCGGCTGGCCGACAAGATCGGCGAGTTCTCCGGGGTCCGGCCGCCGACCGGCGCCCTCGACGTCACCCTGTACCGGGACGACCTCCGCCGCCGCCCGCCGCGCGCGCTCGAACAGACGCAGCTGCCCGCCGACGGCATCGACGACCGGGTGGTGATCCTGGTCGACGACGTGCTCTTCTCCGGCCGCACGATCCGGGCCGCGCTCGATGCCCTCCGTGATCACGGCCGCCCGCGCGCCGTGCAGCTGGCGGTCCTGGTCGACCGGGGTCACCGTGAGCTGCCGATCCGCGCCGACTACGTGGGCAAGAACGTCCCGACCGCCCGCTCGGAGGGCGTGTCCGTCCTGCTGGCCGAGATCGACGGCCGCGACGCGGTCCTGCTGCGCCCCTCGGAAAACGGCACGGCCGAAGCCCCTGGAGAAGACTCGTGAAGCACCTGCTCGCCACCGACGGGCTCGACCCGGCGCTGGCCACCGCCGTGCTCGACACCGCCGACGAGCTGAAGCACACGCTGCTCGGCCGCGAGGTCAAGAAGCTGCCGACGCTGCGCGGCCGCACGGTGATCACCCTGTTCTACGAGAATTCGACGCGCACGCGGGTGTCGTTCGAGATCGCCGGGAAGTGGATGAGCGCGGACGTGATCAACGTCTCGGCGTCCAGCTCCTCGGTCAACAAGGGCGAATCCCTGCGGGACACCGCCTTGACACTGGCCGCCGCGGGCGCCGACTGCGTGATCGTCCGGCACCCCGCCAGCGGCGCCGCCCAGCGGCTCTCGGAGTGGCTGGCCGAGCCCGGCACCTCGGTGGTCAACGCCGGCGACGGCACCCACGAGCACCCGACGCAGGCGCTGCTCGACGCGGCCACGCTGCGGGAACGCCTGGGCTCGCTCAAGGACCGCCGGATCGCGATCGTCGGGGACGTCCTGCACAGCCGGGTGGCCCGCTCGAACATCCACCTGCTCGCCGCCCTCGGCGCCGAAGTGGTCCTGGTCGCGCCGCCGACGCTGCTGCCCTACGGCGTCGAGAGCCTGCCGGTCACCGTCTCGCACGACCTCGACGCAGAACTGCCCGCGGTCGACGCGGTGATGATGCTGCGTGTGCAGGCCGAGCGGATGCACGGAGGTTTCTTCCCTTCCGCGCGGGAGTACTCGATCGCGTACGGCCTCTCGGAAAAGCGGCAGAAGCTGCTGCCGGAGCACGCGGTCGTCCTGCACCCCGGCCCGATGCTGCGCGGGATGGAGATCGCTTCGGCGGTCGCGGACTCCCCGGCCTCGGCCATCACCGAACAGGTCCGCAACGGCGTGCACGTCCGCATGGCGGTCCTCTACCACCTCTTGGCCAGCGAAGGAGCCGCCGCGTGACCACCGTGATCAAGGGGGCCCGGCCGTACGGCGAGGGCGACCCGGTCGACGTCCTGATCGAGGACGGCGTGATCACCGCGATCGGTGCCGTCCAGGTCCCGGAAGACGCTTCGATCATCGAAGCCGCGGGGCAGGTGCTGCTGCCGGGCTTCGTCGACCTGCACACCCACCTGCGCGAACCCGGCCGCGAAGACACCGAGACGATCGACACCGGCTCGGCCGCGGCGGCGCTCGGCGGCTACACCGCCGTGTTCGCCATGGCCAACACCGACCCGGTCGCCGACAACGCCGTGGTCGTCGACCACGTGTGGCGGCGTGGGCAGGAGGCCGGCCTGGTCGACGTCCACCCGGTCGGCGCGGTCACCGTCGGGCTCAAGGGCGAAAAGCTCGCCGAACTGGGCACGATGGCCAAGGCGCAGGCCCGGGTCACGGTCTTCTCCGACGACGGCCTCTGCGTCGCCGACCCGCTGCTGATGCGCCGCGCGCTGGAATACTCGACCGCGCTGGACGTCGTCATCGCGCAGCACGCCGAGGAGCCGCGGCTGACCGTCGGCGCCCAGGCCCACGAGGGCGAGCGCGCGGCCCGCCTCGGCTACACGGGCTGGCCCGCGGCCGCCGAAGAGTCGATCGTCGCGCGCGACTGCCTGCTGGCCCTGCACGCCAACGCGCGGCTGCACGTCTGCCACGTCTCGACCTCGGGCACGGCCGATGTGCTCGCCTGGGCGAAGGACCGCGGCACGAAGGTGTCGGCCGAGGTCACCCCGCACCACCTGCTGCTCACCGACGAGCGCCTCGCCACCTACGACCCGGTCAACAAGGTGAACCCGCCGCTGCGCACCGAGTCCGACGCCGAGAAGCTGCGGAGGGCGCTGGCCGAGGGTGTCATCGACTGCGTCGCCACGGACCACGCGCCGCACGCGGTGCAGGACAAGGACACCGAGTGGAGCGCGGCCCGGCCGGGCATGCTCGGGCTCCAGACGGCGCTGTCCATCGTCACCGAGACCATGGTCCGCACCGGCCTGCTCGACTGGCGCGGCGTCGCCCGCGTCATGAGCGAGCGCCCGGCGGAGATCGGCAACCTCACGAGCCACGGCCGGCCGATCGCGGTCGGCGAGCCGGCGAACCTCACGCTCGTCGACCCGGACGCCGAATGGACCGTCCGGGGCGCCGAACTGGCCAGCATCGCGGCCAACACCCCGTACGAGGGAATGCGGCTCCCCGGTGTGGTGACCGCGACCCTGCTGCGCGGGCGGGTCACCGCCCGGGACGGGAAGGTCGGCTGATGGAACGCCTCTGGCTGGTGCTGGCGATCGCCGCCTTCTTCCTGCTCTGCCTGTGGGGCATGTACGTGGGCTGGCGGCGCAAGGCGCGCTCGCAGAGCGTGCAGGTCCCGCCGTTCCCCGGGATCCCCGCGGAACCGGGTGCCGTCCTCCTGGAGTCCACCGGCGTGTACGTCGCCACGACGTTCGCGGGGGAGTGGCAGAACCGGGTCGTCACCCGCGGTGCGGGGCTGCGCACCGGCGCGGTTTGGCGCCTGCACGGCGCGGGTATCGCCGTCGAACGCGGGGGAGCGCCCGACTTCTGGATCCCGCGCGAAGCGATCACCGGCGTCCGCCGCGACTCGAAGATCGCCGGGAAGGTGATGGGCACCGACGCCCTGCTCATCGTCACCTGGCGGGCCGGCGAAACCGAGGTCGACACCGGCTTCCGCGGCGACGACCTCGACGACTATCCACAGTGGATCGAACAGCTCAAGATCAAGGGAGGTGCCCAGTGAACGCGCGCGCTCAGGCCGCACTGGTGCTCGAAGACGGCCGGGTGTTCCGCGGCGCTGCCTACGGCGCGCAGGGGCGAACCCTCGGCGAGGCGGTGTTCTGCACCGGCATGACCGGCTACCAGGAGACGCTGACCGACCCGTCCTACCACGGCCAGATCGTGGTGCAGACCGCGCCGCAGATCGGCAACACCGGCTGGAACGACGAGGACGACGAGTCCTCGAAGATCTGGGTCAACGGCTACGTGGTGCGCGACCCCGCGCGCACGCCGTCCAACTGGCGCTCGAAGCGCACGCTGGACGAGGAGCTGGTGAACCAGGGCGTCGTCGGCATCGCCGAGGTCGACACCCGGTCGCTGACCCGCCACCTGCGCGAGCTCGGCGCCATGCGCGCCGGGGTCTTCTCCGGCGACGCGCTGGGCACGGTCGACGAGATGGTCGCCGACGTCCTCGCGAGCCCGAAGATGGAGGGCGCCGACCTGGCCGGCCAGGTCAGCACGCCCCAGCCGTACGTCGTCCCGGCCGAGGGCGAGACGCGGTTCCGGGTCGTCGCGCTGGACCTGGGCATCAAGTCCAACACCCCGCGCCAGATGGTCAAGCGCGGCATCGAGGTGCACGTCCTGCCCTCGACCTCGACGCTGGACGACCTCCTGGCCGTCGAGCCGCACGGCGTGTTCCTCTCCAACGGCCCGGGCGACCCGGCCACCACGACCCACGCCACCGAGCTGACCAAGCAGGTCCTCGGCCGCGAGATCCCGCTGTTCGGCATCTGCTTCGGCAACCAGGTCCTCGGCCGCGCGCTCGGCCTGGGGACGTACAAGATGCGCTACGGCCACCGCGGCATCAACATCCCGGTGATCGACGTCGCCACGAAGTCGGTGGCGATCACCGCGCAGAACCACGGCTTCGCCCTCGAAGGCGAGCCCGGGCAGCGCTTCGAGTCGCCCTTCGGCGCGGCTCAGGTCAGCCACTACTGCGCCAACGACGGTGCGGTCGAGGGCCTGCGGGCGTTCGACGTCCCGGCGTTCTCGGTGCAGTACCACCCCGAAGCCGCGGCCGGCCCGCACGACGCGGCGCCCCTGTTCGACGATTTCGTTTCGCTCATGGAGAAGAAGGCCTGATGCCGAAGAGGACGGACATCCAGCACGTGCTGGTGATCGGCTCCGGGCCGATCGTGATCGGGCAGGCCGCGGAGTTCGACTACTCCGGTACCCAGGCCTGCCGGGTGCTGCGCAGCGAAGGCCTGCGCGTCTCCCTGGTGAACTCCAACCCGGCCACCATCATGACCGACCCCGAGTTCGCCGACGCCACCTACATCGAGCCGGTGACGCCGGACTTCGTCGAGAAGGTCATCGCCGAAGAGCGCCCGGACGCGATCCTGGCGACCCTCGGCGGGCAGACCGCGCTCAACTGCGCCGTCGCGCTGCACGAGCGCGGCGTGCTCGACAAGTACGGCGTCGAGCTGATCGGCGCCGACATCGACGCCATCCAGCGCGGTGAGGACCGGCAGAAGTTCAAGGACATCGTGCGCACCATCGGCGCCGAGGTCCCGCGCTCACGCGTCTGCCACGACATGGCCGAGGTCCGCGACACCGTCAAGGAACTGGGGCTGCCGGTCGTCATCCGGCCGTCGTTCACCATGGGAGGGCTCGGCTCCGGCATGGCGCACACGCCGGAGGACCTCGAGCGGCTCGCGTCCACCGGGCTCACCGAGTCCCCGGTCACCGAGGTGCTCATCGAGGAGAGCGTGCTCGGCTGGAAGGAGTACGAGCTCGAGCTGATGCGCGACAAGCACGACAACGTCGTGGTCGTCTGCTCGATCGAGAACGTCGACGCGATGGGCGTGCACACCGGCGACTCCGTCACCGTCGCGCCGACGATGACCCTCACCGACCGCGAGTACCAGGTGATGCGCGACGTCGGCATCGCCGTGCTGCGCGAGGTCGGCGTCGACACCGGCGGCTGCAACATCCAGTTCGCGATCAACCCGGCCGACGGCCGGATGGTCGTCATCGAGATGAACCCGCGGGTGTCGCGGTCTTCCGCGCTCGCTTCCAAGGCGACCGGCTTCCCGATCGCCAAGATCGCCGCGAAGCTCGCGATCGGCTACACCCTCGACGAGATCCGGAACGACATCACCGGCGAGACGCCGGCGTCGTTCGAGCCCGCGCTGGACTACGTCGTCGTGAAGATGCCGCGGTTCGCCTTCGAGAAGTTCCCGGGGGCGGACCCGACGCTGACCACGACGATGAAGAGCGTCGGCGAGGCGATGTCGTTCGGCCGCAGCTTCCCCGAGGCGCTCGGCAAGGTGATGCGGTCGATCGAGACCAAGGCGACCGGGTTCTGGACGCTGCCCGATCCCGAGGGCGCGACCGTCGAGTCCACTTTGGACTCGCTGCGCACCCCGCACGAGGGCCGGCTGTACGAAGTGGAGCGTGCCCTGCGGCTCGGCGCCACCGTCGAGCAGGTCCACGAGGCGAGCGGCATCGACCCGTGGTTCATCGACCAGATCGCCCTCATCGGCGAGGTCGGTGCCGAAGTCCGCGACGCGCCGGTGCTGAACGAAGACCTCCTGCGCCGCGCCAAGCGCACCGGCCTCTCGGACCGCCAGATCGCCGCGCTACGGCCGGAACTGGCGGGCGAGGACGGCGTCCGCGCGCTGCGCCACCGCCTCGGCGTGCGGCCGGTGTTCAAGACCGTCGACACCTGCGCGGCCGAGTTCGCGGCCAAGACGCCGTACCACTACTCGGCCTACGAGTCCGACCCCGACGCGCAGTCCGAAGTGGCCGTCCAGTCGGACAAGCCCAAGGTACTCATCCTCGGCTCCGGCCCGAACCGCATCGGCCAGGGCATCGAGTTCGACTACTCCTGCGTGCACGCGGCGATCGCGTTGCGGGAGGCCGGGTTCGAGGCCGTCATGGTCAACTGCAACCCGGAAACCGTGTCCACCGACTACGACACGTCCGACCGGCTGTACTTCGAGCCGCTGTCCTTCGAGGACGTCCTCGAGGTCGTGCACGCCGAGCAGGCGTCCGGCACGGTCGCCGGCGTGATCGTCCAGCTCGGCGGCCAGACCCCGCTGGGCCTGGCCAAGCGGCTGGCCGACGCCGGGGTCCCGGTCGTCGGCACGCCGCCGGAGGCCATCCACCTGGCCGAGGACCGCGGCGCGTTCGGCGAGGTCCTCACCGAAGCCGGGCTGCCCGCGCCGCGCTACGGCACGGCGACGTCGTTCGAGGGCGCCAAGCGGATCGCCGACGAGATCGGCTACCCGGTGCTCGTCCGGCCGTCCTACGTCCTCGGCGGGCGCGGCATGGAGATCGTCTACGACGAGGAGACCCTGGCCGGCTACATCCGCCGCGCGACCGAGGTCACGCCGGAGCACCCGGTGCTGGTGGACCGCTTCCTCGACGACGCCATCGAGATCGACGTCGACGCGCTGTTCGACGGCGAAGAGCTCTACCTCGGCGGCGTCATGGAACACATCGAAGAGGCCGGGATCCACTCCGGCGACTCGTCGTGCGCGCTGCCGCCGATCACGCTCGGGCACACCGACCTCGACGCGGTCCGCCGCTCCACCGAGGCGATCGCCCGCGGTGTGGGCGTGCGCGGGCTCCTGAACGTCCAGTACGCGCTCAAGGACGACGTCCTGTACGTCCTGGAGGCCAACCCGCGCGCGTCGCGCACGGTGCCGTTCGTGTCCAAGGCCACGGCGGTGCCGCTGGCCAAGGCCGCCGCGCTGATCATGACCGGCTCGACGATCAAGGACCTGCGCACCTCCGGGGTGCTCCCCGCGGAGGGCGACGGCGGCAAGATGCCGGCCGACTCGCCGGTCGCGGTCAAGGAAGCCGTGCTGCCCTTCCACCGCTTCCGCACCCCGGAAGGCCACGGCGTGGATTCGCTGCTGGGCCCGGAGATGAAGTCCACCGGCGAGGTGATGGGCGTCGACGTCTCCTTCGGCAAGGCGTTCGCGAAGTCCCAGAGCGGCGCGTACGGCTCGCTGCCGACGTCCGGGCGCGTGTTCGTCTCGGTGGCCAACCGCGACAAGCGCTCGCTGGTGTTCCCCGTGAAGCGGCTGGCGGATCTCGGGTTCGAGATCCTCGCCACGTCCGGCACCGCGGAAGTGCTGCGGCGCAACGGGGTCGCGTGCACGGTGGTGCGCAAGCACTACGAAGGCTCCACCGAAGCCGAGCCGAACATCGTGGACGTGATCCTCGCCGGCGACGTCGACATGGTGATCAACACCCCCTACGGCAACAGCGGTCCGCGCATCGACGGCTACGAAATCCGCACCGCCGCGGTGTCGCGCGACATCCCGTGCGTGACGACGGTGCAGGGCGCCGCGGCGGCCGTGCACGGCATCGAAGCGCTGATCCGGGGCGACATCGGCGTCCGGTCGCTGCAGGAGCTCCAGGCGGCGCTGAAGGCGCAGTCGTGACCGGGGAGCGGTTCGGGGCGCGGCTGGCGAAGGCCGTCGCGTCCCGCGGCCCCCTGTGCGCCGGGATCGACCCCCACCCGGGCCTCATCGAGGCCTGGGGGCTCCCGGTGGACGCCTCGGGCCTGGAACGGCTCGCGCTGTCCGCCACGGAGGTCCTGGCGGCGCGCGCGGCGATCGTGAAGCCGCAGTCGGCGTTCTTCGAAAGTTTCGGAGCGGCCGGTGTCCGCGTGCTAGAACGGGTCGTCGAAACCGCGCGCGAAGCGGGCTCGCTGGTGCTGCTGGACGTCAAGCGCGGCGACATCGGCTCCACGATGGCCGCGTACACGGCCGCCTACGTGGCCGACGGTGCGGCGATCGCCGCCGACGCGATCACCGTTTCGCCCTATCTCGGGTTCGGCTCGGTGGAGCAGTGCGCCGCCACGGCCGTCTCGGCGGGGCGCGGCATCTTCGTGCTCGCGCGGACTTCCAACCCCGAAGCGGCCGCCGTGCAGAACGCGAAACTGCCCGACGGGCGGACGGTCGCCCAGGCGATCGTCGACTCCGCGGCGGCGCTCAACGCTCATGTGGGGCCGCTCGGCGATGTGGGGGTCGTGGTCGGGGCCACCATTGCGCCGGGGGAGCTCGACCTCGCACGGCTGAACGGTCCGGTGCTGGCCCCGGGTTTCGGCGCCCAGGGAGCCACTGCGGCCGATTTGCGGGCCCTGTTCGGCGATGGGCTACCCGGAGTGCTTCCGGCGTCCTCCCGCGACATCCTGAAGCACGGTCCGGAGCAAGCGGCTTTGCGCCAAGCGGTCGAACGAGTCGCCGAAGTGCTGGCCGACCCGCAGGAAAACGACCAATAGCAGGGTCCGGAACGGGGTCCCACCAGGCACCCCCGCATTGTGGCCGGTGCTCACGGGTGGGTACCGTCGCGTCACCCACCCAGATTTGAGAACTACCGGAGGAAAACGTGGCACTTCCCCAGCTGACAGAGGAACAGCGCGCTGCGGCGCTGGAGAAGGCCGCCGCCGCTCGCCGCATCCGTGCTGAGCTGAAGGAGCGGCTGAAGCGGGGCGGTACCACTCTGGTCGACGTGCTGAAGCAGGCCGAGGAGAACGAAGTCCTCGGCAAGATGAAGGTTTCGGCTCTGCTCGAGGCCCTCCCGGGCGTCGGCAAGGTCCGCGCGCAGCAGACCATGGAACGACTGGAGATCGCCCCCAGCCGTCGCCTTCGCGGCCTCGGCGACCGGCAGCGCAAGGCGCTGCTGGCCGAGTTCAGCGGCGAGTGAACGGCGCCGGTCGTGACTACCCGGTGAACCGGGGCGCCGACCGCGGCAGTGAGCCGGTGGCGGGGGACACCTCCCGGCACCGGCTCACCGTCGTATCAGGGCCCTCGGGAGTCGGGAAGTCGAGCGTGGTGGGCGAGCTGCGGAAGCTGGAGCCCGACGTCTGGTTCAGCGTTTCGGTCACCACGCGCGCCCCGCGGCCCGGTGAGGTCGACGGCGCGCACTACCACTTCGTCGACCGCGCCGAGTTCGACGCGATGATCGCCGAGGGCAGGCTGCTGGAGTGGGCCGAGTTCGCCGGCAACCGCTACGGCACCCCCCGCGAGCCGGTCGAGAAGGCCCTCGCCGACGGGCGCCCGGCCGTCCTGGAGATCGAGCTCCAGGGCGCGCGCCAGGTCCGCGCGGCCATGCCCGAGGCCCGGCTGGTGATGCTCATGCCGCCGTCGTGGGACGAGCTGGTCGGCCGGCTCACCGGCCGCGGCACCGAAAGCGAGGCCGCGGTCCAGGCCCGGCTGGCCGAGGCGGAGCGCGAGCTGGCGGCGGCGGGGGAGTTCGACCACCGCCTCGTCAACGCCGACGTGCGAGAGGCCGCTGAGCACTTGCTAAACTTGATTACTGATCAGTCTGCCGAAGATTCGGAGCACCACGAGTGACCACCCAGGTTTCGTCCCTGCACGAAGAGCTCGAGGGCATCACCAACCCGCCGATCGACGACCTGCTCGAGAAGGTCAGCTCGAAGTACGCGCTGGTGATCTACTCGGCGAAGCGTGCGCGCCAGATCAACGACTACTACGCCCAGCTGGGCGAGGGCCTGCTCGAGTACGTCGGCCCGCTCGTCGAGCCGGGCCCGCGCGAGAAGCCGCTCTCGATCGCGCTGCGCGAGATCCACGGCGGCCTGCTCGAGCACACCGAGGGTGAGTAAGCCCAAGGTCGTCCTGGGCGTGGGCGGCGGCATCGCCGCCTACAAGGCCTGTGAGGTCCTGCGCGGACTGACCGAGTCCGGTCACGACGTGCGCGTGGTCCCCACCGAAGCCGCGCTGAACTTCGTCGGCGCGGCGACCTTCGAAGCCCTCTCCGGGCACCCGGTGCACACGGGCGTGTTCACCGAGGTGCCGGAAGTCCAGCACGTCCGCGTCGGCAAGGAAGCCGACCTGGTCCTGGTCGTCCCGGCGACCGCGAACCTCCTCGCCAAGGCCGCCCACGGCCTCGCGGACGACCTGCTGACGAACACCCTGCTCACCGCCCGGTGCCCGGTCGCCTTCTTCCCGGCGATGCACACGGAGATGTGGGAGCACCCCGCGACCCGCGACAACGTGGCCCTGCTGCGGTCGCGCGGCGCGATCGTCACCGAGCCCGATGCCGGCAGGTTGACCGGTGCCGACACCGGCAAGGGCCGCCTCGCGAACCCCGCCGAGATCGTCGACCTGGCCCGGCTCCTGCTGGCCCGGCCGGACGCCCTCCCGCGCGACCTCGAAGGCGTCCGCGTGGTCGTGTCCGCGGGCGGCACCCGCGAGCCCCTCGACCCGGTCCGCTACCTGGGCAACCGCTCGTCCGGCAAGCAGGGCTACGCGCTCGCCCGCGTCGCCGCCCAGCGCGGCGCCGAGGTCACCCTGGTCACCGCGCACACCGTCGCGCTGCCGGACCCGGCGGGTGCCGTCGTGGAGCACGTCTCGACGGCGGAGGAGCTGCGTCAGGCCGTGCACGCCGCGTCCCAGTCGGCGGACGTCGTCGTGATGGCCGCGGCCGTCGCCGACTTCCGGCCGGCGAACCGGGCCGACCACAAGATCAAGAAGTCCGACGACCAGCCCGACCCGGTCATCACGCTCGACCGCAATGCCGACATCCTCGCGGAATTGGTGCGAAACCGGCGTCCCGGTCAGGTCGTCGTGGGATTCGCGGCGGAAACCGGGGACGAGCACGGCGACGTCCTCGACCACGCCCGCGTGAAGCTCAAGCGCAAAGGCGCGGACCTGCTGGTGGTCAACGCCGTCGGCGACGGGAAGGCGTTCGGCACGGAAGACAATTCGGGCTGGCTGCTCGGCTCGGACGGCACGGAAATCCCCATACCTCTCGGCGCGAAGGCTGAACTGGCGTCCACCCTGTGGGACGCTGTTGTGAGCTTCATGAAGCGTTGACCGTCCCCCGAGCGATAGTCAGTACGCTTGCACAGGTAAGGGGTGCCTAACTTTCGGGGCATCCGACGACAAGGTGAGGAAGTGACGGCCACCGTGACCGCGTCTAGCAGCAGATTGTTCACCTCGGAGTCGGTGACCGAAGGGCACCCCGACAAGATTTGCGACGCCATCAGCGACTCGATCCTCGACGGCCTGCTGTCGAAGGACCCGCGCAGCCGCGTCGCCGTCGAAACGCTGATCACCACCGGCCAGGTGCACGTGGCCGGCGAGGTGACCACCGAGGCGTACGCCGACATCCCGACCATCGTCCGCGACGTCATCCTGAAGATCGGGTACGACTCTTCGGCCAAGGGCTTCGACGGCAACTCGTGCGGCGTCAACGTCGCGATCGGGTCGCAGTCGCCCGACATCGCGCAGGGCGTCGACACCGCGTACGAGTCGCGCGTCGAGTCCGACGAAGACGAGATCAACCGCCAGGGCGCCGGCGACCAGGGCCTGATGTTCGGGTACGCCTGCTCGGACACCCCCGAGCTGATGCCGTTGCCGATCGCGCTGGCCCACCGGCTGTCGAAGCGGCTGACCGCGGTCCGCAAGGACGGCGTGCTGCCGTACCTGCGCCCGGACGGCAAGACCCAGGTCACCATCGAGTACGCCGGCGACCAGCCGGTCCGCCTCGACACCGTGGTCGTCTCCTCGCAGCACGCCGACGGCATCGACCTGGACCGGATGCTCAGCGTCGACGTCAAGGAGCACGTCGTCGGCCCGGAGATCGAGGCACTGGGCATCGACACCTCCACCGCGCGGCTGCTGGTCAACCCGACCGGCCGCTTCGTCATCGGCGGCCCGATGGGCGACGCCGGCCTGACCGGCCGCAAGATCATCGTCGACACCTACGGCGGCATGGCCCGCCACGGTGGCGGCGCGTTCTCCGGCAAGGACCCGTCCAAGGTCGACCGTTCCGCCGCGTACGCCATGCGCTGGGTCGCCAAGAACGTCGTCGCCGCGGGCCTGGCCCAGCGGACCGAGGTGCAGGTCGCGTACGCGATCGGCAAGGCGGCCCCGGTCGGCCTGTTCGTCGAGACGTTCGGGACCGAGACGGTCGACCCGTCGAAGATCCAGCAGGCCATCACCGAGGTCTTCGACCTGCGGCCCGCCGCGATCATCCGCGACCTCGACCTGCTGCGCCCGATCTACGCCCCGACCGCGGCGTACGGCCACTTCGGCCGGCCCGAGCTGGACCTCCCCTGGGAGAGCACGGCCCGCGCCGAGGCCCTGAAGGCCGCGGCCGGCGCCTGACGCACGATCCGGTGAAGGCCACCCCGCGGACGCCGCGGGGTGGCCTTCCTCGTGTCCGGGGTGTCGGTGGGGTCTGGTAGAGATCACGGCGTGAGTAGTCCCGAGCCCGCCGCTCTCTGGGAGCTTCCGGAGAAGCCGCCTTCGCCGAAGGCGGCGCCGTCGCGTGCCCGGAAGAAGCCTGCGCGCAGCGCCAAAGGGGCGCAGCAGCCCGCGCCCGAACGGCCGGTCGCGCGGATCGTCGTCGACATCCCCCTGGCCCACCTGGACCGCACGTTCGACTACCTCGTGCCGGAAAAGCTGCACGAGACCGCCGTGCCGGGCTGCCGCGTCCGCGTCCGGTTCGCCGGGCAGCTCGTCGACGGTTATCTGGTCGAGCGCGGCGAAACCAGCGACTACGACCGGAAGCTGGCGTTCCTGGACCGCGTGACGTCGGCCGAGCCGGTGCTGCCGCCGTCGTTGCACGCGGTCTGCCGGGCGGTCGCCGACCGCTACGGCGGCACGCTGTCCGACGTCCTGCGTCTCGCGATCCCGCCCCGGCACGCGAAAGCCGAGGGCGAGCCCGCCTCGGCGCCGGCCGCGCTCCCGGACGCGCCCGACACCGCGGCGTGGGCGCGCTACCAGCGTGGCCCGGCGTTCCTGGAGGCCCTCGCCGAGGGGAAGCCCGCGAACGCCGTCTGGCAGGCCCTCCCGGGCGAGGACTGGCCGCGCCGGCTCGCCGAAGCCGCCGGTTCCGCGGCCGCCGCGGGCCGCGGCGCGGTGCTGGTGGTGCCCGACCACCGCGACCTGACGCGGGTGCACGAGGCGTGCGCGGCGGTGGTGGGGGAGGACGCCGTCGTGGCGCTGATCGCGGGGCTCGGCCCGGCCGAGCGCTACCGGCGCTGGCTGGCGGTGCTGCGCGGCGCGGTGCGGGTGGTGGTCGGCACGCGGGCGGCGATGTTCGCGCCGGTGCACGACCCGGGCCTGTTCGTCGTCTGGGACGACGGCGACGACCTGCACCTCGACCAGCACGCGCCGTACCCGCACGTCCGGGACGTGCTGATGGACCGCGCGCACGCGGCGAAGGCGTCCCTGCTGGTCGGCGGCTTCGCGCGGACGGCCGAGGCCCAGCTGCTGGTCGAGTCCGGCTGGGCGGCACCGGTTCTGGCCGACCGCGCGACCCTGCGTTCCTCGGCGCCCCGCGTGACCCCGGTCGGCGAGGACTTCGACGTCGCCCGCGACGAAGCCGCCCGTGTCGCCCGGCTGCCGGCGGTGGCGTTCGAAGCGGCCCGCCAAGCGTTCGCGGCGGGCTTCCCCGCCCTGATCCAGGTGCCCCGCCGCGGCTACGTCCCGGGCCTGGCGTGCGGGAACTGCCGCACGCCCGCGCACTGCCGCCGCTGCGCGGGACCCCTGTCGCTGCCGGGCGGCTCGGCGGACGGCCGCCCGAAGCCGCCGGCGTGCCGCTGGTGCGGCGTCCCGGAGACGGCGTTCCGCTGCACGGCGTGCGGCTCGGTCCGCCTGCGCGCGGTGATCGTCGGCGCGAAGCGGACGGCAGAGGAGCTGGGCCGCGCGTTCCCGGGCATCCCGGTGCGCACGTCGGGAGCGGCGGAGGTCCTGGCGTCGGTCCCCGGAAAGCCGGCGCTGGTGGTCTGCACGCCCGGAGCCGAGCCGGTGGCCGAAGGCGGCTACGGTGCGGCGCTCCTGCTGGACGGCTGGGCATTGCTGGGCCGCCAGGACCTGCGCGCGGCGGAGGAGACGTTGCGCCGCTGGATGGCTGCGGCCGCGTTGGTGCGCCCGTCGTCGTCGGGTGGGCGGGTCATCGTCGGGGCGGAGGCGGGCCTGGCGGTGGTCCAGGCGCTGGTCCGCTGGGACCCGGCGTGGCACGCGGGCCAGGAGCTGGGGGAACGCCGCGAACTGGGTTTCCCCCCGGCGATGCGCATGGCGAGCGTGGAGGGCACCCCGGACGCGGTGGCGGGCTTCCTCGCGGACCTGCCGTTACCGCCGTCGGGCGAAGTCCTGGGCCCGGTGCCCCTCGGCGAGATCGACGACGAGGGCAATGCGGACCGCGAGCGGGCGCTGGTCCGCGTTTCCCGCGGCGAGGGCAAGGCCCTGGCCGCCGAAATCCACGCGGCGGCGGCGCGTCGGGACGCGAAGAAGGCCACGGAACCGATCCGCGTCCAGCTGGATCCGCTGGACCTCATCTAGCGTCCTCGCCCGCGCGCGGAAACCCACTGGCGCGCGGGCGATTCCGCCCGAATCAGCCGCCCAACACCGTGCCTGGCAAGGATTCCAGCGCCGCGCGCGGCGATTCCGGTGCCCGCGGCGCGATTCCGGCTGCCGGTCCCCCGGCCGCGGCGGTCGTCAGGTCGATCACCTGGGCCGCGATCGCCTGGCGGCGCCCCTCGAACGCCGCGTCCGTCAACGCCGCCGGGTCGGCGGGCTGGCCCAGTACCGGCGTGTGCAGGTGCCCGCCCGCGACCGACGTCAGCCCGAGCCCGAGGCGGACGCGATTGCTGCGGTACATCGATTCGTTGGACAGGTAGTTCCCGCCACCGCCGGATTGCGCGCTCTCGCCCGGCGACGGCGCGTCGGACCGGCACACCGGCGTCCCCGCGCCCGGTTCGCCGGGCCACACGCAGAAGGCCTGGTTGAAGTTGACCGGGTAAGCGCCGGGCACCTCGAGCATCCGCTGGTACGGCAACGTCGTCTCGATGAACTGGACCTCCGGCTGCGGCCAGCCCGCCGCCGGCGGGACACCGCCCGTCACCGACGCGTTGTTGTTGTCCGGGAAGCCGCCGCGCCACGCTCCCGCCCAGCGCTCGACGTCGAACCGGCCCGGGCGGCCCTGGCTGATCGTCATGATCACGTCCGGCCGCCGCGCGCGGTCGCGCAACGCCGTGCCGTAGGCCGCTTCGACGATTCCTTCGTCGAAGTAGCCCCACACGACCGGGAAGCTCACCGCCTGCACCACCGCCCGGCCGGACGGCGTGTCCAGGACGCGCCCGTCCAGTTGCAGGGCCGACGCCCCCGCCGGGTTCGAGATGGTCAGGCCGCGGCCGTCGAGCTGGAACGGGTCGAACCCGCTGACCATGATCCGCCGCACCGGCCCGAGCGGGAACCGGACGTCGTCGAGGCCGCGCGAGCCGCGGTCGAACGCCGTCAGCAGCGCGTCCCGCTGCGAAGGGAACGACGCCAGCCGGCGGATGGCACTGCTGAGCTGCAGCCGCGCCCAGTACAGCGGCCGGTCGTCGAACCGGTCCCAGGCACCGAGATCGGGCCGGCGGCCCTGCGCGCGGTCGACGGCCGTCCGCCACAACCGGTCACCGGCCTGCGTGACGACGCGCTCGGCACGTCGTGGCGTCCGCGCCGCGCAGAGGTCGCGTTTCACCTCGGCGACGAGCGGGTCGAACCCGGCCAGCCGGACCAGCTCGGGTCCGACGGCGGGACCACCGGACGGCAGGGAAGCCGAAAGGCGCTGCTCCTCGACGGTCAGCGGCACGGTGGGGTCGAAGCAGCCGGGCGCGGCCGCGGCGACGGCGGGGAACGCGAAGAGCGGAACGGCGGCGAGCAGGGGGAGCAGAGCGGCGGTCAGGCGCACGGATTTCCCTCCACGACGTGGGTGACGCGGCCGAGTCTTCCGCCGACCGCGCCACCCGCGTAACCCGCGGAAGTCGGGGATCAGCCCGTGGCGAGCACCTTCAGGCGCGAGATGTCCGCGCTGAACGAGTCCTGGTCGATCGGCGAGGAGCTGTACTGCCAGAACGTGTAGAAGCCCCAGTTGTACGGCAGCGTCCCCGCCGACGACGCGTAGCGCGCCACCCAGAGCGGGTTCGTCGAGCTGAAGTCACCCGTGTTGCCGGTGCACTGGCTCCACCAGCTCGTCGCCGTGTAGATCACCGGCCAGCGGGTCGTCTTCGCGTGGTACTCGTCGCTGAACGCCTTGATCCACGCCACCATCTGGGCCGGCGTCTTGCCGTAGCAGGCGTTGTTCGGGCCCCACTCGATGTCGAGCGTGCCCGGGAGCGTCTTGCCGTCCTTCGACCAGCCGCCGCCGTGGGCGACGAAGTAGTCGGCCTGGGCCGCGCCGCCCGAGGTGTCCGGGCGGCCGTAGTGGTAGGCCCCGCGGATCATGCCGACGTTGTACGAGCCGGTGTACTGCTGGCTGAAGTAGGCGTTCTGGTAGCCGGTGCCTTCGGTCGCCTTGACGTAGGCGAACTTCTTGCCCGCGCTCCAGTACGAAGCCCAGTTCACGTTGCCCTGGTAGGAGCTGACGTCGATGCCGGGGACGCTCGAGTCCACCGACGCCGGCGCGAGGCCCGCCGGGGCCACGCCGTCGTGGGCGCGGATCGCCGCGCCCATTTCGTGGTTGTTCGACGCGTCCTGGTCCGGCAGGCCCGGCGCCGCTTCGGCGCCGGCGGCGGTCACGACCAGCAGGGAGGTCGAGACGGCCACAGCGGCGCCGAGCAGGCGGCGCCACCTCCGTGGTGCGGTCATCTTCAGTTGTCCTTTCGGTTGCCCTCGCTGTGCGCGGCTGTGCAGGGCCGCGCCGGACGATTCTGTGGCGTTGGCGTGGGCAGTGTCACTCCTCCAGGTGAGGCAATTTCGAAGTCTGGGGAAACTCGTAAAATCTTGACGAACGGGGTGCGTCGCCCGTTGGCGGGTTGAAGGCGCTTGATCCGAGGGGCAGACTCGCCCGCATGCCCGCGCACAGATGCCGCAGAGTCCTCGTCATCGCCGCCACCGCCGCGCTCGCCACCACCGTCGCGGCCGGACCCGCCTCCGCCGCCACGCCGACCCCGAAGTCCCCGGTCGCGGTCGGGTACGGGGGCGCCGTGGCCAGCATCGACGCCGACGCGACCGCGATCGGCACCCAGGTCCTGCGCGACGGCGGGAACGCCGTCGACGCGGCCGTCGCGGTCGCCGCCGCGCTCGGTGTCACGGACCCGTTCTCCGCCGGCGTCGGCGGTGGCGGGTTCTTCGTCTACTACGACGCGAAGACCCACCAGGTCCACACGCTCGACGGCCGCGAGACGGCGCCGAAGACCGCCGACGCGAACCTGTTCGTCGAAAACGGCCAGCCGCTGCCGTTCGCCGACGCCGTCACGAGCGGGCTCAGCGTCGGCGTGCCCGGCACGCCCGCGACGTGGTCCGAGGCGCTTCGCAAGTGGGGGACGCGCTCGCTCGAGAAGTCCCTGAAGCCCGCGGAGAACCTGGCGCGCAAGGGGTTCGTCGTCGACTCGACGTTCCAGACGCAGGTCGCGAACAACGCCGCGCGGTTCGCCGCGTTCCCCTCGACGCGGTCGCTGTACCTGCCGGACGGCGCGCCGCCCGCGCCCGGGACCGTCTTCAAGAACCCCGACCTCGCCGACACGTACGCGCAGCTCGAGCGGCGCGGCGTCGACGCCCTGTACCAGGGCCCGATCGGCGCGGACATCGCGAAGACCGTCCAGCAGCCGCCGAAGGACCCGGCGTCGACGTTGAACGTCCGGCCCGGCAAGCTCAGCACGGCGGACCTCGCCGCCTACCGCGCCATCGAGCGCGACCCGACCCACGCGCGCTACGAAGGTCTCGACGTCTACGGCATGCCGGCGCCGTCCTCGGGCGGGCTGACGGTCGGCGAAGCGCTGAACATCCTCGAGAACTTCGACCTGAAGCACGCGAGCAAGGCCGACTACCTGCAGTACTTCCTGGAGTCGACGCGGTTCGCCTTCGCCGACCGCAACCGCTGGATCGGCGACCCGGCCGTGAACGACGTCCCTTCGCGTGAGCTGCTCTCGCAGCGATTCGCCGACACGCGGGCCTGCCTGATCTCGAAGGACAAGGCCGCGACGAGCCCGGTCGCGCCGGCCGACCCGCGCCACCCGACACCGTGCGCGGCGGGTACGACGGGCGCCCCGACGCCGTACGAGGGTGAGAACACGACGCACCTGACGGTCGCCGACAAGTGGGGCAACGTCGTCGCCTACACGCTGACGATCGAGCAGGAGGGCGGCAGCGGCATCGTCGTGCCGGGCCGCGGGTTCCTGCTCAACAACGAGCTGACCGACTTCTCGTTCACGCCGGTGACGCCGGGCGTGCCGGACCCGAACCTGCCCGGCCCGGGCAAGCGGCCGCGCTCGTCGATGGCCCCGACGATCGTGCTGGACCACGGCCGCCCGTTCTTCGCGACGGGCTCCCCGGGCGGTGCGTCGATCATCACGACGGTGCTGCAGGTGCTCCTCGGCCGCCTGGACCGCGGACTGTCCCTGGAGGACGCGATCGCGGCCCCGCGGGCCTCGCAGCGCAACGCGGCGCAGGCCCAGGTGGAGCAGGCATTCCTGGACCAGCCGGAGACGGCGGACCTGAAGGCCCGCGGCCAGGGCTTCTCGACGGCCCCGGCCGAGATCGGCGCTGCGACCGGCGTGGAGCGGCTTCGGGACGGGCGTTGGCTGGCCGCGGCCGAGCCGGTGCGACGTGGCCAGGGTGCGGCGCAGGTGGTGTGGCCCGCGCGCTGGTAAGGCTCTGGCGACCCCACGGTGGCCTTCGGTGCGTGTGATGCGCCGGCGGCCACCTTGGGTATCCGGGCAGCGAGAGTCGACGCTCGTTCCGTAGCCGATGCCGGCTCGACGAGCGGGCCGGCTGAGTCGGGCATGCGTGTGGCGCCCGGCCTCAGCCGAGGCCTGGTCGTCCACATCACGGCCAGGGTGTGGACTACCAGGCCAGAGCTGAGCGCGCCCTGCTTGAGCGGGCCTTCTAGACTCGGCTCCGATGTTCCAGCCACGTGAACCCTCCCCGCTCCCGCCGGGGGTGGGCCGATGAAGCTCGTCTTCGCCGGCACCCCCGAGCCGGCCGTTCCCGCTCTGCGTGCCCTGCTCGACTCCGGGCGGCACGAGGTCGTCGCCGTCGTCACGCGGCCCGATGCCCAGGCCGGGCGCGGGCGGCGGGTCGTGCGATCGCCCGTCGGCGCGCTCGCCGACGAGCACGGCATCGAGGTCCTGACGCCCGCCCGCGCGAGCGACCCCGCCTTCCTCGCGCGGCTCACCGAGCTCGCGCCGGACGCCTGCCCGGTCGTCGCCTACGGGGCGTTGCTGCCGCAGGCCGCACTCGACATTCCGCGCCTCGGGTGGGTGAACCTGCACTTCTCGCTGCTGCCCGCGTGGCGGGGCGCGGCGCCGGTGCAGGCCGCGATCCGCGCCGGCGACGAGATCACCGGCGCCTCCACCTTCCGGATCGTCAAGGAGCTGGACGCGGGCCCGGTTTTCGGTGTCGTCACCGAGGCGATCGGGGCCACCGACACCGCCGGGGCCCTGCTCGGGCGGCTCGCGGAGTCCGGGGCGAAACTGCTGGTGTCCACCATGGACGGTCTCGCCGACGGCAGCCTCGTCGCCCGCGACCAGCCCGCCGAAGGTCTGAGCTACGCGCCGAAGGTGACGGTCGAGGACGCGCGCGTGTCCTTCGCCGACCCGGCGTCGGCCGTCGACCGGCAGATCCGCTCGGTCACCCCGGACCCGGGCGCGTGGGCGGAGTTCCGCGGGGAACGCTTCAAGCTCGGTCCGGTCACGGTGCTCGACGAACCCGGCCCGCCGCCGGGCGAGATCGTGGTCGAACGCAAGCGGGTGCTGGTCGGGACGGCGACGAAGCCGCTGCGGCTCGGCGACGTCCAGGCACCCGGCAAGAAACGGATGGCGGCCACCGACTGGGCGCGCGGTACACGGATCGACCAGGGAGAGCGCCTCCGGTGAACGACCACAGGGAACGACGACCGTCCCGGCCGCAGCGGGGCCGGCCGGCCCCGCGCAAGGAAGGCCCGCGCCGCCCGCCGGAGGTGGACGCCGCCCGGCAGGCCGCGTTCGACGTCCTCGCGGCCGTGCGGACCAAGGACGCCTACGCCAACCTCAGCCTGCCGGACCTGCTGCGCGAGCGGCGGATCACCGGCCGGGACGCCGCGCTGGCCACAGAACTCGCGTACGGCGCTTCGCGTGCGCAGGGGCTGCTCGACGCCGTCATCGACGCCTGCGCCGAGCGCCCGCTTTCGCAGACGGACCCGGCGGTCCTCGACGCGCTGCGCCTCGGCGTCTACCAGCTGCTGCGCACCCGCATCCCCGAGCACGCCGCCGTGACGTCCACTGTGGACCTCGTCCGCTCGGAAGCCGGTTCGTGGGCCACGGGTTTCGCGAACGCCATCATGCGCAAGGTGTCCGAAAAGGACGAAGCCGCCTGGCTGGACGAGCTGGCCCCGGACGACGCCGCCGACCCGATCGGCGCCTACGCGCTGCGCACCGCGCACCCGCGCTGGATCGCCCGGTCGTTCGCCGAAGCGCTGGGAGACAAGGGCGAAGGCCTCAAGGCGGCACTCGAAGCCGACGACGCGCGGCCCGAGGTGCACCTCGTCGCGCGCCCCGGCGAGATCAGCGCCGACGAGCTCGCCGCGATCACCGGTGGCGACCCGGCCCCGTACTCGCCCTACGGCGTCCGCCTGCCCGCCGGCGCCGGTGACCCGGCCGACGCCGAGCCGGTCCGCGAGCGCCTCGCCGCGGTGCAGGACGAGGGCAGCCAGCTCTGCGCGATCGCCGCGACGAAGGTGCCGCTCGAGGGCTCCGACGAGCGCTGGCTCGACCTCTGCGCCGGCCCCGGTGGCAAGGCCGCGCTGCTCGGCGCGCTGGCCGCGTTGAGCGGGGCGACCGTCGACGCCGTCGAGAAGGCGCCGCACCGCGCGAAGCTCGTCGAAAAGGCCACCAGCGGCCTGCCGGTGAAGGTCCACGTCGCCGACGGGCGCGAAAGCGGGCTCGAGCCGGGCTACGACCGGATCCTCGTCGACGCGCCGTGCAGCGGGCTCGGCGCGCTGCGGCGGCGGCCGGAGGCGCGCTGGCGGCGTCAGCCGTCCGACGTGGCGGACCTGACGAAGCTGCAGGGCGAACTGCTCGCCGCGGCCTACGCCCTGCTGCGGCCGGGCGGCGCGCTCACCTACGTCGTCTGCTCGCCGCACCTGGCCGAGACCGAAGGCGTCTTCGGTGAGACGGCGCGGCGGCTGAAGGCCGAGGTGCTGGACGCGCGCGAGCTGTTCCCGGGCGTGCCGGAGCTGGGCGACGGGCCGTACGTGCAGCTGTGGCCGCACCGCCACGGCACCGACGCGATGTTCTGCGCCGTCCTGCGCAAACCGTGAAGGATCTCGGGCTGATCGCCAGCTCGTGCGGCGGGCTGGACGTCCGGTTCGCCGCCGAGCTGGCGAAACCCGCCGCGGCGCGCGGCTGGCAGCCGGCGATCACGCTGACGCCGACCGCGATGCGCTGGCTGGAGGCCACCGGCGGGCTCGACGACGTCGCCGCGTGCACCGACCTGCCGGTCCGCAGCGTCTCGCGCCTGCCGGGCGAGCCGCGGCCGCACCCGGACCCGGAGGTGTTCCTCTTCGCGCCGGCGTCGGCGAACTCGGTGGCCAAGCTGGCGCTGGGCATCGCGGACAACCAGGCACTGACGGTACTCGGCGACGTCCTCGGCGCGCCCGGGATCACGATCGTGGTGGCCTACCAGATCCAGGACACCCGGGCGCACCACCCGGCGTGGCAGCGCCACCTCGACACCCTCGCGCGCGCCGGGGTGACGCTGCACCGGCTGGACATCCGCCGCCCCTGGACGGAAGCCCTCGACCTGCTGCCTTGAGCGGCCCGCGGGGGCGCCCCCCGTCTTTCACGCTACCCGGGAGCACCGACAATTCCGGGCCGCGAGCGGCGCACCCAGGCTCGGAGCACCGCCCGCGAACGGTGACTTACCGCCTCGAGCGGCACCCAGGCCTGGGGGCGCCGCCCGCGAACGGTGACTTACCGCCCCGAGCACACCGCCGCGTCGGTGGCGGCCAGCAGGTGCTGGTTCGCCGCGGCCGGTGTGGGGTTCTCGTTCAGCACGACCGTCACGCGGCGGCCCTCGGGGCCGACGCCCGCCAGGTTCGTGAAGCCGACGATCCCGCCTTCGTGGCCCCAGAACTCCCCGCACGACAGCGGGATGCTGCCCAGGCCCAGGCCGTAGCGCGCGCCCGGGATGCCGAGGTCCGCCGGGACCGTGCGCTTCATCTCGGCCAGTTCGGCCGGGCGAAGCAGGCGGCCGTCCAGCAGTGCGCCGTAGAACCGGTCGAGGTCCGCCGGGGTCGAGACGATGCCGCCCGCCGCTCCCGCGATCGTCGCGTCGAAGTCGCTGAAGTCGACGAGCTTGCCGCCGATCGGTGCGTAGCCGACCGCGTGCGGGCCGGGCAGCTTTTCGTCGCCGCGGCGCGGCAAGTACGTGTCGTGCAGGCCCAGCGGGCGGGTGATCCGGTGGGCGATCTCCGCGTCGAGCGGATGCCCGGTGACGCGCGAAACGATCATCCCGGCGACGATGTAGTTGGTGTTGGAGTACGACCAGCTCGTGCCCGGCGGGAACAGCGCCGGGTGCTTCAGCGCCATCGCCACCAGCTCGGCCGGCTCGGCGCCGCGGTGGCGCAGCGCTTCCGGATCGTTCAGGGGCAGGTCGTCGGTGTAGTTGTACAGCCCGCTCGTGTGCTGCAGCAGCTGCCGCACGGTGATCCGGTGGTCCGGCAGCAACCCCGGCAGGTAGCGCTCGACCGGCGCGTCCAGCTGCACCCGGCCCTCGCCGACGAGCTGCAGCACCACCGTGGCGACGAACGTCTTGGTGACGCTGCCCGCGCGGAAGGACCCGTTGCGCGGGAACGGCTTCCCGGTGGCGACGTCGCCGCGGCCGCTGCGCACGACGCGCGTCCGGCCGTGGTCCTGGAGCACGGCTTCGGCGCCGGGGACGCCGTCCTGGGCGGTCAGGACGTCCAGGCCGTCCTGGACCGGGCCGGCCGCGGCGAGCGCCGGTGCGGCGGTGGTGGCGGCGAGCAGGGCGACGAGTGAGCCGACGGCGACGATCCGCTTGCCCCGCAATGACTTCCGCATGAAAGAACCCCCTGGTGTCTCGGTGCTCCCCACGCTAGGGAGCCGGGACGCCAGGGGGCATGGGGCAGGCCGCCCGAACGCTGCGGGGGCCAGCCCTACTCACGACCGCGTCAGCGCAGGCGAAGCGCGCGCTTCAGGGTGCCGAACAGGTCGGTCTGGTTGGTCAGGCCGACGATGTTGGCCGCCTGCGGGCCCATGGCCGCGATGCGGACCTGGGTGCCGGTGTGCGACTGCGAGCCGCCCGTTTCCGCGGTGCCGTAGGCGAGGGTCATGTTCGCGCCCTCGTTGGTGACGAGCGTCGCGGTCAGGCCCGGGGTCGCGGTGGGCTCGACGATCTGGCTGCTGTGGCCGTGGTCGGCCGTCACCAGCACCAGGGTGTCCGGGTGGCTGCGGGCGAACGCCGTGCCCGCCGCGATGGCCGCGTCGAAGTCGATCGTCTCGCCGATCTGGCCGCACGGGTCGGCCGCGTGGTCCTGCTTGTCGATGCTCGCGCCCTCGACCTGCAGGAAGAAGCCCTTGTCGCTGCGGCGGTCGTCGAGCAGCTCGAGCGCCTTGCGGGTCTGGTCGGCCAGCTTCGGCTGGGCCGCCGGCAGCTTCGGGTTCGGCGTGCAGCGAGCCGGTGCGGTGCCGCCGTGGACGGCCGCCGGGCCGATCCAGTTGACCGGCATGTTGCCGTCGGCGAACAGGCCGAGGACCGGCTTGCCCCGCTGCGCCTTCGCCAGGTCCGCCGCGGTGTTGACCACGGTGTAGCCGGCCGCCTTGGCCTGGTCCAGGACGGGCTTGCCCTTGAACTTGCCGGCCGTCGCCGGCTGGTTGAAGTACTTCGCGCCGCCGCCCAGCAGGACGTCGGGGCGGGTCTGCACCAGCTGCTCGGAGATCGAGCCGAGGCCGCCGTTCTCCTTGGCGTTCTTCGCGCACTTCGCGGTCGTCTCGACCGGGCCCTTGCAGTCGCGGTTGACGACGTGCGAGCCGAGGACGGCCGGGGTGGCGTCCTGGACCTCGGCGGTGGTGACGTCGCCGGTGCGCAGGCCGTTGCGCTTGGCGATCTCGAGGATCGTCGGGACGTCGTTGCCGTACGCGTCGACCGAGATGGCGCCGTTGTAGGTCTTGGTGCCGGTGGCCCAGCCGGTGCCGGACGCGGCCGAGTCGGTCACGTAGTTCGGCTTGCCGGGGTTGTTCTGCTCCACGGCGTAGGTCGTGTAGTCGCCGGTCAGCGGCAGTTCGTCCAGGGCGAGCCGGCCCGCGGCACCGCGCTCGTAGTTGCGGGCCGCGGTGATCTCCGACTGGCCCATGCCGTCGCCGATGAACAGGATGACGTTGCGGGCGTGGCCGCCCTGGATCGCGGCGCGGACGTCGGCGGTGCGGTCACCGGTGCCGGCCGACGAGCGCGCGTCGGCGTTGCCGGAGCCGTTGGTGGCGAGGGCGACCGGAGCGGCGGCGACCAGCGCGGCGCCCAGAGCGCCCGCGACCAGCCACCGGCGGCGGCCGGCGAACAGCGAAGCCATGTTTCTCCTCATTGGGGGACTTCGGGAGGTAAGTGCCCGGATTTCGGACACGTGCCATTAGTCCTTCTGCATGTGTGGTGCGAAGAGACGGAAGGTGACCGGCGGCTGGCCGCTGGCCGAACTCATGACTTCCCGCGGGTGACCGGGAGCACGTCGGTTATTGACCGGCGAGATGCCCCGGGCGCACCACCCCGGCCTCGTACGCGATCACCACGGCCTGGCTGCGGTTGGCCGCGCCGAGCTTCCCGAAGACGTTCCCGACGTGCGTCTTCACCGTTTCGAGGCTGATCACCAGCGCGGCCGCGATGTCGGCGTTGGACAGCCCGGTGGCGATCAGCCGCAGCACCTCGGCCTCGCGCCGGGTCAGCGTCTTCGCCGCCCGGGTGTGCTTCCCGCCGGGCACGCGGCCGCTCACCAGCCGCCGGATCGCCTCCGGGAACAGCAGCGACTCCCCGGCGGCGACCGTCCGCACGGCGTGCGCGATCTCCTCCTTGCGCGCCCGCTTCAGCAGGAACCCGCTGGCCCCGGCCAGCAGCGCTTCGTGCACGTAGTCGTCGTTGTCGAAGGTCGTGACGACGAGGACCTTCGGCGGCGCGGCCAGCTCCGCGAGCAGGCCGCGGGTGGCCTCGATGCCGTCCATCCCGGGCATCCGGACGTCCATCAGCACGACGTCCGGCGCGGTCCGGCGCACCGCGGGCAGCACCTCCGCGCCGTCGGCCGCCTCGCCGGCCACGGTCAGGCCCTGCTGCTCCAGCAACGCCCGCAACCCCATCCGGACCAGCGGCTCGTCGTCGGCGAGCAGCACCGAGGGCGTCACGCGCCCGCCCGCAGCGGGATCGTCGCGCTCAGCCGCCACCGCTCGCCGTCCGGACCCGCTTCGAGCTCGCCGCGCAGGGCTTCGACGCGCTCGGCGAGCCCGGCCGGCCCGCGCCGCCCCGGCCGCGGCCCGGCACCGGGCAGGGGGTTGACGACGGCGATCGCCAGGCGGTCCGGCCCGGCTTCGACGCGGACGTCGACGGCGCCCGGGCCGGCGTGGCGCAGCGCGTTGGTCAGGCCTTCCTGGACGATCCGGTACCCCTCGCGCGACACCGCGGCGGGGACCGCGCCGACCGGCCCGGTGACGGTCAGCCGGACGTCGAGCCCGGCATCGCGGGCGCGCACGGCGAGGTCGTCGACCTCGGCCAGCGTGCGTGTCGGCTCCTTCGCCGCGGGCTCCTCGCGAAGCAGGCCGAGGACGTGGTCCAGGTCCTCGAGCGCGGAACGCGACGCCTCTTCGATCGTGGCGAGCGCGCGCCGCACCTGGGCCGGGTCGGCCTCGACCAGGTCGGCCGCGGCCGCCGCCTGGATGGTCGACGTCGTCAGCGTGTGCCCGATCGAGTCGTGCAGCTCGCGGGCCAGCCGGTTGCGCTGGGCGAGGACCGCGGAGCGGCGTTCGGCGAGCGCGGCGCGCTCGGCGGCCGACGGGCCCAGCAGCTTGGTCGCCCCGGCGCGGAACGCGCGGGTCGCGGCGGCGGTGAGCAGCAGTGCCGTCCCCAGCATGACCAGGGCGGCCGGCAGGGTCCACGGCCCGGCGATCGTGTGCGCGCCGAAGAACGAGAACTCGTCCTGGTCGCCGCGCAGCCACATCGCGACGGAGAAGACGCCGAGCAGGAGGAGGCCGTCGACGGCGAGCAGCAGCCCGCCGAACCCGCCGTGCAGCACCAGCCAGGCGCCGGACCGCAGCCGGTCCGGCCACGCGGGACGCGCCCGGCCCGGCGCCGGCAGGTCCGTGCCCAGCAGGCCGTTCGCGGCGGCGACGCCGAACCGGCGCACCGGCCCCAGCAAGCCCAGCAGCCCCAGCAGCACCGCCAGGCCGAGCAGGGCGAGCAGCACCCGCGGCCGCCCGGCCGGGCTCAGCAGGGTCCACGGCATGGCGAACGGCGCCACCGGAACGGTCAAGGCCGCGCCCAGCACGGCGTACGGGAGGCCGCGGTAGCCGCCGGGCCGCCGCAGCGAGGTCAGGAAACCGGACATGCGGCGAGATTAAGGCGTGGCGGCGACCGTGACCTCCCTCTCCGGAGCCAGATCCTGGTCACAACCGGTTAGTGAGCGTTAGCACGCTCCTCCTACACTCAGGTCGTGGCAGACCGACCCTTGATCGCCCCCAGCATCCTGTCCGCGGACTTCGCCCGGCTCGGCGAAGAGATCGCCGCCGTCGCCGGAGAGGGGGAGGCGCGCGCCGACTGGGTGCACGTCGACGTCATGGACGCGCACTTCGTGCCCAACCTGACCCTGGGCCTGCCCGTCGTCAAGGCACTGCTCAAGAGCACCGACGTGCCGATCGACTGCCACCTGATGATCGACGACCCGGACCGCTGGGCGATCGGCTACGCCGAGGCCGGCGCCTACAACGTCACCGTGCACGCCGAAGCCGCGAAGGACCCCGTCGCGCTGGCCAAGAACCTGCGCGCCGCGGGCGCGAAGGCCGGCCTGTCGATCAAGCCGGGCACCGCGCTCGAGCCGTGGCTCGACGCGCTCAAGCACTACGACACGCTGCTGGTCATGTCGGTCGAGCCGGGCTTCGGCGGGCAGTCGTTCATCGCGGACGTCCTCGAGAAGGTCCGCACCGCGCGGCGGCTGGTCGACACCGGGCACCTGAAGCTGGTCGTCGAGATCGACGGCGGGATCAACACCGAGACCATCGAGCAGGCCGCCGAGGCCGGCGTCGACTGCTTCGTCGCCGGGTCCGCCGTCTACGGCGCCGGCGACCCGGGCAAGGCGGTCGCCGCGCTGCGCGAGCAGGCGGCGCGCGGCCGGGCGGGCTGACGCCCCCGGCGGCACCGGAGAAGCCACCGGGCCGCGGCGGGTGTTGGATGGAGGGACCGGCTCACTAGGGAGGCAGCGGACGTGTTCACCGGCATAGTCGAGGAGATCGGCGAGGTCACCGCGGTCGAGCAGCTGACCAACGCGGCACGGCTGCGCGTGCGCGGCCCGCTGGTCACCAGCGACGCCGGCCACGGCGACTCGATCGCGGTCAGCGGCGTGTGCCTGACGGTCGTCGAGGTCGCCGGCGGCGAGTTCACCGTCGACGTCGTGAACGAGACGCTGGAACGCTCGAGCCTGGCGAAGGTCGCGGTCGGCGACCGCGTCAACCTGGAACGCGCGACGCCCGCGGGCGGCCGGCTCGGCGGGCACATCATGCAGGGCCACGTCGACGGGACCGGCGTCTTCCTCTCCCGCGACGAGAACGGCGTCACGACGTTCGCGCTGCCCGGGCACCTGGCCCGGTACGTCGTCGAAAAGGGCTCGATCGCGGTCGACGGGATCTCCCTGACGGTCGCGGCGGTCACCGGCGACCAGTTCAAGGTGGCGCTCATCCCGACCACCCTCGAGGTCACCACGCTCGGCGGCCGGGAGGCCGGCGACCTGGTCAACCTCGAGGTCGACGTGGTCGCGAAGTACGTGGAAAAGCTGGCCGAGGCACACATCCGCGACCAGGTGCACAATCGGGACGGCGGCACGGAGGAGCAGCGGTCATGAGTGAGACGAGTCCGGCAGAGCCCGAAGCGGGCTGGACGCCGTGCGGCACCGGGGCGGTGTTCGACGCCGACGCCATCGAACGCGCGATCGCGGACGTCGCGGCGGGCCGCCCGGTCGTCGTGGTCGACGACGAAGACCGCGAGAACGAAGGCGACCTCATCTTCGCGGCGGAGAAGGCGACGCCGGAGCTGCTGGCGTTCATGGTCCGCTACACCTCGGGGTACGTCTGCGTGGCGCTGACCGAAGCCGAGGCCGACCGGCTCGACCTGCCGCCGATGTACCACACGAACCAGGACGCGCGCGGCACCGCGTACAGCGTCACGGTCGACGCCGCGGAGGGCATCAGCACCGGCATCTCCGCCGCCGACCGCGCGCACACGATCCGGCTGCTGGCCGACCCGAAGTCGACGGCGAAGGACTTCCGCCGTCCCGGTCACGTCGTCCCGTTGCGCGCCAAGGAAGGCGGCGTGCTGCGCCGCCCCGGGCACACCGAAGCGTCGGTCGACCTGGCCCGGCTGGCCGGGCTCGCGCCGGCCGGCGTGCTGTGCGAAATCGTGTCCCAGAAGGACGAAGGCGACATGGCGCGCCGCGACGAGCTCGAGGTGTTCGCCGCCGACCACGACCTGGCGATCATCACGATCGCCGACCTGATCGCCTACCGCCGTCGCACCGAGAAGCAGGTCGAGCGCGTCGCCGAGGCCCGCATCCCGCTGGCCGCGGGCACGTTCCGCGCGGTCGGCTACGACTCGCTGCTGGACGGCATCGAGCACGTCGCGTTCGTCTACGGCGAAATTGGCGACGGCCAGGACATCCTGGTGCGCGTCCACTCCGAGTGCCTGACCGGCGACGTCTTCGGCTCGCTGCGCTGCGACTGCGGCCCGCAGCTGGAGGCGGCCCTGGAAGCGGTGGCCGCCGAGGGCCGCGGCGTCGTGCTCTACATCCGCGGCCACGAAGGCCGTGGCATCGGCCTGCTGCACAAGCTGCAGGCCTACCAGCTGCAGGACGACGGCGCCGACACGGTGGACGCCAACCTGGCGCTGGGCGTCCCGGCCGACGCCCGAGACTACGGGACCGGCGCGCAGATCCTGTGCGACCTCGGCGTCCGCACCATGCGGCTGCTGTCGAACAACCCGGCCAAGCGGATCGGCCTGGAGGGCTACGGCCTGCGCGTCACCGGGCGGGTGCCGCTGCCGATCTCGCCGAACCCGGAGAACCTGCGCTACCTGCGGACCAAGCGCGACCGGATGGGCCACGACCTGGCCCAGCTGGAGCACTACGACCAGGTCGGCGCCGGTCCGGAGCACCCCGACGGAGGAGCGCTGTGAGCGGTGAAGGCCGGCCGGAGACCGGGCTGGACCTGTCCGGCTGCAAGTCGCTGAAGCTCGGCATCGTCGCGACCAAGTGGAACGCGGACATCACCGACGTCCTGCTGGAGCGCGCCCTGGTCGCGGCCCGCGAGGCCGAGCTGGAGGACGAGCCGACGGTGGTCCACGTCGCGGGCGCGATCGAGCTGCCGGTGGTGGCGCAGGCGCTGGCCCGCAACCACGACGCGGTGGTGGCGCTCGGCGTGGTGATCCGCGGCGGCACCCCGCACTTCGAGTACGTGTGCGACGCGGTGACGGCGGGCCTGACCCGGGTCGCCTTGGACGAGAGCACCCCGGTCGGCAACGGCGTGCTGACGTGCGACACGCACGAGCAGGCGGTCGACCGCTCGGGCCGGCCGGGCTCGAAGGAGGACAAGGGCTACGAAGCCACGGTGGCGGCCCTCGACACGGCCCACGTGCTGAAGAGCCTGCGCCAGCCGTGGACCGAGCGGGGATTCGTGTGAGCGTGAAGACTCTCCTGGTGATCCGCCCCCGGCGCGCGCTGGTCGTGTGCAGCGTGCTGGCGGTGGCACTGCTGGCGGTGTTCGTTGTGGTGGCGGTGCTGCTGCGCAACGGCAACACGGGCGTCCACTTCCAGCGCTCCGACCAGGCGGCGATGATCGGCATCGGCATCCTGCTGGCGTGCGGCGTGATGCTGTTCGCGATCGCCCGGGTCCGCGCGGACGACGAGGGCATCGAGGTCCGGAACGTGCTGATGACCCGCCGGTTCGCGTGGAGCGAAGTGCTTTCGGTGAGCTTCCCGGACGGCGCGTCGTGGGCCCGGCTGGAACTCCCGGACGACGAGTACCACGCGGTGATGGCCGTGCAGGCGGTGGATCGGGACCGGGCGGTGGAAGCGGTGCGCGCGCTGCGGAAGCTGCACCGCGCCGCCACGGGCGGTTAGCGACCGGCTGTCCGGTCGGCCAGCTGAGGTTCACGACCCACTGCCCGTGCCGCTGGTCGAAACTCGGGATCGAGCAAGTAGGCCGTGATCGGCGTGTCGTGTCAGGGGATCGGCCTGGACGCGTCCCAGCTCTGCGGTCCGCCGGGGAGAGCGGCGCACCGGTTCCGGCTTCGCCGACCCGGGACGCGTTGGCCACCACCTTGCGGAACTCCAGGGACGAGGTCCCGCCCGCTCTGGCGGCAGCCGACGGCGTCCCGGGCGCGGGGTGCGCCTGTCCGCCGACAGCCGTCCGGCACCCGGCCGACAACGTCGGCAGGGCCACCGCCGAAAGGAACACCGCGAAGCGCATGCGCCCCCAGCCGGCGCGGCGGCTCGCGCTGTTACGCGGGCGTCAGAGGTCCAGGTCCACCACGATCGGCGCGTGGTCCGACGGGCCCTTGCCCTTGCGCATGTTCCGGTCCACATAGGAATCCGTCACCGCGCCGGCGAAAGCCTCGTTCCCGTACACCAGGTCGATCCGCATGCCCTTGTTGTTGGGGAAGTTCCCGGCCCGGTAGTCCCAGTACGTGAAGGGGTGGTCGTACTTCAACGGCCGCGGGAAGACGTCCGTCAGGCCGAGGTCCCGCAGGCGGGCCAACGCGTCCCGCTCCGGCTTCGTCACGTGCGTCGACTCGGCGAACAGCGCGATGTCCCAGACGTCCGCGTCCGTCGGTGCCACGTTGAAGTCACCGAGCACCGCGAAGGGCCCGGAAAAAAGCTCCGAAGCCACCAGAGACCGCAGAGCTTCCAGCCACTCCAGCTTGTACGCGTAGTGCGGGTTGTCCGGCTCACGCCCGTTGGGCACGTAGACCGACCACACGCGCACCCCGCCGCAGGTCGCGCCCACCGCGCGCGCCTCCGCGGCGCCTTCGAACGACGGCTCGCCCGGCAGCCCGCGCACCACGTCGGACAGCCCGACGCGGGACACGATCCCCACGCCGTTCCAGCGCCCGAGCCCGAACGCCGCGGCCTCGTACCCCAGCGCTTCGATCTCGGCCGCCGGGAACGCTTCCGTCGTGTTCTTCAGCTCCTGCAGGCACAGCACGTCCGGCGCAGTCTGCTCCAGGAACTCCAGCACCCGCGGCAGGCGGGGGAGGATGGAGTTCACGTTCCAGGTGGCGATCCGCATGCCGCGAGCATCCCACACCCCACCGACGAAAAAGGGGCGGTGCCGCGGCACCGCCCCTTTCGAAGAAACTCAGACGCCCGCGGTCGTCCGGATCCAGGACCGGCTCGCCGCCACGCTCGCGTAGTTGTTCGTGCCGCGCGTGTTCGTCCCGCTCTGGTTCTGAACCGTCGAGGCGACGCCGACCTGGACGCCGTTCGCCACCTCGGGGCCGCCCGAGTCGCCCTTCCACGCCGAGCCGTTGATGCCGACGCTCTGGATCGCGCGGCCGCCGTACGCGTCCGAGGACCGGCCCGTCACCTGGACGTTCGCCGTCTTCAGCGCCGACGCCGGCGGGCCCGTCGGGGTGGTGCGGCCCCAGCCGTAGAGCTGGTTGGTGCTGCCCGTCGACGGGTCCGCGCTGCCCAGCGAGATCGGGCCCGCGCTCGTCGCCGACGCCAGGTGCAGCAGCGCGATGTCGCCGTTCGGGGACTGGTACTCGCCGTCGACCGCGATGTCGGTGCCCGAGAACAGCGTGTTGCTGCCGACCTTGACGTGCATGCCCGACCCGTCCTGGTCGAGGCAGTGCACCGCGGTCATCACCCAGCGCGCGGCGATCACCGTGCCCGAGCAGTTGAAGCCCTGGAAGTCGCGGCCCGGCGTGTTCACGTACACCTGGGCGCCCCAGGAGACGGCGGGGGCGGTCGTGCCGCCGACGATGTTCGGCTGGACGCCGGCGGAAGCCGCGGCGCCACCCGCGAGGGTCAGCGCGACGGCGGCCGCGGACGCGGCGCCGAGGATGCGAAGAGTGCTCACGGTGGTGATCCTTTCGGATGGGGGCCGATCCGGCCGGTCGGAAAGTAACCACCGCGTCACCCAGGGGGACACCCACCAAAGTCGGAACCGGACGAACACCCTACTTCCGGCCGGGCGACGAGCCGCGGCGGACCGGGGGGCGGCGGGGACTGTCGGTGGTGGCCCATAAGCTGGGGGAGTGGCTGACCCGACCACCTACCGACCCGCTCCGGGAAGCATCCCGGAGCTCCCCGGCGTGTACAAGTTCCGCGACGCCGCCAAGCGGGTCATCTACGTCGGCAAGGCGAAAAGCCTGCGCAGCAGGCTGAACTCCTACTTCGCCGACCTCTCCGGCCTGCACCCGCGCACGCGCCAGATGGTCACCACGGCCGCGAGCGTCGAGTGGACCGTCGTCACCACCGAGGTCGAGGCGCTCCAGCTCGAGTACAACTGGATCAAGGAGTTCGACCCGCGGTTCAACGTCCGCTACCGCGACGACAAGAGCTACCCGGTCCTGGCGGTGACGCTGAACGAAGAGTTCCCGCGCCTGCACGTGTACCGCGGCGCGCGCAAGAAGGGCGTCCGCTACTTCGGGCCGTACTCGCACGCGTGGGCCATCCGCGAGACGCTCGACCTGCTGCTGCGCGTCTTCCCGGCCCGCACCTGCTCGGCCGGGGTGTTCCGGCGCCACGGCCAGATCGGCCGCCCCTGCCTGCTCGGCTACATCGACAAGTGCTCGGCGCCGTGCGTCGGCCGCGTCTCGGCCGAGGAGCACCGCGACATCGTCGAGGACTTCTGCGACTTCCTCGCGGGCAAGACCGACGTCATGATCAAGCGCCTCGAAGCCGAGATGGCGGCGGCGTCCGAAGAGCTCGAGTTCGAGCGCGCCGCCCGGCTGCGCGACGACCTCGGCGCGCTCCGGCGGGCGATGGAGAAGCAGGCCGTGGTGTTCGGCGACGGCACGGACGCCGATGTCGTGGCGTTCGCGCACGACGACCTCGAAGCCGCGGTCCAGGTCTTCCACGTGCGCGGCGGCCGGGTCCGCGGCCAGCGCGGCTGGGTGATCGACAAGGCCGAGGAGATGGACGTCCCCGCCCTGGTCGACCACTTCATCACCCAGTTCTACGGCGAGCAGGCCGAGCTGGCGGCCCGCGACGACGTCGACTCGGGCCCGGTGGTCCCGCGCGAGGTCCTCGTGCCGGAGCTGCCCGCCGACGCGGACGCGCTCGCCGAGTGGCTGACCGGGCTGCGCGGGTCGAAGGTGCAGCTGCGGGTGCCGCAGCGCGGTGACAAGCGGACGCTGGCCGAGACCGTCGAGCGCAACGCGGGCGAGGCGTTCACCCAGCACAAGCTGCGCCGGGCCGGCGACCTCACGGCGCGCTCGGCCGCCCTGACCGAGCTGCAGGACTTCCTGGGCCTCGACACCGCACCGCTGCGCATCGAGTGCATCGACATCAGCCACATCCAGGGCAGCGACGTCGTGGCGTCGCTCGTCGTGTTCGAGGACGGGCTCGCGCGCAAGTCCGAGTACCGCCGCTTCGCGCTGCGTGAAGCGGCCGAAGAGGGCGACGTCGCGTCGATCGCCGAGGTCGTGCGCCGCCGCTTCACCCGCTACCTCAAGGAAACCTCGGAGGAGTCGAGCAAACCGGGCCTCGACCCGGAGACCGGGCGGCCGAAGAAGTTCGCCTACCCGCCGAACCTGCTGGTCGTCGACGGCGCGGGCCCGCAGGCCACGGCGGCCGCGGACGTGCTCGCGGAGCTGGGCATCACCGACATCGCCGTCGTGGGGCTCGCGAAACGCCTCGAAGAGGTCTGGCTGCCGGCCGACCCCGATCCGGTGATCCTGCCGCGGACGTCGGAGGGGCTGTACCTGCTGCAGCGCCTGCGCGACGAGGCCCACCGTTTCGCCATCGCCTACCACCGCGAGAAGCGCTCCAAGCGGCTGCAGACGTCCGAATTGGACAGTGTGCCCGGGCTGGGGCAGGCTCGCCGCACCGCGCTGATCAAGCACTTCGGCTCGGTGAAGAAGCTCAAGCAGGCCAGGATCGAAGAGATCGAGGCGGTGCCCGGCTTCGGCAGACGCACCGCGGAAGCGGTCGTCGCCGCGCTGGCCGGGGAGACCGGCGCCGGTCCGAAACCAGGGGAGTAAGGGAAAGACAGTGAGTGCGCAAGAGGAGATCCGCGGCTCCGGCATGGAGGTCGCGGTCGTGTCCGGTCTCTCCGGGGCGGGCCGCAGCACGGCGGCCAAGTGCCTGGAGGACCTGGGCTGGTTCGTCGTCGACAACCTGCCTCCGGAGCTGATCGCCACCATGGTCGAGCTGGGCGCGCAGGCGCGCGGCGCGATCACCAAGGTCGCCGTCGTCATGGACGTGCGCTCGCGCGCGTTCACCGACGACCTCGCCTCGGTGATCAAGGACCTGGACGCGCGGGGCTACAAGCCGCGCGTGCTGTTCCTGGAGGCGACCGACGCGGTGCTGGTGCGGCGGTTCGAGGCCGTCCGCCGCGGCCACCCGATGCAGGGCGACGGCCGGCTCGCCGACGGCATCACGGCCGAGCGGACGCTGCTCGAGCCGCTGCGCGAAGAGGCCGACCTGGTGCTCGACACGTCGTCGCTGTCGGTGCACGACCTGCGCGCCAAGATCGAGGACGCGTTCGGGTCCGAGGCGAGCACCCAGACCCGCGTCACCGTGCTGTCCTTCGGCTACAAGTACGGCCTGCCGATGGACGCCGACCTGGTGATGGACGTCCGGTTCCTGCCGAACCCGTTCTGGATCCCCGAACTGCGCGAGCACACGGGCCTCGACGGCGAGGTCCGCAACTACGTCCTCTCGCAGGAGGGCGCCGAGGAGTTCCTCGACCGCTACCACCAGCTGCTGCGGCTGATCGGCGCGGGCTACAAGCGCGAGGGCAAGCGGTACCTGACGCTCGCCGTCGGCTGCACCGGCGGCAAGCACCGCAGCGTGGCGCTGTCCGAGGAGCTTGCCCAGCGTCTGTCCAATGAGGACGGTATGGCCGTGAAGGTGGTGCACCGCGACCTTGGTCGTGAATAACGTGCGCGCGGTCGCCCTCGGGGGCGGCCACGGACTGCACGCCACGTTGTCCGCGGTGCGGCGGGTGACCCCCGACGTCACGGCGATCGTGACCGTGGCCGACGACGGCGGATCGTCCGGCCGGCTGCGGCGCGAGCTCGGGCTGCTGCCGCCGGGCGACCTCCGGCAGGCGTTCGCGGCCTTCGCGGCCGAGGACGGCGGCACGTTGTGGGCGGAAGTCTTCCAGCACCGCTTCGGCGGTGACGGCGCACTGGCCGGGCACGCGGTGGGCAACCTGCTGCTGGCCGGGCTGTTCGAGGTGCTCGGCGACCCGGTCGCCGCGCTCGACGAGGCCTGCCGCCTGATGGGCGTCTCGGGGCGCGTGCTGCCGATGTCGCCGGAGCCGCTGGAAATCGAGGGGCAGGTCAGCGGCCTCGACAGCGAGGACCCGGCGGCGCTGCGCACGATCCGCGGCCAGGTCGCGGTGGCGTCGACGCCGGGGCAGGTGCAGCGCGTGAGCCTGCACTCGCCGGACCGGTCGGGGCGGCCGCCGCAGGCGTGCGCGGAGGCCGTCGACGCCGTGCTGGCCGCCGACGTCGTCTTCCTCGGACCGGGCTCGTGGTTCACCAGCGTTTTACCTCATCTGCTGGTGCCGGGGCTGCGGGACGCGCTCGTGCGCACGACCGCGACGAAGGCGCTCGTCCTGAACCTTGTCCCCCAGCCGGGGGAAACCGCGGGATTCTCTCCCGAGCGGCACCTGGACGTACTCTTCGACCACGCGCCCGATCTGCGGGTCGACGCCGTGATCGCGGACCGGGATTCCGTGCCCGACCCGGCGAATCTCCGGCGGGCGGCGCAGCGGCTCGGCGGGCGGGCGCACCTGGGGGCGGTGGCCGACCCGGAAGTGGCGGGACGGCATGATCCTGATGCGCTCGCGCGGACGATGCGGGAGGCTCTCGGTCTCGGCAGGGACGGGGAGCACGGGGGAGGAGCGAAAGGCAGGGAGGGGCAGGAATGGCGATGACCGCCGCGGTGAAGGACGAACTGAGCCGGCTGGAGATCACGAAGATCGGGCCGCGCCGGGCGGAGGTCGCGTCGCTGCTTCGCTTCGCCGGCGGGCTGCACATCGTGGCCGGCCGGGTGGTCGTGGAGGCGGAGCTGGACACGGGCTCGGTCGCGCGACGGCTGCGCAAGGAGATCCACGAGCTGTACGGCCACCACTCGGACGTCCACGTGATCACCGCCAGCGGCGGGCTGCGCAAGGGCACCCGGTACGTGGTGCGCGTGGTCAAGGACGGGGAAGGGCTGGCCCGGCAGACCGGGCTGATCGACCAGCGCGGCCGCCCGGTGCGCGGGCTGCCCGCGGCCGTGGTGTCCGGTGGCGTGGCGGACGCGGAAGCGGCGTGGCGGGGCGCGTTCCTCGCGCACGGGTCGTTGACCGAACCGGGCCGCTCGTCGTCGCTGGAGGTGACGTGCCCGGGTCCGGAGGCGGCGCTGGCGCTGGTGGGCGCGGCGCGCCGGATGGGCATCCAGGCGAAGTCCCGCGAGGTCCGCGGCGCCGACCGCGTGGTGGTCCGCGACGGCGACGCGATCGGCGCCCTGCTGACCCGTCTGGGCGCGCACACGAGCGTCCTGCAGTGGGAAGAGCGCCGGATGCGCCGCGAAGTGCGCGCGACGGCGAACCGCCTGGCCAACTTCGACGACGCGAACCTCCGCCGGTCGGCCCGCGCGGCGGTCGCGGCGGCGGCCCGGGTGGAGCGAGCCCTGGAAATCCTGGGCGACACGGCGCCGGACCACCTGCTGGCGGCGGGCAAGCTCCGCCTGTCCAACCGGCAGGCGTCGCTGGAGGAGCTGGGCCAGCTGTCGGACCCCCAGATGACGAAGGACGCGGTGGCCGGCCGCATCCGCCGCCTGCTGGCGATGGCGGACAAGCGGGCCAAGGACCTGAACATCCCGGACACCGAATCCGCGGTGACGCCGGAGATGCTCGAGGAAGAAGACGCCTGAGCGGCTACGCGGGCATCGCCCTTCCGTACCCGGCCACCATCCCCCGCGAGCTGTCGGGACCCGCGGCCCTGCCACCCGGGGGGTCGCGCCGGTCAGCCGGTTTCCGGCCTGCCGCGTTAACGGGACCAGCCCTTTCGTAACACCGCGGTAGCACCGCGGAGCGTTCGTCGAAACGCGGGACCTCGAACCTCGGAACCGGGTAGGCCGAACGAGGGAAGGGGAAAGCATGCGCACGAGCCACGCGCGGCTGCAGGTGTCGCCGGAGGTCGGCACCTGGCTCGCCCGGCGCAGCAGCAAGGCGGGGGACCGGACCATCGAGGAGCTCGTCGCGGCCAAGCGCGGCACCACGGTCTCCGTCGTCATCCCGGCGCGGGACGAGGAAGCGACCGTCGGCGCGATCGTCACCGCCATCCGCGAGGAGCTCCACGGCCTGCTGGTCGACGAGATCCTGGTCGTCGACAGCCACTCCACCGACGCCACCGCCGAGGTGGCCACCGCGGCCGGGGCGCGGGTCGTCGCGCAGGACGCCGTCTTCCCGGCGCTCGAAGGCCTTGCGGGCAAGGGCGAAGCACTGTGGAAGGGCGTCGCGGCGACGACCGGCGACCTCGTCGTCTTCGTCGACGGCGACCTCCACGACTTCACCACGGACTACGTCACCGGGCTGCTCGGCCCACTGCTGACGGACCCGTCGGTCGCCTACGTCAAGGGCTTCTACCACCGCCCGCTGGGCACCCAGGCGGACGGCGGCGGCCGCGTCACGGAGCTCGTCGCCCGGCCGCTGCTCAACATGTTCTGGCCGGAGCTGGCCGGGTTCGTCCAGCCCCTGGCGGGCGAATACGCGGGCCGCCGCGAGGTGCTCGAGAGCATCCCGTTCGTCGTCAACTACGGCGTCGAGATCGGGCACCTCATCGACCTGCTGGAACTGCGCGGCCTCGACGCGCTCGCCCAGGTCGACCTCGGCCACCGCGCGCACCGCCACCAGAGCACGCAGGCACTGGGCCGGATGTCGGGCCAGATCATGCAGACGCTCTTCGACCGCCTGCAGCGCTACGACCGCCTGGTCACGGCGGTCCCGCCGGCGACCCTGCTGGCCCAGTTCCAGCGCGGCACCTCGGGCGACGGCGTCGAGCGCGAGCTGGTCCTGACCGACCTGACGTCCCCGCAGCGCCCACCGCTGGCCGGGCTGCCGGCGTCGATCCGCCCGGAGAACGCCCTGCAGGACACGGCTTAGCCGAGGAGCACGTGTTCGGGCTGCCAGCCGGGCGGCCCGAACACGTACCCCGCGCGCTCGCGCCACGTGCGGGCCGTGCGGAGGTCGCGCAGGATCGAGCCGTACTCGTGGAAGCCCACCTTCAGCAGGTTGTACGTGCCGATGTTCTTCGTCAGCCCGTACCTCGGGCGCTTGCCCTCCGGGACGAAGCTGCCGAACAGGCGGTCCCAGATGATGAGGATGCCGCCGTAGTTGGCGTCCAGGTACTCCGCGTCGCTGCCGTGGTGGACGCGGTGGTGGGACGGGGTGTTGAAGACGTACTCGAACCAGCGGGGCAGCTTGCCGACCTTCTCGGTGTGCACGAAGAACTGGTAGACCAGGTCGATCGAGAGGCCGGTCAGGATCATCCACGGCGGGATGCCGCACAGGGCCAGCACCGACCAGAACGGCAGCTGGAAGTAGGGGGTCCACTTCTGGCGCAGCGCCGTCGAGAAGTTGTAGTGCTCGCTCGAGTGGTGCACCTGGTGGCCGGCCCACAGCAGCCGCACACGGTGGCTGGCGCGGTGGTAGGCGTAGAACACCAGCTCCTGGCCGAGCAGCATCAGCACCCACGTCCACCAGTCGCGCGGGTCGAACTTCACCGGCGCCAGCTCGAACAACGCCGCGAACACGACCAGCATCACCAGCCGGAACAGCGCGTTGACACCGACGGCGACCGTGCCCATCAGCATGCTCGTCCGGGTGTCGGCGGGGCTGTAGCCGAGGACGTTGTCGTCGTGGCCGAGGACGTGCACCGCGACGATTTCGATCGTCACGAACAGCAGGAACACCGGCACCGCGAACAGCACGGGGTCGCGCAGGTGCGCCAGGAACTCGGCCACGTCGCCTCCTCTGATCTGACCCTAGGGTAACTTACCCTGAAGTCACTTTACGCACGGTAGGCTCTCCGGCGTGACGGAGTCAAGGGCGGTCGGGACCAAGGGAATGCCGCGCGAGGAGCGCGAGGCCCAGCTCGTCGTGGCCGGCACCGAGGAGTTCGGCCGGGTGGGCTACGCGGGCGCGTCGATGGTCGAGATCGCGCGCCGGGTCGGCGTCACGAAGCCGCTGCTCTACCAGTACTTCGGCTCCAAGGACGGCCTCTACCTGGCCTGCCTGCACCGCGCGGGCGACCGGCTCACCGAGGGCGTCGCGACGACCATGGCGGGCGGCGGCGAGCCCGACCAGATGCCGTTGAAGGTGCTCTCCGCGATCTTCACGACGTTCGACCACGACCGGTACGCGTGGCGTCTCCTGCGCGACGAGACCGTCCCCGCGACCGGTGACATCGCCGCCTCGGCGGCGGACTACCGGCGCCGCCTGGACGCGTTCGCGCTGCTGGGCGCGACGCAGCTGATGACCTCCCGGGGGCTGGCCGACCCGGTCGACATCGAGGCGATCGCGCAGGTCTGGACGGGTGTCGTCGACTCGCTGATCAGCTGGTGGATCGACCGCCCGGACGAGGACGCGGACGCGATGACGGAACGCTGCGCGCGGATCATGGCGGGCCTGTTCGGCTGGACGTGAATCCGTCCACAATGGACACCAGGGCGGCCGCCGTTGCACAGTGTTCAAGACACGCAGAGTGTCACTCGGCGATTCACTTCACGAATGGCGTAGCGAAACCGGCCCCGTTCGCGATTAATCTGGGAAGCCGTTCCGTCGAGAGGTGTCCCATGCCCGAACCAGCCGCCGCCGATCCCCGTCTCGCCGCGCGGTTCACCGAGGACCTGCTCGACGGTTGCCGGGTCCTGGCCAAGGACTACGGCTACCGGCCCGCCCAGTTCGAGCGCATGGTGCGCGAGCACGGCGGCGTCGAAGCGGCCCGCCTGCTCCTGCGCGGGGCCGGGACCGCCGGCGGGTTCACCGTCCTCTGGGAGAAGAACCAGCTCGGCCGCAGCTCCGAGGCGACGATGCTGCGCGAGGAGTACGCCGAGCTGTTCACCCCCGACGAGCTGCTGCTGGCGAGGCGGCGGCTGGAGGAGCACGGCTTCGACGTCGACGCGCACCTGCGCCGCATCAAGGAGCCGAGCTAGGGCGGCGGGGGTGACCGGCGCCGCTCCGGTCACCCCCGCCGCGGCTACTGGGCCGCCGCGCTGGACTTGCCGCGCAGCACTACACCGGCCGTCGAGGCGCCCTTGATCGCGGTTTCGATCTGGGCCATCGTCGAAGACGAGCTCAGGCCGGGGACCGTCGCGGTGTTAAGGGCATAGAGCGTGAACGTGTACGGGTGGCTCGAGCCGCCCGGGCAGGGGCCGAAGAACTTCTGCGCGTTCGCGCCGCTGCCCATCGCCTTCTGCTTCGCGCCGCCCTGGTTCGGCACCGTGTAGCCCGCGCCGAGCCCCTCCGGCAGCGCGCGGGCCGACGCCGGGACGTCCCAGATCGCCCAGTGCAGCTTGTTCCCGCTGTTGGCGACGTCGGCGAACACGACTGCGTAGCCCTTCGCCCCGGTCGAGGCGCTCCACGCGAGCGGCGGCGACGGGTCCTGGCCCGCCGTGCCGTCGCCGGCGCAGGTGTACTTGTCCGGGATGGTGGCGTTGTCCGCGAAGGCGGAGCTCGTCAGCTTGAACTCACCCGGGGTGGCACCGCCGGGGAACTTCAGGCGCACGATGACGTTGTCGAGCACCGACGGCGTGCCGCCGTTCTTGTCGTTGTTCGTCGAGGTCAGCCACAGCCCGCCGTCCGGGGTCTTGGTGACCGAGCGCAGCCGGCCCCAGCGGCCCGAGAACAGGGCCGACACCGTGCCGACGCCGGTGCCCGCGGAGTTGATCTGCGTGGCGAACAGCTGCTCGCCGGTGACGCCGGCGATGTAGATCCAGTCATTGACGATCTCGATCCCGGACGGCCCGGCCTGCGACGTCGGCCAGGTCTTCTTCGGGGCGATGAAGCCGCTGCAGCTGCCGATCGTGCCTTCGCAGCTGGGCCAGCCGTAGTTGCCCCCCTTCTGGATCAGGTTGAGCTCGTCCTGGCTGCTCTCGCCGAACTCCGCCGCCCACAGCTGGCCGCGGGAGTCCCAGGCCAGGCCCTGCGGGTTGCGGTGGCCGTAGCTCCAGACGTACCGGGCGTTGCCGCCGGTGGCGTAGAACGGGTTGTCCGACGGCGCCGAGCCGTCGGGGTTCAGCCGCAGGATCTTGCCGTTGAGCGAGCTCTTGTTCTGTGCGTTGTCGCTGTTCTTCGCGTCGCCCACGGTGGCGTACAGCTTGCCGTCCGGGCCGAACTTGAGCCGCCCGCCGTTGTGGTAGCGGTTCTTCGCGATCCCGGTGAGCACCGGCGTCGACGTCGAGGACAGCGTGGTGCCGTCGTAGGTCATCTTCACGATCCGGTTGTCCCCGGATGCCGTGTGGTACAGGTAGATCGCGTGGTCGGCCGACCAGTTCGGCGAGATCGCCAGGCCGAGCAGGCCGCCCTCGCCGTTGGTGCCGACCGCGCCCGGCACCTTGCCCAGCGTGGTCTTCTGGCCGGACGGCGTCACCAGCAGGACCTCGAACCGGTCCCGCTCGGTCACCAGCGCGTTGCCGTTCGGCAGGAAGTCCACCGCCCAGCCGAGGTCGACCTTCGCGATGTCCTTGTCGTACTCCGGGATGCCCCCTGCGCCGCCCGGAGCGCTGGTCTTCGCCGTGACGGCGTTGCTCGCGGCGGAGCTGTTGCCGTCGGGGTCGCGTGCCTTGACCGTGAAGGTGTACGAGGTGTTCGGGTTCAGGTCGGTGACCGTCGTGCTCAGCGACGTCGTGGTCGCGACCTTGGTGGCGCCCTGGTAGACGTCGTAGCCGGCGATCGTGCCGCCGTTGTCCGTGGAAGCGTTCCACGCCAGGGAAACGCTGTTCGCCGTGACCCCGGTGCTGCGCAGGTTGCCCGGCACGGTGGGCGGGGTGGTGTCGTTGCTCGGCGGCGTGGTGAAGGTGACCACGTTGCTCTGCTGCGACGGGTTGCCCGCGGCGTCGAACGCGCCGACCGAGATGTCGTAGGCGGTGTTCGGCGTCAGGTTGTCGACCGTCGCGCTGGTCGTGTTCCCGTCGACGGTCTTGAGGACGTTGCCGCCGCGGTTGATCTCGTAGCGCACGACGCCGACGTTGTCGGTCGCGGCGGTCCAGGAGAACGTCGCGGCGGTCGGGAGGATGGTGCTCGCCTTGAGGTTCGACGGCGGGGTCGGCGGTTCGCCGTCGGTCGGCGCGGTGAAGGTGTCGGTGAGCTTGTCGGCGTTCGGGCCGCCGTTCGCGGTGGTCGCGGTGGTGCGGATCTTGTTGACGCCGGCGGTCAGCTGCACGCTGGCGGTGACGGTCTTCCACGTCGTCCAGGCGCCGGTGCCGGGGAAGTCGACGGTGCCCTTGTCCCCGCCGTCGACGATGAGCCTCACCGGCCGGTTGTCGGCGGTTCCGTTGGCGTAGCGGAAGGTCAGGGTGTGCGTGCCCGCCTGCGCGGCGTTCACGGAGTATTCGACGTAGCTGCCGGCGACGTTGTCGAAGTTGACGAACCCGGTGCCGGAGTAGCCGGCGTGGTTGGATTCCACCACGCCTTGGGAGATCACGGCGTTCTCGGACTCGTAGTCGGTGTCCGCGGCGAAAGCGCTTACCGGGCTGAGCGCGGTGAGGCCGAGCGCCGCGACGGCGGTGCCGGCCAGTACCACGCGCCACGGTGGACGGGGTGCCACTGGGAGCCTCCTGCGTGGGTCGGGGGACAGGGGGTGACCGGGGCGGACTGGTCGGCGGACCACCGGAATCGGGTCTAATAGTTAGGAAAGTTTCCTATCTATGGGACAGATCTCACACCAGCCGAGCGGGTCGTGTCAATACTCGACACGGGCGCTCACCCTGGGTGAAGAAGGGTTTCCCGCTCACCGGGGCGCCCTGCGCCTCAGCCGACCACCCGGGCGTCCGGCACCGCGGTCTCGCCCGCCCAGTCGCGCGGCACGAGGAACGAAGCCAGCTCGGCCTCGGGGCTCCCCGGCTCCGGCGTGTACTCGAACTCCCACCGCGCCAAGGGCGGCAACGCCATCAGGACGGCCTCGACGTATCCCCCGGTCTGCAGCCCGAACCGCGTCCCGCGGTCGTGCACGAGATTGAACTCGACGTACCGGCCGCGCCGGTACAGCTGCCACTGCCGCTCGCGTTCGCCGTGGGGAAGAACCTGGCGCCGCCGCACGATCGGCAGGTACGCGGGCGCGATCGTCGCGATGCCCGACGCCGCGAAGGCCGCCGCGCGGCGCCAGCCGTCCGGGCCCGGCGGGCACAGGTGGTCGAAGAAGATGCCGCCGATGCCGCGCGTCTCGCCGCGGTGGGGAAGGCGGAAGTAGTCGTCGCACGCGCGTTTCGCCTGCGCGTGGAACGCCGGGTCGAAGCCGTCGCAGTAGTCCCGCAGCGTCCGGTGGAAGTGCGTCGCGTCCTCGGCGAAGCCGTAGCACGGCGTCAGGTCCGCGCCGCCGCCGAACCACCACGTGCCACCGGATTCGAAGTAGCGGTAGTTCGCGTGGAACGCCGGCACGTACGGGTTGCGCGGGTGGATCACGACCGACAGCCCGGTCGCGAAGAACCCGCTGTCCGGGTCGAGACCGTGCTGCGCGGCGACGGCCGCCGGGACGCGCTCGCCCTGCACGGCCGAGTAGTTGACGCCGGCGCGCTCGAAGACGTCGCCGTTCTCCAGCAGCCGCGCCTGCCCGCCACCGCCTTCGGGCCGCTGCCAAGCCGACCGCCCGAAGCGAGCCCCGCCGTCCAGCCGTTCCAGCTCCGCGACCAGCTCCCGCTGGCCCGAGCTCATGATCGCCTTGACGGCGTCGCGTCTGCCATCCTCACCCGAAAGCATGACCCCACCCCCGCGGGCGAGGGTACCAGCGAAAGCAGGTCAGCCGGCGATTTCGGCCCGCGCGACGACCTTCGTGATCTTCGCCCGGACGAGGGACTCCTCAGGCACGGCGTTGCGCTTTCCGTACTCTTCGGCGCGCTCGGCGCCCATGTACCGGGCGCCGAGGCGGGTCGCCCAGGTGAGCATGTCGTCGAAGTCGTGCGTCAGCCGCGCTTCGGCGGTGATCTGGACGTACGAATACGGCGGCTTCTGGTCGTCGACGGCCAGGGAGATGCGGCCGTCGCGGGCGATGGCCTTGCCCTTGAGCGTCTCGGTGCCGGTCGTGAAGATCAGCTCGTCGCCGTCGGGTCCCTCGTTCAGCAGGAACCAGATCGGGGTCACGATCGGCGAGCCGTCCTTCCGGACCAGGCCCAGCATGCCCGTCCGGGTCCCCTCGGACGCGAACTGCCACCACTCTTCACGGCTCATCTCACGCATGTGAGCGACGTTAATGCAAAGACTGCGTCGCGTCAGCGTCACCGTTGAGGGTGGTGGTGGGGGCATGGATGGAGTCACCCGCGCGTGCGCAGAGGGTGGCCGACTAGCCTGGCCTGCTGTGCGAGACGACGAGACCGGGGGAGCGGGCCTGGCCGACGAGGGGCTGACGCGCCGCCTCAAGGCGCTGGCCTGCACCGCGCCGCTGCACGACCTGGACGCGCGGAAGGCGAAGCTCGACTGGGCCGACGCGACGATCTACCAGATGGCCGAGATCGCGCTGCACACGATCGACCAGGTCACCATCGCGATGGACTTCGACACCGGCGCCGGCCACGACGAGGTCATCGACCGGCTGCTGCCGTTCATCTCGCAGCAGGCGCCCTCGCGCATGCCCGAAGAGCACGTCCGCGTGGCCAAGTGGGTGCTGGACAACCTGATCAACGTCGGCACCACCGACCGCGGCTTCCGGCGCGTCTACGGCTCGATCGGGCCGGGCGGCTACCAGCGGCGCCAGTTCGACTTCAAGCTGCTCGTCGAACTCGCCGCGCCCGACGGCGAGGTCTACCTCCGGGCCACCGACGAGGCCATCAACGTCCTGGTCGGCGCCCTCGACACCGACGTCGAGTCGGCGCAGATCGCGGCCGAGGTCAAGCTCGAGAACCTCATCAACCGCGGCCGCCTCGCCGACGCCAAGCTGGCCGCCGAGCAGGCCCGCTACCGGACCGTCCAGTACGGCGAGACGCTGCGCGCGAAGCTGGACGCGACCCGCCGCGACGTCCGGTCGGTCGACTGGGAGCGCGAGGTCCCGGAGCTGCTCGACAGCGCGCTGAGCCACATCGAGGCCCGCTTCCGCGCCGAGAACGCCATCCTCAAGAACATCACCACCGCCCGCGACGAGACCGAAGACCTCGACCGCAAGCGCCGCGCCGCCGAACTCGTCGACATCGTCGGCGACTGCATCCGCCGGCACACCCGCCTGCAGTCCCGGCTCGCCGACGCGGGCGCGGTGTTCCGCGCCGAGCAGGACCGCCAGCAGTTCTCCGGCCCGCCCCAGCGCGCGACCCTGGATCTCTTCGGCCAGCTCCTCGTGCCGACGCTCGGGCTCCCGCTCGCCGACGCCGTCGCCCCGGCCGAGCACTTCTTCCACGCCGTCGCGGGCATCACCGCGCCGGTCGTGCCGTCGCTGTCGTCCCTGGTCTCGCTGCTGCTGCGACCCGCACCGGAGCGCGACCAGCTGGTCGGCGAGATCCCCGAACCCGAGCTGATGCCCGCCGAGATCACCGACAAGTTCGGCGACGACGTCTGGCGGCGCGCCGACGAACTCCTCGACCTGCCGGAGGTGCCGCGACGGCTGTCCGGCCTGCTCGAGGAAGCCCGCCGCAGCCGCCAGCCCGGGCTCGCCGCCCTGGTCGCGCTGCGCGCGGTCCACGCCTACAGTCCCGGGGTCGGCGCGGCCCGCCGCCAAGGTGACCGGCAGGTGCTGCTCGCCGTCGACGACGGCACGCTCCTGGACGACCCGGAGTTCGGCGGCGCCGACCTGCTCCTGTCCACCGCCGCCGTCGAGCGGGCCGACGAAGAAGAGGAAGTCGCGTAATGGCGCTGTCCCACAGCAGCGTGGACGCCGAGGCCGCGGCCCGGCTGGTCGCCTTCGGCATGCGGCCGAAGCAGCTGCCCGCGCGTGACGTCGTCTACGGCGACCTCGTGCGCCGCTACGGCGAGGACAACGCGTTCAAGGCGCTCACCCACGCCGTCGCCGCAGGGCTCGGGCTGATGGTGCTGGAGGTCAACCAGCAGGCCGGCGCGGTCCTCGCGGCCACCGACGAGTCCGTCTTCGAGATCAAGATGGACTCCTACGCCCGCCAGGCCAAGATCCGCGAGCGCCGCGAGACGGAGAAGGTCCTGCACGGCCTGATCCACCTCGCCACCGCCGCGCTCGGCTACCCGCGTCCGGACGACCTCGCCAACGACACCTACATCGGCCGCGTGAGCGTCGAGCAGGTCGACGCGATGGTCCGCGAAGCCGCTCGCATGCTCGACGAGCGCGCCGCGGCCGCCGAAGCCAACAACGACCCCTTGGCCGACGCGCCCGAGCTCGAACAGGCCTGGCGCGCCTACGCCCGCCGTCCCGCGGCCGCGGCCACGAAGGACGGCCGCCTGGCCGCCGACACCACCCGCGGCATGGTCTCGCGCGCGCTGCGCTTCCTCGCCGACCAGGGCTTCCTGGTCCCGGTGAGCGACGAACAGGGCGGCACCTACCGGACCACACCGCGCTACCAGATCCAGGTCCGCGAGCTCGCGGCCGACGCCGCCTTCGACGACCTGCTCGCGCTCGACGTCGTGGCCGTCGCGAACGCCGGGGGCACGCTGCGCGCGACCTCGTCGGACACGCTGTAAAAGGGGAGTAGATGTACGAGCTTTCGCGGGTCCGCCTGCATTCGGTGGGCCCGGCGGGTGCCCGCTACCAGGACGTCGTGCTCGACTTCAGCGGCGTCGGCGCCAAGATCACCGCGCCCCAGCAGGACGCGCTGTTCAGCGCGGGCATCCACGCGACCGGCCCGGCCGAGCTGCGCCGCCCGTCTCCGGCGAGCGTGCTGTTCCTCGAGAACGGCGGCGGCAAGTCCGTGCTCATCAAGCTGATCTTCTCGGTGATGCTGCCCGGCCGCCGCCAGGTCGTCGGCACCACCAGCACGAAGGTGCTCGAGAAGTTCGTGGCGGCCAAGGACGTCTCGCACGTCGTGCTGGAGTGGCTGCACGTCGAGAGCGGGCACCGGATCATCACCGGCAAGGCGTCCGAATGGCGCGGGCACGTCGTGTCCGCCGACTCCGAGAACCTCGTCGACTCCTGGTACTGCTTCCGCCCGACCGCCGCCCTGGGCCTGGATTCGCTGCCGATGACGCAGGACGGCCGGCTGCTCACCATGTCCGGCTTCCACGACAAGCTCGCCGCGGCCCAGCTGGCCGAGCCCGAGCTGGAGCTGTCCTGGACCCGCCGCCACCACGAGTGGACAGGCCGGCTCGACACGCTCGGCCTCGACACCGAGCTGTTCCGCTACCAGCGCGCGATGAACGCCGGCGAAGGGGAAGCGGCGGACGCGTTCGCGTTCGGCACGGACGACGCGTTCGTCGAGTTCCTGCTGCGCGCGGTGATTTCCGAGGACGAGCCGAAGGACCTCGCCGAGGTCGTCGCGACCTACGCGCACAACCTGGCGCAGCGCGGGGATCTGTTGTCCGAGCGCGATTTCGTGGCCGGTGCGCTGGATCTGCTGGGTCCGCTCGCCGCCGAAGAAGGCGTCGCCGCGGAGTCGCGGAAGATCGCTTCGTCGGCCAAGGCCGACATGGCCGAGCTGGCCGGGCGCGTCGTCGCGCGCAACGAGCTGGAGAACGCGCGGCTGTCCGGGCTCGAGGACCACGTCACCGAGGTCAAGTCCGCCGAGAAGCTCGCCGAGGGCGACCACCGGCGGCTCGCCGCGGCCGTGACCGAGCTGCGTCGCCTGGTCGCCGTGTTGCGCCTGGACGAGGCCCAGGAGGCCCGCAAGCGCGTCGACGCCGAACTGGCCGAGGCGAAGACGGCCGCCGAGGCCTGGCGTGAGACGGCGACCGTGCTCAACCAGCTGAACGCCGCCCGCAAGGCGAAAGACCTGCGCGAACTCGTCGGCAGCCGTGAGGAGAAGGCGCGGCCGGCGCTGCAGGCGCGCAACGACGCGGCGGCGGCCCTGGCCCGCGGGCTGCACTCGCTGGCGCAGGACGCCCAGCGTCAGGCCGACAAGGCCGAGGCGCACGCGGGCGCGTTGCGCGCGGAAGCCGAGAAGGCGCAGACCGAACGCGACGAAGCCGCCAACCTCGCGGCCGCCCGGCGGGCCGAAGCCCGCGGCCTCACAGCGCGCATCACTGAGCTGCGCGAAGAAGTCCAGAACGCCGTGCGGGCGGGGTTGCTGCCTTCGGGCGCCGACGTCGCGGAGGCCGCACGCGCGTCGCGCGCCGCGGCCGAGTCCGCGACCGCCGAGCTGAAGCGGCGCGAGCAGGAACTCGACCGGGTCGGGACGGATCTTCAAGCGGCACAACGGGCCGTGAACGAGGCCCACCAGCTGGCCGGGACGACCCAGGACCGGTTCGAGCGCGCCACCGAGGACCTCGACCGCGCCCACCGCCGCACCGACGCGCTCGCCGCCGAGGGCCGCCTGGTCGAGCTGCTCGGCGCGGACGACGTCGCCCTCGAAAGCGACCTTCCGGTGCTGCTGGAACGGCTGCGCGAAGCGAGTGCGTCCGTCGAGAAGGAGCAGACGGCGCTGCGGATGGAGGAGTCCGCCGACGAACGCGCGCTCTCGGCGCTCGGCTCCGGCGGGCTGCTGCCGCCTCCCGAGGACGTCCAGGCCGCGCTCGATGCGCTGGAGGACGCCGGGATCACCGCGTGGTCCGGCTGGCGGTATCTGTCCAAACTGGACTCTTCCCGGCGTGCCGAGGTGCTGGAAAGCCTGCCGCAGCTGGTGTCCGGGGTCCTGTTGAACGACGCCGCGCACGCCGACCGCGCTCGCGAGGTCCTGACGAAGCGGCGGCTGCTGCCGAGCGCGATCATCGCCGTCGGGACCACCGAGTCGCTGCAGGCCGAGGTGCCCGCCGCGCCCGGCGTCGAGTTCCTGGTGCCGCCGAACCCCGCGATGTACGACGAAGAAGCCGCCGACGCCGAACGCGAAGCCGTGGCCCGGCGGCACACCGAACGGCAGCGGCGGCTGGAAGCGTTGTCCGCCAAGCTGTCCGCCGACGGCGCCCTGACCTGGAAGCTCACCACCTGGCGTGAGGACTACCCGCCCGGCGCGATCGCGACGCTGGCCGAGCAGGCCCAGGCGGCCCGTTCCGCACGCGAAACCGCCCGCACCGCGCTCGAGCAGGCCGAGGCGGAATTCGCCCGGTTGAGCGAAAAGAGCACGTCGCTGCGCGAGCGTGTCCCGGAACTGCGGGCGGCCGCGGCCGAAGCCGAGGAGAAGGCGCGACGGCTGGGCGAGCTGGGCACGCGCAACGCCCGGATCGCGGAGTGGACCGAAGAAGTCGAGCGTGCGACGGAGGTCGCCGAGCGCGCCGACCTGCAGGCCGCCGACGCGGCGGGCAAGGCCGCACGGCTGCGCGAGCAGGCGGGGGAGGAGCAGCGCACCGCGGACGGCCACCGCCGGACGGCGACCACCGCGCGTGCCGAGCTGGCCGAGGTCCCGGGCGCGGCCGACGCCGCCGAGGGCCCGGTGCCGTCCGAACCGGTCGACGCGCTGCGCCGGACCTACCTGTCGGCGTCCGAGTCGTACGCCAAGGTGGAGGTCGGCAGCGACCTGCGCAGCGAGCTGGAACAGGCCGAATCCGCCGAAGCGGCCGCGGGTTCGGCCGTCGAGTCCCTCGACGAAGCCGTGCGCACGCGGGCAGCCGAACTGCTGGAGACGCCGGACGGCTCCGACGCCTCGGCCCGCGCGGCCGCGCTGGCACGCGCCCGCCGCGTCGTCGACGGCCTGGAGGACGAGCGCACCGAAGCGATCGGGCTCGTTTCGACGCGGCGTGCCGAACTGGACGCGCTGCCGCTGCAGAACGGCGTCAACGGCGAGAAGCCCCGCGACATCGAGCACGGCCTGGAGCTGATCGACGCGGCCGGGCTGGAGGCGTCGGCGGCCGCGCGGAAGTGGGAAGAGCTCCAGGAACGCCGGGCCGCGGCCGAGGCGACGCTGGAGTCCGCGAAGAACTCCGCGTCGGGCTTCTCGCTGCTCGCGGAGTCGATGGCCCAGCTGGTGACCGACCAGGACGCCGTGGCCTACGACGGTGACGTCGAGACGGCGCGCGCCCAGCACGCCCGCCTGAACGCCACCCTGAGCGAGGCGCAGGAAGCCGCCGACGCGGGGGACCGGCGCGTGCGCGCGGCCGCGGACCAGCTCGCGCAGTACGCGACGGAGAAGCGGTTCGAGAAGCTGAGCACGCCGGTCCGGCAGCAGGTCATCTCGGTCAAGCGCGACCAGCTCCCGGCGCACGCGGCCGAGTGGGCCGAGGCGCTGCGGCCGCGGCTGCGGTCGCTCACCGACGACCTCGCCCAGATCGACCGGCACCGCGGCGGCATCATCACGCGCCTGCAGGGCATGGTCGACGGCGCGCTGCGGACGTTGCGCTCGGCCCAGCGCGTCTCGCGGCTGCCGGACGGCCTCGGCGACTGGTCCGGCCAGGAGTTCCTCCGCATCCGCTTCACCGAGCTGGAGGACAACGCGCTCACCGAGAAGCTCGGCGAAGTCGTCGACGAGGCGGCCGTCGGCAAGACCGCGGACGGCCGCGACGTCAAGCGCGACGGGCTTTCCCTGGTGCTGCGCGGGGTCCGGGCCGCGGCGCCCAAGGGTTTCCGCGTCGACATGCTCAAGCCGGACTCGGTGCTGCGGACCGAACGCCAGCGCGTCTCGGAGATCCGCGACGTCTTCTCCGGCGGCCAGCAGCTGACCGCGGCGATCATCCTGTACTGCACGCTGGCGGCGTTGCGCGCCAACAACCGCGGCAAGGTCCGCAACCGGCACTCGGGCGTGCTGTTCCTGGACAACCCGATCGGCCGCGCGTCCGCCGGGTACCTCCTGGAACTGCAGCGCGCGGTCGCCGAGGCGCTGGGCGTGCAGCTGATCTACACGACGGGCCTGTTCGACGCGGGCGCGCTGTCGGAGTTCCCGCTGATCGTGCGGCTGCGCAACGACGCCGACCTGCGCGCCGGCCGCAAGTACCTGTCCGTGGACTCGACGATCCGCAACTCCCTGGAGGACCTGGGCGAACCCGACGGCGTCGCCCGGCTCTCGGCGACGCGCATGTTCTCGCGGCCCGCGGAGCAGGATTCCGCCGAGGACGAACAACCGGCCTGACGCGGAACACGGCGGCGGCCCCGGTGGTTGACGCGCGCATGACGAAGCTGGGGCCGCTGGGGGCCACCCACACCGCACTGGACACCGAAGCCGCCGTGGCGACCGCGGCCGAGCTGGAGGAGCTGGGTTACGCCACGTTGTGGCTGCCCGGCGGTCAGGGCAACAACCTGCCGCGCATCGCCGAGGTCGTCCGCGGGACTTCGCGGATCCAGGTCGCGAGCGGGATCCTGTCGGTCGACCGGGTGCCGTCGGCGGAGGTCGCCTCGACGTACGCGGACCTGCCCGCAGGCCGGTTCGTCGTCGGTCTCGGCGGTGCGCACGGCGCGCGTCCGCTGGCGACGATGAACGACTACCTCGACGAGCTCGAGGAGACGGTCCCGGCGTCGGCGCGGATCCTGTCGGCGCTGGGACCGCGGATGCTGGGCTTGGCCCGCGACCGCGCGTCCGGCGCGTACCCGTACTTGGTGACGACGGACTACGTCGCGTCCGCGCGGGAGATCCTGGGCACGGGACCGCGGCTTTCGGTGCTGCTGAACGTGGTGGCGGAGCCGGATCCGGCGCGCGTGCGCGAGGTCGTCCGGGGCGGCTCGCTGAAGTTCCTGGCCGGCGTGCCGGGCTACGCGGCCAACTTCCGCCGGATGGGCTTCACCGACGCGGACGTGGCGGAGTTGTCCGACCGGCTCGTCGACGGCCTGACGGTGTGGGGCGACTTCGACGCCGTCGTGGCGCGGCTGCGGGAGTTCCGGGCCGCGGGGGCCGACCAGGTGGTCGTCCCGCTGTCGGACCTGCCGCGCGAGTGGTGGCCGGGCCTGGTCGAGGCCCTCGCCTAGCGGATCGCGGCCTGGTAGGCGGCGAGGGCTTCGGCGTCGTCGATGCTGCCGTGATGGTGGACCTGCACCCAGCGGCCCGCTTCGTAGGCGAAGCACCGCGTCGTCCGGATGCTCAGGGGGACGGGTTCGGTCACGTGGTACTCGCCGGTCTCGCGGCCGGCGAAGACCGCGTGGCCGTCACCGGAGTACTCGACGATGTCGCCGAAGGTGACCGTGACGCGCGCCGGGCCGGTGAAGACGCGCTCGTACAACGCGGTGATGGCGTCACCGCCGCGAAGGATGCCGCCGAGCGGGTTGTTCAGCTGGGCCAGGGGATCGGTCGTCCAGACGCGGCGGAACGCGTCGAGATCGCGCTGGTTGAAGGCGTAGTAGAACGACTCGAGGGCGGCCAGCGCGCCTTCGCGGCCGGGGGCGGTGGCGGCGTCCAGGCGGTTGCGGGCTTGACGGCCGAAGCTGACGTCGAGGTGCAGGGGCACGACGGCTCCTCGGTAAAGTGTTCGATGGAGGTCGACCAGATGAGTGTACGACAATCATCGAACACTGCGCGGGCCCGCGGGCTCACGCACGTGCTGCCCGGGGAGGTGCCGCTCCAGGACGCCCTCGCCGCGGTCGCCGACCCGGTGCGCCGCAGCATCCTGCGCGAGCTGGCGGCCGTCCCGGAGTGGACGAAGGCGTGCGGCACGTTCGACCTGCCGGTGACGAAGGCGACCCGCAGCCACCACTTCGCGGTGCTGCGCGCGGCGGGCCTGATCGAGCAGCGCGACGAAGGCCCCCGGCGCCTGAACCGCCTGCGCCGCCCCGAATTCGACGCGGCTTTCCCCGGGTTGCTGGATCTGGTGCTCAGTCACCCCGGCCGGTGAAGGCCAGCCCGGTGCCGAGGCCGATCATCACCAGGCCGCCGGTGCCGCCGACCATCTCCAGCCGCCGCGGCGAGCGGGCGAACCACGCGCGTGCCGTGCCCGCGACCAGGGCCCAGGCGCTGTCGGTGGCCAGCGCGATCGCGGGCAGGCACAGGCCGAGCAGCAGCATCTGCGCCGGCACCGACCCGGCCGCCGGGTCGACGAACTGGGGCAGCAGCGCGGCGAGGAACACGATCGACTTCGGGTTCGCGAAGCCGACGACGAAGCCGTCACGCAGGACGGTCACGACGCGGCCCGGCGTCGCGCGCACCCGGGCGGCCATGGCTTCGGTGAGCTTCCGCCGGTGCCGGAACGCCTGGATCCCCAGGTACACCAGGTAGAGCGCGCCGGCGATCTTGATCGCGGTGAACACCGCGGCCGACGTCGTGACGAGCGCGCCGAGGCCGAACGCGACCGCGACGACCTGCGTGTACACGCCCGCGGAGTTGCCGACGACGGTGAGCAGCGCGTCGCGCCGGCCGACCGTGAGCGCGCGGCTGATCGTGAACAGCACGCTCGGCCCGGGGACGACGACCATGAGGAACGTCAGGGCGGCGAAGGCCGCGAAGTGCGCACCGGAGACCATGCCGCGAGCGTAAAGCCGCCCCGGGCAGGCGACCAGCGGTTTTTGTCGGTGCCGGGTGGTATCAACGGCGGGTGCCTCCTCCGACGATCAGCATCGAGCAGCGCCGGGCCCGCCTCGGCGTCCGCCACCACCTGGCCGCCCCCGCGGCGACGGTGGCCGACGCGGTCGCGGGTGTCGTCGCGCTGCACGCGACCGACCCGGCGACCGTCCACCTCTCGGCGTGCGCGCGGCTCGCGTCGCCCGCGGTGACGGCCCTCGAAGGCGCGTTGTACGACGACCGCACCCTGCTGCGGCTGCTGGGCATGCGCCGCACGGTGTTCGTCACCGGCCTGGACACCGCGGCCGTCGTCCAGGCCGGGTGTTCCGCGGACATCGCCGTCAAGCAGCGGAAGCTCCTGGAGCAGCACCTCGGGAAGCAAGGGCACCCGGAGAACGTGCCGGAGCCGGGTAAGTGGCTGGCGGACGTCGAAGAAGCGGTCGAGGCGGCCCTGCGCAAGCGCGGCTCGGCGACCGCGCAGCAGCTGAGCGAAGACGAACCCCGGTTGCGCCAGCAGCTGCGGATGGCGCCCGGAAAGCCGTACGAGGCGATCGGGAACGTCACGAGCCGGGTGCTGTTCCTCCTCGCGGCCGACGGCCGGATCGTGCGCGGGCGGCCGCGGGGGAGCTGGATCAGCAGCCAGTACGTCTGGCACCCCCTGGACGAGTGGGCGCCGGGGTTGCCTTCGTGGGACGCGGAGGAGGCGCGGGCGGAGCTGGCCCGGCGCTGGCTGCGCGCGTACGGCCCGGCGCCGGTGGCCGACCTGCGCTGGTGGACGGGCTGGACGGCGGGCCAGACGAAGAAGGCGCTGGCGGCGTTGCCGGTTGCCGAGGTCGACCTCGGCGGCGTCCCGGGTGTGGTGTCGGCGGACGACCTCGAGCCGGTGGCGGCACCCCCGCCGTGGGTGGCGTTCCTGCCCGCCCTCGACCCGACCCCGATGGGCTGGCAGGACCGCGACTGGTTCCTGGGCCCGCACCGCCCGGCCCTGTTCGACCGCAGCGGCAACATCGGCCCGGCGGTCTGGCTGAACGGCCGCATCGTGGGCGGCTGGGCCCAGCGTCCGTCGGGCGAGATCGCGTTCCGCCTGCTGGAGGACGTGGGCGCGGAGGCCGAGCAGAGGGTGGCGGCGGAGGCGGACCGGTGCGCGGCCTGGTTCGGCGAGGTCCGGGTGACGCCGCGGTTCCGCACTCCGCTGGAGCGTGAGCTGGCCGGGTGAGGTGCGGGGCCTGGTTCGGTGAGGTCCGGGTGACGCCGCGGTTCCGCTGGAGCGTGAGCTGGCAGGGTAAGAGCCGCGGCCGGCCGGGGAAGCGCGGCTGGCGCAACCGGCTCGTTCCCGTAACCGGCCCGGGCCCCCGGTTCGGCGGTCGCTGGATCGGTCGAGTCATGGACCTCACGCCCGTGCCGGAGCGCGCCCGGCGTGGCCCGCGAATGCTGTCGAGGCCCTCCAAATCCCGGCCTGTGCTGAATCGTTCCAGTCGCCAAATCCGGTCCCGCCTCGCCGCCGCGGGCACCCGGCGTGGCCAGCCGGAACGGGGAGACCGAAGCGCCGGCTGGTCCACCGTGGTCCACCCGCGGAGACCCCGGCGGACCCACCCGGCTTCTTAATCGATTCTTGACCCGTTCGCCAAGTGGTGGAAGTCTCGTCAGGGCAGTCAGGGACGCGCATGCCCGCACGCTAGGGTGACCGCGAGCCCGCAAGTCACGGCCGGGTCGCCCGGCCGATCCTCAGAGGAGTGGCAGCAGTGACCGTTCGCGTAGGTGTCAACGGCTTCGGCCGCATCGGCCGCAACTTCTTCCGCGCCGTGCAGGCCAGCGGCCACGACATCGAGGTGGTCGCGTTCAACGACCTCGGCGACGTCGCGACCATGGCCCACCTGCTGAAGTACGACTCCATCCTGGGCCGGTTCCCGGGTGAGGTCAGCGTCAGCGACGAGGGCATCGTCGTCGACGGCAAGACCATCAAGGCCCTCGCCGAGCGCGACCCGGCCAACCTGCCCTGGGGCGACCTGGGCGTGGACGTCGTCGTCGAGTCGACCGGCTTCTTCACCAACGCCGACGCCGCCAAGGCGCACATCGCCGGCGGGGCCAAGAAGGTCATCATCTCCGCGCCCGCCAAGGGCGAGGACCTCACCATCGTGCTCGGCGTCAACGACGACAAGTACGACGGCTCGCAGGTCATCATCTCCAACGCCTCCTGCACCACCAACTGCCTCGGCCCGCTGGCCAAGGTGCTGCACGACGCGTTCGGCATCGAGCAGGGCCTGATGACCACCGTGCACGCCTACACGCAGGACCAGAACCTGCAGGACGCGCCGCACAAGGACCTCCGCCGCGCCCGCGCCGCCGCGCTGAGCGTCGTCCCGACCTCGACCGGTGCCGCCAAGGCCATCGGCCTGGTCCTGCCGGAGCTGCAGGGCAAGCTGGACGGCTACGCGCTGCGCGTCCCGGTGCCGACCGGCTCGGCCACCGACCTCACCGTCACCCTGACCAAGGCCGCCACGGTCGAGGAGATCAACGCCGCCTACAAGGCCGCCGCCGAGGGCCCGCTGGCCGGCATCCTCCGCTACAACGAGGACCCGATCGTCTCGGCCGACATCGTCACCGACCCGGCGTCCTGCATCTACGACGCGCCGCTGACCAAGGTCATCGGCAACCAGGTCAAGGTCGTCGGCTGGTACGACAACGAGTGGGGCTACTCCAACCGCCTCGCCGACCTGGTCAAGCTCGTCGGTACGAAGATCTCCTGAACCCGATGAGCGTCAAGAACCTCGACGACCTGCTGGGCGAGGGCGTTCAGGGCCGGTACGTACTCGTGCGGTCCGACCTGAACGTCCCGCTCGACGGGGACCGCATCACCGACGACGGCCGGGTCCGCGCGGCGCTGCCGACGATCAAGAAGCTCGCCGGCGCGGGCGCGAAGGTCGTCGTCACCGCGCATCTCGGCCGCCCGAAGGGCGAGCCGGACCCGAAGTACACCCTCGCGCCCGTCGCCAAGCGGCTCTCCGAGCTGCTCGGCGCCGAGGTCCCGCTGGCCGGTGACCTGGTCGGCGAGTCCGCGAAGGCGCTGACCGGCGGCCTGGCCGACGGCGGTGTCGTCCTGCTGGAGAACGTGCGCTTCGACGCGCGCGAGACCAGCAAGGACGCCGTGGACCGCTCCGAGCTGGCCGCCGAGCTGGGCGCGCTCGTCCCCGGCGGCGCGTTCGTCTCCGACGGCTTCGGCGTCGTCCACCGCAAGCAGGCTTCGGTCTACGAGGTCGCGTCGGTGCTCCCGGCGTACGCCGGTGGCCTGGTGCTGGCCGAGCTGGACGTGCTGAAGAAGCTGACCGACGACGTCAAGCGGCCCTACGTGGTCGTGCTCGGCGGCGCGAAGGTGTCCGACAAGCTCGGCGTCATCGCGAACCTGCTGACCAAGGTCGACCGGCTGCTCATCGGCGGCGGCATGGCGTACACCTTCCTCAAGGCCCAGGGCCACGAGGTCGGCCAGTCGCTGCTGCAGGCCGACCAGCTCGACCAGGTGAAGGGCTTCCTCGCCGAGGCCGAGAAGCGCGGCGTCGAGCTGGTCTTGCCGGTCGACGTGCTCGCCGCGACCGAGTTCTCGGCCGACGCCGAGCACGAGGTCGTCGACGCCACCGCGATCCCGGCCGACCGCCAGGGCCTCGACATCGGCCCGCGCTCGCGTGAGCTGTTCGCGAGCAAGCTGGCCGACGCCAAGACCGTGTTCTGGAACGGCCCGATGGGCGTGTTCGAGTTCGAGGCCTTCTCCGGCGGCACCCGGGCCGTCGCGGAGGCACTCGTGAAGAGCGACGCGTTCACCGTGGTCGGCGGCGGCGACTCGGCCGCCGCGGTGCGGCAGCTGGGCCTGCCCGAGGACGGCTTCTCGCACATCTCCACCGGTGGCGGCGCCTCGCTGGAGTACCTCGAGGGCAAGGAACTGCCGGGCGTGACCGCCCTGGAGGAGAAGAACTAGTGGCACGCAAGCCGTTCATCGCCGGCAACTGGAAGATGAACCTGAACCACCTCGAGGCCATCGCGCTGGTCCAGAAGATCGCCTTCGCGCTGCCGGAGAAGTACTACGCGAAGGTCGACGTGGCGGTGCTGCCGCCGTTCACCGACATCCGCAGCGTGCAGACCCTGGTCGACGGCGACAAGCTGTCGCTCACCTACGGCGCCCAGGACCTCGCGCCGCAGGACTCCGGCGCCTACACCGGTGACATCTCGGGCCTGATGCTGGCGAAGCTGGGCTGCAAGTACGTCGCGGTCGGGCACTCGGAGCGGCGCGAATACCACGCCGAAACCGACGAGTTGGTCAACAAGAAGGTCAAGGCCGCGCTCAAGCACGGCATCACGCCGATCCTCTGCATCGGGGAGAAGCTCGAGGTCCGCGAGGCCGGCGAGCACATCCACCACACCACGACACAGCTGATCGAGGGCCTGAAGGGCCTCAAGGCCGAGCAGGTCTCCGGCGTGGTGATCGCGTACGAGCCGGTCTGGGCGATCGGCACCGGCAAGGTCGCGTCGTCGGCCGACGCCGAAGAGGTCTGCAAGGCCATCCGCGCCACCCTCCAGGAGAAGTACGGCGACGAGGTCGCTTCGTCCGTCCGGGTGCTCTACGGGGGATCGGTCAAATCGGGCAACATCAGCGAACTGGTGGGCTGCGAGAACATCGACGGTGCCCTGGTCGGCGGAGCGAGCCTCGACGGCGAGGAGTTCACGAAACTCTGCGCACTCGCCGCGGGCGGGCCGCTGCCCTGATCGAGGCCACGACCGGGTAGCCTGTGTATCCGGTCCGTCACACAGCAGTGGACGAGTCCAGGGGTACGGTGGTGGTCGGAAACGACCATGCCGTGCCCCTGCATTCTCCTAGAGCCCAGAGGATGACATGAAGCTGTTCCTGCAAATCCTGTTGATCATCTCCAGCGTCCTGCTGGTGGTCGCCGTGCTGCTGCACCGTGGCCGGGGCGGTGGCCTGTCGTCGCTGTTCGGCGGCGGGATGCAGTCGAGCCTGGCCGGGTCGAGCGTGGCCGAGAAGAACCTCGACCGGATCACCCTGCTGCTGGGCGCGGTTTGGCTGATCAGCATCGTGGGCCTGGGTCTGCTGCTCAAGGTGTGAGGCGTCCGGCGCCCCGCCGTCGATCGCGACCGGGTCACGACGGCAGGGTGCAGCGATTCGGCGTGCCTATTGGGGGGCGCGCCGCCGATTCCTAGGTGTGAGGATTCATGGTTGGCGGTAACGCGATTCGAGGCACCCGGGTGGGTGCCGGTCCTACGGGCGAATCGGAACGGGGTGAGTCGGCGCCGCGGCGCCGCGTGGCCTACTGGTGTGCCAACGGGCACGAAGCCCGGCCGTCGTTCGCGCTCGACGCGGAGATCCCGGACGAGTGGGACTGCCCCCGCTGCGGTCTCCCCGGCGGGCAGGACGAGAAGAACCCGCCGGCCGCGCCGCGGACCGAGCCCTACAAGACGCACCTGGCGTACGTGAAGGAGCGTCGCAGCGACGCCGACGGCGAGGCCATCCTGGCCGAAGCCCTCGAGCGCCTGCGTCAGCGCCGGGAGATCATCTAAGCGTCCCCAGCCCGAAAGCCACCCCGGGACACCTCGGGGTGGCTTTTCACGCGCTCGAACGGGCATCACCCGTGATCAGAGGGGCATCACCTGTGATTGGCGAGGCATCACCCGTGATCAGAGGGGCATCACCGTGATGCCCGTCCAATCACGCGTGATGCCCCGTCAGTCACACGTGATGCCCCGAGGTCAGCGGTCCAGCGGGTAGCGGGCTCGCACGCGGAACCCGCCGTCCTTCATGCCGGACGTCTCGAAGCTTCCGCCCAGCAGGCGCGCGCGCTCCGCCAGGCCCGTCAGGCCGTGGCCACCCGAGGGCAGGGCCTCCGCCGGCCGGCTGGCCCGCTCGTTGCGGACCTCGATCTTGAGCGCTCCGTGCTCACCCTGGATGCGGATCGTCGCCGTCGCACCCGGGGCGTGCTTGTGGACGTTCGTCAGGCACTCCTGCACCGTCCGGTAGGCCGCCGCCGACACCTGGTTCGGCAGGGCCTCCGGCAGGTGCTCCACGGACAGGTGCACCGGCACCTCGGACGTGCGGATCAGCCGGTCGAGGTCGTTGATACCCGGGCGCGGGCCGTCGTCGTCCGCGCCCGCGCGCAGCACGCTCAGCAGCGAACGCAGCTCCTCGAGCGTTCGCTTCGACAGCGTCCGGATGACCTGCGCCGTCTCCTGCGCGCGGTCGTCGGCCGTCTGGGCCTGCAGGGCGCCGGCCTGCATCGCGATCAGCGTGATCTGGTGCGAGACGACGTCGTGCATCTCGCGGGCCAGCCGGGCGCGCTCCTCGGCGCGGACGGCGTCGGCGTGGAAGCGGCGCTCGCGGTCGCGGCTCGTGGCCAGCTCGGCGAGCTTGTTCGACACCTCGGCCCGGGCCCCGATGAGCAGGCCGATCGCGATCGGCATGCCGGCGACGAGGACGCCGTAGATGCCGTCGAGGATGTGTTCGCGCCAGCTGAGCTGGGCGAAGTCCTCCAGCGGCCACTGGACGAACCGGCAGATCCAGACCAGCGCCGCGCCGACCCAGACCTGCCAGTGCAGCTGGCGGCGGGTGGCGAGCATGCCGAGCGTGATCATCGACGCGAGCTGGGCCCAGCCGGCCAGGAAGCCGGGGACCGCGACGAGCACGGCGAGGAACGGGAACTTCCGGCGGAACACCACCGCGAGGCAGGCGGCGCCGGAGAGCCAGATCGAATACGGCTGGGCCTTCTCGGGGATCACCAGCCAGACGTCGAGCACGGCCAGGATGACCGCGGCCGCCTCGATGGCGAACTTGACCACAGCCGGGCGGGGGACCGAGCCGAAGATGCTCAGACCGCGCCTTCGCACCCGCTCGGCGGCCGATGGCCCCGAGCCGGCGATCGAGATGCCTGGAATCGAGAGTCCCTCTGTACTCATCGCTGGCGACCCCATTCGTCTTGTGGACTTGGTGGTGAGATGCGCTCAGGGCCCGATCGGGACGCGCAGCGCCAGACAAATGTGCGGATGCTAACGAGGTCGCGTACGAAGACGGTAAGTTTCACCCGTTGTCGGAGTTCGGGCGTCCGAATTCCGCAGTCTTCTGCTCCGTTCGGGGGATACCCACGGAGTGGCGCTACTGAGAGTGGGAGGGCTGCTCCTCAGGGTGCACCAGGACGACCACATCGTGGGAATCATGTTACCCACGTGTGGCCGTCCGGCGGTAGATCGTCAGGCGGCCATCGACCGGAGATCGTCGCTGAGCAGGTCGTGCAGGCCCGAGGCGCACGCCTTCGCGGTCTCGATCGACCGCGGCAGCATCCCGGCTTCGTAAGCCCGGACGGCCTCCTCGACGCTCGAGGACGTCGCCAATGCCGTGGCGAGCTCGGTGCCGTCCAGCATCGCGAGGTTCGCGCCGACGCCCAGCGGCGGCATCAGGTGCGCCGCGTCGCCGAGCAGCGTGAGCCCGGGCGTGTGGGTCCAGGCGTGCGGCACCGGCAGGACGTACAGGGGCCGGTGCGTGAACCCGCTGTCCTGTTCGTCGACGAAGCCGAGCACCCGTGGGTGCCAGCCCGCGTAGCGCTCCAGCAGGTGCGCGCGGACGGCGGCGGGGTCGGCGAAGTCGAGGCCCGCGGCCCAGTCTTCGGCGGCGTAGAAGATGGCGTAGCAGCGGATGTGGCCACCGCTGGTGCGCTGCGCGACGATCGCCTTGCCGTCGATCTTCGTCATCAGCGTCCCCTGGCCGGTCAGTGCGGCCAGTTCCGGGTGACGGCGGTCGGCGTCGTCGAGCCCGAACTCGACGAACGTGACGCCGCTGTACTCGGGCCGGACGCCGGTGAGGGCGCGGCGGACCCGCGACCACGCGCCGTCCGCGCCGACGACCAGGTCGAAGTCCTGGGTGGCGCCGTCGGCGAAGGTCAGCTGCCCGCTCGTGGTGACGTCGGTGATCGACCGGCCCCACCGGACGGTGCCGGGGGCGAGGGAGCCGAGCAGGATCCCGCGGAGCTGGCCGCGGTCGATCTCGGGCCGGAAGTCGTCGCCCTCGGCGGGCATCTCTTCGAAGACGGCTTCCGCGGTGCGCGGGTCGAGCGCGCGCATCTGCTGGCCTTCCGGCCGGGCGAGCGCGCGGAACTCGTCGAGCAGGCCGGCCGTGCGGAGGGCGACCTGGCCGGTGTCGCCGTGCATGTCGAGCGTGCCGCCTTGGGGGCGGGCATCGGCCGAAGCCTCCTGCTCGAAGACGGTGACGTCGATGTCGTGGAGCTGCAGGACGCGGGCGCAGGCGAGTCCGCCGAGGCCGGCGCCGACGATGGCGATGGAGTTCATGGCTTCCCCCGGGAAGTTCGGGGCCGCCGGCTCTTCCGGCGGCCTGAACCCAGAAAAACACAGTGACTCAAAAAGTGCAATGACTAAACTTTTGAAGTGAGTCCACCATCACGTAGGCTGGGTCCATGACCGAAGTGATGGGACGCCGTGAGCGCAAGAAGGCGCAGACCCGCCAGGCCCTGGCCGACGCGGCGCTCGCGCTGTTCCTCGAACGCGGCTACGACGCGGTGGGGGTGAAGGACGTCGCCGATGCCGCGGACGTCTCGGTGACGACGTTGTTCAAGTACTTCCCGAGCAAGGAAGCCCTGCTGTTCGACCAGGACGACGACATCGAGGCGGCCCTCGTCGAGGCGGTGCGCGGCCGGCCGCCGGGGCACACGATCGTGGACGCCCTGCGCGAGCACACCCTGCGGGACATCTCCGACGGCGGCCCGGACGAGGAGTTCCTGCGCCTCATCGAGAGCACCCCGGCGCTGCGCGAGTACGGCCGCCGGATGTGGCTGCGCCACGAGACGGCCTTGGCCCGGGCGATCGCCGAAGAGACGGGCGCTCCGGCCGACGACGTCTCGTGCGCGGCACTGGCCCGCTTCGCGCTGTCCTCGCGGGACTTGATCCTGGCTCAGGAGAACCGCCTGAAGGCGGCGGAGGAGATCTTCGGCCGCCTCGGCCGCGGTTGGCAGCCGGAAAAGCAGTGAAGGCCCCCTGCCGGAGCAGGGGGCCTTCACCGGACCGGCTCAAGCCGTCGGGGGCTGGTACACCTTCGTCAGCTTGCCCGCCGCGGTGCGGTCGAGCAGCCACAACGTGCGGCGGTGACCCCGGGCCCCGGCGACCGGGAGCTGGACTTCGCCCGCTCCCGCCAGGGCCAGCGCCACCGCGTCCGCCTTCGCTTCGCCCGCCGTCATCAGCCAGATGTCGCGGGCCTGGCGGATCGCCGGCAGGGTCAGGGAAATCCGGGTCGGCGGCGGCTTGGGGCAGTTGCGCACCGCCACCACCGACCGGTCGGTTTCGTACACCGCCGGCGACTCCGGGAACACCGACGCCGTGTGCCCTTCACCGCCCAGCCCCAGCAGCATGATGTCGAACGACGGGACGTCGCCGTGGTCCTCCGGCCCCGCGTTCGACGCCAGCACCTCGGCGTAGGCCGCGGCCGCCGCGTCGACGTCGTCGCCGAACTCGCCGTCCGACGCCGCCATCGCGTGGACCCGCTTCGGGTCGAGCGGGACGTGGTCGAGCAGGGCCTCGCGGGCCTGCTTCTCGTTCCGCTCGTCCGAATCGGCCGGGACGAACCGCTCGTCACCCCAGTAGATGTCCAGGCGCGACCAGTCGACCGCGTCCCGGGCCGACGACGCCTGGAGCTCGGCCAGCACCGCGATGCCCGTGCCGCCGCCGGTGAGCACCAGCGACGCCGAGCCCTTGGCGGCCTGGACGTCCACCAGCCGCGTGACCAGCCGGGCGGCCGCGGCGGCCGCCAGCAGGTCCTGGTTCGCGTAGACGACGACCTCGGTCTTGCTCATTTCTTGGCCTTGGCGGAAACAGGAGCCGGCTTCTTGGCCGCCTCGTCCGCGGCCGGGGTGGTGACGTCGGGCTTGGCCGGCGCGCCGGTCTTCCCGTTCGTCCCGGACGTGAACTTGCCGAGGCCGTGCAGCGCCGCTTCGTACACCTCGTCGGGGTCGAGCCGGCGCAGCTCCTCGATCAGGCAGTCCTGCGTGGTCCGCCGCTGCAGGGCGATCCGCCGGGTCGGCTGGCCCGGCTGGGTCAGCGTGCCGACGCGGCCGTCCGGCCGGTGCAGCTCCACCGGGCCCGAGCGCCGGTCCAGCGTCACCGAGATGATGCCCGCCGCGCCCGAGCTCTTGACCCGCTTGACCGGCACCTTCAGGTACTCGGCCAGCCAGGCGGCCAGCAGCTCGGTGGACGGCGAGTCGGCCTCGCCGGTCACGGTCGCGCCGGTGACCTTCTCGAACGGCGGCAGGTCCAGCGCCGACACCAGCTGCGCCCGCCAGCGGGTCAGCCGGGTCCACGCCAGGTCGGTGTCGCCCGCGGCGTACACCTTCGCCCGTGTGGTCAGCGCCTTGACCGGGTTCTTCTCCGCGGCCGAGTCCGTGATCCGGCGCTGGGCCAGCTCGCCGAGCGGGTCCTTCTCCGGGTCCTTCGGGCCGGTGCCCGGCCACCAGGCGACGATCGGCGCGTCCGGCAGCAGCAGCGGCACCACCGCGCTCTGGCCCTGGGCGGCCAGCGGGCCGTAGAGCCGCAGCACGATGACCTCGCTCGCGCCGGCGTCGCCGCCGACCCGGATCTGGCCGTCGATCCGCGGCGCCGCGGTGCGCGCGCCCTTGGCCACCACGATCACCCGGGACGGGTGCTCCCGGCTCGCGCCGTTGGCGGCTTCTATGGCGTCTTCGAGGTTGGCGTCGTCGTCGGCGACGATCACCAGCGTCAGGACCCGCCCGAGCGCGACTTGCCCGCCCTGTTCGCGGATCTCCACCAGCTTCTTGTTGAGCGCCGAAGTCGTGGTGGACGGCAGGTCGATGATCACGGGCGCCTCCATTTCCGGCCGGTGCGCTCCAGCATTTCGTCGGCGGACGGCGGGCCCCACGTGCCCGGCGGGTACTGCTCCGGAGAGCCTCCCTTGGCCCAGTGCTCCAGCACCGGGTCCAGGATCTTCCAGGACAGCTCGACTTCTTCGTTGACCGGGAACAGCGACGGCTCGCCGAGCAGGACGTCGAGGATCAGGCGCTCGTAGGCCTCGGGGGAGGACTCGGTGAACGCGTGCCCGTAGCCGAAGTCCATCGTGACGTCGCGGACCTCCATCGTGGTCCCCGGCACCTTCGAGCCGAACCGCAGCGTGATGCCCTCGTCCGGCTGCACCCGGATGACCAGGGCGTTCTGCCCCAGCTCCTCGGTGGACGTCGAGTCGAACGGCAGGTGCGGCGCCCGCTTGAACACGATGGCGATCTCGGTGACGCGGCGGCCGAGCCGCTTGCCGGTGCGCAGGTAGAACGGCACCCCGGCCCAGCGGCGGCTCTGCACTTCGAGGGTCACCGCGGCGTAGGTCTCGGTCTTCGAGTCCTTCGCGAAGCCCTCCTCCTGCAGCAGGCCGGGCACCTTCGTGCCGCCCTGCCAGCCGCCCGTGTACTGGCCGCGCGCGGTCGTCTTGTCCAGCGGCTCCACCGGCTTGGTGCCCGAGAGCACCTTGATCTTCTCCGCGCGCAGGGCCCGCGGCTCGAAGGACAGCGGCTCCTCCATCGCGGTGAAGGCCAGCAGCTGCAGCAGGTGGTTCTGGATGACGTCGCGCGCGGCGCCGATGCCGTCGTAGTACCCCGCGCGGCCGCCGAGGCCGATGTCCTCGGCCATGGTGATCTGCACGTGGTCGACGTAGTTGGCGTTCCAGATCGGCTCGAACAGCTGGTTCGCGAAGCGCAGCGCCAGGATGTTCTGCACCGTCTCCTTGCCGAGGTAGTGGTCGATGCGGAACACCGACTCCTCGGGGAAGACGTCGTTGACGATCGCGTTCAGCTCTTCGGCGCTCTTCAGGTCGTGCCCGAAGGGCTTCTCGATGACCACGCGCCGCCAGGTGTTCTCGTCGGCGTGGGCCAGGCCCGAGCGGGCCAGCTGCTTGGTCACCACCGGGAACGCGCTCGGCGGGATCGACAGGTAGAACGCCGTGTTGCCGCCGGTGCCGCGTTCCTTGTCGAGGTCCTTGACCGTCTGCGCGAGCCGGTCGAAGGCGTCGTCGTCGTCGAAGGTGCCCTGGACGAACCGGATGCCTTCGGCGAGCCGGTTCCACACCGACTCCTTGAACGGCGTCCGCGCGTGCTCCTTGACCGAGTCGTGCACGAGCTCGCCGAAGTCCTGGTGCTCCCAGTCGCGGCGGGCGAACCCGACGAGCGAGAAGCCGGCGGGCAGCAGCCCGCGGTTGGCCAGGTCGTAGATGGCGGGCATCAGCTTCTTGCGGGCCAGGTCGCCGGTGACCCCGAAGATCACCAGGCTGGACGGCCCGGCGATCCGCGGGAGCCGCTTGTCCCGCGGGTCGCGAAGGGGGTTGGTCCACGTCATGCGGTGACCTCCTGTACCGCCTGTACCGCGCGGACGACCGCCGCGAGGCCCGCGGCCCGGTCGGTCAGGTGCAGGCGCAGCACCGGGCGGCCGTGCTCGGCGAGCACCTGCCCGTCGCCCAAGGCCTGCGCGTGCTGCAGCTGGCCCAGCGTGTAGGGCCGCTCCGGCACTTCGAGGTCCTGCTCGACGGCGCCGGTGAGCTGCAGGAAGACGCCGTTCTGGTGCCCGCCCTTGTGGTACTGGCCGGTCGAGTGCAGGAACCGCGGGCCCCAGCCGAACGTCGTCTGCAGGCCGGTGCGCTTGGCGATTTCGCCGCGCAGCAGGGCCGTCGACGCGTCGTCGAGGCGGTCGAGGTAGGCCTGCACCGCGATGTAGCCCGCTTCCGGCGCCGAAGCGAAGAACGCGCGCAGCACCTCGGTCAGGCTGCCCTCGGTGGAAACCCCGGCGGAGCCGAAGATCTCGACCGGACCGTCCACGTTGGACGGTTCCTCGCCGCCCTTCAGCTTCTCCGGGTCGTCCAGCAGCGCGCGGGCCGCCTTCTTGGCCGCCTCGACGTCCGGCTGGTCGAACGGGTTGATCCCGAGCAGCCGCCCGGCCAGCGCCGTGGCGAACTCCCAGAGCAGGAACTGCGCGCCGAGCGAGCCGGTGACGGCGATCTTCGCCGCGCCCTGCGGGCTGCCGACCGCGGTGGGCGTGGCGTCGGACTTGGCGTCGGCGAAGCCGGGCGCCTCCGGGCCTTCGACCGCGACCGGCAGCAGGCCGGTGCCCTGTTTGCCGGTGGACTCAGCGATCAGCTGCTCGGCCCAGTCCGGGAAGCCCTTGATGCCCGAGCCGGTGTCGGCCAGCACGACCTTCTCGGCGCCCGTCTCGTGCGCGGCGGCCCACGCGGCGGCCAGCTTGACCGCCGGGTTGCCGGCCGAGTCCGCGGCGAGCTCGTCGGCCACCGAAGCGGCCTGGTCGAGCAGCCGGGCGACGTCCGCGCCGGCGAGCCCGGCCGGGACGAGCCCGAACGCGGTCAGCGCCGAGTAGCGGCCGCCGACGTGCGGGTCGGCGAGGAAGGTCTTGCGGTAACCCTCCTTTTCGGACAGTTCCTGCAGCGGCGAGCCCGGGTCGGTGACGACCACGATCCGCCGGGCCGCGTCGATCCCCGCGTCGGTGAACGCCTTCGCGAAGATCCGCCGGTGGCTGTCGGTCTCGACGGTGCCGCCCGACTTCGACGACACCACGATCACGGTGCGCTCGAGGTCACCCGCCAACGCGTCGGCGACCTGGCCGGGGTCGGTCGTGTCGAGCACGGTCAGCGCGACGTCGTCGGTGCCGGTGATGACCTCCGGCGCCAGCGACGAGCCGCCCATGCCGGCCAGCACGACCCGGTCGACGCCCTCGGACCGCAGCTCGGTCCGCAGCGCCTCGATCTCGCCGATCAGCGGCCGCGACGACTTGTGCAGCGTCGTCCACGACAGCCGGATCGACGCCTCGGGCTCGGCGTCCGGCCCCCAGAGCGTCGCGTCCTGCGCCGCCAGCTTCGACGCGACCTGGTCGGTGACCAGCTGCTCGACCAGCGGCGCGGCGCGCTCCGCCAGTGCGGCGTCCACGATCTCGACGCCGGTCTTCTCACCTGTCGTCATGTCGTGCTTCAGCCCTTCGCCTTCTCGAGCTGCCCCTGCACGGTCTCCAGAAGCTCGGTCCACGACTTCTCGAACTTCTCGACGCCCTCGTTCTCCAGCACCAGGAACACGTCGCGGATGTCGATGCCGACGGCCTCGAGCTTGTCGAAGACCTCCTGCGCCTCGGCGGCGCGGCCGCTGACCTGGTCGCCGGTGATCTCGGCGTGCTCCGCGACCGCGTCCAGGGTCTTCTCCGGCATCGTGTTGACGGTGTCCTTCACCACGAGCTGGTCGACGTAGAGCGTGGGGGAGTAGTCCGGGTTCTTGACGCCGGTCGACGCCCACAGCGGGCGCTGCGCGTTCGCGCCTTCGGCCGCGAGGGCCTTCCAGCGGTCCGTGGCGGACAGCTCCTCGAAGGCCGCGTACGCGAGCCGGGCGTTGGCGACGGCCGCCTTGCCGCGCAGGGCCTTGGCCTCGTCGGTGCCGATCTCGTCGAGGCGCCTGTCGATCTCAGTGTCCACGCGGGAGACGAAGAACGACGCGACGGAGTGAATGCCGCGCAGGTCGTGGCCGTTGGCCTTCGCCTGCTCCAAGCCGGCGAAGTAGGCCTCGATGACCTTCTTGTACCGCTCGACGGAGAAGATCAGCGTGACGTTGACGCTGATGCCCTCGGCCAGGGTCCTGGTGATGGCCGGCAGGCCCTCTTCGGTGGCCGGGATCTTGATCAGCACGTTCGGCCGGTCCACGGTCTTCCACAGGTCCTGCGCCTCGACGACCGTCTTGTCGGTGTCCTTGGCCAGGCGCGGGTCGACCTCGATGGAGACGCGGCCGTCGACGCCGTTCGTGGCCGTGTAGACGTCGCGGAACAGGTCCGCGGCGTTGCGCACGTCGGTCGTGGTGAGGTCGCGGATCGTGGCCTCGACGTCGGCGCCCTGGGCGGCGAGTTCGCGGGTCCGCTCGTCGTAGGCGTCGCCCTTCGACATCGCGTTGGCGAAGATCGTCGGGTTGGTCGTCACGCCCACGACGTGCTTGTCGCGGATCAGGCCGGCGAGGTTGCCGGTGTTCAGGCGTTCCCGCGAGAGGTCGTCCAGCCAGATCGATACGCCCGCTTCGGACAGCTGCGCGAGCTTGTCGGTGCTCATTACTGTCATCCCCTTCAGTTCTTGGTGTTGGCGATCGAGCGGCGGGCCGCCTCGACGACTGCTTCCGCGGTGAACCCGAACTCACGGAACAGTGTGGCGGCATCGGCGGAGGCGCCGAAGTGCTCGATCGAAACGTTCACCCCGGCGTCACCGGTGAAGCGGTGCCACGACTGGGCGATGCCCGCCTCGACGGACACGCGGGCCTTCACACCGGCCGGGATGACGGACTCGCGGTAGGCCGCGTCCTGCGCGTCGAACCACTCGACGCACGGCATGGACACGACGCGCGCCTTGACGCCGTCGGCGTCCAGGGTCTTCTTGGCCTCGACCGCCAGCTGGACCTCGGAGCCGGTGGCGATGAGGACCACGTCCGGGGTGCCGTCGCTGTCGGCCAGGACGTACCCGCCCTTGGCGACGCCTTCGGCGCTGGTGCCCTCGAGCACCGGCACGTTCTGGCGGGTCAGCGCCAGGCCCGACGGGTGGTGGACGTCCTCCAGGACGGCCTTCCACGCGTACGCGGTCTCGTTGGCGTCCGCCGGGCGGACGACGTTGAGGCCCGGGATCGCGCGCAGCGCGGAGAGCTGCTCGATCGGCTGGTGCGTCGGGCCGTCCTCGCCGAGACCGATCGAGTCGTGCGTCCACACGTAGGTGACCGGCGCCTTCATCAGCGCGGCCAGCCGGACCGGCGGGCGCATGTAGTCGGAGAAGATGAGGAACGTCGCGCCGTACGGGCGGGTGCCGCCGTGCAGCGCGATCCCGTTGAGGATCGAGCCCATGGCGTGCTCGCGGACGCCGAAGTGCAGCGTCCGGCCGTACGGGTTGGCCTGCCACATGTCGGTGGCGGCCTTCTCGGGACCGAACGAGTCGGCGCCCTTCATCGTGGTGTTGTTGCTCTCGGCCAGGTCGGCCGAGCCGCCCCACAGCTCCGGCAGCGGGTCGGCGAGCGCGTTCAGCACCTCACCGGAAGCCTTGCGGGTCGCGATGCCCTTGGCGTCCGGCTCCCACTTCGGCAGGTTGTCGGCGAAGCCCTCCGGCAGCGAGCGGGTGGCCATGCGGTCCGCCAGCTTCTTGCGCTCCGGGTTGGCCGCGCCCCACGCCTCGAACTTCTTGGTCCACTCGGCGTGCTCGGCCTTGCCGCGCTCGAGCGCCTGGCGCGTGTGCTTGATGACGTCGTCCTCGACCTGGAACGACTGCTCCGGGTCGAAGCCGAGGATCTTCTTCACGGCGGCGACCTCTTCGGCGCCCAGCGCGGCGCCGTGCGCCTTGCCCGTGCCCATCTTCTTCGGGGCCGGGTAGCCGATGACGGTCCGCAGCGCGATGAACGACGGCCGCTGCGTCTCGGCCTTGGCGGCCTTGATGGCCTCCTCGATCGCGACGACGTCCTCACCGCCCTCCACGACCTGGGTGTGCCAGCCGTAGGCCTCGTAGCGCTTGACCGTGTCCTCGGACAGCGCGATGTTCGTGTCGTCCTCGATCGAGATCTTGTTGTCGTCGTAGAAGACGATCAGGTTCCCCAGCTCCTGGCGGCCCGCGATCGACGAGGCCTCGGAGGTGACGCCCTCTTCGATGTCGCCGTCGGAGGCGATCACGAAGATGTGGTGGTCGAAGAGGCTCTCGCCGGGCGCCGCGTCCGGGTCGAGCAGGCCGCGCTCGCGGCGGGCGGCCATCGCCATGCCCACGGCGTTGGCCAGGCCCTGCCCGAGCGGGCCGGTGGTGGTCTCGACGCCGTCGGTGTGCCGGTACTCCGGGTGGCCCGGCGTCTTGGAGCCCCACTTGCGCAGCTGCTTGAGGTCCTCGAGCTCGAGGCCGTAGCCGGCGAGGTACAGCTGGATGTAGAGGGTCAGGCTCGAGTGCCCGGCCGACAGCACGAAGCGGTCGCGGCCCGGCCAGTTCTGGTCGTTCGGGTCGTGACGCAGCGTGCGCTGGAAGAGCGTGTAGGCCAGCGGCGCCAGGCTCATCGCGGTGCCGGGGTGGCCACTGCCACAGTTTTCGACGGCGTCGGCCGCGAGCACCCGGACGGTGTCCACGGCGCGGGTGTCGGTCTCGGTCCAGTCGGCGGGCACGTTGCGCCGGAGGAGTGGGTTGTTCTCGCTGGTAGGGGCGGTTTCGGACACTGAACTCCAACTCCCGGTCATTCTGGTTGCGGCTGGTCTTCCTCGTTCCGGTTACCCGTACGCGCGGCTACCTATCTCAATCGATCCCGAAGGGACGATATTCCTGCTCGCGGCCATGCGCAGGGGCAATCGCGGCCCGTCGCGGCCAGCCTAGTGCTTGGACGCGTCGAGGACCCGCGATCACCCACGGGATTCACCACGTCTAACATCGTTCGAGGGTTCAGACCGGCGCTCCACCACGGCCTTCCGGCACGGACCCGCCCGAACCTGACGCAGGGAGTGAAATGTCGTTGGTGAACGCTGCGCACGGACGCAGTGAAGACACCAGCGCCGTGCACCCGACCGGTGAACGACCGCACGGTGACCGGCGAAGCATCCGCCGGGTCGTGGGCGCCTACGCCGCCCTCGCGAAGCCCCGGGTGATCGAGCTCCTCCTGGTGACCACCATCCCGGCGATGTTCCTCGCCGGCCGTCAGATCCCCTCGCCGTGGCTGGTCCTGGCCACGCTGGTCGGCGGGACGATGGCCGCGGGCAGCGCGAACGCGCTCAACTGCGTGATCGACGCGGACATCGACAAGGTGATGAACCGCACGAAGCGGCGTCCCCTGGTGAAGGACTCGGTGCCCCGCCGCGGCGCGCTGATCTTCGGCCTGGTCATGGGCGTCGCCTCGGCCGCCGTGCTGTACCTCACGGTGAACCTGCTTTCGGCGATCCTGGCCGTGGCCACGATCCTCTTCTACATCTTCGTCTACACGCTCGGCCTCAAGCGGCGCACGTCGCAGAACGTGGTCTGGGGCGGCGCGGCCGGCTGCATGCCGGTGGTCATCGGCTGGGCCGCGGTCACCGGCACCGTGCAGTGGCCGGCGTTCGTGATGTTCGGCGTCATCTTCTTCTGGACCCCGCCGCACACCTGGGCCCTGGGCATGAAGTACCGCGACGACTACGAGCGCGCGGGCGTCCCGATGCTCCCGGTGGTCGCCACGGCCCAGCACGTCGCGCGCCAGATCGTCATCTACTCGTGGGTGATGGTGGCCTGGACGCTGCTGCTGCTCCCGGTGACGTCGTGGCTGTACGGCACGTTCGCCATCCTGGCCGGCGGCTGGTTCCTCTTCTACGCGCACAGCCTGCAGGCAGCGGTGCGGCGCGGCGAGGAGACCAAGCCGATGGCGCTGTTCCACCGCTCGAACACGTACCTGATGATCGTGTTCGTGGCCCTGGCGGTGGACTCGGCGATCGGCCTGCCCACCCTCGGCCTGCCGTTCTGAGCCCGGCTGGTCACCCGAGCGGGTGGCCGAGGTGCTCCGGAACCTCTTGAGATGATCAGGAAAATCGCGCTCGGCGCGGTCGTGGTCGTCACCCTCGGCCTGCTGGTGCTCCTGGGCCGCGGCCGGGTCGAGCTGGACCAGAACCGGCTGCTCGGCACCGGCTGCGCCATCCCGTCCCGGATCACCGCGATCCCGTCCGCACCGGAGGCGGCCCCGGGCGGCGGCGGGCTGCGGGTCGCCGAGGCGGGCGCGGGCACGGTGCTGGAGAACACGAGCACCCAATTCGCCTACCGGATCCCGGTGACCGCCGGCTCGGCCCGCGTCGAGGTGCCGGTGCTGGGCCCGGGGGAGCGCACCGGAGTCGACGCCGCCGGCCCGGTGACCCTCGGCCGGGTGGTCTGGCTGACCCCGGAGAGCATGGGCGGCCTCACGCCGGTGACGGCGACCCCGGTGCCGGGCGGCGTCCGCTACACGTCGGCGAACTGCCGGGCCCTGACCAGCCGCGGCGGCGCGGTGCTCTACCGCACGGAAACCGGCCAGCTGACGGGCAGCGACCGGCTGCCCCCGGCGAGCGTGTCGTGCGCACCGGGGGAGCGGGAGCTGCCGGTCGCCCTCCGGCGTGGCTTGCGGGCCGAGGTCTACCCCTACTGCGCCCTCGGGCCGGAATGATCGCGGGGCCGGGGTCGTTAGACTTGACCGGCTCTTTTCCCTTGAGGTGAAAGCAGGATCCTTGTCTTCGGACGGCTTCTCCGCCGAGCTCGCCCGCGAGCAGGCGTACGTGACCACCCTCTACACGAAGCTCGACGCCGAGCGCCTCGACGCCCAGCGCCGTCTCGACGAGACCTTGCGGCAGACCGGCGGCACCCCGCAGGCCCGCACCGAGCGCGACGTCGCCACCACGCTCTACACCGACCGGCTCGCCCAGCTGGGCTCCGTCGAGCAGGGGCTCGCCTTCGGCCGGCTCGACTTCGTCCCCGAGAGCGCCGAGGAGACCACCTACATCGGGCGGCTCGGGCTGTTCGACGAGGACGACGACTACAAGCCGCTGCTCGTCGACTGGCGGGCGCCCGTCGCGCGGCCGTTCTACCTCGCCACCGCCGCGTCGCCCGAGGGCGTGCGACGGCGGCGGCACCTGCGGTCGCTGACCCGCAAGGTCACCGGCTTCGACGACGAGATCCTCGACCTCACCGCCGCCGACCAGGGCCAGGACCTCGGCCTGGCCGGCGAGGCCGCGCTGCTCGCCGCGCTGGAGCAGCGCCGCACCGGTGAGATGAGCGACATCGTCGCGACCATCCAGGCCGAGCAGGACCGCATCATCCGCGCTCCGCTCGGGGGCGTCATGGTCGTGCAGGGCGGGCCGGGCACCGGCAAGACCGCCGTCGCGCTGCACCGCGCCGCCTACCTGCTCTACACGCACCGCCAGCAGCTCACCACGCGCGGCGTGCTCGTCGTCGGGCCCAACAGCACCTTCCTGCGCTACATCGGCCAGGTCCTGCCCTCCCTCGGCGAGACCGGCGTGCTGCTCGCCACGATCGGGCAGCTCTACCCGGGCCTGGACGCCGACGGCGCCGAGTCGCGCGAAGCGACCGAGATCAAGGGGCGGCTGGTGATGGCCGAGGTGCTCGCCAACGCCGTCCGGGACCGCCAGCGCGTGCCCGAACCGGTCATGGAGATCGAGTACGAGCACGACGTGCTGCGCCTGGACCGCAAGACGTGCACGGACGCCCGCACCCGGGCCCGCCGCTCGCGGCGCCCGCACAACCCGGCGCGTCGGCTGTTCGTCTCCGACGTCCTCGACGCGCTGACCCGCCAGGCCGCCCGGAAGCTGGGGGAGGACCTCCTCGACGGGCAGGACGTCGCCGACATCCGCGCCGAGCTGGCCGCCGACGAGCACGTCGCCGCCGCCCTGAACGAGCTGTGGCCCGTGCTGACGCCCGAGAGCGTGCTCGACGACCTGTTCGCCGACCGCGAACGCCTCGCCAAGGCGGCCGGGAAGCTGCTGTCCGCCGAGGACCGGGCCCGGCTCGAGAGCGGGCGCGACGCGAAGTGGACGCCGGCGGACGTGCCCCTGCTCGACGAGCTGGCCGAGCTGATCGGCGTCGACGACACCGAAGCCCGCGTCGAGCGCAAACGCCGTGAGCGTGAGGACCGCGCGTACGCCGAGGGCGTGCTCGACATCCTCGAGCAGGACGAAGAGATCATCGACGAAGAGCTGCTGCGCGTCTCCGACGTCCTCGACGCCGAGCTGTTCGCCGAGCGCCAGGTCGCGCGCAGCGAGCTGACCGCGGCCCAGCGCGCGGCGCAGGACCGGACGTGGACGTTCGGGCACGTGATCGTCGACGAGGCCCAGGAGCTTTCGGCGATGGACTGGCGGCTGCTGATGCGCCGGTCGCCGAACCGGTCGATGACGCTGGTCGGCGACGTCGCCCAGACCGGGGCGGCCGGCGGTGCGCGGTCGTGGGGCGAAGTCCTCTCGCCGTACGTCGAAGACCGGTGGCGCCTGGAAGAGCTGACCGTGAACTACCGCACGCCCGCGGAGATCATGGCCGTCGCGGCGCGCGTTCTCGCCGAGGTCGATCCGGCCTTGTCGGCCCCGTCCTCGGTGCGGGAGACGGGCGTTCCGCCGTGGTCCGTGCGCGCCACCACGGCGGAGCTGCCCGGACTGGCCGCCGCCGAACTGTCCGCTGTGGACGGTGGGACGGTCGCGGTCCTGGTGCCCGCCGGCCGGCTCGACGAGGTGTCGGGGCTGCTGGCGTCGTTCGACGAACGGCTGAGCGTGCTGACCGTCGAGCGTGCGAAGGGCCTGGAGTTCGACTCGGTGGTGCTGGTCGCGCCGGACGAGATCGTGGCGGGCTCGCCGCGCGGGCTCAACGACCTGTACGTCGCCCTGACGCGGGCGACCCGGCGGCTCGGCGTGGTCCGGACCGGTGACGAGGTTCCGGCACTCTCCGTGCTTGACTAGTCTGCGCGGCATGCAGAAAATCGGGAAGATCGTGGTCGTCGCCGCGGCGGCGCTGTCGCTGGCCGCGTGCGGCCAGGACGCCAAGACCGAGACGGCCGCCCCGGCGGGGCCGCCGGTCCCGTCGTCGGCCGCCGCCCAGGCGACCCAGAGCAAGGGCCGCGAGTGCACGGCGGACGACATCAAGACCACGGGGAAGTTCGGCGAGAAGCCCGAAATCACCATTCCCGACAGCTGCGACCCGCCGAAGAAGCTGATCACCAAGGACCTGTCCGAGGGCACCGGCAACGGCGCGAAGGCCGGCCAGAAGCTGAAGATGAACTACCTGCTGGTGACGTGGTCGGACAAGAAGGTCCTGGACAACTCCTACGACCGCGGCGAGACGTTCGACCTGAACCTCGGCGCGGGCGAGGTCATCCCGGGCTGGGACCAGGGCCTGGCCGGCATCAAGCAGGGCGGCCGCCGGCTGCTGATCATCCCGCCGGACCTCGCCTACGGCCAGGGCGGCCGCGGCATCCAGCCGAACGAGACGCTGGTCTTCGTCACCGACGCCGTCTCGGTCCCGACCGACAAGGGCTGAGCCCCGGTCCGGAAGGCCGCTGTCGAGGGACGTCCTCGAAAGCGGCCTTCACGGCGTTCAGGGGATGAGCAGGAGCTTGCCGGTGGTGCGGCGGCCCTGCAGGTCCTCGTGGGCCTTGCGGGCGTCGGCGAGCGGGTACTTGCCACCGATCCGGACGGTCAGCCGGCCCGCCAGGATGGCGTCGAACAGCTCCTTCGAGCGCCAGTCGATCTCTTCGCGGGTGCGCGTGTAGTGCGCCGACGTCGGGCGCGTCAGGTACAGCGAGCCGCCCGAGTTGAGGCGCTGCGGGTCGATCGGCGGCACCGGGCCGCTGGACGCGCCGAACAGGGCGAGCAGGCCGCGGATCTTGAGGCTGGCGAGGCTGCCGTCGACGGTGTCCTTGCCGACGCCGTCGTAGACCACGTCGACGCCCTCGCCGCCGGTCAGCTCGCGGGTGATCTTGGCGAAGTCCTCGCGGTCGTAGCGGATGACCTCGTCGGCGCCGGCCTCGCGGGCGAGCTTCTCCTTCTCCTCGGTCGAGACTGTGCCGATCACTCGGGCGCCGCGCGCCTTCGCCAGCTGCACCAGCAGCAGCCCGACCCCGCCCGCGGCGGCGTGCACCAGGACGTCCTGGCCGGGCTTGACCTCGAACGTCGACGCGACGAGGTAGTGCGCGGTCATGCCCTGCAACATGATCGCGGCGGCCGTCTCGAGGGAGACACCTTCGGGCACCTTCACGGCCATCGACGCGGGGAGGATCTTGCGCGCCGCGTAGCTGCCGAGCGACCCCTGCCAGGCGACGCGGTCGCCGGGCGCGAAGCCCGAGCCGGGGCCGGCCTCCAGGACCGTGCCCGCGCCCTCGAGGCCGAGCACGACCGGCAGCTCCATCGGGTAGATGCCCTGGCGCTGGTAGGTGTCGATGTAGTTGACGCCGGCCGCGGCGACCTCGACCAGCAGCTCGCCGGCCTGCGGGGCCTGGACGTCCACTTCGGCCGGTTCGAGCACTTCCGGGCCGCCGGTCTTCGTCACCTGCACTGCGGTGGGCATGCGTCCTCCTCGGGTCGGGTTCTCCCCCGCACAACTATGGCCGACGCCACGCTGTTCCGCGTTCCGGCCGGTCTTCCGTTAACGTTCCGGACGTGTCTGATTCCGAAGAGACTGTTTCGCCGACCAGCGCCCAGCTGGGCGCGGCGCGCAAGTTCGTGAAGGCGCACGGCAAGCCGTCCCGCGCGGTGGTGGAGAACATCGGCCGGGCGGGCGCCCGCGTGGTGCTGGTCGGCGCCGACGGCGCGCTCGGCGACGTCGTGGTGCCCTCGGTCGCGACGGGCGAAGCCCTGGTCGAGCAGGTCGAGGACCTCGAAGCGGCGTCGTGGGACGCGGAGACGGTGAAGGCGACGAAGATCGGCGCGGAGCACCGCCGCAAGATGGCGGGCCGGTGACCCGCAGCGCGATCCTGGTCAGCTGCGCGGAGCTCCCTTCCGGCGACGGCGACGACGACGCCATCGTTCCCGCCCTGGAATCGCTGGGCTTTGCGGTGTCGTGGGCACCCTGGGACTCTTCGGCCGACTTCGCCGCGGCGGACGCGGTGATCCTGCGCGCGACCTGGGACTACGCGTCCCGCCGTGCGGAGTTCCTTTTGTGGTGCGAGTCGGTCCCGGCGCTGTTCAATTCGGCGGCGGTGGTCCGGTGGAACACGGACAAGTCGTACCTGACCGAGCTGCTCGACGCGGGTCTCGCGGTGGTCCCGACGTCGCTGGTCGCGCCGGGTGACACCGCCCGGTTCCCGGCCACCGACTTCGTGGTCAAGCCCTCGGTGGGCGCGGGCTCCCGAGGGGCGGCCCGCTTCGCCGCGGGTGCGGACGCGTCCAAGCACCTCGCCGCTCTGCACGCCGAAGGCCACACGGCGCTGGTCCAGCCGTACCAGTCCAGTGTGGACACTTCGGGCGAGCTGGCCTTGGTGTACCTGGGCGGAACTTTCTCGCACGCGTTCTCGAAGGGCGCGATGCTCGGGTCCACAATGGATTCATCGGGCCTGTACCTGTCGGAGAAGCTGGCCGCGGCCTCCCCGCCGGCGGACGCGGTGGCGCTGGCGGAGGACGTCCTGGACGCGTCGACGGCGCTGCTGGGGATCCTGCGCGCCGAACTGCTGTACGCCCGGGTGGACCTGGTCCGCGGCGCGGACGGCAAGCCGTTGCTGCTGGAGCTGGAGCTGACAGAGCCCTCACTGGGCTTCCGCCAGACAGACCCAGGAGCGGCGACGAGGTTCGCCTCGGCGGTGCGGCAGCAGCTGGCGTAGTCAACGCACGGCCCGCTCTGTGACGGCCAGCGCGAGGGCGACCGCCGCGCCGATCAGGGTCACGGTGATCGAGCCGGTGAGCATGTAGAGCCCGCCGACGCCGGTCATGGCGACTTTGACCAGTTCCGGGAGACCGCGGCCCGGGATCGGTTTCCTTGTCCTGCCCTTGGTCACTGTGCTACCCCTTTAGCGGTGTACTAGTACAGCCTTGGGCAATGGTGACCGGTGGCAGGACCGACCGGGAATGATCTTTTGTTTTCGGATCGGATTTCTTGTTGCCGAAGTCTTGTCGCCGCGGATTTCGCCGTTGTCCGAAGTTGTCGTGAATTGTCGATCTTCGTCGGGTAGCGGAGGGCGTCATGACCGTGGGGATGGGCAGCGAACCGGCGGAGGAAGCGGCGTCGCCCGAGGAAGTCGAAGCCGCGCTGCGCTGGCTGGCGAGGCGCAAAGACGGCGAGCCGCTTCACTTTCTCCGCGACGCGATGGAAAAACCGGCGAGCGAGCCGGCGGCCGTTCTCCGCTCGCTGGTGGCGTCGTCGATCGCCGAGACGGCCGAGATGCGCGCGTTCGCCGTGTGGGGCCTGATCGTCGACGAGATCGGCGCCGCCGGGAACTCCCGCCGCCACAACACCCTGATGGCGGCGTTCCGGGTACCGCCGGCCCCGGAGGGGACCGGCTGGAAGGCGACGCTGGGCGACCGCTTCCGCCAGTTGATGCGGGTGCCGGGCGTCTTCGGCGACCCGCCACCCACGACCACGACGCCGATGCACCAAGCCTGGCGGCAGGCACTCCCGGCGCTGGCCGTCCGGCTGGCCGAGAAGCTGGTTGTGCTGGACGATGCGGGCTGGTGGTCCTACGTCGACATCGGGCGCGCGGCAGTGGAGGCGACGAACTCCGAGCGCGTCGGATGGCGGGCGCGGGCGGCGTCGAGAGGGGCGCAGCCGGTGTTCATCAACCGCATGCTCGTCACCGCGGTGATGCACCGCCGGACGATACGGCGCCGCATCACCGAACGAGACATCGTCGCCTGCGAGCACGGAGTCGACGGCTACGACGTCCACGCGGCGACCGGCTGGACGCATGACCCGGATGACTTGCCCGTGACGGCTTTGTGGGCTTGCCGGGTGGTCACGTCACCCGGCAAACGCCCACGGTTGCGGTTCCGCCGGACCCTGGGAAAGGGCGAGCTTTATACCTTCGAGTCGGAAGCGCTCGACGGGCAACTCGGGGAAGAACGCAAGTGGGTCAACGTCGACATCGACCACCACGGCATCGCGCCCGGCGGGTTGACCATCCGGGTCAACTTCGACTCGCGGCATCTTCCCGAGGCGTGCTGGTGGTATTCGGAGCAACTCGAATTCGAGCGGACGCACCAGCCGCCGGACGGGGACCCGCATCTGCTGGCCGTCGGGGACGGTTTCGTCCGGCACACGTTTCTCGAAGGCTGCCATCCGCGGGAAAGCTATGGCATCGCGTTTCGGTGGAAACCCTCGTGACCGACGCGAAAGTGGCCGGTGACGAGGGATCCGCCCTATTCGTCGACCTTGTTGCCCGTGTTGCCGCCGCCACCGCCGTAGGGAGCCGCGACGGTCGTGGTGGTGGTCGACGGTTCCCGGCCGGTCGAGGTCAGGGAGACGATTCCGGCAACGGCGAGGATCGCGGTGATCGCCGCCGCGAGCAGCAGAACCTTGGTGCCGACTTGTTTCACTGTGAGTCTCCTTCGAGTCACTCTGGAATTCGGCTCACAGTAAAGGCACGTCTGCGGACACGATTGAGGGGCTTCACTTCTCTTTCGTGTCGAGGCCGGAGCAATAGAATCTTGCCGGCCTTCACAAGCTAAGCGTGCGCGCGCTTCGCGGCCAGCCGGTCGGCCCGCGGCCACCGCACGTCCGTTGCCCAGCCCAGTTGCTCGAACGTCCGGATCACCCGCGCCGAGACGTCCACCTGCCCCCGCAGTACTCCGTGCCGGGCGCACGTCGGGTCCGCGTGGTGGGAGTTGTGCCACGACTCGCCCATCGACAGCACCGCCAGGGGCCAGAAGTTCGCCGCCTTGTCTCGGGAGGCGAAGGGCCTCTCGCCGATCAAGTGGCAGATCGAGTTCACCGACCACGACACGTGGTGCAGGAACGCGATGCGGACCAGGCCGGCCCAGAAGAACGCCGTCACGACGCCCCACCACGACCACGACAGCAGGCCGCCCAGAGCCGCCGGCAGGGCCAGGCTCAGGGTGATCCACAGCCAGAAGAAACGGTTCACCACGCGCAGGTCGCCGTCCGCGACGAGGTCCGGGGCGAAGCGGTCCGCGTTCGTCACCTCGCGGGAGAACATCCAGCCCATGTGCGCGTGCCAGAAGCCGCGCAGCAGGGCCGCCGGGGAGGTGCCGTACAGCCACGGCGAGTGCGGGTCGCCCTCGCGGTCGGCGAACGCGTGGTGGCGGCGGTGGCTGGCCACCCAGAAGATCACCGAGCCCTGCACCGCCATGCTGCCCGCGATCGCCAGCGCCACCCGCAGGGGACGCGACGCCTTGAACGCGCCGTGGGTGAAGTAGCGGTGGTAGCCGACCGTCACCCCGAGCGTCGCGAGGACGTAGAACACCGCCGCCAGCACCAGGTCGACCCACGTCATGCCCCAGCCCCACACCAGCGGGACCGCGATGAGGAGCGCCGCGAACGGCACCAGCAGGAACGTCTTCAGCACGACCATCTCGCCGGTACCGCGGCGGTGGGAGATGAGCGGCTTGGGCGCGGAGCGCGTCGTCATGACCCGAAGGTAGGCGCGCTGAGCGACCGAAACGCCGACAGTGAGTTACGGCCGTGTGGCCGTGCGGCGACGTCCTCAGGCCGCGGCGAGCTCCTTCGGCGCGGGCGTCAGCGAAGTGGCCGGGCCGCGGTCGCGGCTGCCGGTCCACAGCGTCGCCGTCGCGATGATCACGGCCATCGCGCCGAGCACGTGGAACGACACCATCGCCTCGGGCACGCCCAGCGCGTACTGCAGCGAACCGAGCCCGCCCTGCGCGACCGCGACGACCCAGACCGCGACGTAGCGCTGCCACAGGCTCTTCGGCGCGCCGACGCGCATCAGCTGCAGGCCGAACACCGCGAGCAGCAGCAGGTAGAGCACGAGCAGTCCGCCGTGGACCTGGGCGAGCGTCTCCACCGGGACGGCGAGGCGGTGGGTGTTGATGTCGCCGCTGTGCGGGCCGGCGCCGGTGACCGTCGTGCCCGCCGCGAGCACCAGCCACATGACGACGGTCAGCGCGACCAGGACCGAGCGGCCGGGCACCAGCGGCCGCGCGCGCTCGTCGCCTTCGCGGAACGCGCGCAGCAGCAGGACGGCGAGCCAGACGAGGGGAGTGGTGGCGAGGAAGTGGATCGCGACGGTCCACCACTCGAGCTTGGCGAGCACGGTCATCCCGCCGACGACGGCCTGCAGCACGACGCCGCCGGGCATCGTCCAGGCCAGCTTGACCAGCCGGGTGCGGCTCGGGTGGTCGATCTGCACGCGCCACGCCGTGATGACGGCGATCGCGGCGACGGCGATGACGACGCCGGTGAGCATCCGGTTGGAGAACTCGATCCACTGGTTGACCGCGTCGATCCCGGAGTCGTGCTTGGGCACCAGGCTGCCGGAGACGCACTGCGGCCAGGTCGGGCAGCCGAGGCCGGACCCGGTGACGCGCACGACGGACCCGGTGACGCCGATCAGCGCCTGCGCGACGACGGCGGCGATCCCGACGGCCCGTTGCACGGCGGCGGACGGGAACGGCAGACGGGCGACAAGGCTGGTGAACGGCACGCCATCGATGGTAGAGCGCGCGGAAATCGGGCTTTCGGCAGGTCCCGGCGCCCAGAGCGACGCCGCGGGCGCAAGGGACCTAGGTCACGCGCCGGGCCTCAGGTGAGCTTCGTCGTGCGGGAAGCCAGGGCGCCCGCGAGAACCGCCCAGACGGCCAGGACCGCGAGCGGCCCGGGCGCGAAGGAACCGTCCACCAGGGCCGTCCGCATCCCCTCGGCCAGCGCGCCGGAAGGCAGCAGCTCCACCACCACCGCGAGCCCGGAGGGCAGCGAAGACGGCGCCAGGAGGATCCCGCCCGCCAGCAGCAGCACGAACCACACGATGTTCGCCAGCGCCAGCACCGCCTCGGCCCGCAGCGCGCCACCCAGCAGCACGCCCAAAGCGCCGAAAGCCAAGGTTCCCAGCACCAGCAGCAGAATCGCCGACGCGAGCCCCGACAGGGACGGCGACCAGCCGAGGAACGCCGCCACGACCCCGATGATCACCGACTGCAGGGCGACCACGACCAGCGCGGCGATGAGGCGCCCGGCCACCAGCAGCCACCGGGGCAGCGCCGTCGCCGAGAGGCGCTTCAGCACGCCGTAGCGCCGGTCGAAGCCGAGCGCGATCGCCTGGCCGGTGAACGCCGACGACATCACCGCCAGCGCCAGGATGCGCGGGGTGATCCAGTCCACTTTGGACGTCGAGCCCAGCGACGACGCGGGCAGGATGTCCAGCAGCGACAGGCCGATCAGCAGCGCCAGCGGGATGAGCAGGGTCAGCAGCACCTGCTCGCCGTGGCGCAGGGTGAGGCCGGCCTCGACGCGCGCGTGCGTCCGCAGCATCCGGCCGAGCGACCCGCGGCCGGGCGCGGGGGTGAACACACCGGGCTCGAAAACGGTCATGCCCGCAGCTCCCGTCCGGTCAGCTCCAGGAAGACCTCTTCGAGCGTCCGCTTGCCGACCTGCAGTTCCTCCGGCAGCACGCCCTGCTGCGCGCACCACGCCGTGACCGTCGACACGACCTGCGGGTCGACCAGGCCCATCACCACGTACGTCCCCGGCGCCGACTCGCGCACCGCGTAGCCCTCCGGCAGCGCCGCGGTCAGCAACGCCGTGTCGAGCCGCGTGCGGGCTTTGAAGCGCAGCCCCGCCGTGCCACTGTCGTCCACGGTCAGGGACTGGGGCGCACCCGAGACGACGACCTTGCCGTGATCCACGATCACCACCGTGTCGGCCAGCGCCTCGGCCTCTTCCATCAGGTGCGTGGTCAGCAGCACCGAGACGCCGTCGCGGCGCAACGCGGACAGCAGGTCCCACACCAGTCGCCGGGCCTGCGGATCCATGCCGGCCGTCGGTTCGTCGAGGAACACCAGCTCGGGGCGGCCGATCAGGGCGCAGGCCAGGGACAGCCGTTGCTGCTGCCCGCCGGAGAGGCGCTTGAACGGCGTCCGGCGCACCGGCGACAACCCGAGGACGTCCAGCAGCCAGGCCTGGTCCAGCGGGGCCGCCGCGCAGGAGGCCACCAGCCCGAGCATTTCGTCGGCGCGGACGCCGGGGTAGGCGCCGCCGCCCTGGGGCATGATCCCGACGCGGGGGCGCAGCGCGGCCGACTCCCGCACCGGGTCCAGGCCGAGCACGCGCACGGTGCCCGCGTCAGGCTTGAGAAAGCCTTCGCAGACCTCGACGGTGGTGGTCTTGCCGGCCCCGTTCGGGCCGAGCAGGGCGAGCAGGCTGCCGCGCTCCATCCGCAGGTCGAGACCGTCGACCGCGCGGGTGGAGCCGTAGCTTTTGACCAGCCCGGTGATCTCGACGGCGGGGGCACTCACATCGGGTCACGATACGGGCTCGGCCCGCGCGGGCAGCCGCGGGGACGGCCTGGACAGCAACACCGGAGCCAGCCGCCGCACGACCAGCACCCCGCCGCCGCAGACGACGATCGCCGCGACGTAGGCGAACGGCAGCACGTACGGGCGGCCGTCGAAGGTGCTTCCGGTGGGCGGGAGCAGGAACGGCAGGGCGGCCGACAGCACCGCCGCGGCCACCCGGAAGCGCGACGTCCCGGCCGCGGCGGCGAGCGGGATCACCGCCCACAGCACGTACCAGGGCTGCAGGTTGATCTGCAGGATCATCACCGCGCCGAGGGAGACGCCGAGGCCGATGATCGGCCGGTAGCGCCACTTGAAGCTGTCCCAGAGGAACTTCGCGGTGATGGCGACCGCGATCAGGTAGCCCAGCGCGCCGAGGATCGGCACCAGTCCGTTGGTGTGATTGCCCAGGCCCAGCGCGATGCCGAGGACGCCGGAGAGGTTGGCCAGCTCGGCGGTCGGGGAGATCCAGGAGCGGACGAGGCCGGGGGTGTTGAACGTCGCCCCGACCCAGCCGAAGCCGAGACCGGTGCCGAAGCACACCGCCACCAGCACCACGCCGAACCACGCCGCCATCGGCGCGCCCGCGTAGAAGAGGTCCTTGAGCCGGCCGTGCCAGCGTCGCGCCACCATCACGGCGAAGAACGGCAGCGCGAACACCGCGGGGAGCTTCACCGCGACGCCCAGGGTGATGATCGCGACACCCAGGCCGATGTACAGCAGTTCGCCGCGCGCCAGGGGCGGGGGAGTGTCGCCCTTCACGCGGATCGGCAGCTTCCGGATGCCGACCTCCAGCCCGGCGAGCATGAGGCCGATGGCGAGCGCGTCGTTGTGGGCGCCGGCGACGAAGTGGAAGATCAGCAACGGGTTCAGCGCGCCGAGCCACAGGGCCGTCGCGGGCTGGACGCCGAAGCGCCGGGCCAGCCGCGGCAGCGCCCAGACGATCAGCACGACGCCGACCAGGGCCAGCACGCGCTGCAGCAGCACGCCCATCGCGATGCTGTTGCCCGAGATCGGCGCGAGCCAGCCGCCGAGGCGCAGCACCAGCGGCCCGTACGGCGCCGGCGTCTCGCGCCACATGTTCGACACGCCCGCGGTGAACGGGTCGGCGACGCCGAGCGCCTGCGCCGGGCCCAGCACGTACGGGTCCATGCCGCGGTGCACGATCTCGCTCTGCGCGAGGTAGCTGTAGACGTCGCGGGAGAACAGCGGCGGGATGACCAGCAGCGGCAGCACCCACAGCGCGATCGTGCGCGCCAGCTGGCCCTGCGACGCGAGCCGCGTGCGGCTCGGCTGGGCGAACCGGCCCAGCATCAGCCAGCTCAGCACCAGGATCCCCATCCCGGAGATCGCGATGGCGAGCGACACCGTCGGGATGCGGGTGAACAGCCGCAGCACCGGGATCTCCTGCACCGGGTTGATCACCGGGGCGGCGCCGGCGCCGAGCGAGCCGAGCGCGAGGAAGAGGGACCCGACCGTGCCGAAGCGGCGGACGACGTTCAGCCCCCGCAGCTCGTCGGCCTCGAGGGGGAGCGGTTCGCGGGGGTGGACGGGCGAAAGCGTGACAACCCGCGCACTCTCGGTCGCGACGGCCGCCGCCTGCTGGTCCTGTTCACCCACTGCCACGGGAGCAGGGTATCGGTCCGCCCCGGAGTGAGTCGGGTCACTGCCGGACACCCCGCCTTTGCGGGTCATCCGGAAATAAGACACACTTGTGTTGTGAAAAAGACGGAGGCGGGTGACCAGGCGGGCGGCGACATGCCCCGCGCCCCGCACCCGCACGTCCCGTCGCAGGTCAGCGCCGAGGGCAAGACCCGGCAGGAAGTCGCCCGGCTGCTGCTGGAACAGGGTCCCATGACCGCGGTCGTGGTCGCCGAGCAGCTCGGGATCAGCCCGACGGCCGTCCGCCGGCACCTGGACGCGCTCCTCGCGGACGGCGAGGCCGAGACGAGGGACGCGCCGCGCCGCGGACCCCGGGGCCGGGGCCGTCCGGCGAAGCTCTTCCTGCTCACCGAGCCCGGTCGCGCCCGCTTCGGGCACGCCTACGACGACTTGGCCGTCTCCGCCATCCGCTTCCTCGCCGAGCACGCCGGCGAAGACGCCGTGCGCGCCTTCGCCGAGCAGCGCGTCGAGAAGCTCGTCGGCCCGCACCGCCCCGCGATCACCGGATCGAGTGATCCCGCGGCGCGCGCCGAGGCCCTCGCGACCGCGCTGAGCAGGGAAGGCTACGCTGCGTCGACCCGTCAGGTCGGTGCTCCGGCGCCCGGTCAGACCGTCGGGGCGCAGCTTTGTCAGCACCACTGTCCGGTCGCCCACGTGGCCGCGGAGTTCCCGCAGCTGTGCGAGGCCGAGACGGAGGCGTTCGCGAGGCTGCTGGGCACCCACGTCCAGCGCTTGGCGACGATCGCACGCGGGGACTCCGCGTGCACCACCCACGTTCCCGTCACGACGGGGAACAACCCGGCCCATCCCGAGCCGGGAAGCACGGTGCCCTCTGGGCGCACAGCACGGATCCCGAATGGAGGGAAACCCGCATGACTGCCGCTGCCGAGCAGCGCACTCCCACCACCGCGCCACTGAGCCAGGAAGAGACCATCGAGTCCCTTGGCAAGTACGCGTTCGGCTGGGCGGACTCCGACGAGGCGGGCGCCAGCGCCCGTCGCGGGCTGAACGAGGACGTCGTCACCGACATCTCCTCGAAGAAGTCCGAGCCGGAGTGGATGCGCGAAGCGCGACTGAAGGCGCTCAAGCTCTTCGAGAAGAAGCCCATGCCCAACTGGGGGGCCGACCTCTCCGGGATCGACTTCGACAACATCAAGTACTTCGTGCGGTCCACGGAGAAGCAGGCCACCTCCTGGGAGGACCTGCCCGAGGACATCAAGAACACCTACGACAAGCTCGGCATCCCCGAGGCGGAGAAGCAGCGCCTCGTCGCCGGTGTCGCCGCGCAGTACGAGTCCGAGGTCGTCTACCACCAGATCCGCGAGGACCTGGAGGAGCAGGGCGTCCTGTTCCTGGACACCGACTCCGCGCTCAAGGAGCACCCGGAGCTGTTTCAGGAGTACTTCGGCTCGGTCATCCCGGCCGGCGACAACAAGTTCTCCGCGCTGAACACGGCGGTGTGGTCCGGCGGCTCGTTCATCTACGTGCCGAAGGGCGTGCACGTCGAGATCCCGCTGCAGGCCTACTTCCGGATCAACACCGAGAACATGGGCCAGTTCGAGCGCACCCTGATCATCGTCGACGAAGACGCCTACGTGCACTACGTCGAGGGCTGCACGGCGCCGATCTACCAGTCCGACTCGCTGCACTCGGCGGTCGTGGAGATCATCGTCAAGAAGGGCGCCCGCTGCCGCTACACGACCATCCAGAACTGGTCGAACAACGTCTACAACCTGGTCACCAAGCGCGCCAAGTGCGAAGAGGGCGCGACCATGGAATGGATCGACGGCAACATCGGTTCCAAGGTGACGATGAAGTACCCGTCGGTGTTCCTCATGGGCGAGCACGCCAAGGGCGAGGTCCTGTCGGTCGCGTTCGCGGGCGAGGGCCAGCACCAGGACGCGGGCGCCAAGATGGAGCACCTCGCGCCGCACACGTCCTCGACCATCGTGTCGAAGTCGGTGGCGCGCGGCGGCGGCCGCACCTCCTACCGCGGCCTGGTCCGCGTGGCGAAGCGCGCGCACCACTCGCGCTCCAGCGTGGTCTGCGACGCGCTGCTGGTGGACACGATCTCGCGTTCGGACACGTACCCGTACGTGGACATCCGCAACGACGAGGTGTCCATGGGCCACGAGGCGACTGTGTCCAAGGTCAGCGAGGACCAGCTGTTCTACCTGATGTCGCGCGGGCTCGACGAGGCCGAGGCGATGGCGATGATCGTGCGCGGCTTCGTGGAGCCGATCGCCCGTGAGCTGCCGATGGAGTACGCGCTCGAGCTGAACCGCCTGATCGAGCTCCAGATGGAAGGGTCCGTCGGCTAGTCATGTCGGTTACCGAGAACAACGTTTCCGAAGCTCTTCGCGAGGGGGCCGTCATTCCGGCGGCCTCCCGCGCGGAGCGCTTCACCTCCTACGACGTCGAGGCCTTCGAGGTCCCCGGCGGTCGTGAGGAGAACTGGCGCTTCACGCCGATGAAGCGCCTTCGCGGCCTGCACGACGGCAGCGCCGTCGCCACCGGCGAGATCACCCTCGAGACCGAGGCCGCCCCCGAGCTGAAGATCGAGTCGGTCGGCCGGGACGACGAGCGGCTGGGCGCCGCGGGCGTCCCGAGCGACCGGATCGCCGCGCAGGCGTACTCGTCGTTCCAGAAGGCCACCGTCGTGACGGTGCCGAAGGAGACGAAGGCGTCGAAGCCGTCCGTGCTGCGGATCCACGGCCCGGGCGAGGGCCAGGTCGCCTACGGGCACCTGCAGGTCCGCGCCGAGGCGTTCGCCGAGGCCGTGATCGTGCTCGACCACGTCGGCTCCGGCACGTACGCCGACAACGTCGAGTTCGTCATCGGCGACGGCGCCAAGGTCACCGTGGTCAGCGTCCAGGACTGGGCCGACGACGCGGTGCACGTCTCCGAGCAGCACCTGAAGCTGGGCCGCGACGCCGCGCTGCGGCACACGGTCATCACCCTCGGCGGCGACCTCGTGCGCGTCTCGCCGACGGCGACCTTCGCGGACAAGGGCGGCGACGTCGAGATGCTCGGCGTCTACTTCGCCGACCAGGGCCAGCACCAGGAGCACCGCCTCTTCGTCGACCACGCGGTCCCGAACTGCAAGTCGCGCGTGATGTACAAGGGCGCGCTGCAGGGCGACGACGCGCACGCGGTCTGGATCGGCGACGTCCTGATCCGCGCCGCGGCCGAGGCCACCGACACCTACGAGCTCAACCGCAACCTGGTGCTGACGCCCGGGGCGCGCGCGGACTCGGTGCCGAACCTCGAGATCGAGACCGGCGAGATCGAAGGCGCCGGCCACGCGAGCGCGACGGGAAGGTTCGACGACGAGCAGTTGTTCTACCTGCAGTCGCGCGGGATCGCCGAGGAAGCCGCGCGCCGCTTGGTCGTGCGCGGGTTCTTCCACGAGATCCTGGTGAAGATCGACGTCCCCGAGGTGCGCGAGCGCCTCGAAGCCGCGATCGAGGCCGAACTCGAAGCCGTTGGCGCCTGACCGCTCTCTGACTTAGGAAACGAAGAAATGGCTACCCTGGAAATCAAGGACCTGCACGCCTCGGTCACCACCGACGAAGGCGCCAAGGAGATCCTCAAGGGCGTCAACCTGACCATCAAGTCGGGCGAGACGCACGCGATCATGGGCCCCAACGGCTCCGGCAAGTCCACCCTGTCCTACGCGATCGCCGGTCACCCCAAGTACGAGGTCACCTCGGGCGAGGTCCTGCTCGACGGCGAGAACGTGCTCGAGATGAGCGTCGACGAGCGCGCCCGCGCCGGCCTCTTCCTGGCCATGCAGTACCCGGTCGAGGTGCCCGGCGTGTCCATGTCCAACTTCCTCCGCACCGCGGCCACCGCGGTCCGTGGCGAGGCCCCCAAGCTGCGCCACTGGGTCAAGGAGGTCAAGGAGGAGATGGGCAAGCTCGAGATCTCGCAGGAGTTCGCCGAGCGCTCGGTCAACGAAGGCTTCTCCGGCGGCGAGAAGAAGCGCCACGAGATCCTGCAGCTGGCGCTGCTCAAGCCGAAGTTCGCCATCCTCGACGAGACCGACTCCGGCCTGGACGTCGACGCGCTGCGCGTCGTCTCCGAGGGCGTCAACGCGTACAAGGACAGCAGCGAGGTCGGCGTCATGCTGATCACGCACTACACGCGGATCCTGCGGCACATCACGCCGGACTTCGTGCACGTCTTCGCCGGCGGCAAGATCGTCGAGTCGGGCGGCAAGGAGCTGGCGGACGAGCTGGAGGAGAACGGCTACGTCAAGTACGTGGGCAAGCCCGAGCCCGCCGCGCTCTGACTTTCGCCAGTACACACCGAGAATGAGAGGAGTCGGCCCGATGACCACCACCTCGGCCAGCTCTTTGCCACTGGACGTGGCGGCCCTGAGGGCCGACTTCCCCATCCTGTCGCGCACCGTTCGTGACGGGAAACCCTTGGTGTACCTGGACTCCGGGGCGACGTCCCAACGCCCGGAAGCGGTGCTCGACGCCGAGCGGCACTACGTCGTCACGTCGAACGCCGCCGTCCACCGCGGCGCGCACCAGCTGTCCGAAGAGGCCACCGACGCCTACGAGTCCGCCCGGGCGAAGATCGCCGAGTTCGTCGGCGCCGACCCCGAGGAGCTGGTGTTCACCAAGAACGCCACCGAGGGCATCAACCTGGTCGCCTACTCGTTCGGCAACGCCGCCACCGCGGGCCCCGAAGCCGCGCGCTTCGTCGTGGGCCCGGGTGACGAGATCGTCGTCACCGAGATGGAGCACCACGCGAACCTCGTGCCGTGGCAGCAACTGTGCCAGCGCACCGGGGCGACGCTGAAGTGGTTCAAGGTCACCGGAGACGGCCGGCTCGATCTGTCCGATGTGGACGAACTGATCACGCCGCGCACCAAGGTGGTCGCGTTCGCGCACCAGTCCAACGTGCTCGGCACGGTCAACCCGGTTTCGCTGCTGGTCGAAAAGGCCAAGGCCGTCGGCGCGTTCACCGTGCTCGACGCCTGCCAGTCGGTGCCGCACTTCCCGGTCGACTTCCACGCGCTGGGTGTGGACTTCGCCGCGTTCTCGGGGCACAAGATGCTCGGCCCGTCCGGCATCGGTGTCCTGTACGGACGCACCGAGCTGCTCGAAGCGATGCCGCCGTTCCTCACCGGCGGGTCGATGATCGAGATGGTCCGCATGGAGGGCTCGACCTTCGCGCCGCCGCCGCAGCGGTTCGAGGCGGGCGTCCCGATGACGTCGCAGGCCATCGGCCTCGGCGCGGCCGTGGACTACCTCTCGGCGATCGGCATGGACCGGATCGCGGCGCACGAGCACCAGCTCGCCGCGGCGGCCCTCGAAGGCATCGGCGCGATCCCGGGCGTCCGGATCGTCGGGCCGACGGACCTGAAGGACCGCGGCGCGACCGTGTCGTTCGTGATCGACGGCGTGCACCCGCACGACGCCGGCCAGGTGCTCGACAGCCTCGGCATCGCCGTCCGCGTCGGTCACCACTGCGCGTGGCCGCTGCACCGCGCGTGCAACGCGCAGGCGACCGTGCGCGCGTCGTTCTACCTGTACAACGACCTGTCCGAAGTGGACGCGCTCGTGGCCGGGGTGCGCGAGGCGCAGAAGTTCTTCGGGGTGGCCCAGTGAACCTCGAAAGCATGTACCAGGAGATCATCCTGGACCACTACAAGCACCCGCACGGACGCGGCCTGCGCGACCCGTTCGACGCCGAGTCGTTCCAGGTCAACCCGACCTGCGGCGACGAGGTGACGCTGCGGGTCAAGATCGACGACGGGAAGGTCGCCGACGTCTCCTACGACGGCCAGGGCTGCTCGATCAGCCAGGCGTCGACGTCGGTCTTGACGGATCTCGTCGTGGGCCACACGCTTGAGGAGGCGTTCACCACCATGGACGCCTTCGTGGAACTGATGCAGGGCAAGGGAAAGATCGAGCCGGACGAGGACGTGCTGGAAGACGGGGTGGCCTTCGCGGGTGTCGCGAAGTACCCGGCCCGCGTCAAGTGCGCCCTCCTCGGCTGGATGGCTTTCAAGGACGCCGTCGCCCGGACCACCAGTGGAGATGGGAAAGCATGACCGAAGAGACCGCCACTCGCGAGGGGCGCACCGCCGCCGACCTCGACGCCGAGACGACTGCCAAGCAGGACCTCGACCTCGCGAAGATCGAGGACGTCGAGGAGGCGATGCGCGACGTCGTCGACCCGGAGCTCGGCATCAACGTGGTCGACCTCGGCCTGGTCTACGACATCCGCGTCGAGCCGGACAACACGGCGACCCTGGACATGACCCTGACATCGGCGGCCTGCCCGCTGACGGACGTGATCGAGGACCAGACTTCGGCCGCGCTCACCAGCGGCGGTCTCGTCAAGGACTTCCGCATCAACTGGGTCTGGATGCCGCCGTGGGGCCCGGAGAAGATCACCGAGGACGGCCGCGAGCAGCTGCGCGCCCTCGGCTTCACCGTCTGACGTTCTTCGCAGGAAGGCCGCTCTTCGGAGCGGCCTTCTTTGCGTATAACGACCTATACCGCGCGTGCCAGATCAGCGCGTAGAGCCCGAGGGCCGCGGCGAACCCGCTGCCGGCGCCGGTGACCAGGAGATACGTCGCGTTGCCGACCACACCCGCGTCGGTCATCGGGTCGTGGTGGGCCAGGAACGGCAGCACTTCGGCGGCCACGCCGGTCAGCGCGCCGAGCCCCAGGAAGATGAGCACCGGCTTGCGGTGCCGGGTGCCTGGTGGCGCCGGCGTGCGGGGTGTCCTGCGGTACCGGTTTCGCAGCCACCAGGCCAGGATCGCGGCGCCGGCGATCGTGCTGACCAGCTGGATCAGCCGTCCGACGTCGACGCCGGTGACCAGCGGGATCCGCAGGAACGCGAACCCGCCGCTCTCGTGGGTGAAGGCGTCCCATCCGACGTGCGTGGCGGCGCCGATGACCAGCGAGAGCGCGATCCAGCCCGGCTTCCGCCAGCTGAAGCCGTTGTGGGGGAGCCGTTCGGCCAGGGGCTGGGGTGCCAGAGCGAGCAGCGGCCGCCTGAGCAGGACGTGGAACACCGCGAGCAGGACCAGGGCGATGAGCGGGTCGAGCCAGAGGACCGAGGCGAACTCGTGGGTCTTGGTGAGGCCGATGCCGGGCAGTCGCGGCACGAACCAGAAGACGTCCGGCGCGACCGATCCGGCGACGAGCGCGGAGGGCACGAGCGGACGTCTCGCCAGCGGCAGCACGGCGGCCGGATGACTCAGCGTGAACGGCACCTGGTTAGTATCCCGAGGTGGTCCTGCGCTCGATCCTCCTGTTCCTCGCTGCGGCGGTCTGCGAGATCGGCGGCGCGTGGCTGATCTGGCAGGGCATCCGCGAAAACCGGGGCTGGCTCTGGATCGGCGGCGGTCTCCTGGCGTTGGGCGCCTACGGTTTCGTGGCGACATTGCAGCCGGACGCCCACTTCGGCCGCATCCTCGCCGCATACGGCGGCGTGTTCGTGGCGGGCTCACTGGCCTGGGGAATGGTGGCGGACGGTTACCGCCCGGACCGCTACGACGTCCTCGGCGCGCTGCTGTGCCTGGCGGGTGTCGCGGTGATCATGTACGCACCCCGGACTGGGTAGCGTCCCCGAGGGGCTCACAGCGCTCGGCGCACAGCGCGGGAGACCGAGTTGTTGAACTGACGCATGTTCCGGGATGCGGCCGCCTTGTTCGGAGACACCAGCATCGCGACCGCCAGGACACCCCACCCGATGAGCGCGAAGGACAGTACGACGCAGGCGATCGACAGCTTGATCATCCAGCGCACACTCATCATCAGCAGGCCGATCACTCCGGCACCTCCTTCGGGAAAGCCACTCACCGCGGCGGCTGACGACGGAGTCGTCGTGCCCGAAGATCTTGTTACGCACCCCGGTCAGCGGGCTGACCGCGGCCGCCGTCCGGAGCGGCGGAAGACGACGAAGAGCAGGCGCAGTCCCACCAGCGCGCTGATCACCAGCAGGTTGTAGCCGAACACCTGGTGCAGCGTCAGGTCCGCGGCCACGCGCGGGCCGCCCGCGCCGGTCAGCAAGAACACCGCCATCAGGCCCGTCGCCGCGCCGACGAACGCCAGCAGGACCTCGTGCACCAGGTCCGTGACCACCGACCGGTCACGCTCGTCGGAGAACAGGCGGACGTTCACCGACAGGCGGCCCTCCTCGAGCGCCGCGCCGATGCGGTCGATGCGGCGGGGGAGGCGGCGCAGGACCGGGAGCAGCGCCATGACCTCGTTGACCGCCGTGTGGCGCAGCGAGTCCGGTCGCAGGCGGGCGCCGACCTGTTCGACGGCGAACGCGCGGGATTCGGCCATGATGTCGAAGCCGGGGTCGAGGGCCGCAAGCGTGCCTTCGACCGTCGCCAGGGCCCGGAACACCGCGGCCACCGGTGGCGGCACGCTCAGCCGGAAGTCGGCGACCACCCGGAACAGGCCGGTGAACAGGTCGAGCCCGGGGCTGCGGCCGGGGCCGAAGTGCCGGGCGACCAACGCGCCGAGTGCGCGTTCGAGACGCTGCTCGTCGATGTCGCCGGTGCGGTCGACGATCTCCAGGAGCCCGTCGCGCAGGCCCGCCGGGTCGCCGCGGTCCAGGGCCAGCACCAGGTTCTGCAGCCCGCCGCGGAGCCCGGCGTCGAGCCGGCCGACCGAGCCGAAGTCGAGCAGGCCGAGGCGGCCGTCGGCCAGGAACATCAGGTTGCCCGGGTGCGGGTCGGCGTGGAAGACGCCGCCGATCATCACCTGCTCGAGCAGGCACCGCAGCAGTGACCGCGCCAGCCGGCTGCGCTCGGCGGCCGGTGCCGTCTCCAGGGGCTTACCGTCGAACCGCGACATCACCAGGACGCGCTCCGTGGACAGTGCTTTGTGGACTGCCGGGAGCGCGACGTCCGGGCACGAAGTCGCGGCCACCGCGGCGATGTTGCGGGCCTCGACGGTGAAGTCGAGCTCCTCGGCCAGTGCCTGGGCGAACCCGCCGGCGAGCTCGGTGACGCCGAGCGAGTGCGCCCAGACCGCGCGGTCCTCCAGCGCCGCGGCGACGCGCCGGACGATGTCGATGTCGCGTTCGGCCTGCTCCCGCACCCCGGGGCGCTGGACCTTGACCACGACGTCCTCGCCGGTGCGCAGCTTCGCCCGGTGGACCTGCGCGACCGACGCCGCGGCCAGGGGCTCGGGGTCGAACTCGGCGAAGACGTCGTCGGGCGAGCTGCCGAGCTCTTCGGTCAGCAGTGCCCACACGGCCTCGGCTCGCGCGGGTGCCACCTGGTCCTGGAGCTTGCCGAGCTCGTCGACGAACACCGGCGGCAGCAGGTCCGCGCGGGTCGAGAGCAGCTGGCCGAGTTTCACGAACGTCACGCCGCCTTCCTCGAGCGCGCGGCGCAGCGACCGGGCGAGTTTGGCGTGGCGCCCCGGGGCGAGGCCGGGTTCGCGGCGGCCGGCGAGGTAGCGGCCGAGGCCGTGCTTGACCGCGATCCGGCTGATCTGCGAGTACCGGCGGGCGCGCGCCAGGCGCGCTCGCACCGACCGGAGCCTGCCGAGCAGGCCGAACCCGCACGGCAGCGCCATCTCGGCGACGAACACGAAGCTGAGCGTCGCGAGGAAAGCGCTGCCCGCCAACGGAATCAGCAGGCCGAGAGCCGCGCCGCCGTGGTGCAGCAGCGAAACCGGGAACGCCTGCCCGATGGCGCCCGCGACGAGCCAGCCGAACGCCGCGCCGCACACCGCGCGGACGGTGCCGATCCGGACCCCGAGCACGCGCCGCGACGCGACCACGAGCGGCCACAGCAGCAGCGCGTACAGCGGGAGGGTCAGCAGGCCCAGCAGGATGTCCATGCCGCGGAGCAGACCACGGCCACTCGGCCGGACGGCTCACGCGGCGGCGGGACCGGCCTCCCTCCGGCGAGGGAGCTACTTTCGGCCGTGGCCCGCGGGTCGGTGGACTTCTAACGTGATCGCTCGTACCACGGTGAAGTGTTCTCTGAACCGGACGAAGGAGACACGATGGACGCACGCGTGATCGGCCGGATCGCGGCCCTGGCCCTGGCGGCCCCGCTGGGCCTGGGGATCGCGGTCGCCCCCGCTTCGGCGGCAGCGGTCACGACGCTCTACTACAGCTCGTCGGGCGCGCCGGACTACCTCGCCCAGATCGACCAGGGCGCGGCCAACTGGAACGCCGCCGTCACCGACGTGAAGCTGGTCAAGCGGACCACGAGCGCGACGATCAAGTTCCACGAAATCCACAGCGGCGGTTCGTACACGAACACGGACGGCCACGGCCACGGCGACATCTACCTCGACACGAGCCAGGTCGCGGAGGGCTTCGACCCGACCCGCATCGCCGCGCACGAGCTGGGCCACAACCTCGGCCTGCCGGACCACTACAGCGGCCCGTGCACCGAGCTGATGTCCGGCCACGGCCCGGGCACGTCCTGCAAGAACGCCAAGCCGAGCGCGGCGGAGGCGGCGAAGGTGCAATCCCTGTGGGTGAACGGCTTCACGGCGGCCCGCACGGAGACGCGCGCCGTCGCCTACTAGCCCGGTCGTGAGTGTTCGGGGCGGTTCCGACCGCCCTGAACACTCACCACGGCCATCCACCGCGAGAGGGAAGCGGCCGATCCGTGCAGCCTGCGAAGATCGGCGTGTGCGCGTATTCCGCCCCCTGACGAGCAGGGCGACCTACCGCCGCTGGGTCTACCTCGTGCTCGGTGGCGCCATCAGCGTGCCCTACCTGCTGTTCTCCGTCGTCGCCGTGCCGTCGCTGCTGCCGTTCGTCACCACCGTCGGGCGGGCCACCGTCTTCGGTGGGCTGCTCACCCTGCTCGTCATGGCCGGGACCGCCTTCCTGCCCGCGGTGCACGTGCTCGAATCCACCGCGGTCCGGGAGCTGCTCGACGATCCGGTGCCCGGCGCGCCGCCGAAGCCGCGCACCCGCCAGGGCCGTCTGCGCGCCGCGGCGATGTTCCTGCTGCACGTCGTCGCCGGGTTCGTCGTCAGCCTCTTCAGCCTGCTCGCGCCCGTCGCGATCGGGGTGTCGATCAGCGCCGTGTTCACCGGGCAGCTCGTCCAGACCGGCGAGGGCGACGAGGTCCGCGTGCCGACCGGCTGGGCGTCGGCGTGGCTGCCGGTCGTCTTCGTGGCCGGGACCGTCCTGCTCGGGTACGCCGTCTGGGCGGTCGGCGGGCTGTTGCGCCGGGCCGCCGCCGGGCTGCTCGGGATGTCCGCCGCCGACCGGATCGCCGAGCTGGAACGGCGGACCGGGCAGCTCGCCGAGCGCGACCGCCTCGCGCGCGAGCTGCACGACTCGGTCGGCCACGCGCTGAGCGTCGTCACCGTCCAGGCGGGCGCGGCCCAGCGCACCCTGCGCACCGACCCGGACTTCACCGAGCGCGCCCTGGGCGCCATCGAGGAGTCCGCGCGCACCGCGCTCGACGACCTGGACCACGTGCTCGGCCTGCTGCGCGAAGAAGCCGCCGGCCGCACGCCGCAGCCGGCGCTCACCGAACTGCCGACCCTCCTGGAAACGACCCGCCTGGCCGGCACCGACGTCACCGCCGACATCGGCGGCGACCTGGCCGTGGTACCCGCGGTGGTGTCGCGCGAGGTGTACCGGATCCTGCAGGAATGCCTGACCAACGCGGTGCGCCACGCCGGTAGGGTCCCGGTGACGCTGGCCGTCGACGTCGCCGCGCACGGCCTGGTCGCCCGGGTCGCCAATCCGCTGGGGACCGGCCTGGCCCGGTCCGGCGGCGGCCGCGGCCTGCGCGGGATGACCGAGCGGGTGACGGTCCTGGGCGGCGAGCTGTCGGCGGGGCGGGTGGACGAGCGGTGGGAGGTCGTGGTGCGGGTGCCGTGGGGGAGCGGGCGATGAGCGTCGGGGTGCTGCTGGTCGACGACGAGCCGCTGATCCGCGCGGGCCTGCGCGCGATCATCGACAGCGAGGACGGCCTGGGCGTGCTCGGCGAGGCCGCCGACGGCGCCGAGGTGCCCGGCCTGGTGGCCCGGCTGCGTCCGGACGTCGTGCTGATGGACGTGCGGATGCCCGCCGTGGACGGGATCCGCGCGACCGCGCACCTGATGTCCACTGTGGATGATCCACCGAAGGTGATCGTCGTGACCACGTTCGAGAACGACGACTACGTCTACGACGCGCTGGTCGCGGGCGCCAGCGGCTTCCTGCTCAAGCGCGCCCGGCCCGAGGAGATCGTCGCGGCGATCCGGACCGTCGTGACGGGCGAGTCGCTGCTGTTCCCGGCGGCGATCCGCCGGCTCGCCGCGCACCACGCGCCCGCCGGCGACGGCCTGGCGAGCGCGAACCTGACCGAGCGCGAACGCGAAGTCCTCCGGCTGATGGCGGCCGGACTGTCCAATGTGGAGATCGCGGGCGAGCTGTACCTCGGCATCCAGACGGTGAAGACGCACGTCGGCAACGTGCTCGCCAAGCTCGGCGCGCGCGACCGGACCCAGGCCGTGATCCGGGCCTACGACTCGGGGTTCGTGACGCCCGCCGGTTAGGCGCCGCTGCGTACGGGCTGAGCCTCAGAGCCGGTCGGCCAGCAGCTTCGCAAGGGTGGGGTAGCTGTCCGCGCGGCCCTCGGAACCCAGGAACAGGGTCGCGGTCCGCAGCTGGCCGTGGCTGTGCTTGGCGACGGCGAGTTCCTCACCGGCGTCCTTTGTCCTGCAGTGCATCGCTCCTTCGCCGATGCCCGGCAGCGGCTCCACGTTTTCGCCGCAGCTCTTCTTCGACCGCGCCAGGAACTGGGCGGGCGTGGTCGAATCCGTGGCGACGTACAGGCTCCCCGTCATGCCGGCACCGTATTCGCAGTTGTAGGCCTTGCCGACGCCCGTCTGCACCGGCTCGCTCTCCTTCGACCCGCCGGCCAGCACCTGGGTGAGCGCCTGCATGATCTCTTCGGCACTGAGGAACGGGCAGGCCGCGGACACGGTGGCCGGCGAGGCCGCCGGGGTGAAGGTCGGGGCCGTCGTCTTCGGCTTGCTCACCGTGCTGGACGGCGGCGTCGATGTCGACGCCGGTGGCGGAGCTGCCGCCGGCGTGCCGCTCGAACATGCGGCGACACCGATCAGCAGGCAGGCGGCGACAACCCCCTCGAGAAAGCGCATGCCGGTAATCTAACCGTTGATCACCCGCGTGCGGTCTCGATCTTGCAACGTGGCGGTATCGTCAGAGCAAGTCGTCGAGCAGCTCCTCGATCGCCGCCGCCATGGTCGCCGGGTCGCCGTCGGCCGGGCGCAGCACCAGGTCCGGCGAAGACGGCCGTTCGTACGGCGCGTCGATTCCGGTGAACCCCTTGATTTCGCCCGCCCGGGCCTTCGCGTACATCCCCTTCGGATCGCGTGCCTCGCACACCTCCAGCGGCGTGTCCACGAACACCTCCACGAACGGCAGATCCCCCGAAACGGCCCGCGCCGAGGCGCGGTCCGCGGCGTACGGGCTGATCAGCGACGCGATCGCCACCACGCCCGCGTCCGCGAACAGCCGGGCCACCTCCGCCACCCGCCGCACGTTCTCGGCGCGGTCCTCCGGGCTGAACCCCAGCCCGGCATTCAGCCCGTGGCGCAGGTTGTCGCCGTCCAGGAGGTACGCCGGACGTCCCGCCGCCACCAGCCGGCGCTCCAGCTCCACCGCCACCGACGACTTGCCGGACGCCGACAACCCCGTCAGCCACACCGTCGCGCCGCGGGTCGGGCGGTCCTCGCGGCGGACCGCCGCCGTGTGCCAGACCACCGGGGACGGCGGAGCGCCCGTGATCATGCCCGCCGCGACCGTGTCGCCCGTGTGCTCGTCCACCAGCAGGAAGCCGCCCGTCGCGCGGTTGCGGTGGTACGGGTCGAACAGCAACGGTGCCCGCGTGCGCAGGCGGATGCGGCCGATGTCGTTCAACGCCAGCGAATCCGCCTCGGACCGGTGCAGCGTCGTCACGTCGAGGCGGTACTCCAGCCGCTCGACCGTGCCGCGCGTCTCGGTGGTCGTGTGCCGGACCGCGTAAGAAGCGCCGGGCGTCAGCGAAGAGCGCGACGAGAACCAGCACACCAGCGCGTCGACCTCGCGGGCGGACTCCGCGCGGTTGCCCGGCCGGCACAGCATCGCGCCGCGGCCCAGGTCGAGGTCGTCGGCCAGCTCGACCGCGACCGCCTGCCCGGTGAACGCCTCGGAAAGCGGTTTCCCGCCCGGGCCCCACACCGCGCGCACCCGGGAGGTGAACCCCGACGGCAGCGCCACGACCTCGTCGCCCGGCTTGAAGACCCCGCCGGCGATGGTGCCCGCATAACCGCGGAAGTCGGAGCGGCGGATCACGTACTGCACCGGGAACCGCGCGTCGATCAGGTTGCGGTCGGACGCGACGTGCACCTCTTCCAGCTGGTGCAGCAGCGAAGTCCCTTCGTACCAGGGCATGCTGGCGCTGCGGTGGACGACGTTGTCGCCGTGCAGCGCCGAGACCGGCACGAACGTCAGGTCCGGGACGTCCAGTTTCATCGCGAACCGGCGGAAGTCCTCGCGGATCTCGTCGAACCGCTCCTGCGACCAGCCCACCAGGTCCATCTTGTTCACGCACACCACGAGGTGCCCGATCCCGAGCAGCGAAGCGAGGAACGCGTGCCGCCGCGACTGTTCGAGAACGCCCTTGCGCGCGTCGACGAGGATCAGCGCCAGGTCCGCCGTGGACGCGCCGGTCACCATGTTCCGCGTGTACTGCAGGTGCCCCGGCGTGTCCGCGATGATGAACTTCCGCTTGGGCGTGGCGAAGTAGCGGTGGGCGACGTCGATCGTGATGCCCTGCTCGCGTTCGGCGCGCAGGCCGTCGGTGAGCAGCGCGAGGTCGGGGTAGTCCTCGCCGCGGTCGCGGCTGGCGCGTTCGACGGCGGCGAGCTGGTCGGTGAAGATCGCCTTCGAATCGAACAGCAGGCGGCCGATCAACGTGGACTTGCCGTCGTCCACGCTGCCCGCCGTGGCGATCCTCAGCAGCTGCATCAGAAGTAGCCCTCCCGCTTGCGATCTTCCATGCCCGCTTCGGAAATCCGGTCGTCGGCCCGGGTCGCGCCGCGTTCGGTGACGCGGGTCGCGGCGACCTCGGTGACCACTTCGGACGGTGTCGCCGCCGAAGACTCGACACAGCCGGTGCACGTCGCGTCGCCGACGGTCCGGAACCGCACGGTCGCTTCGTACGGTTTCTCGCCGTCCACAAGGGACAGGAACCGGGTCGCCGCGAGCAGCATGCCGTCGCGCTGGACCACCGGGCGCCGGTGCGCGTAGTACAGCGGCGGCAACGCGATCCGCTCGTCGCGGATGTACTGCCAGATGTCCAGCTCCGTCCAGTTCGACAGCGGGAAGACGCGGATGTGCTCGCCGCGCCGGTGCCGGCCGTTGTAGAGGTTCCACAGCTCCGGGCGCTGCGCGCGCGGGTCCCACTGACCGTGCTCGTCGCGGAAGCTGAACACGCGCTCCTTCGCGCGGGCCTTCTCCTCGTCGCGGCGGGCGCCGCCGAACACGGCGTCGAACCCGCCCTCGCGGATCGCGCGCAGCAGCGTGACGGTCTGCAGCCGGTTGCGGCTGGCCCCCGGCCCGGTCTCCTCGGTGACGCGGCCGGCGTCGATGTCGTCCTGCACGCTCGCCACTTCGAGGCGCAGGTTCAGCGCGGCGACGGTCTCGTCGCGGAAGCGCAGCACCTCGTCGAAGTTGTGGCCGGTGTCGACGTGCAGCACGGGGAAGGGCAGCGGCGCCGGCCAGAACGCCTTCGCGGCGGCGTGCAGCATCACCACCGAGTCCTTGCCGCCGGAGAAGAGCAGCACCGGACGTTCGAAGGTCGCCGCGACTTCGCGGAAGACGTGCACGGCCTCCGCTTCGAGCGCGGCCAGGTGCGACAGCTCATAAGCCACGGACACCGGAAAAAAGTAGAACATGTTCTTGTCATCGGTCAAGCGGTGCGAGACCCTAGGACGATGGACCTGGTCGTACTCGAAGAGATCCGCCGGCTGAAGTACCGCTACCTCCGCGCGGTCGACCTGAAGCAGTGGGACGAAGTCGCCGACACGTTCACCGCCGACGCCACGGCCGACTACGGGACCCGCGCGACCGGTGAGGAGGGCAAGCACTTCGAAGGGCGTGACGCCATCGTCGCGTTCCTCACCGAGAGCCTCGGCAACGGCATCATCACCGTGCACCACGCAGGTCAGCCCGAGATCGAGGTCGACGGCGACACCGCGACCGGGCGCTGGGCGTTCACCGACAAGGTCATCGTGCCCGAGCACAAGGTGATCATCGAGGGTGCCGCGTTCTACGAGGACACCTACCGCCGCGAGGCCGACGGCGCCTGGCGGACGACGCACATCGGGTACGTCCGGACCTACGAGTCGATGCAGTCGTGGGCGAAGGACCCCGGCTTCCGGCTGCTCGCCAACCGCTGGGCCGTGCCCGCATGATCGAGAACGAGTTCTCGTTGACGCGGCCGTTCGCCGACGCGATCGCCGAGGCCGAGAAGCTGATCGCCGCGGCCCCTCCCGCGCAGACCGAGCTGGGCCTCCTGGAGGGCTACGACTACCTCGCCGGCAGCATCCGTGCGTCGCTGCAGATGGCCTGGGCCTACCAGCGCGACTTCCCGTACTTCACCGCGTCCACCGGGCCGTACACGAAGATGGGCCTGGACAACCCGGACACGCTCTACTTCAACGCGAACATCCGCGCCGACCGCGAGTACGTCGTGACCGGTGTCCGCGGGACCACCGCCGACCTGAGCTTCCAGATCCTCAACGGCGACTACTCGCCGGTGGTGGTGCCCGACAGCCTCGCCGCGTTCGACGACCGCGCCCTCGAAATCGGTCCCGACGGGCGCTTCGAACTGCGCTTCGGCCCGGCTCGCGAGAACCCGGGACCGAATTACTTCGTCCTCGGCGAGGGCTCGTCGATGCTCGTGGTCCGCGAGGTCCACAGTGACTGGGCGACCGAGAAGCGCGGCGAGATCCGCATCCGGTGCGTCGACACGGCGGGCCAGGCGCCGCCGGTGCCGGACCGGTCGGCCATGGCCAAGCGCTACGGCGTCACCGGCAAGATCCTCCTGAGCCGGCTCAAGACGTTCCTCGCCTTCCCGAAGTGGTTCTACGACAACCTGCCGGTGAACACGATGACCGAGCCGCGCTCGACGCCGGGCGGGCTGACCACGCAGTTCTCCTCGGCCGGGCACTACGAGCTCGGCGAGGAGGAGGCGATGGTCGTCACCGTGCCACGCTGCGCGGACGCGCCCTACCAGGGCATCCAGCTCGGCAGCCTCTGGTACGTCTCGCTCGACTACATCAACCACCAGACGAGCCTCACCGCCGACCAGGCGCGCGTCGACCCGGACGGCAGGATCCGGTTCGTCATCAGCGAGCGCGACCCCGGCGTGGCGAACTGGCTGGAGCGCACCGGCCACGACCGCGGCTACGTCCAGATCCGCTGGCAGCGCCTCGCCCGCGACCTCGGTCCGGCTGACGGGCCGGTCGTCGAGGTGGTCAAAGTGGACGAACTGCCGGACCGGTTGCCGTACTACGACGACGCACGCGTGACGCCGGCCGAGTGGGCGGCGCGGATCGCGGCGCGGCAGGACGCCGTCGCCGCCCGGATGCTGGGGTGAGCGTGGAGAGCCTGCTGCGGGACAAGGTCGTCGTCGTTTCCGGCATCGGCCCGGGACTCGGCCGGTCGATCGCGGTGCGGAGCGCGATGGCCGGCGCGGACGTCGTGGTCGCCGCGCGCACCGAGTCGCGGCTGACCGAGGTCGCGAAGGAGATCACGGATCTCGGCCGCCGGGTCGTCGCGGTCCGGACCGACATCGACGACGAGGACTCCGCGGCGAACCTCGTGAGTGCGGCGGTCGAGGCGTTCGGCCGCGTGGACGCCGTGGTGCACAACGCCTTCGCGGTGCCGCCGCTGACCGATCTGGCCACTGTGGACCTCGACGCCGTCCGGGCCGGGTTCGAGACGGCCGGGATCTCGGTGTTGCGGCTGACCCGGCTGTTCCTGCCCGCGCTCAAGGAGAGCAAGGGCTCGCTGGTGATGATCAACTCCGCGGTGCTCCGGCATTCACGGCGGACGTTCGGCGCCTACAAGATGGCCAAGTCGGCGTTGCTGTCGCTTTCGCAGAGCCTCGCGACTGAACTCGGGCCGGACGGCGTGCGCGTCAACACCGTCGCGCCCGGCTACATCTGGGCGCCGAACCTGAAGTGGTACTTCACCTACCTGGCCAAGGAACGCGGCATCACGCCGGAAGAGGTGTACGCCGAAACGGCGTCCACAATAGACCTGCGGAAGCTGCCGGAACCCGACGAGATCGCCGACGCCGTGGTGTTCCTCGCCTCGCCGATGGCGCGGGCGATCACCGGGCAGTGCCTCGACGTCAACGGCGGCGAGTACCACCACTAGGAGGATCCATGCTCCCCGGCCGGGAAGACGTCGGCACCGTCGAGGACCTGCACGCGTCGGCCACGAAGCTCACCGGGCTCGACGACTTCGGCGGCGACGAGTACGTCGAAGGCTTGCGCGTGCTGTTGGAGTCCTACGACGCCGACGAGGAGCTGACGCTGTTCGGCAACAAGGTGCACCGCGCGATGCTGCGCGGCGCGCTCGTGGCGCGGTTGCTCAGCGAGGCGGGCTGGAAGCAGCACCCGGAGTCCGCGTCGGTGCCCATCGAACGGCCGGTCTTCGTGACCGGCCTGCCCCGCACCGGCACGACGGCGCTGCACCGGCTGCTCGCCGAGGACCCCGGGCACCAGGGCCTGGAGGTGTGGCTCGCGGAGGTCCCGCAGCCGCGGCCGCCGCGTGAGACGTGGGCGGAGAACCCGGTGTTCCAGGGGATCCAGGCCGGGTACGAACGCCACCACGTCGAGCACCCGGAGTTCATGGGCGTGCACCACATGTCCGCCGACCAGGTGGAGGAGTGCTGGCAGCTGCTGCGCCAGTCGATGCGGTCGCTGTCGTTCGAGTGCCTCGCGCACGTGCCCCGCTACTCGCGGTGGCTCGCGAAGCAGGACTGGACGGACGCGTACGCCCGGCACCGGCGGAACCTGCAGCTCATCGGGCTGCCGGACGCGGGCAAGCGCTGGGTGCTGAAGAACCCCAGCCACCTCTTCGCGTTGGACGCGCTGATGGCGGCCTACCCGGACGCGCTGGTGATCCAGACGCACCGCGCACCGCGGACGATCATGGGCTCGATGTGCAGCCTCGCCGAAAAGGCCGCGGACGGCTGGTCGACGAAGTTCCGCGGCGAGGTGATCGGCCGAAGCCAGCTGGAGCTGTGGGGCCGTGGCGCCGACGAGTTCCGCGAAGCCCGCACCCGCTACGACGCGGCCCAGTTCTGCGATGTGGCGTACGAGGATTTCGTGGCGGACCCGATCGGGACGGTGTCCACTGTGTACGACCACTTCGGACTGACCCTCACCCCGGAGGCCCGCGCGGCGATGACCGCGTTGCACGGCGAAAGCCGTTCGGGCGAGCGGAAACCGGCCCACCGGTACACCCTCGAAGAGTTCGGCCTGACCGCGGCGGAGGTCGACGAGCGTTTCGCGGGCTACCTGCGCGAGTACTTCTAGCCCGCCGCGGCCTGCAGGCCCCTCGTCCCGATACCGCGCAGCACTTCGACGCGGTTCGAGCCCGGGCGGCCGAGCACCCAGCTCGATCCCGGCACCGCCTTCGCGCGCTTCTTCAGCGGGGCCAGCAGCCGGGACGCCTCCTGGTACGAGCGGATCGAGCCGCTCGCGCAGACCAGGGTCGCCAGGGAGACCGTCACCGGCATGCCGTCCGCCGACCAGCGGCGGTCCAGCAGGGCGCCCGCCACCGTCGCGATCTCGTCGACGTCGCAGACCACCAGGAAGTCGTCGCCGCCGACGTGGCTCACCCGCAGCCGCCGCAGCCGGCCGGTCAGCTCCGTGAGCGCGCCGCCCAGTTCGCGGATCAGGTCGTCGCCCGCGGCGAAGCCAGCCGTGTCGTTGACCGCCTTGAAGGAGTCGATGTCCAGCCACCCGGCGACGAACGGCTCACCGATCGTGATCCGGCGGGCGACGTCGCGCGCGACCGTGTCGCTGCCCGGCAACCGCGTGAGCGGGTTCAGCGACGCCGCGGCTTCGACCTTCGCTTCGGCCACGCCGCGCACCACTTCGGTCACCAGTACCACGCCGAGGCAGCGGCCGACGTCGTCGACCACGACGACGTCGTCGCCGGTGCGGCCCCAGTCGGCGTCGGTGACCAGCTCGAGGAACTCCATCGCGCCCGCGCGGGCCTCGATCGTGTGCGGGGTGTCGGCGAGCCGCGCCGCCGGGCGCTTCGCGTGCAGCGCGTGCCCGTACGGCCCCGTGACGGCGACCAGGAACCGCGTCCGGTCGACCGACCAGCGCGGCCGGTTCAGCTCGTCGACCCCGACGACGCCCGAGGGCGCGTCGGCCGAGGCGAGCTTCTCGCGGACGTCGTCGCAGGTGGCCGTCTCCGGCAGCGTCGTGGCGGGGCGCAGGAAGTCGCCGACGCACTGCGCCGGACCGGGCGCGCGCGTGGTGGTGTGGGTCCGCGTGAGCAGCGCCGGCGCGGGGCCGGCCGCGGTCGGCGGGGCGAGCAGGTTGCCCTGGGCGATCCGGATGCCGAGGCCGCGGACGGCGTCGAGCTGGGCGTCGGTCTCGACGCCGGTCGCGACCAGCCGGGTGCCGGTGCGGTTGGTGTAGTGCAGCAGGGCCTCGACGAGCGCGGCCGACGCCGGCTCGTCCGGCAGCCCGCGCAGCACCGTGCGGTCGAGCTTGACCAGGTCGATCGGTGCCTCGACGAGCAGGCCGAGCGGCAGGTCGCCGCGGCCGAGGCCGTCGAGCGCGAGCCGGAAGCCGTGCTCGGTGAGCGCCCGCATCCCGGCGAGCGCGCGGTCGGCGGGCACCGCGGCGAACGGCGGGCCGATCTCGAGGACGACGTCGCGGGTGCGGCGACCGGCGTCGCCGAGCTCTTCCAGCAGGTCTTCGTACATGGCCTGTGGTGCGGCGAGCGTGCGGGCGGAGAGGTTGAGGTGCAGGGGGAGCGGCGACTCGGCCTGCCGGACGGCGGCGATCGCGAGCCCGAGGTCGACGTCGGCGAGCCGGCCGTCGCGGCGCGCCTGCGCCAGCAGTTCGGGGACGGTGCCCTGGCCCGGCCTGGCCAGCGCTTCGTGAGCCACGACGCCTCCCGTGTGGAGGCTGTACAGCGGCTGGTAGGCGAAGCGGACCGCGCGTGGCGACTTCACGCCCCGATCGTCGCGGGTCGCCCGGCGAAACGAAACGGATGTCGACTGATGTTCACCGCCATTACCCACATCGGGCTAACACGCGGTGACGTCGGCCACTTGTTCAGTGTTGACTTATATAAGTAGCGGCTTGTAGCTTGACGAGGTGCACGCGTTCGACGTCCTCGGCGACCCGGTCCGCCGCCGGATCCTCGAGCTGCTGGCCGACGGCGAGCGGGCCGCCGGCGCGGTGACCGAGGTGATCCGGGCCGAGTTCGGCATCTCGCAGCCCGCGGTGTCCCAGCACTTGAAGGTGCTTCGCGAAAACGGCTTCGCGGTCGTCCGGCAGGACGGGACGCGGCGGCTGTACGCGGTCGGGCACGCCCCCCTGCAGGACGTCGACGACTGGCTGGGCCGGTTCCGCCGGTACTGGACCCCGCCGTTGGACGCCCTGGCCACCGAAATCGCCCGCGGCAAGCGCGAACGGCGACTGAACCAAGGAGACTCCCCGTGATCGACGTCAGCCACCAGATCAGCGCCGTCCGGCGGACGCTCGGCGACCGCGTGCTGGAGGGCAAGGAGGCGCGCGTCCTGACGATCAGCCAGGTCTACGACACCGACCTCGACGACCTGTGGGACGCCTGCACGAACCCCGAGCGCATCCCGCGCTGGTTCCTGCCGGTCTCCGGCGACCTGAAACCGGGCGGGAAGTACCAGTTCGAGGGCAACGCGGGCGGCACGGTCGAACGCTGCGACCCGCCGAAGAGCTTCGCCGCGACCTGGGAGTTCGGCGGCAACGTCAGCTGGATCGAGGTCCGCCTCACGCCCGAGGGCGAGGGCACCCGGTTCGAGCTGGAGCACGTCGCGCACGTCGACGACCGCTGGGACGAGTTCGGCCCGGGCGCGGTCGGCATCGGCTGGGACGGCGCGCTGGTCGGCCTGGTCCTGCACCTGTCCGCGGGTTCGGCGGTCGACCCGGAAGCGGCGATGTCCTGGATGATGTCCCCGGAGGGCATCGAGTTCATGACGGCATCGGGCGAGGCCTGGTACGCGGCCGACGTCGCGGCGGGCGCGGACCCGTCCCAGGCCCGCACGGCCGCCGACCGGACCCTGAAGGCCTACACGACCCCGCCACAGACCTGACGCCGTGTCGTCCCCCTGATCACGAGTGATGCCCCTCCGATCACGCGAGATGCCCCCGCAGTCACGCGAGATGCCTCTCCGATCACGGTTGTGACCCGTCCGTGCACGGACGCCGAGCGGCCTGACGCGTGGTGGGGCGGGCTTCACGTGTGATCAGACGGGCATCACTCGTGATGGGGCGGGCATCTCGCGTGATTGGAGGGGCATCATGCGTGATGGGAGGGTCGACACGGTCTCGGCGGCCGGTCGCGGCACCTCCGGATAGGGTCGGGCGCATGGATCAGGGCAGCGAGCAGACCGACCCGCGGGCCGCGCGGCGGGATCCCGTGGCGAACGTCGGTGGGTTCACCGACCTGGCGACCAGCCCGTTCCGGATCGACCGCGACCGGATCGCCGCGTCGCCGTTCTTCGCCCGGCTCGGCGGGGTGACGCAGGTGGTCAGCGCCGGCGGTGCCGGGCTGCTGCACAACCGGCTGACCCACAGCCTGAAGGTCGCGCAGGTCGCGCGGGCCATCGCCGAGCGGATCACCGCCGGGACCGACGCCGGTCTCGCCGATAAGCTGGGTGGCTGCGACCCCGACGTCGCCGAGGCCGCGGCGCTCGCCCACGACCTCGGGCACCCGCCGTTCGGGCACCTCGGGGAGCAGACGCTCGACCGCATCGCCCGGCACCGCTTCGGCCTCGCCGACGGCTTCGAGGGCAACGCGCAGACCTTCCGCATCCTCACCACGACCGACGTGCGCGGGCCGTCGGCGATCGGGCTCGACCTGACCGCCGCGGTACGTGCGGCCGTGCTGAAGTACCCGTGGCTGCGGCTGCACCACCCGGCGCCGCACCCGTCCGCGATGGCCGTGCCGCCCCGCGGCGCCGGCGAGCCGGACGGGGCGCCCGGCACCGGCGCGGCCAAGTTTTCCGCCTACGCCACCGAACTCGACGACTTCGAGCAGGCGCGCGCGGCCTTCGCGGGCCGCCTCGAAGGCTGGCAGCAGACCGTCGAAGCGTCCGTGATGGACACCGCCGACGACATCGCCTACGCCATCCACGACCTCCAGGACTTCCACCGCATCGGCGTCCTGCAGCACGCGCCCGTCGCGGCCGAGCTGGGGCAGTGGCTCGAGCACGCGGGCGAACTGGCCGCGCTCGACGACGAAACCCTGCACGCCGGGCTGCGCCGGCCCGGCCGGTCGCTGGAACGCCTTCGCCGCCGCATGCACGTGAAGGACGCGTGGATCGTCGACGACGACGCGTTCGCCGCCGCGGTCGCGCGGGTGCGCGCGGAGCTGGTGGACGGCCTGCTCGCGGCCGAGTTCGACGGCTCGATCGAGGCCGAGCAGGCGACGGCGGCGTTCTCCGCGAACTGGACGTCCCGGCTCGTCGACGGCGTGTTCGTGCTGGCGTCGCCGTCCACGCGCACCGGGCACGTGTCGCTGCGGCCCGCGCAGTGGCACGAGGTCCAGGTGCTGAAGTTCGTGCACCGCCGGTTCGTGCTGCTGCGGCCGGACCTGGCGCTGCACCAGCGCGGCCAGGCCGGGGTGGTGTCGAGCCTGGTCGACGCGCTCGACGCGTGGCTGCTCGACCGCGACGAGGTTTCCCGGCTGCCGCGGCGGCTGCACGACCTCGTCGAGCTGGCGCATGCCGAGTACACGGAGCTGGCGCGGACGGCGCCCGAACTGCTGATCGGCGCGACGGGGGAGCCGGTGACCGGCGCGGACGCGGTGCGCGGCCTCGCGCGGGGCCGCGCGGTGGTGGACTTCGTGGCTTCGTTGACGGACAAGCAGGCCGTGACCCTTTTGGACGCGCTGTCGGGCCGGGCCGCGCAGCCGTGGTCGGACTCGTTTGTCCTGTAGCTGTCCGGTGGGAAATTCACCGTTGCGCTGAACGGCCTACGACCTCCGGCCGGTTGGGGAAATTATCCGTCCTTTGTCACTCCAACGGCCGCTTTTTACGGAGAACTCACCGTACTTAGCTTGATCCAGCCGGTGATCACCGGCGTCGGTCAGCGTGAGTCGGGGCACGCGCCTGGAGAATCGGAGGCGCACGTGCGTCGTACCCGTTCCACGAGATCGAGAACCACCGTGCTCACCGCCGGGGCCGCGGCACTGCTCGCCGCCCTCGGCCTGGTGTCGCCGCCCGCCGCGGGCGCCGCCACCGCGTCCACACCGGACACCTTCAGCGAAACCGCGCAACAGCAGATCGCCGCCCTGCAGGCGGTCAAGGCGGGCCGCACCGCCACCGAGTCCAAAGTAGACAGCAAGCTGCTGGTCGCCGAAAAGGGCCTGGGAAAGCAGCTGAACGCGCTCCAGTCGGGCGTCTCGTCCGCCGGGACCGCCCTCGTCGACATCCGCGCGAGCAAGGTCTCGCCGGACCTCGTCTCCTCGCTCACCAAGGCCGGAGCGGGCATCCGCGCCGTGTCGGACCGGTACGCCAGCATCCGCGCCGAGGTCCCGGTGGCCAAGGTCAGCGAGATCGCCGCCCGCGGTGACGTCCAGCGCATCGAACAGGCCGACGGGGCGATGACCGCCCACGAGCTGGCCACCCCCTCGACCACGCCCGCGAAGACCGAAACCAAGCAGCAGAAGGCCGACCGCATCGCGGGCGAGCTGCAGAAGGCGGTTTCCGCCAAGTCGCAGCGCAGCAGTGCCGCCGCCGCCGCGACCCTCACCAGCGAAGGCGACCGCGCCCACAACGCCGACATCGCCCGTCAGCAGTTCGGCGTCACCGGCGTCGGCGTCAAGGCGTGCGCCCTGTCCGACGGCGTCGACTCCCTGGCCTCCTCGGTCGCCAAGGGCGAGCTCCCGCCGGACGTCGACGTCATCGCCGGCCAGGAGGGTGAAGGCGACGAGGGCACCGCGATGCTCGAGATCATCCACGACCTCGCGCCCAACGCGAAGCTCGGCTTCGCCTCGGCGTTCAACTCCGACGCCAGCTTCGCCGACAACATCCGCAAGCTGCGCTTCGAATCGCACTGCGACGTCATCGTCGACGACGTCATCTACTTCAAGGAATCCCCGTTCCAGGACTGGATCATCGCCCAGGCCGTGAACGACGTGACCGCGAACGGCGCGCTGTACTTCTCCTCGGCGGGCAACGAGGGCAACGTCGCCGACGGCACGGCCGCCCACTGGGAAGGCGACTTCGTCGACTCGGGCAAGTCGGTCGGCAAGTTCGCCGGTGCCGCGCACAACTTCGCCGGCGCCGCGGGCAACCAGATCTACGAGCCCATCTCCGACGCGTCCTCGGCCGGCGTACCCGTGACGCTGCACTGGTCCGACCCGCTCGGCCACTCGGCCAACGACTACGACCTCTACCTGCTCAACTCCGCGGGCGCCGTGGTCAGCTTCAGCCAGAACGTCCAGGACGGCACCCAGGACCCGTACGAAATCCTGCAGACGCCGGCCTTCGGCGGCACCGGGCTGCGCCTGGCCGTCGTGAAGTTCTCGGGGCAGAACCGCTACCTGTCGCTGTCCGCGCTGCGCGGCCGGTTCAAGGACTCGGCGGACGGCCTCAAGGCCTACAACACCCCGGGCGTGACGGTCGGCCACTCGGCCGCGCGGGACGCCTTCAGCGTCGCGGCCACGCCCGCGGCGGCGGCGTTCGGCCGTCCCCTCGAGCCGGGTGACCCGGCCAACCCGGCCGGCCCGTACCCCGGTTCGTTCAGCGGCGCGTCGAAGGCCGAGCGGTTCACCTCGGACGGGCCGCGGCGCATGTTCTACGAAGCCGACGGCACCCCGATCACCCCGGGCAACGTCTCCTCGACCGGCGGCGAGGTCCGGAACAAGCCGGAGATCACCGCGGCCGACGGCGTGAAGACCAGCGTCACCGGCTTCAGCCCGTTCTTCGGCACCTCGGCCGCCGCCCCGCACGCCGGCGCCATCGCGGCGCTGGTCCTCTCGGGCAACCCCGGCCTGCCGCCGTCGGAGGTCCGTGAAGCACTGCTCAACACGGCGGTCGACATCGAGGCCCCCGGCCGCGACAACTTCACCGGCGCCGGCGTCATCCTCGCGGACAAGGTGCTCGCCTACACCGGCGCCAGCCCGCAGCCGCTCGCGGTGGCCAAGCAGCCGACCGTCACCCCGGCCGACGGCGGCTCGTCGCTCGACCCGGGCGACACGGCCAAGGTGACGCTGCCGGTGACCAACGACGGTGACGGCACCGCGGTGTCCACCAGCGTCGTGCTCACCAGCCCGACCCCGGGTGTCACGGTGGCGCCGCGGTCCAAGTCCTACGGCACCATCAGCCCGGGGCAGACCGGCGTCAACGACTTCACCATCACCGTGCCGGCGACGCAGCAGCTCGGCGTGCCGGTGGTGCTGAACGCCCGCGTCACCTTCGCCGGCGCGCACTCGCCGACGACGTCGACGTTCTCGCTGCCGGTCGGCACCCCGTCGCCGGTCGCGCAGACCTTCGCCTACACCGGGGCGCCGGTGGCGATCCCGGACAACAGCCCGGTCGGCGCGTCGGTGACCATCCCGGTCACCGGGGTCGGCCGCGCGTCCAAGGTGACGTTCTCCGTCGACGGCACCACCTGCAGCACCGATCCGACCTCGACGACGGTGGGGCTCAACCACTCCTACGTCGGTGACCTGGTCGGCACGCTGACCGCGCCCTCGGGTGCCAAGGCGACGGTGTTCCAGCGCAACGGCGGCTCCGGCAAGAACTTCTGCCAGGTCGTCTTCGCCGACACCGCCGCGGCCGCGTTCAGCACGGTGACTTCGGCCAACGCGCCGTTCACCGGCACCTGGCGCCCGACGCAGTCGCTGACCGGCAACCTGACCGGCGCGGCCGTCGACGGCACCTGGACGTTCTTCGTGGTGGACGCGGCCGGCGGCGACGTCGGCTCGATCCGCTCGGTCGCCCTGCACATCAACGGGTTCGTGCAGCCCCCGGCGCCCGGCGCGCCGTCGAACGTGCGGGGTTACACGAACAACGGCCCGGTGCACCCGCTGTAACGCTCCTCGCTGAACCGAACAACCCGAACGGGGGCCGTCGCGGTGACGCGGCGGCCCCGTACCGTTTTTTCCATGGCGAAGCCACGGCAGGTCGCGGGTGGCGGTCGCGCGGTGGAGGTGCCGCCGGACCGCCTCGCCGGCTGGTTCGACCGCTTCTCCGCGCGGCACGACGGTGTCGTGACGACCGAGGTCGCCGCGTACGCGGTCCGCGCGGCGGCGGCCGACGGCGCCTCGGCGACCGCGACCGTCCCGTTCGGACCGCTGGAAGCGCCGCCGGGCACCTACGACGGCCTGGTCGTCGACGCGCTCGTCGCGCACGCACTGGTGCCCCGCCGGATCGCGCTCGTGCTCCTCCGGCGGGGCGCGCACAGCGTCGGCGTCGCGTGGAACGGCCGGATCGAGCTCTCCCGCACGGACCGCCGGCTCGTGCAGGGCCGTTCCGCCGCGGGCGGCTGGTCGCAGCAGCGCTTCGCGCGCCGTCGCGGCGGACAGGCCCGGCAGGCGGTGCAGGCGGCCGCCCAGGACGTCTTCGAAGTGCTCGTGCCGCTGCTGTCCGAAGTGGACGCCGTGGTGCTCGGCGGTGACCGGCGGGCCCTCGACGAGCTGCGCGCGGACCGTCGGCTGGCTCCGCTGTTCGACCGCGCCGAACCCCGCGTGCTGGAGATCGGGGAGCCCAGTCGCGCGGTCCTCGACGAGGCGGCCAGACGGGCCATCGCCGTGCGGATCACCCTGCGCGACGGGTGAGACCGCACACGTCCGGAAAATCCTGTCGACAGCGCCCCGTACACTGGGTTCCGTGGATATCCAGCTGGAGTGACGCCGCTGCCGGACGAACGAGCCGAGTAGCCGCCTGCCTTGGTCGACTGGTAGGCACTGTCCCTCTGTACGCCCCCTTTCCACGGGAGTCTTCCTTGATCACGGCCACTGGCCTTGAGCTGCGCGCCGGTTCGCGCATCCTGCTCGACGGCGCCACCCTCCGCATCCAGCCCGGCGACCGCATCGGCCTCGTCGGCCGCAACGGCGCGGGCAAGACCACCTCGCTGAAGGTCCTCGCCGGCGAAGGCGAGCCGCACGCCGGCGAGGTCCGCCGCACCGGCGAGCTCGGCTACCTGCCGCAGGACCCGCGCGAAGGTGATCTTTCGGTCACCGCGAAGGACCGCGTGCTCTCCGCGCGCGGCCTCGACAAGCTGATGCGCGACATGGAGAAGGCTCAGGCCTCGATGGCCGAGCTGGTCGACGACGCCGCGCGCGACAAGGCCATCAACCGCTACGCCCGGCTCGAGGAGCGCTTCGCGTCCCTCGGCGGGTACGCCGCGGAGAGCGAAGCCGCGCGGATCTGCTCGAACCTCGGCCTCGCCGACCGGATCCTCGCGCAGACGCTGCAGACGCTTTCCGGCGGCCAGCGCCGCCGCGTCGAGCTGGCGCGGATCCTGTTCGCCGCGGCCGAAGCCGGGGCCGGCGGCAAGTCCGAGACGATCCTGCTGCTCGACGAGCCGACCAACCACCTCGACGCCGACTCCATCAACTGGCTGCGCGGGTTCCTCAAGCAGCACGACGGCGGCCTGGTCGTGATCAGCCACGACGTCGAGCTGCTGGCCGACGTCGTCAACAAGGTGTGGTTCCTCGACGCCACGCGCGGCGAGCTCGACCTGTACAACATGGGCTGGCAGCGCTACCTCGACGCGCGCGCGACCGACGAGAAGCGCCGCCGCCGCGAGCGAGCCAACGCCGAGAAGAAGGCGTCGGCTCTGCAGGCGCAGGCCGCGAAGCTGGGCGCGAAGGCGACGAAGGCCGTGGCGGCCAAGAACATGGCCCGCCGCGCCGAGCAGATGCTGAGCTCGCTCGAGGACACCCGGCAGGCCGACAAGGTCGCCCGGATCAAGTTCCCCGAGCCCGCGCCCTGCGGCCGGACCCCGCTCACCGCCGAGGGGCTCTCGAAGTCGTACGGCTCACTGGAAATCTTCACCGGCGTCGATCTCGCGGTCGACCGCGGGTCGAAGGTGGTCGTGCTCGGGTTGAACGGCGCGGGAAAGACCACTTTGCTCCGGCTGCTCGGCGGAATGGAAACTCCGGACACCGGTTCCGTCGTTCCGGGTCACGGAATGCGTTTGGGCTATTACGCACAGGAACACGAAACTCTTGATCATGATGCGTCGGTGTGGGAAAACATCCGACACCTCGCGCCGGACACCGGTGCTCAGGAGTTGCGGAACCTGCTCGGCTCGTTCCTCTTCACCGGCGAACAGCTCGACCAGCCGGCCGGCACGCTTTCCGGCGGCGAGAAGACCCGGCTCGCGCTCGCGGGCCTGGTCTCCAGCGCTGCCAACGTGTTGCTGCTCGACGAGCCGACGAACAACCTGGACCCGGCCAGCCGTGCCCAGGTCCTGGACGCTTTGCGCAGCTTCGCGGGCGCCGTCGTACTGGTCACGCACGACCCCGGCGCGGTCGAGGCCCTGGAGCCGGAGCGGGTCATCCTGCTGCCCGACGGCACCGAGGACCACTGGTCGGCGGACTATCTGGAACTTGTCCAGCTTGCGTGATCGATGCGTCCATTCGGGTGCAAGATCACTACCGCCCGGCACTGGAATGGCCCAATGTGATCGCAATTTCGGTCGTTTTACGTCTGTCGTCTGGCAATCCGGCGCTCAGTGTTCGATCATTGCCCCGGCAGGGGCCGATATGTGGCCCAGAACACTCTCGGCGGGAAGGCGATCGACGTGGCTGATCTCAAGAAAGGCGCGCGGATCACCGGCAACACGCGCGACAAGCTGGCCGCTGACCTGAAGAAGAAATACGAGAAGGGCTCGAGCATCCGGGCCCTCGCGGAGTCGACGGGCCGGTCCTACGGGTTCGTGCACCGGGTGCTGTCGGAGTCCGGAGTCCAGCTGCGGGGGCGCGGCGGGGCCACCAGGGTCAAGAAGAAGTAATCGCGGACTGCTGCGCGGGGGGCGCAGCGGGATCTTCGGCCGCCAGGAACGCCAGGTACGCCCCGAGCAGGACCAGGGGATACACCAGGTAGCCGTAGCGGGTGGCCGGGGTGAGCAGGATCAACGCGCCGAGTCCGACGGCGATGCGCAGGACTGCGCCGGAGCCGTTCGCGGGGGGCCGGCGCACCAGCCAGACCAGCACGGCCACGGCCGCGGCGCCGAGGAGCACGAACGCCGCCACCTGGCCGAACTTCCCGGTCTCGGCGATCAGGTGGCCCGGCAGCGGGCTCGCCGCGGGCGACCGCACGACGCCCATCCCCAGCGGGAAGCGGAAGACGTGCTCGACGAACGCCGCCGGATCCACCAGGTAGACGGGCAGGTGCAGCGCGGCCGTCGTCGCCACCAGCGCGGACGCGAACCGTCCCAGCGCGGGCCAGTCGAGCCCCTTCCCCCGCCGTACCAGCACGAACACCGCCAGCACCGCGGCCGCGGGCGCGACGATGAGCTTCGCGCTGATCACGAGCGCCAGCACCAGCCCCGACCAGGCGATCCGCCCGGTGGCGGCCAGCGCGCAGGAAAGCACGAGCAGCCCGACGATCGCGAGGTCAGGGCCGGCGACGGCCCAGGTCAGCGCGGTGAGCGGGCAGGCGAGCGCGAGCTGTGCGGCGCCCACCGGGACCTTCGGCCACTTCAGCAGCTTCAGCGTGCCCAGCACGCACACGCAGGCGGCGAGGGCGAACATCCAGCGGGCGTCGGTGAGCGCGTTCGTCAGCGGCGTGCCGCCGAACAGCGCGCGCGGCAGGCCGAAGACGGTCATCACCGGCCCGTAGGGGGTGTAGTCGTTGACCACCGGCGCCCGCCCGAGCGCGGTGACGTCGACGTACGGGGTTCCGTGGTGCAGCAGCAGATCCGCCGAGCGCTCGATCACCCAGACCTCGGGCTGCGCGGCCCACGAGACCGGCGTGACCAGCCAGTCCACTCCGGTCAGTCGGCGAATCACCAGAACTGCCAACGGAAGGATCATTGCCAACAGGGCGACGGCGGCGATCCCGCACCAGCGTGAGCCGAGCACCCCGTGCGGCGTACGGCCTTTCCGCGCCGCCCACAGCAGCCACGCGCTGTGCAGCACGCCGAAGCCGTACGCGACGGTCGCGAAGTTCCCCCAGGCGCGATAGCCGTAGAACTCCGAGACGAGCGCGGTCGGCAGCGCGAAGGCCAGGCAGGCGAGGTAAAAACCCAGGTCCCAGCGCAGGGGTGCGCGTTCGAGGGTGCTCGCGGGTGCCGTGAAGAGCCGTGCCGCGCGCCGCCATGCGGGCGCCCGGCCCACCTCCGTTCCCACCCGGCCAGGCTACCGAGCACGCCGGAATCGTCGCCGACCGCCCGGTTCAGGCAGGCTCTCACCGGGCAAGACGGCGTTGCTTTGCCGTGGGCTGGTGGCCAGGTTCGGCCGGGGCACGCCGCTTGCGCCGGTGGGACGGCGGCCGAGTTCAGCCGGGCTTTCACCGGGCAAGACGGCGTCGCTATGCCGTGGGCTGGTGGCCGAGTTCAGCGGGGCTCATCGGTGGTGGGGGCGTCGCCCCGGCGTTGTGGCACGCCGCGGAGGTGCGCCGAACCCGGCATCGTCCGTGGGCCCTCAACCCAGCTCCCGCAGGCGGGGGAGCAGTTCCGCGGCCGCCTCGGCCGCCTTCACCGGGTCGTCGTGGCCGGTCGCCATCAGGACCAGCTCCGTGAACCCCGCCTCCAGGTGGCTCCGGGCGAGCCGCAGCGCGGTGTCCGGATCGGACGGCAGGCGGAACTGCGTGGCGCGGCGGATCGTCGCCGGGTCGCGGCCCACCGCCGCGCAGTGCTCGTCGAGGACGCGGGAAAGCCGCTGCAGTTCGGCGATTTCGGTGCCCGGCAGGGCCGCGTTGAGCCACACGTCGGCGTGCGACGCGACCACCCGCAGGCCGAGCTTCTCGCCGCTGCTGCCCAGCCACAACGGCGGCTTCGCCTGCTGCGGCTTCGGATCGCTGACCGCGCCGGTCAGGGTGTAGTGGCGGCCGCGGTAATCGGTTTCTCCGTGCGTCCACAACAGACCGAGGATTTCACAGGTCTCGGCGAGTCTTTCGACGCGTTCGACGGCCGGCGGCGTCGGGGTGCCCATCATCGCGTCGGTGAGCGCGTCGCCGCCCGCGCCGAGGCCGACGTCGAGCCGGCCGCCGGACAGGTGGTCGACGGTCGCGGCGATCTTCGCGAGCGTGCCCGGGTGGCGGTTGGTGGTGCCCGACACCAGGCAGCCGATCCGGACGCGCTTCGTCGCCTCGGCCATCGCCGCGAGGAGGCTCCAGCCGTCGAAGACGTCGCCGGTGCGGTCGCGGCCCATCGGGGCGAGGTGGTCGAACACCCAGCAGCCGTCGAAACCGGCGTCGTCGGCGATGGCCCAGATCTCGCGGAGTGCGCCGACGCCGATGTGCTGCTGGGGTGGCTTCAGCCCGATCGTGGTCATAGGTACTCCTGATTATCAGTGTGACAAATCATCAGTAAGACTGACGATCAGCGTAAGTGTAGAGTTCTCGCGTGTCCAGTGACCTCGGAGCCGTCACCCGCCGGCTCGGCTACCTGCTCAAGCACGCCCAGCTGCGGCTGGCCGAGCTGGCCGAGCCGCTGTACGCGCCGCTCGGGATCACCGGGCGCCAGCTCGCGCTGCTCACGCTGTTCGGCGAGGGGCCGGCCCTGTCCCAGCAGGACGGCGCGGCCCGCCTCGGCATCGACCGGACGACAATGGTCGCGCTCGTCGACGAGCTGGAGGCCAAGGGGCTGGTCCGGCGCGAGGTCGCGCCGGGCGACCGCCGGAAGCGGCTGGTGACGCTGACCGCCGAAGGGGAGCGGGTCCGCGAGGCGGGCGAAGAGGTCACGAGGCAGGCCGAGGCGCTCCTGCTGGCGCCGCTGGCCGATGATGACGCGCAACGGCTGCGCGCCGCCCTGCACCGGGTTGTTCGCGGGGAGTGAACGGCGGCGGGAAGCAATCGGACGACGAGGGCGTTGTCCAGGTCATATCCGGAGAAAACCTCAGCTATAGTAGAGGTTTTGACACTGGGGGTTTCCCATGGACAACACCTGGGCGTTGCTGAGCTCGGCGATGCGCGCCAACGACGTGCCGAAGGGGCTCACCCGCGGCACGCTCAAACGCGTCGCGCGGTTCGCCCGGCCGCACTGGCGACGGCTGCTGGCCTTTCTCGTGCTGACCGTCGTCTCGGCGGTCCTCGCGGTGACGACGCCGGTGCTGGCGGGCAAGGTCGTCGACGCGATCGTCGCCGGGCGTGACCTGCCGCTCGTCGTCTGGCTCGCCGTCGTCATCGCGCTGCTCGCCGTCGCCGACGCCGGCTTCGGGCTCATCGAACGGTGGCAGTCCGCCCGCATCGGCGAGGGCATCATCTACGACCTGCGCCGCGCGGTGTTCGAGCACGTGCAGCGGATGCCGATCGCGTTCTTCACCCGCACGCGCACCGGCGCGCTGGTCTCGCGGCTGAACAACGACGTCATCGGCGCGCAGCGGACGTTCACCGCGACGCTGTCGGGCCTGGTCACCAACACCATCCAGCTGGTGCTTTCGCTGGCCGTCATGCTCACGCTGTCGTGGCAGGTCACGCTCATCGCGCTGGTGCTGCTGCCGATCTTCGTGGTGCCCGCGCGCCGGCTCGGCCGCCGGATGGCCGGGCTGCAGCGCGAGGCCGCGAACCTGAACGCCGGCATGACCACGCAGATGACCGAGCGGTTCTCCGCGCCGGGCGCGACGCTGGTGAAGCTCTTCGGCCGGCCGGTCCAGGAAGCCGACGACTTCGGCCTGCGCGCGGGGCGCGTCCGCGACATCGGCGTGCGGACCGCAATGCTGACCCGCTGGTTCATGACCAGCCTGACCCTCGTTTCGGCGCTGGCGCAGGCGCTCGTCTACGGCCTGGGCGGGTACCTCGCGCTGACCGGCGTGCTCGCACCGGGCACCGTCGTCGCGCTGGCGCTGCTGCTGACCCGGCTCTACGCGCCGCTGACCGCGCTGGCCAACGTGCGCGTCGACGTCATGACCGCGCTGGTGTCGTTCGAGCGGGTCTTCGAGGTGCTGGACCTGAAGCCGATGATCGAGGAGAAGCCGGCCGCGCGGGCGCTGGCGTCCGGGCCGGTCTCGGTGGAGTTCTCCGACGTCCGGTTCGGGTACCCGGCGGCGGACCGGTACTCGCTGGCGTCGCTCGAAGACGTCGCGACGCTCGACCACCGCGGCGGGGAAGAGGTGCTGCACGGCATCTCCTTCCGCGCCGAGCCGGGCCAGATGGTCGCGCTGGTCGGGTCTTCGGGGGCGGGGAAGTCGACGATCGCGTCGCTGCTGCCGCGGCTCTACGACGTCGACTCCGGCTCGGTGCGGCTGTCCGATGTGGACGTCCGGGACCTGACTTTCGCTTCGCTGCGGGAAACCGTCGGCGTCGTGACGCAGGACGGGCACCTCTTCCACGACACGATCCGCGCGAACCTGGCCTACGCGCGTCCCGGCGTCACGGACGAGGAGATCTGGGAAGCGCTGGAGCGGGCCCGGCTCGGTGAGCTGGTGCGGTCCCTGCCCGACGGTCTCGACACGACGGTGGGCGAGCGCGGCTACCGGCTGTCGGGCGGCGAGCGTCAGCGGCTGACCATCGCGCGGCTGCTGCTGGCCCAGCCCAAGGTCGTCATCCTCGACGAGGCGACCGCGCACCTGGACTCCGAGTCCGAGGCGGCGGTCGGCGAGGCGCTGACGCACGCGCTGGCCGGCCGCACGGCGTTGGTGATCGCGCACCGGCTGTCGACGGTCCGCGCGGCCGACCAGATCCTGGTCCTGGAGCACGGCGAGATCGTCGAGCGCGGCACGCACGAGGAACTCCTGGCCGCGAACGGCCGCTACGCAACCCTCCACGCCACCCAGTTCGCGGAGGAAGAACCCGCGGTGGCGTGATCAGAGAGGCATCACGCGTGATTGAGCAGGCATCACACGTGATTGAAGAGGCATCACACGTGATTGGCGGGGCATCACGGTGATGCCCCGCCAATCACGGGTGTGTCCCCTCGAATCACGCGTGATGCCCCTCGACGCACGTGTAGAGGGCGGTGACCAGGGCCATTTTGCGGGGGTCGTCGCGGATCAGGGGGCCCAGCTGGTTGAGGGTGTAGCCGAACGAGAGGCCGTTTTCCGGGTCGGCGCCGCCCGTTGAGCCGCCCAGGCCGTCGTGGCCGAAGGCCGCCGGGTTCGGGCCGAAGCCGCGGGCGTCGCTGCCGAGGTAGAAGCCCAGGCCCCACTCGTTCGGCAGGCCCAGCACCGCGTCGATCTCCTTGCCCTGGCTTTCGCGGGCGCGGGCCAGTGTCGGTGCGGACAGGAGGTCGCCGGTGGCCAGCCCGCCGTAGATCGTCGCGATCGCGCGGGCCGTGCCGTGGCCGTTCAGCGCCGGCAGCACGGCGCGGCGGAACGCCGGGTCGTTCGCGTGGTGGCCTTCGAGACGCGGGTTCGTCAACGCGGCCTGCGCGACCGGGCCGGCGGCGGCGAACGCCGAGGCCAGCGCGTTCGCCATCTCCTCGCTCATCACGGGGTCGACGAGGGTCGCGCACCGGGCCAGGTCCGCGTCCGAGGACAGCCCGATCGAGAAGTCGGCGCCGAGCGGCCGCGCGACCTGCTCGGCGAAGAACTCCCGGACGCCCTGCCCGGCCACCCGCCGGACGACCTCGCCGACGAGCCAGCCGTACGCAAGCGCGTGGTACCCGCCCGCGGAACCGGGCTCGTACAACGGTTCCTGGGCCGCCAGCAGCGACGTCATGAGGTCCCAGTCGTACAGCTCCTCGACCCGCACCGGCCGGTCGAGGCCGATGCCGGGCACGCCGGAGCGGTGGGTGAGCAGCCACCGCACCGGGACCTCGGCCTTGCCCGCCGCGGCGAACTCGGGCCAGTACTTCGCGACCGGCACGTCGACGTCCAGCTCGCCGGCGTCGACGAGCTTGTGCGCGCAGATCGCGGTCATGCCCTTGGTCGTCGACCACACGTTGGCGAGGGTGCCGGGCTGCCACGGCGTCGTGCGGTCCGGCCCGGTCCAGCCGCCCCACAGGTCGGCGACGACCTCGCCGTCGCGGATGGCCGTGAACGCGGCGCCCAGTTCGCCGCGCTCGCTGAAGTTCGCTTCGAAAGCCTCGCGCACCGGCTCGAACCCGGGTGCGCACTCGCCCTGCACTGTCGCGGTGGAACCGGTCATGGGACCCTCCTCCGAGCGCCTCGACCGATCCACACCGACCAGTCGGTATGCAGACGCTAAAGCGGCCGGGCACGCCCGTCAAGGCGTGCCCGGCCGGTGCTTTTTCACGAACCGGCTAGCGCAGCCGGGGCACGATCGCGGAGTACTTCTCGAGCAGCGCCGCGTTCGCCTCGTCGCCGCCCTCCACGTTGGAGCTGCGCCACAGCGGGACGTCGAGGCCCTCGGCCGCGCCGCGGTCGTAGACCTGCGCGAGGACCAGGTTCCACAGGAACGCGTTGACCACAGTGGACAGCGGCGCGGTGCGCGGCGCGTCCGGCGGGTAGCTCGCGTCGCCGGGGATCACCAGCGAGTCCAGCACCACCGTGCCCTGCTCGACCAGGGTGCTGGACGACCGCTTCGGCGCCGCCGCCACGCACGCCCGCGACGTCACCGCGATGACCGCCGCCCCCCGCTTCCGGGCCTCGACGCACAGCTCGACCGGGTACGGGTTCGAACCGGACGTCGAGAACACGACCAGCACGTCGTCCGGGCCCGGCGCGCGCTCGGCGAGGACCTCCGCGGCGAGCCCGCTGCGCCGCTCGGTCTTCGTGCTGGACACCGCGCCGTGCAGCGGCAGCAGGTCCGGGTGGTACAGCGGGTAGACGCACGCCAGGCCGCCCGCCCGGTAGAACGTCTCCGCGACGGCCGCCAGCGAGTGCCCGGCGCCCGCGGTATAGACCAGTGCGTCGGCCCGGATCACCCCCAGCACCAGGTCCGCCGCCGCCCGTACCGCTTCGGCGTTGGCCTGCTCGACGTCCGCCAGCTGCTTGGCGACACTGCCCGAGATGTCCGTGGCGCTCACCACACCCACCCTTCCGTCGGGGATCGGGCGCCGAATCTACCGCGAGAATGGGGAGACGCGGTGGAATAGCCCGGTGGGCGGGCGGGGTTGGTCCTGATGCGGGCGAGGAGGAACCAGGGGTGAGCGGAGAACCGGCGGTGTCCGTGTGGCCGGCACGCGGGCGGACCGAAGCGGTGGTGCTCGTGCTGCACGGCGGTGCCGAGCACGGCACGGGCCGGGTGCCGCCCTGGAAGCTCGCGTTCCTGCGCATGGTCCCGATCGCGCGCGCCCTGCACCGCGCGGGGCGGCGCGACGGCGTCGAGGTGCGGCTGCTGCGCAACCGCCGCTACGGCTGGAACGCGCCCGTGCTGGACCCCGTCGAAGACGCCCGCTGGGCCCTCGAGCGCATCCGCGCCGACCACCCGGGCCTGCCCGTCGTGCTGGTCGGGCACTCCATGGGCGGGCGCGTCGCGCTGCGCGTCGCCGACGACCCGGCCGTGCGCGGGGTCTGCGCGCTGGCGCCGTGGACGCCGCGGGGCGAGCCGGTCGAGGCCGTCGCCGGGCGGTCCGTGCTCATCGTGCACGGCACCCGCGACCGGATGACCAGCCCGGCCGAGTCCCACGCCTTCGCCGAACGCGCCGAGGGCGTCGCCGCCCGCGTGGCGCGGTTCGAGATCGCCAACGAGGGCCACGCGATGCTGCGCCGGTCCTCGGTGTGGACCCGGCTGACGACGGCTTTCACACTGGAAGTGTTCGCCGGAGACATCGGTGACGAACTCCGTGGCGCCTGGGCCGAGCCCGGGCCGCAGCGGCTGCGAATACCGGTGTGAAAGGCTTCCGAACAGGGCATTCGACGAAGCGCGCCGCGGGGGTGCGGCGACTAAAATCGATCACCGGCGCACCTGGCCGGCGGAGGGAGAATCGTGACCACCTCGAGTGTTGACCGGGCGTCGGCCCAGGACGTGCCCGACGAGTCCCGGTGGCCGGGTCTGGCCACCCCGCCGCATTCGGCGCTGCGCGCGCGGATCGCCGTCACGCTGTTCCGCCGCGCGGTCCGCCCGCTCGACCTCCGCGTGACGTTCCCGGACGGCACCGTCCTCGGCGCCGGCGGGCCCGAATCGCCCGAAATGCGCATTCTGCGTCCCGAAGCGTTCTTCCACCGCCTCGGTGTCGACGCCAAGATCGGCTTCGGCGAGTCCTACATGGCCGGCGACTGGACCGCGTCCGACCTGGCCGAGGTGCTGACCCCGTTCGCCGAGCGGATGGCCACGCTCGTGCCGCCGGTGCTGCAGAAGTTCCGCCGGATCGCCGAGCGCACGCAGCCGCCGTCGGAGGAGAACACGCTCGAAGGCGCGCGGGCCAACATCCACCGGCACTACGACCTGTCCAACGACCTGTTCGGCGCCTTCCTCGACGAGTCGATGATGTACTCCTCGGCGCTGTTCGGCCCGGCCGACGACCTCACCGCCGCCCAGCACCGCAAGATCGACAGCGTGCTCGACTACGCCGGCGTCCGCGACGGCAGCGAGGTCCTCGAAATCGGCACCGGCTGGGGCGAGCTCGCCATCCGCGCCGCGGCACGCGGCGCGCACGTGACGTCGCTGACCATTTCGGAGGAACAGCGCGCGCTGGCCACCGAGCGCATCGCCAAGGCCGGGTTCTCCGACCGCGTCGACGTGAAGCTGTGCGACTACCGCGAGTCGAGCGGCCAGTACGACGCCGTCGTCAGCGTCGAGATGATCGAGGCCGTCGGCGCGTCCTACTGGCCGACGTTCTACGCCACGATCGGGCAGCGGCTGCGCCCGGGCGGGCGGTTCGGCCTGCAGGCCATCACGATGGACCACGATCGGATGATGGCGGCTTCGCGCGCCTACACCTGGATCCACAAGTACATCTTCCCGGGCGGCATCATCCCGTCCGTGCGCTCGATCGAAGAGGGCGTCGTGGCGAACACCCGGCTCAAGCTGGCCGGGATGCGCGAGTTCGGCCAGGACTACGCGCGCACGCTACGGTTGTGGCGTGAACGGTTCCTGCACCGCTGGGCCGACGTCGCCGGATTCGGGTTCGACGACGTCTTCCGGCGGATGTGGGAGTTCTACCTGGCGTACTCGGAAGCCGGGTTCCGCTCCGGGTACCTCAAGGTCCACCAGTTCGGCTACGAGGTCCCGAACCGGTAGCGAGCTGCGTCACACCCGTTCGCGTTGCCGCGGTCGAACAACCGTGTCAGGGTGCCGCACGTCTTCTTCTTGAGCGCGTGCGATCGGCCTGGGACGCCCGCACCGCATGACCGGATTGGGTGATGTGATGACGTACCGAGGCGACGACGGTGGCCGCCGCATGCCGCCCCGGCCCGCCGGCCGCCCCCGGGACCACCAGCGCGCGCAGATGATGCCGCTGCCCGGGCGGGGCCGCAGCCCGTACGACGAGCGCACCCGCCCGATGGGGGAGCCGGAGCCGCAGTACGCGCCGCCCCCGCCGCCCCGGCGTGACCCTCCGCGCCCGGACGACGACTACCCGCCGTCCCGCCCGCCCCGGCGCCGCCGTCGCTGGGGCTTCGGCCGGATCCTGATGACCCTGCTGCTGGTGTTCGTCGTGTTCCTCGCCGGCATCTGGGTCTACCTGGAGTTCTCGATCAAGCGCGTCGACGCGCTCGCCGACTACTCCGGCCGCCCGGTCGCGGCGGCCGGCACCAACTGGCTGATCGTCGGCTCGGACAGCCGCGAAGGCCTCACGGCCGACGACGAGGAACGCCTCGCCACCGGCGACGTCGCCGCGGCCGGCGGTGGGCAGCGCACCGACACGATCATGGTCGCGCACCTCCCGGACAACTCCACCAAGCCGACGCTGCTCTCGCTGCCGCGCGACTCGCAGGTGTCGATCCCCGGCCACGGCAAGAACAAGATCAACGCGGCGTTCTCGCTGGGCGGGCCGAAACTGCTCGCGCAGACCGTCGAAGGCGCCACGGGCCTGCACATCGACCACTACGCGGAAATCGGCTTCGGCGGCTTCGCGAAGATCGTCGACGCGATCGGCGGCGTCGACATGTGCATCGACAAGGACATGAACGACACGGTCACCGGCATCAGCATCAAGGCGGGCTGCCAGTCGCTCGACGGCCGTTCGGCGCTGGGCTTCGTGCGCATGCGCCACAGCGACGCGACCCCGCGCTCGGACCTCGACCGCGTCGTCAACCAGCGCAAGTTCATCGGCGCCCTGGTCAGCCAGATCGCGAGCCCGGGCACGCTGCTCAACCCGTTCCACTTCTTCCCGCTGCTGGGCTCCGGGCCGGACGCGCTGACGATGGACTCCGGCGACCACGTGCACAACCTCGTCGGGCTGGCGTGGGCGATGCGCGGCATCTCCTCGGGCGGCGTCGTGACGACGACGGTCCCGGTGACGAGCGCGTCGGCCGAGAACTGGGACAAGACGAAGTCGAAGCAGCTGTTCGACGCGCTGAAGAACGACACGGAGATCCCGGACAGCGTCATCGTCAATTAATGGCTCGCGGGACGGGTCCCGGCCGGGGCACCATGAAGCGCATGGAGATCCCGGCCGAGACCCTGACCCGCGAAGAGTTTTCGCTGACCCGCTGGACGTCCGCCGACGCCGGCGCGGTCCAGGCCGCGGTTTCCGGGTCCGGCGCGCACCTGGCCGACTGGGTGCCCTGGGCCGCCGGCGGCTACACCGGCGAGGACGCGGCGGCGTTTCTCCGCCTGACGCACGAGAACTGGGAAGCCGGCCGGGCGTACGAGTGGGCGATCCGCGTGGACGGCTCGCTCGCCGGGGCCGTCGGCGTGATGGCGCGCGAGGGCGGCGTCGAGATCGGCTACTGGCTGGCTCGTGACTTCACCGGACGCGGTTTGGTGACGCGCGCGGTTTCGCTGCTGGTTTCGGACGCCTTCCGGCGCGGCGCGGGATACGCCGAAATCCGGCACGACGAGGCGAACGTCCGAAGTGGAGCGGTCCCGGCGCGGCTGGGGTTTTCGCCGGTGCGCAAGGAACCCGCCGAAGACGGCGTCCGGCCGCCGGCGTGCGCGGGCGTCAAACAGGTGTGGCGGAAGGAGAAGCCGTGAACGAGACGTATGCCGGGGACGGCTTCACACTGGCCCGCTGGCAGCCCGAGGACGCGGCCGCGCTGCTCGCGGCGGTCACCGGCTCGCTCGAGCACCTGGGTGCCTGGCTGATCTGGGCGACCGGTAGCTATTCGGCCGACGACAGCGCCGAGTTCCTCCGGCTGACCGCGAAGCGCTGGGAGAGCGGGGAAGCGTACGAGTACGCGATCCGCGTCGACGGCTCGCCGGTCGGCGGCGTCGGCGTCAGGGCGCGCGGGGGCGGCGTCGAGATCGGCTATTGGCTCGCCCGCGAAGCCACCGGCCGCGGCCTGATGACCCGCGCGGTTTCGCTCTTGACGACGGAGGCGTTCCGGCTGGGCGCGGGGTACGTCGAGATCAAGCACGACGAGGCGAACGTCCGGAGTGGAGCCGTGCCGGCTCGGCTGGGCTTCGAGAAGGTGCGCGAAGAGCCGGCGGAGAAACCGCTCGCCCCGGCGTGCACGGGGACCGATCACGTGTGGCGTAGGGAGCCGCGATGACCATCACCTGGGGGACCGAGCTCAGTCACCGGTGGCTGTGCGAGCGACGCGAATCCGGGAACCGGGCCCAGAAGCGCGGGAACCGGGCGGAAGCGCACGAGTACGCGGTCCGGCGGCGCCGGCGGGACCGTCCGCGCGGCTGGCCGGCGGCCGGAGTGCGCCGGCCGCCGGGGTGGCCTCCGCGCGGGTGGCGCCGGTGACGCTCAGGACACCTTGTCGCGCTCCCGCAGCACCTTGAGCGCCTGGTCGGCGTGGACCGTGAAGTTCAGCTCGCTCTTGATCTTCTCGAGCACCCTCCGGTCCTCGCCGATCACGAACGTGACGCGCTTGGCGTGCAGCGGCACCAGTTTCCGCCAGACGCCGAACTGCTTGGCGACCACACCCTCCACATCGGACAGCAGCGGGTAGTCGAAGTCGTTGGCCTCGGAGAACTGGCGCTGCTTGGTGACGCCGTCCGGGCTGATGCCGATCCGGTGCGCGCCGACCTCGGCGAACTCCGCGGCGAGGTCGCGGAAGTGGCAGCTTTCGGCGGTGCAGCCGCCCGTCATCGCGGCGGGGTAGAAGAACAGCACGACCGGGCCGGTGGCCAGGAAGTCCGACAGCGTGCGGTCGCGGCCCTGGTCGTCGGGCAGCGTGAAGTCGGGGGCGAGGTCTCCGGCGTCCATGGAGGTCCCTTCTCGTCGGCGGCAGAACCCATCTTGCCGGGGGTTCGGAGCCGCCGCCGCATCGGCTTGGTCACCCCGGGGTCAGCTGCCGGGGTGGCGGGCGATCAGTTCGTCGACCTCGTCGCCGGTGGCCGAGTCGAGGACGAAGGGCCCGCGCGCCGCCAGGACGCCCAGCTGACGCAGCCGCGCCGCCTGCTCGTGCGTGCGCACCCCCTCCGCACCCACCTTCAGCTTCAGCTCGCGGGCCCGCGTGACCAGCTGGGTCACCAGGCGGATGGCGGGGTCGGGCGGGTCGTCGGTGTCCAGGGCGTCGACCACCGCGCCCGAGAGGATCACGTGGCGCACCGGGAGGTGGTGGCGGGGGATCAGCTCCAGGTCCGCCGAGCCCGTGATCGTCAGCACCAGCTGCGTCCCCAGGTCGGACAGCACGGCGAACGAGTCCAGGACCTCGCCGCGCGGGTCGAGGATCGAGTCGCGGTCCGTGCACAGCCGCAGCACGTTCGCCGGCAGCTCCTGCTTGTCCAGCTGCTCCTTCACCAGCAGCACCAGGTCCGGGTCGATCGCCAGCCGCGGGGGGAGCTTGACGCAGACGTCCGGGGTCGCGTCGCCGAAGCGGGCGCGCCAGCGGGACGTCGCCGCCAGGGACTCCGCCAGGAGCCAGCGGCCGAGCGGGACCGTCATGCCCGTCGTCTGGGCCAGCGGGTAGAACTCGTCCGAGTCCAGCTCGCCCTTCTCCGGGTGGTTCCAGCGCAGCCCGGCGTTGACCGCGGCGAGCCGCTCGGGGTCGGCGAGCCGGACCGTCGGCTGGTAGACGAGCGAGAACTCGCCGTTCTCCAACGCCCCCGCGATCACCGCGCCGAGCTGGTAACGGCCGCGGTCGCGCGCGTCCAGCTCGGGGTCGAACAGCATCCACTGCGCCTTGCCGGCCTCCTTGGCCCGGTGCAGCGCGATCTCCGCCGCCCGCAGCAGCTCCGCCGCACCGCCCTCGACGGCCGCGCGCACCACGATGCCCGCGCTCGCGCTGACGCCGATGCCGTGCCCGCCCAGGTAGATCGGCTCGTTGAGGTCCTCCAGTGCCCGTTCGACGAGCTCGACGACCTCGGCGGCGGACAGCTCGCCGCGCAGCAGCACCGCGAAGCCGTCGCCGGACAGCCGCGCGACGAACCCGTCGTGGTGGCCGGTGAACACCGCCGACAGCTTGCCCGCGACCCCGCGCAGCACCTGGTCGCCGACGCCCGCGCCGAGGCCGTCGTTGACCACCTTGAAGCCGTCGACGTCGAGGTAGATCAGCGCGATGTCGTCGCGCGCGCCGGCGCCGAGCGCGGCCTCGAGCTTGGTGGTGAAGGATGACGCGTTCGGCAGCCCGGTCAGCGGGTCGTGCACGTTCTGGTGCAGCAGCCGCTCCTGCAGCAGGTGCAGCTCGTTCGCGTCGGACACCATGAGCACCGGGTAGATCGAGCCCGGCCGGTCGCCGGGCAGCCGGGCGAGGGTGACGTCGGTCCAGAGCTGCCCGTCTTCGGTGTGGTCGAGCAGCATGCGCTCCTGGTAACGCTCGCGCCCGTTGCGGACCTGCTCGAGCCCGGCCTTGAGCCGCGAGACGTCGTGGTCGGTCGAGCCGAGGTCGGTGATGTGCCGGCCCCGGAACCGGTCCGGCGAGCTGCCGAGCAGCTGGCCGAGCGCGATGTTGGCCTCCACGATCTCGCCGTCCGGGTCGGCCAGCGCGATCCCCATCGGTGACGCGGCGTAGAGCGCGGTGAACCGCAGCAGCGCGCCGTCGCGCCCCGAGCCGGCGTGGCCGACCGCGTCGTGCGCGATCTCCAGCAGCAGGGGTTCGAGCTCCTCCGGGGGAAGTGTTACTCCTTTGGTGTCGGCCAACGTCGCCGCCCACCGGCGAGCCACGTCCAGCAACCCTGGCGCGGCACCGGGCTCAGGCACACTCCACCTCTTCACGCACAGGTCAGGCCAGCTCAGACGCGGTGTCGGGGATCATGACGCCACACTAGGTACCCCTCGGCCGCGATCGATGCCACGCCATCATGCGCGTCACGGGGTGTCTACCGGCTGAACGAGTGAACGAATCTCCACATGCGGTGACATTTTGTCACGGCGTGTGCGTGTGCGCGGACGGGTGATCGTCAGCGGCGGGCCAGGCGCACCGGAAGACCGTCGGCGGGGACCGGCAGGGACACGTAATCCCACTTCGCGGTGTAACTCTCCGGAACCGACCAGCGGTAGGCCCGCAGCATTTCGTGCATCAGCAACTTCACCTCGAGGCCGCCGAAGTGGAGCCCGATGCACTTGTGCGCGCCGCCGCCGAAGGGCATCCACGCCATCCGGTGCGACTTGTCCTCGCGGCGCGGTTCGGCGAACCGCTCGGGGTCGAACGCGAACGGGTCCGTCCAGCACTCGGGGGCGAAGTGGTTCACCGTCGGCGAGACGCCGCAGAGGGTGCCGGCGGGGATGTAGTGCCCGAGGACCTCGGTGTCCTTGACCGTCTGGCGCGTCAGCGTCGGCACCGGCGCGACCAGCCGCAGGGCCTCCTTCATGACGAGGTCGAGGGTTTCCAGCTCGTCGACCGCGTCGATGTCGAGGACGTCGTCGCCGAGGGCGAGGGACTCCTCGCGGGCGCGCTCCTGCCACTCCGGGTGCTTGGCCAGGTAGTACGCCATGGCGCTGCTGGTGATGGTCGTCGTGTCGTGCGCGGCCATCATCAGGAAGATCATGTGGTTGACGACGTCGGTGTCGGTGAACCGGTCGCCGTCTTCGGTCCTGGCGTGGCAGAGGGCGCTGAACAGGTCGTCGCCGTCGGAAGCCCGCTTCGCCGGGAGGTTCTCGCCGAAGTAGCGCTCGAGGACCTTCCGCCCGTGCAGCCCCGCCGACCATCGGCCGCCGGGCACCGGGAAGCGCATGAACGCGGTGCCGGCGCGCACGGAGCTGACGAACGCGCGGTTGATCCGGTGCGCGTCGGCGCCGCTGCGCATGCCCATGAACACGCGCGTCGCGACGTCGAGGGTCAGCTGCTTGAGCGCCCAGTACAGCCGCGGCCGCTCGCTCTCGCCCCAGCTCGCGACGCCTTCGCGCAGCGCCGGGCCCATCTCGTTGACGTAGCCGGTGAGCCGCGGACGGGTGAACGCCTCCTGCATGATCCGGCGGTGCAGGTGGTGCTCGCCGAAGTCCATCAGCATCAGGCCGCGCTCGAAGAACTTCTCGATGAAGAACTTCCAGCCCTCCTGCGAGAAGGCCTTGTCCTTGTTGACGAGCGCGATCTGCGTGGCTTCGGGCCCGGACAGCGCGACGATCCGCCGCCCGAAGCCGGCGGTCCACGAGACGGGGCCGTAGAGCTCGTAGCGGCGCAGGCCGAAGGCGGGGCCGAAGCGCATCATCTCGAGCATGTGCCCGACGACGGGCGGGCCTTCGTCGCCGAGCACGGGCTTGAGGCCGCTGCCCGCGGGCGGCGTCGCGAGCTCCTTGACGGGCCAGCGCGAGGCCAGCCAGCGTTCGTCGAGCTTGTGGGGGAGCGGCAGCGCGGTCAGGGGCGGAACGCGTTCGCGCAGCGCTTCGGCGGCTCGGCTGACAGTGCTCGGCAAAGTGACCATCTCCCCGCTGAGATCGGCGACCCCTCCACGATGCACCCTTGTTGACGACCTGACAACAGCTGGGCTGTCCTCTTTTCGGGTGGCTTCCCGGAACGCAGCTCGGCCACGCCCCCGGGGGAACCGGGGGCGTGGCCGAGCTCAGCGGTGCGGGTCAGTCCCAGTCGAGCGCGCCGCCCGACTGGTACTCGATGACGCGGGTCTCGAAGAAGTTCTTCTCCTTCTTCAGGTCCATCGCCTCGGACATCCACGGGAACGGGTTCTCGGTCTCGCCGAAGATCGGCTGGAGGCCGATCTGCTGCGCGCGCCGGTCGGTGATGAAGTGCATGTACTGCTCGCACAGCTGCGCCGACAGGCCGAGCATGCCGCGCGGCATCGTGTCGCGCGCGTAGTTGACCTCGAGCTCGCACGCTTCCTTCAGCATGCCGCGCACCTCGGCCTGGAACTCTTCGGTCCACAGGTGCGGGTTCTCGATCTTGATCTGGTTGATGCAGTCGATGCCGAAGTTCAGGTGGATCGACTCGTCGCGCAGGATGTACTGGTACTGCTCGGCGATGCCGACCATCTTGTTCCGGCGGCCCAGCGACAGGATCTGCGCGAAGCCGGTGTAGAACCACATGCCCTCGAAGATCACGTAGAACGCGACGAGGTCACGCAGGAACGCCTGGTCGGCCTCCGGCGTGCCGGTCTCGAACTCCGGGTTCTCCAGGTTCTGCGTGTACTTCAGCGCCCACGCGTCCTTCTCCGAGATGGAGGGGACTTCGCGGTACATGTTGAACAGCTCGCCCTCGACCAGGCCGAGGCTTTCGCAGATGTACTGGAAGGTGTGCGTGTGCACGGCCTCCTCGAACGCCTGGCGCAGCAGGTACTGGCGGCACTCGGGGTTCGTGATCTGGCGGTACACCGCGAGGACGATGTTGTTGGCCACCAGGGACTCCGCGGTCGCGAAGAAGCCCAGGTTGCGCTTGAGCATCTGCCGCTCGTCCTCGGTGAGGCCGTCCTTCGACTTCCACAGCGCGATGTCGGCCTGCATGGCGACCTCGGTCGGCATCCAGTGGTTGTTGCAGCCGGCCAGGTACTTCTCCCAGGCCCAGGTGTACTTCATCGGCAGCAGCTGGTTGACGTCGGCGCGCGCGTTGATCATGCGCTTGTCGTCGACGTTGATCCGGGCGGCGCCGACCTCGATCTCCCCGAGGCCGGTCGCGTCCGTCGTCTCCACGTTGGTCATGTCTGCAGGGATTCCTTTACTGGCAGGCTTCGCAGTCGGGGTCGTCGATGCGGCAGGCGGCGCCTTCAGTGGCCACGAAGTCGACGTCCGGCGCCGGCTTCGGCTCGGGGGCCGGCGAAGGCGACGGCGCCGCGGCCGGGACCGCGGCCGGAGCCGGGGTGGCCGAGACGGCGTTCAGCTTGCCGTCGGTGCCGCGCAGGGTGCTCTTCTCCACGTGCGTCGCGGACTGCGCCCGCAGGTAGTACGTGGTCTTGAGGCCCTTGTGCCACGCGTAGCGGTACAGCTCGTCGAGCTTGCGGCCGCTCGGCGCCGCGATGTAGAGGTTCAGCGACTGCGCCTGGTCGATCCACTTCTGGCGCACCGAACCGGCGTCGACGATCCACTTCGACTCGATCTCGAACGCCGTCGCGTACAGCGCCTTCAGGTCGTCCGGCACGCGGTCGATCTGGCCGAGCGAACCGTCGAAGTACTTGAGGTCGCTGACCATGACCTCGTCCCAGAGCCCGCGCTCCTTGAGGCTCTTGACCAGGTGCGGGTTCACCACGGTGAAGTCGCCGGACATGTTCGACTTGACGAACAGGTTCTGGAACAGCGGCTCGATCGACTGGCCGACGCCCGAGATGTTGGAGATCGTCGCGGTCGGCGCGATCGCCATCACGTTCGAGTTGCGCATGCCGACGGTCTTGACGCGCTCGCGCAGCGGCGCCCAGTCGAGCGTCGTGGAGGTGTCGATGTCGAGGCCGTCACCCTGGCGGGCGTCGATGAGCAGCTGCAGCGAGTCGATCGGCAGGATGCCCTTGCTCCACAGCGATCCCTCGAACGACTGGTACTGCCCGCGCTCCTCGGCGAGGTCGGTCGAGGCCGAGATCGCGTAGTAGGAGAGGTGCTCCATGGAGACGTCGGCGAACTTGACGGCCTCTTCGGAGGCGAACGGGACGCCGATCTCGAACAGCGCGTCCTGGAAGCCCATGATGCCCAGGCCCACCGGGCGGTGACGCAGGTTGGAGCGGCGCGCCTCCGGGATCGTGTAGAAGTTGATGTCGATCACGTTGTCCAGCATCCGGACGGCCGTGCGCACGGTCTTCTCGAGGCGCTCGGTGTCCAAACCGGACGGAGTGACGTGCTTGAGCAGGTTCACCGAGCCGAGGTTGCAGACCGCGACCTCGTCGGTGGTGGTGTTCAGCGTGATCTCGGTGCACAGGTTGGACGAGTGCACGACGCCGACGTGCTGCTGCGGCGAGCGCAGGTTGCACGGGTCCTTGAACGTGATCCACGGGTGGCCGGTCTCGAACAGCATGGTCAGCATGCGGCGCCACAGGTCCACCGCGCGCAGGCGGCGGAAGACCTTGATCTCGCCGCGGTCGGCCATCGCCTCGTACTCGCGGTAGCGGGCGGCGAACTCGTTGCCGTAGAGGTCGTGCAGGTCCGGCGTCTCGTTCGGCGAGAACAGCGTCCACTCGCCGTTCGCCTCGACGCGGCGGAGGAACTCGTCCGGCACCCAGTTCGCGGTGTTCATGTCGTGGGTGCGGCGGCGGTCGTCACCGGTGTTCTTGCGCAGGTCGAGGAACTCCTCGATGTCCACGTGCCACGTCTCGAGGTACGCGCACGCCGCGCCCTTGCGCTTGCCGCCCTGGTTGACCGCGACGGCGGTGTCGTTGGCGATCTTGAGGAACGGCACGACGCCCTGCGACTGGCCGTTGGTGCCCTTGATGTGCGCGCCGAGGCCGCGGACCGGCGTCCAGTCGTTGCCGAGGCCGCCCGAGTACTTCGCCAGCAGCGCGTTGTTCTTGTACGCCTGGAAGATCGAGTCCAGGTCGTCGTCCACCGTGGTCAGGAAGCACGACGACAGCTGCGCGCGGGTGGTGCCCGAGTTGAACAGCGTCGGGGTCGACGCCATGAAGTGGAACGTCGAGAGCAGCTCGTAGAACTCGATCGCGCGGGCTTCGCGGTCGTCCTCGCGGATCGCGAGACCCATGGCGACGCGCATGAAGAACGCCTGCGGCAGCTCGAACCGGGTGCCGTCGTGGTGCTGGAAGTACCGGTCGTACAGGGTCTGCAGGCCGAGGAAGCCGAAGTCGAGGTCGCGCTCGGCGTGGATGGCCGCGGTGATCTTGTCCAGGTCGAAGCGCAGCAGCTCGCCGTCGACCAGCTCCAGCTCGACCGCGCGGCGCAGGTAGGCGCGGAAGTACGCCGGGTACTCGGCGGCCATCTCGTCCTGGCTGGCCTGGCGCGGCTTCTTCGCGAGGTAGCTCAGGGCCTCGCCGCGCAGCTTGTCCAGCAGCAGCCGGGCGGAGACGTAGGAGTAGTTCGGCTCCTGCTCGACCAGCACGCGGGCGGCCAGGACCTGGGCCAGGGCGAGCTCGTCGGCGCTGATGCCGTCGTAGAGGTTGCGCCTGGCTTCGGCCAGCACCGGCTCCGCGGAGACGTCCTCGAGCCCGGCGACGGCCTCGCCCACCACGTGGGAAACGCGGGCCCAGTCGAGCGGGCGCAGGACGCCGTCGGCGCCCTTGACGTTCAGGGCGGACTCGGTCGCGACCGGCTTGGCGGCCTCGCGGGCCTTGCTGCGCTCCTCGCGGTAGAGGACGTAGGCGCGGGCGACCTTGTGGTGCTCGCCGCGCATGAGGGCGAGCTCGACGATGTCCTGGATCTGCTCGATGTGCAGGGCGGTTTCGGGGCCGGCGTGGCGCAGCAGGGTGGTCTCGACCTGCTGGGTCAGCTCCGCGACGACGTGGTGCACGCGGGAGGACGCGGCGGCGTCGCCACCCTCGACCGCGAGGAACGCCTTGGTCAGCGCGACCGAGATCTTCCCGGCGTCGAACGGCGACACGCTGCCGTCCCGCCGGATGACCCGGATCGCGGTGGGTGTGTCGGCGGCGGACGGCCGCTGACCGGTATCGACTGACATGCGTGTCTCCAAGTTTTGGGCGCGTTGGATCGCCGCACGGCCTCACGAGGCCGTGCGCTGCAGGTTCTTCAAAGCTGCCCGGCAGTACTCTGCAGCGGTCTCCCCGTCGCTGGGCCCTGCCGGTCACCAGAGACTACATGTAGGGGTCGACGCTCGCACGGGCCCCAAGGGGTGGCGTGTCGCGCCCTCACCCTGGCGGGTTACGTGATCACCCAGAGGTGCAGTTCAAGAGGTGGGCGCGGGTTTTCGGGGGTACGTTCCTGGGCTGTTTTCCGACGGCAGCGGACCGCGGCGGCCGGGTGGTCCGCTGCGGGCGCCGGGAGCCGGAGCGCACCGTCGCAGAAGGCCCGGCGGAGCCGCGGCAGGGACCGCCGGTGCCGGGCGCGGGCGTCGAGCGCCGGAGCACACTCGAAAGAGGGTGCCCGGCGGGCGCGCGTCAGGCGCCGAAGCGCAATCTCGAAGAAGGCAGCTCCAGGCTCGCGACGGGACGTCGCCCGGCGAGGTAGCCCAGCGGGCCGTCCGGGTTGAAGCTCCAGTCCGCCGATGCCGGGCGGGGGCGGATCTTCGCGGCCACCGGGGTGCGCAGGAGGCCGTCGCGTTCCTGGACCACCTCGAACGTCGTCGGCAGCCGCAGGGGCACCGCGGCGCGGCGGGTGAAGGCCGCCGTCGCGATCCAGTCGTCGGCCGTGGCCGCCGTGGCCTGGAACGTGCGGCCGCCCGGGAAGGTCAGCGTGGCCAGGTCCTTCGGGATCGCCCACAGCTCGCGGCCGCCCGTCAGGGACGCCTCGCTGTCCACCCAGATCTCCGTGATGGAACAGGAAACCCGGCGTGCCTTGACCGGCACCGCGGCCAGCAGTTCGTGGTAGGACAGCTCGCCCGGCGGGGTGTAGTCGATCCACGCCGTGAACACCGACGCGTGCCCGGCGATCACCAGTGGCTCGGCGGGAACCGCGGGCAGGTCCGACACCGGCACGCGCCAGACCGACACCCGGGCGTCGGCGGTCAGGTTCCAGGGCTGCGGTGGGTAGCTGCTCATTTCTCCAACCAGGGCAGGTAACCGGGCAGGTCCTTGTCGACACGCATGCCGAACGACGGCGGCCGCTTCTGCAGGAACGACAGGACGCCTTCGACGGCGTCCGGGTTCGCGCCCAGGCCGCCGATCAGCTTCGAATCCAGTTCGTGCACCGGGAACGGCGAGCCGGCGCTCGCCATCCGGTAGAGCAGCTGGCGGGTGACCGCGACCGACACCGGCGCGGTGTTCGTGATGATCTCCCGGGCCAGCCTGTACGCTTCGTCGAGCACGGTCCCGGTCGGGAAAACCTGGTGCACCAAGCCCTTTTCCAGGGCTTCGGCCGCAGGGAACACCCGCCCGCTGATCATCCAGTCGAGCGCGGTGCCCATCCCGACGAGCCGGGGGAGGAACCACGCCGACGCGCCCTCGGGGTAGATGCCGCGGCGGGTGAACACGAAGCCGAACCGCGAGTCCTCGGCGGCGAGCCGGTAGTCGCAGGGGAGCGTGATCGTGCTGCCGGCGCCGACCGCCGCGCCGTGCAGGGCCGCGATCACCGGCTTGTTCATCGTGAAGATCCGCTTCGAGCAGCGGCCGGCGGGCTCCTGCCACGCCGCGTCCGGGCCCGTCGCCGGGTCGAAGTCGAAACCACCCTGCGACAGGTCCGCGCCGACGCAGAAGTCCTTGCCCGCGCCGGTCAGCACGACCACCCGGACGTCCTCGTCGCGGTCAGCGCGGTCCATGGCCGCGCCGAGCTCGTCGGCCATCCGGATCGTGTAGCCGTTGCGCGCCTCGGGGCGGTTCAGCGTCACCGTGGCGATCCGGTCCGCGACGGCGTAGGTGGTCTCGGCCATGGCGATGAAACTAAGGCAGTCCGCCACTACTGGCAAGATGTCAATAGTGGGTCCGCAGCGTCCGGGACGAAACAATCAGGCGTGCTTGATTTTTCCGGCGGCCGGTGCGACGCTGGGCGCCAGGACGCAAGGAGGCGGCGGATGGCGGACCTCGGCGTGATCCTCGGGGATCTCGACGCGGAAACACGGACGATCGACGACGTGGTGGCGAACCTGCCCGCGTCGGACTGGGCGCGGGCGACACCCGCCGCGGGGTGGACGATCGCGCACCAGATCGCGCACCTGGCCTGGACCGACCGGAAGGCCCTGATCGCGGCCGCGCACCCGGAGGACTGGCAGGCCGAGGTCGAGGAGCTGCTCAAGACGGGGGAGACCTACGTCGACGACGGCGCCGCGGCCGGGGCCCGGCGACCACCGCGCGAGATCCTCGAAGACTGGCGTGCCGGGCGAGCCGCCCTCGCCGAAGCCCTCGGCGCGGTGCCGGACGGGCAGAAGCTGCCCTGGTACGGCCCGCCGATGAGCGCGGCTTCGATGGCGACCGCGCGGTTGATGGAGACCTGGGCCCACGGGCAGGACGTCTTCGACACCCTCGGCCTGCGCCGCGAGCCCACCGCCCGCATCTGGCACATCGCCCGCTTCGGCACCCGCACCCGCGACTTCGCCTACAAGGTCAACTCGCTGGCGCCACCGGTCGAGGAGTTCCGCGTCGAGCTGGCCGCGCCGGACGGCACCACCTGGGCGTTCGGCCCGGAAGACGCCGAACAGAAGCTCACCGGCAGCGCGCTCGACTTCTGCCTCGTGGTCACGCAGCGACGGCACCCGGACGACACCGACCTGGTCGCGCAGGGCGCCGACGTCGAGGAGTGGTTGACGATCGCGCAGGCCTTCGCCGGACCTCCTGGGGAAGGCCGGAAGCCGGGGCAGTTCGCATGACCTACCGCATCGGCAACGCGTCCGGTTTCTACGGCGACCGGTTCTCCGCCGTACGCGAGATGCTCACCGGCGGCCCCCTCGACGTCCTGACCGGCGATTACCTGGCCGAGCTGACGATGCTCATCCTCGGCCGCGACCGGATGAAGGACGCCAACCGCGGCTACGCCAGGACCTTCCTGCGCCAGATGGAGGAAAACCTCGGGCTGGCGAAGGAAAAGGGCGTCAAGATCGTCGCGAACGCGGGCGGGCTCAACCCGGCCGGGCTCGCGGACGCCCTGCGCGAACTGGCCGCGAAGCTCGGGCTCGACGTCAAGATCGCGCACGTCGAAGGCGACGACCTCGTGGCGCGCGCGGACGAGCTGAGCCTCGGGAAACCGTTGACCGCCAACGCCTACCTCGGTGCGTGGGGGATCGTCGAGTGCCTCAACGCGGGGGCCGACGTCGTCGTGACCGGGCGCGTCACGGACGCCTCGGTGATCGTCGGCCCGGCCGCCGCGCACTACGGCTGGGCCCGCGACGACTACGACGCCCTGGCCGGCGCGGTCGCGGCCGGGCACGTCATCGAATGCGGCGCCCAGGCCACCGGCGGCAACTACGCCTTCTTCACCGAGCACTCCCTGGGCGTGCCCGGCTTCCCGATCGCCGAGATCGAGGCCGACGGCTCCAGTGTCATCACCAAGCACCCGGGCACCGGCGGTGTCGTGAACACGGGCACGGTCACCGCCCAGCTCCTGTACGAGATCACCGGCGCCCGGTACGCCGGACCCGACGTCACCACCCGGTTCGACACGCTCTCGCTGACCGAGGACGGGCCCGACCGCGTCCGTATCTCCGGCGTCCGCGGGGAGGCGCCGCCGCCGACGCTGAAGGTCGCGCTGAACACCCTGGGCGGGTTCCGCAACGAAACGACGTTCGTCCTCACCGGACTCGACATCGAGGCGAAAGCCGCTCTGGTCAGGGACCAGCTCGAACTGTCCTTGAAGGACCGGCCGCCCGCCGAGGTCAAGTGGACACTGGCGCGCACCGACCACGCCGACGCCGACACCGAGCAGACCGCGAGCGCGCTGCTGCACGTCGCCGTCAAGGACGCCGACCCCAAGGTGGCGGGCCGCGCCTTCACGGGCGCCGCGGTCGAACTGGCGCTGGCCAGCTACCCAGGCTTCCACGTCACCGCGCCGCCGTCGGACGCGTCGCCGTTCGGCGTCTACACCGCGGCTTTTGTGGCCGCGGAGGAGGTTCCGCACGTCGCGGTCCTGCCGGACGGCATGCGTGTCGACATAGCGCCATCGGTGTCCACTCGGGACCTGTCCGATGTGGACGAGCCCGCCCTGCCCGAGCCGCTCGACCACGGCCCGGTCCGCCGCGCGCCCTTGGGCACGATCGCCGGGGCACGCAGCGGGGACAAGGGCGGCAACGCCAACCTCGGCGTCTGGGTGCGGTCCGAAGCGGCCTGGCGGTGGCTGGTGCACCGGCTGACCGTCACCGAGTTCAAGCTGCTGCTGCCCGAGACCGCCGACCTGCCGGTGACGCGCTACCTGCTGCCGAACCTGCGGGCGATGAACTTCGTCGTCGAGGGCATCCTCGGCGAGGGCGTCGCGTCGCAGGCGCGGTTCGACCCGCAGGCCAAGGCCCTCGGCGAGTGGCTGCGGTCCCGTGAGATCGACATCCCCGAGGTGCTCCTGTGACCGACCCCTTCCGGACGCCCGAACGGGCCGAACTGCGCAAGACCGTGCGGAAGTTCGTCGAGCAGGAGGTCCTGCCGCACCTCGACGACTGGGAGCGCGCCGGCGAGCTGCCGCGCGAGCTGCACCGCACGGCCGGGGACCTCGGCCTGCTCGGCGTCGGCTTCCCCGAAGAGGTCGGCGGCGGCGACGGCAACTACCTGGACGCCCTGGTCATCGCCGAGGAGATGCACTACGCGGGCGGGTCCGGCGGGCTGTTCGCCTCGCTGTTCACCTGCGGCATCGCCGTCCCGCACATCGCCGAGGCCGGCGACCCGGTCCAGGTCGAACGCTGGGTCCGCCCGACGCTCGCCGGGACCAAGATCGGCTCCCTCGCGGTCACCGAACCGGACGGCGGCTCGGACGTCGCCGGGATCCGCACCACCGCCGTCCGCGAAGGCGACGAGTACGTCATCAACGGCGCCAAGACCTACATCACTTCCGGCTGCCGTGCCGACTTCGTCACGACCGTGGTGCGCACGGGCGGCGACGGCGCGCACGGCATCTCGCTGATCGTCGTCGAGCGCGGGACGCCCGGGTTCACCGTGTCGCGCAAGCTCGAGAAGATGGGCTGGCTCTGCTCCGACACCGCCGAACTGTCCTACGTGGACGTCCGGGTGCCGGTCGAGAACCTCGTCGGCACCGAGAACAGCGGATTCGCGCAGGTGGCCACCCAGTTCGTCACGGAACGGCTTTCGCTGGCCGTGCAGGCGTATGCGCACGCCCAGCGCGCGCTCGACCTGACGCTGGACTGGTGCCGGCTGCGCGAGACGTTCGGCCGCCCGCTCATCTCGCGGCAGGTCGTGCAGCACAAGCTCACCGAGATGGCGCGTCGCGTGGACGTGGCCCGGACCTACACCCGGCAGGCCGCGATCCGGCACGTCTCGGGCGAAGAAGTCATCGCCGAAGCCTGTTTCGCCAAGAACACCGCCGTCGAAGCCGCCGAATGGGTGGTGAACGAGGCCGTCCAGCTGCACGGCGGGCTCGGCTACATGCGCGAGGCCGAGGTGGAGCGGCACTACCGCGACGTCCGGATCCTCGGCATCGGCGGCGGCACGAACGAGATCCTCACCGGCCTGGCCGCGAAGCGATTGGGATACACCTCGTGACAACCCTGAGGTCCACAGTGGACACGCGGGCCGCCGAGTTCGGCGCCAACCGCGAAGCGATGCTGGAGAAGCTCGCCGAGATCGACGCCGAGCAGGCCAAGGCGGTCGCGGGCGGCGGCGAGAAGTACGTCGAGCGGCACCGCAAGCGCGGCAAGCTCCTCGCCCGCGAGCGGATCGAGCTGCTGCTCGACCAGGACTCGCCGTTCCTCGAGCTGTCGCCGCTGGCCGCGTGGGGCACCGACTACCGCGTCGGCGCGAGCCTGGTCACCGGCATCGGGGTCGTCGAAGGCGTCGAGTGCCTGATCTCGGCCAGCGACCCGACGGTCAAGGGCGGCGCCAGCAACCCGTGGACGACGAAGAAGTCCTTCCGGGCCGCGGACATCGCCGCGCAGAACCGGCTGCCGTCGATCAACCTCGTCGAGTCCGGCGGCGCGGACCTGCCCACGCAGAAGGAGATCTTCATCCCCGGCGGCCGGATCTTCCGCGACATCACGCGCGCCTCGGCCGCGGGCTGCCCGACGGTCGCGCTGGTCTTCGGCAACTCCACCGCCGGTGGGGCCTACCTGCCGGGCATGTCGGACTACGTCGTGATGGTCAAGGAACGCGCGAAGGTGTTCCTCGGCGGGCCGCCGCTGGTCAAGATGGCCACCGGCGAGGAGTCCGACGACGAGTCGCTCGGTGGCGCCGAGATGCACGCGCGGACGTCCGGCCTGGCCGACTACCTGGCCGTCGACGAACAGGACGCGATCCGCCTGGGCCGCAACATCATCAAACGGCTCAACTGGACCAAGCAGGGGCCGACGCCGAAGCCGGACTACGAAGAGCCGCTGTACGACGCCGAGGACCTGCTCGGCATCGTGCCGCCCGACCTCAAGGTGCCGTTCGACCCGCGCGAGGTGATCGCCCGCGTCGTCGACGGCTCCGACTTCGACGAATTCAAGCCGCTCTACGGCTCGTCGCTCGTCACGGGCTGGGCGAGCATCCACGGCTACCCGGTCGGCATCCTGGCCAACGCCCAGGGCGTGCTGTTCGGCGAGGAGTCGCAGAAGGCCGCGCAGTTCATCCAGCTGGCCAACCAGATCGACACCCCGCTGGTGTTCCTGCACAACACCACCGGCTACATGGTCGGCAAGGAGTACGAGCAGAGCGGCATCATCAAGCACGGCGCGATGATGATCAACGCCGTCTCGAACTCGAAGGTGCCGCACCTGTCCGTCCTCATGGGAGCGTCCTACGGCGCCGGGCACTACGGCATGTGCGGCCGCGCCTACGATCCCCGCTTCCTGTTCGCCTGGCCGAGCGCGAAGTCCGCGGTGATGGGCCCGGCGCAGCTGGCCGGCGTGCTGTCCATCGTGGCCCGCGCGGCCACCGAGGCGCGCGGCCAGGAGTACAACGAGGACAACGACAAGGCCATGCGCGCCATGGTGGAAGGCCAGATCGAAGCCGAGTCGATGCCGATGTTCCTCTCCGGCATGCTCTACGACGACGGCATCATCGACCCGCGCGACACCCGCACGGTGCTGGGGCTGAGCCTGTCCGCGATCCACAATGGACCAGTGAAGGGCGCCGAGGGCTTCGGCGTCTTCCGGATGTGAGTGAGCGATGATCCAGAACCTGCTGGTCGCCAACCGCGGCGAGATCGCCCGCCGCGTCTTCCGCACCTGCCGCGACGCCGGGATCGGCACGGTCGCGGTCTTCTCCGACGCCGATGCCGCCGCGCCGCACGCCCTCGAAGCCGACGCCGCCGTGCGGCTGCCCGGCAACGCGCCGAGCGAGACGTACCTGCGGGCGGAGCTGCTGGTGAAGGCCGCGGCCGACACGGGTGCCGACGCCGTCCACCCCGGCTACGGCTTCCTGTCCGAGAACGCCGCGTTCGCGCGGGCCGTCCTCGATGCCGGGCTCACCTGGGTCGGGCCGCCGCCGGAGGCCATCGAGACCATGGGCTCCAAAGTGGAGTCCAAGCGGCTGATGGCGGCCGCGGGTGTCCCGGTGCTGTCCGAACTGGACCCGGCGTCGGTGACCGAAGACGACCTGCCGTTGCTGGTCAAGGCTTCCGCGGGAGGCGGTGGCCGTGGCATGCGCGTGGTCCGCTCGCTCGACGAGCTGGCCGAAGCGGTCGAAGGCGCCAGTGCGGAGGCCGGGTCGGCGTTCGGCGACCCGACCGTGTTCTGCGAGCGGTACCTGGAGACCGGGCGGCACATCGAGGTCCAGGTGCTCGCCGACCGGCACGGCACGGTGTGGGCGGTGGGGGAGCGGGAGTGCTCGATCCAGCGCCGGCACCAGAAGGTCGTCGAGGAAGCGCCGTCGCCGTTCGTCGACGACGCCATGCGCGAGGAACTGTTCGACGCCGCGCGCAAGGCCGCCCAGGCGATCGACTACGTCGGCGCGGGCACGGTCGAGTTCCTCGCCGGGCCGGACGGCAGGTTCTATTTCCTCGAGATGAACACCCGCCTGCAGGTCGAGCACCCGGTCACCGAGAACGTCACCGGCCTCGACCTGGTCGCGCTGCAGCTGCGGGTCGCCGAGGGTGAGCGGCTGCCCGCCGGCCCGCCGCCGACCGTGGGGCACTCCATCGAGGTCCGGCTCTACGCCGAAGACCCGGCCGCGGGCTGGCAGCCGCAGAGCGGCACGCTGCACACGTTCGAAGTGCCCGGCGTGAACCGTGCGTTCACCCACGGGCCGGGGCTGCGGCTGGACTCCGGGTTCGAGACCGGCTCGGTGGTGGGTGTCCACTACGACCCGATGCTCGCCAAGGTGATCACCTGGGCGCCGACCCGCGCCGAGGCCGCCCGCCGGCTCGCGAAGGCCCTCGCGGCCACGAAGATCCACGGCGTCGTCACCAACCGCGACCTGCTGGTGAACATCCTCCGTCACGAAGCCTTCCTGGCGGGCGAGACCGACACGGCGTTCTTCGACCGCCACGGCCTCGACACCCTGGCCGCGCCGCTGGCCACAGTGGACACCGAGCGGCTGTCCGCGCTCGCCGCCGCGTTGGCCGACGCGGCGGGCAACCGGGCCTCGGCGACCACGCAGCGCAGGCTGCCCAGCGGCTGGCGCAACGTCCGCTCGGCCGGGCAGCGCAAGGTCTTCACGGCGGGTGACCGCGAGTACGAAGTCAGCTACTCCCTGACCCGGGACGGGCTGAAGGCCGACGGTTACGAAGCCGAGCTGGTCAAGGCCGAACCGGGGCGGGTCGTGCTGGACGTCGCCGGGGTGCGGCGCGTCTTCGACGTCGCCCGCCACGACGGGGTGTCCTACGTGGACTCACCGCTCGGGTCGGTGGCACTCAGGGCCGAGCCGCGGTTCGCCGACCCGGACGCGGCGCTGGCCGCGGGGTCGCTGGTCGCGCCGATGCCGGGCACGGTCGTCCGGCTCGCGGTGCAGGCCGGGGACCCCGTGAAGGCGGGCGACCCGTTGCTGTGGCTCGAAGCGATGAAGATGGAACACCGGATCGCCGCGCCCGCCGACGGCGTGGTCGCGGAACTGCCGGTGACAGTGGGACAGCAGGTCGAAGTGGGCACGATCCTCGCGGTGGTGGGAGAAGCAGAATGAACGCGATGAACTTCATCGAGCCGGAGGAGCGGATCGCGCTTCGCAAGGCCGTCGCCGAGCTCGGCGCCAAGTACGGGCACGAGTACTACGCGAAGAAGGCCCGTGCGGACGAGAAGACGCACGAGCTGTGGGACGAGGCCGGGCGCCTCGGCTACCTCGGCGTCAACATCCCCGAGGAGTACGGCGGCGGGGGCGCGGGCATCGCCGACCTCGCCGCGGTGCTCGAAGAACTGGCCGCCGCGGGCTCGCCGCTGCTGCTCATGGTCGTCTCGCCGGCCATCTGCGGCACCGTGATCTCCCGCTTCGGCACCGACGAGCAGAAGAAGCAGTGGCTGCCCGGCATCGCCGACGGCACCAAGCGGATGGTCTTCGCGATCACCGAGCCGGACGCCGGGTCCAACTCGCACAAGATCACCACCACCGCCAAGCGCGACGGTGACGGGTGGGTCCTCAGTGGACGCAAGGTGTACATCTCGGGCGTCGACGAGGCCGACGCCGTGCTCATCGTCGGCCGCATGGAGGACTCGAAGACCGGCAAGCTCAAGCCGGCGCTGTTCATCCTGCCGACGAACACCGAGGGCTTCGAGTACACGAAGATCCCGATGGACATCGTCGCGCCGGAGAACCAGTTCTCGCTGTTCCTCGACGACGTCAAGCTCCCGGCCGAGGCGCTGGTCGGCGAGGAGGACGCGGCGATCGCGCAGCTGTTCGCGGGCCTCAACCCCGAACGCATCATGGGCGCGTCGTTCTCCCTCGGCATCGCCCGCTACGCGCTGGCCAAGGCCGTCTCCTACGCCAACCAGCGCCAGGTCTGGGGCACGCCGATCGGCGCCCACCAGGGTCTCGCGCACCCGCTGGCCGAGATCAAGGTCGAGCTGGAACTGGCGAAGCTGATGACGCAGAAGGCCGCGTCGCTCTACGACTCCGGCGACGACTTCGGCGCGGGGGAGTCGGCCAACATGGCCAAGTACGCCGCCGCCGAGGTCGCCATCCGCGCGACCGACCAGGCCGTGCAGACCCACGGCGGCAACGGCCTCGCCACCGAGTACGGCCTCGGCACGCTGGTCACGGCGGTGCGGCTCGGCCGGATCGCCCCGGTCAGCCGCGAGATGGTGCTCAACTTCGTCGGCCAGCACAGCCTCGGCCTCCCCAAGTCCTACTAGGAGGGTCGATATGTCCACACTGGACGGCAAGACGATCATCATGTCCGGCGGCAGCCGGGGCATCGGCGAGGCGATCGCACTCCGGGCCGCCGCCGACGGGGCGAACGTCGCCCTGCTGGCCAAGACGGCCGAACCGCACCCGAAGCTGCCCGGCACGATCTACACGGCGGCCGAGGCGATCGAGAAGGCCGGGGGGCACGCGCTGCCCATCCTCGGCGACGTCCGCGACGACGACGGGGTGGCCGCGGCCATGGCCAAGACGGTCGAACAGTTCGGCGGCATCGACATCGTCGTCAACAACGCCAGCGCGATCGACCTGACGCCGACCGAGCACGTCAGCATGAAGCGCTACGACCTCATGCAGGACATCAACGCGCGCGGCACGTTCCTGCTGTCCAAGCTGGCCATCCCGCACCTGAAGCAGGCGGCGAACGCGCACATCCTGACGCTCTCGCCGCCGATCAGCCTCGACGAGAAGTGGTTCACCGCCGGGCACCTCGCGTACAGCATCGCGAAGTACTCGATGAGCCTGGTGACCGTCGGGCTCGCGGCCGAGCTGAAGAAGGACGGCGTCGCGGTCAACTCGCTCTGGCCGCGCACGACGATCGACACGGCGGCGATCCGCAACGTCGTCGGGGCCGAGCTGGCCGACCGCAGCCGGACGCCGGAGATCATGGCCGACGCCGCGTACGCGATCCTCACCAAGCCGAGCCGCGAGGTCACCGGGAACTTCTTCCTCGACGACGAGGTGCTGCGCGCCGAGGGGGTCACCGACTTCGCGAAGTACCGGATCGGCGGCTCGGAGGAAGACCTCCAGCTCGACTTCTGGGTCGACCCGGCTTGACCGGCGTCCGCGAACCCCAGCAGGAACGCAGCCGCACCACGCGGCGGCGGCTGATCGAGGCCGCGCTCGACAGCTTCGGCGAGCGCGGCTGGCACGGCGTCACGGTGGCCGGCATCGCCGAGCGCGCGGGCGTCTCCCGCGGCGCGGCCCAGCACCACTTCCCGACGCGGGAGGACCTCGTGGTGGCGGCGGTCGACCTGCTCGGCCAGTCCCAGATCGACGAGCTGCGGGCGCAGGCCGCGGACCTGCCGAGCGGCGCGTCCCGCATCGAGCGCGTCGTCGAGATGGTGCTGAACCTCTACACGGGCCCGCTGTTCCGCGCGGCCCTGCAGCTCTGGTCGGTCGCGGCGACCGACGACGCCCTGCGCGCCGTGCTGGTGCCGCTGGAGGCCCGGGTCGGCCGGGAAGCGCACCGGGTGGCGGTGGAGCTGCTGGGCGTCGACGAGTCCCGCCCGGGCGTCCGCGAACTGGTCCAGGCCACCCTCGACCTGGGCCGCGGCCTGGGCCTGGCGAACCTGCTGACCGACGACACGCGGCGGCGGCGCCAGATCGTCCGGGAGTGGGCCCGCACGCTCGAGCTGCGGCTGAACTGAGGGGCGCGCTCCGCCGTTCGCGACGCCCGTGCCGCCTGTCGGCGCAGCCCGCACACCGTTCGGCGCGTCTTCGGCGTGCCGCGGAACCTCACCCGTGGTCAAAGCGTCATAGTGCTGTAAGTAACACAATCGGCCCAATGGGCGAATGACTATTAGTAGCGGATCTCAGAGGAAGGCAGTCCGGTGTCCGGTTCAGGAGTCGAGCTCACCCACCGCGCGATGGCGATGCTGAAGGCGGTGGCAGCAGGCCGCGCGCAGATGTCGTGCAGCTGCGAGCCCGACCTCTTCATCGACGGATTCGCCTGTTGCGATCAGATCACGGCCCACGCGCTGGCCCACGGCGGCTACCTGCGGCCCGCGGTCGAAGGCACCACCGGCCGCGTCCCGGCCGAGCTGACCGAGGCCGGCCGTGCCGCGCTGGAGATCACCGCCGCCGCCTGATCGGCCGCATCCGACGTCACGCACTGTCGTGACGTCGAACAGGTGTTCGAATTCCCATGGCTCGCCCGACCTGGCAGGCTTGAGCCATGGCGGAACCCCCACCACCGGTGGACAACGAGGCGACGGTCTTCCTCCCGAAGGAACTGCGCGGCCCGCACTGGCCGACCCGTGACCTGGACCTTTCCCGGCGGCCCTACGACGAGTTCGCCACCCAGATCGTCGCCCGGCCGCCCGCCTCGCCCGTCACCGCCGGCCGCGGGGAAGGCGCCGGCTCGTCGCTGGCCCGTTCGAGCGGCCGGATGGCCGTCGCCTCGACCGTCAGCCGGATCACCGGGTTCGTCGCGAAGCTGCTGCTGGCCGCGGTGGTCGGGACCAGGGTCGTCAACGACTCCTTCACCGTCGCGAACACGCTGCCCAACATCGTCTTCGAACTGCTCTTCGGCGGCGTGCTCGCCAGCGTCGTCGTGCCGCTGCTCGTCCGCTCCCAGGACGACCCGGACGGCGGGCGTGCCTACACGCAGCGCCTGATCACCATGGGGCTCGTGCTGCTCACGGTCGGGACGGCCGTCGCGGTCGCGATCGCGCCGCTGTTCACCGCGCTCTACGTCGACAAGTCCTCTCCGACCGCCAACCCCGCCCTCACCACCGCGCTGGCCTACCTGCTGCTGCCGCAGATCCTGTTCTACGGCCTCTTCGCGCTGCTCTCGGCGATCCTCAACGCCCAGAACGTCTTCGGCCCGCCGGCCTGGGCGCCGGTGCTGAACAACGTCGTCGTCACCGCCACGCTCGTCGTGTTCGCGCTGATGCCGGGGGAGCTGACGCTCGACCCGGTCCGGATGAGCGACCCGAAGCTGCTCGTGCTCGGCCTCGGCACCACGCTCGGCATCGTCGTGCAGGCGGTCGTGCTGATCCCGGCGTTGCTGCGCACCGGGTTCCGCTTCCGCTGGCGCTGGGGCTTCGACCCGCGCATCAAGGAGTTCGGCGGGCTCGCCGCGTGGATCCTCGGCTACGTCGTGGTGAGCCACGTCGGGTTCGTCGTGACGACCCGGGTGCTGACCGGCGGGACCAGCGGCGGCGTGACCGCCTACAGCTACGCGTCGCTGCTCTTCCAGCTGCCGTACGGCATCCTCGGCGTCTCCCTGCTGACGGCGCTCATGCCGCGGATGAGCCGCGCGGCCGCGGACGGCGACACCGTCGCGCTCGTCGGCGACCTCTCCCTGGCCTCCCGCATCTCGACCGTGCTCTTCGTGCCGATTTCGGCGGTGCTGGCCGTCGTCGGCACGCCGGTCGGCATCGCGATCTTCACCTGGGGCCGCGGCACCCTCGACGACGCGGAGCGGCTCGGCCAGACCCTCGCGGTCTCCGCCGTCGGCCTGCTGCCCTTCGCGCTCGTCATGTTGCAGCTGCGCGTGTTCTACGCGATGAAGGACGCGCGCACGCCCACCCTGATCATGCTCGTGATGACCGCCGTGAAGATCCCGCTGCTGTTCCTGTGCCGCGGCCTGCTCGACGGCGAGCACATCGTCTACGGCGTGATGCTCGTGAACGGCGCCGGGTTCGTCGTCGGCGCCGTGCTCGGGCAGGTCTGGCTGTGGGTCCGGCTGGGGCACCTGCGGAGCAAGCGGTCCCTGCGGGTCGGGCTGATCACGCTCTCCGCGAGCGCGCTCGGCGTCGGGGCCGCGGTGCTCGCCGGCTACGCCGTGCCCGGCTCCCTCGGCGCGATCCCCGCCGCCTGGGTGAAACTGCCGGTCCAGACCTTGCTCGGGATGGCCGTCCCGTTCGGGGTGCTGGCCCTGGCGAAGCTCCCGGAGTTCACCCCGGTGACCCGCCGCGTGGGCGGTCTCCTGCGGCGGTTCGCCGCTCGTTGACGACTACGGCCGGGAGGCCGATCCGGTTGTCTCGAAACGGTAACGAGACCGCTGCGATCAGCGCGTTTACAATTTCGGCGCCGCTTCCTAATATCCACCCGGTCAGCGAAGGGGTGGTTCATGACGCGCAGCGCGCGCAGGCGCCGGGACCGGGTCGCGGTCGACGAACTGCTGCGGCAGGCCGGCCTGCGGCCGCGGCGGCCCGGCTCGCGGTCGGCCGAGGCGGCGGCCCGGCGAGGTCCGGAAGCCGAGGCGCGCGGCGGTGCCGCGGGCCGGATCGCGTTGGCCTCGGCGGTTCTCGTGGTGCTCGGCGGGCTCGTACTCGCCTTGGCGACCCGGCAGGACCCCGTCCCGGGTACGACGCAGTTCCCGCAGCTGCAGCCGGCGACCGGCGTGCCGACGTCCACCGCGATCGCCGCGCCGACCCGGACGACGACGCCGTCCCCGGTGGTCATGCACGCGCGCGAGACCCCGACGCCCACGCCCACGCCGACGGTGACGGTGAACCTGCCGCCGTCCCCGACGATCACGATCACGCTCCCGACGTCCCCGTACCGCTGCTACCCCGCCGGCTGCCGTCGCGACGGCACACCGGTGCGCTGACGCAGCAGCAGGTAGATCCCGGCCGCGAGGACGAACCCGGCGGCGAACGTCAGGTCGCCGGTGGCGGGCACGGCCTTCGGGATCGGCGCGGTGTAGAGCGCCTGGTTCGCGAACAGCCCGACCGACACCACGAGCGCGACGGCGAACGCGGTGAACCCGGCGACGTTGCGGTGCCGCCGGTCGGCCAGCAGCTCGCCGAACTCCGTGCCGCGGCGCAGGTGGTGGTCGGCCAGCAGGACACCCAGCCACGGGCCGATCCAGTACGCGATGACCAGCAGGAAGTTCTCGTAGGCGTGGCCGGCGTCGGCCAGCCCGAGCCAGGCGAGCACGAACCCGACCGCGCCGAACGCCAGCGCGACGACGGCGCGGCGCCAGGCCAGCGGCAGCCGGACGCCGAGCGCGAGGAAGGCGAGCGCGCCGGAGTAGACGTTGAGGACGTTCGCGGCGACCGCGCCCAGCGCGATGGCCAGCAGCGTCGCGGCGGCGAGGAACCCGGGCAGGTGGCCGGTGAACGCCGTCGCGGGGTTGTCGTCGGCCGGGCCGCCGAGGGTCGTCGAGGCGGCGCCGGCGAGCATCAGGACGGTCGTCGAAAGGAACAGGCCACTGCCCGCGTAGAGGCCGATCGCGCGTCTTGACGCGGTTTTCGGGAGGTAGCGCGTGTAGTCGGCGGCGTACGGGTTCCAGCCCGCGGTGTAGCCGAACGCGGTGCCGACGGCGAGCAGGAACCCGCCGGTGCTGCCGGTGTTGGCCGTCGGCCCGGCCTTCGCGAAGACGACGACGCTCGCGGCGCCGAACACGACGGCCAGGACGGCGAAGACGTACTTTTCGTAGGCCTGCACGAGGTTGTGCCCGAAGAAGGCGATGACGATCTGCAGCGCGACGACGAGCACGAGGCAGGCGACGGTCGGCAGCCCGGTGAGGCTGGCGAGCGCGAAGGCACCGCTGACGCTGTTGACGGCGAACCAGCCGACCCCGGCCATCACCGACATCAGCGCGGCGGGCAGCAGGTTCCCCCGGTAGCCGAAGGCGGCCCGCCCGAGCACCATCTGCGGCACGCCGTAGCGCGGGCCGCGGGCGGAGAGGGCGCCGTGCGCGAGCGCGCCGAGCCCGTTCCCGAGGACGGCGGCGAGCGCGGCTTGCCAGAACGAGAGCCCGAAGGCGGTGACGGCGAGGACGCCGACGAAGACCGTGGCGAACTCGAGGTTGGGGGAGGCCCAGGTCCAGGCCAGCTGCCGCGGGGTGCCGTGCCGGTCGGCGTCGGCGACGGGTTCGACCCCGCCCGGCTCGACCGCGACCACCTTGCCGCCGTAGGTGGGGTTCGCCATGGGAAGACGGTAGGCGACGGAGATTGCGCCGGTGTGACGTCCGGGTTCCCGCTCACCGGCACGGGTTCCGGTCACCGGTACCCGCGAAGGCCCCCTCACCGGCCCCGATGCCGGTGAGAGGGCCTCCGACAGCCCCACTACGGGTCTGGTGTCAGCCGGTGTACCCGGCGACGATCTTGGTGAACGCGTACTTGTCCTGCGAGATCCCACTGCACTCGCCGCCGCCGCTGCAGTCGCGGTTGGTGGCCCAGAACGTGAAGCGGGCCAGGTGGTGGCTCGTCGCGTAGCCGCGGATGGAGGTGAAGTTCGCGACCGTGACGGTCTCGCCCGCGTTGTCGGTCTTGCCGTTCATCGAGGAGAGGCCGCTGTGCCGGTAGGCGGTGTCGTCGCTCCAGCCGAACGTGGTCTTGAGCTGGTTCTTCAGCCCGTCGACCGCGGACTTCGTCATGGCGGCCATGTCGCCGCCGCTGGAGAAGTCGAACGGCATGACCGACCAGACGTCGACCGGCGCGCCGATCGCCTTGGCCTGGTTGATCAGCCGCTTGCCCCACGAGTCGGGGCCGGTCGTCGTGGTGCCGATGGTGATGACGACCTTCAGGTTCGGGTTCTTCTGCTTGGTCAGCTTGACCGCGTTGAGGATGCGGTCCTGCACGGTGTTGTTCTGGAACTCGTCGGTGTTCTCGATGTCGAGGTCGATCGCCTTGAGGCCGTAGGCGTCGATCACCTTCTGGTACGCGCCCGCCAGCGCCGAGGCCGACGTGCACTTCGAGCCCAGCTTCGTGCCGGACCAGCCGCCGAACGACGGGACGACGTCCCCGCCCGCGTTGCGGATGTTCTGGATCATCGTCTTGTCCGAGCCGGTCAGCGACCGGCTGCCGTCCCACTTCGGGTTGCAGGTGCCGTCGGACAGGACGAACGCGAGGGTAAACGCTTTCACGCCGGTCGCGGACATCGCCGCGGTCGGATTGGTCTGCCCGGCCCACTGGTACAGGTACGGGGAAGCGAGCACGGGGTCGACCGCGGCCATGGCCTGCGGGGCGAAGCCGACCGCCGTCGCCATCGCGGCTCCGGCCGCGAGGGCGAGGGTGACCAGCCGGCGCACGGGGGTCGCCGATCCGGCCGGAAGCAGGCCACCCCGCGAGCGGCGGGCGACCTTCCCGCCAAGGTCGTTCGGCCGTGACTGCGGTCGGATCGGCGGCAAGCGGTGCAGCATGGGGTCCTCCAAGGAGCAGGTTGGAGCACCTCCGGTTTGAGGCGGCGGGATCATCCCGGGAGGAGCGCTGTGTGCCACCACACAGTGGACTAGACCAATGTGGCGTGTCAACCCTTCTTCGGTCGGAAAAATGACTTACCGTGCGCGCACGGCTCCGGTGCGTCGGCGGTGTGAGATTCCCCTGAAGGCGGAGTGACACCGCCCCGCATTCCGGCTACTTTGCCGAAATGGTGGGGGATTCCACGGTCGCCGCCGGCGGGGGACGCCGCCCGGGCCGGTTCCTGCCCGCCGTCGTCCTGCAGCGGTGGGCCCTGTGGCGGTTGCCGCGCCGGGCCCAGGTCTGCTACCTCGTCGCGGTCGACGTCCTCGCCGTGGCCGCCACCGCGCTGGCCGCCGTCCGGTACCCGCCGTTCGCCGCGATGCTGACGCCGTTCGCGCTGCTGCTCGGCGGGCTGCTGGTGTCGGCCGAGCTCACCCGCGGCGTGGAGCGGCACCGCGAGGACACGCTCCTCGGCCCCGGCGTCGACACGCCGTGGATCTTCGCCGGGGTGCTCGTGCTCCGGCCGGGCCTCGCCGTCGCACTGGTCGTGCTCTCCGCGCTGCACCAGTGGTTCCGGGTCCGCAGAAGACCCGTGTACCGGCAGGTGTTCGGCGCCGCGGCCACGGCGCTGGCCGGGCTCGCCGCCGGGGCGTTCCTCACCACGACCGGCGTCCGGCCGCTCGGCGAGGTCCTCGACGCCCGCACCGTCGGCCTGCTGGCCGTCGCCGGCGTGGTCTTCCTGGCCGTGAACGCCGCGCTCGTGACCGCCGCCGACGGTCCCCGCCGCCTCCGCGAAGCCCTGCCGGGCCACGCCTTCGACGCCGCGATGACGACGTCCGCCCTGCCGCTCGCCTGGGCCGTCGGAGCCGCGCCGCTGCTCGTCCCGCTGCTGGCCGGCGCCACTGTCGTGCTGCACCGCGGCGGGCAGGGTCACGGCCGCCGCGACCACGTGACCCTCGACCCCGGCACCGGGGTGCTGACCGCCGCGTCGTGGCGGGGAGCCGCCGAAGCCGAGCTGACCCGGCTCGGCCGCCACGGCCCCGGCCAGGCCGTGCTGCTGCTCGATCTCGACCACTTCCGCCAGCTCAACGACCGCTACGGCGCCCGCATCGGCGACGCCGTCCTGCGCGCGGTCGCCGACACCCTGCGCGACGAGGTCCGGGCCGCCGACCTCGTGGGCCGCTCCGGAGGCGAGGAGTTCGCGGTGCTGCTGGCCGGCACGGGCCCCTTCGACGCGATGGCGATCGCGGAGCGCATCCGGCTGCGGGTCGCGGCGACGCTGGTGGCGCTCAAGGCGTCGGGCGACGGGCCGCACTTCGTCGGCGTCACGGTGTCGATCGGCGTGGCGGGCTGCCCGGACGGCCTCCTCGCGGAGGCCCTGCTGGCGGCGGAAGCGGCCCTGCTGCGCGCGAAGGCGGCGGGCCGCAACCGGACGATCTGCGCCGAGCCGGGGCCGTGATCCTTCCGTTAGGCACGGCGTGCAACCGGGAATACCGCCGGGCGTCTTGAACGGCAGGAAGGCGGCGAGGGGCCGCCCGGGGGAATTCAGGGGGAACGATGCGGGTATTCCGTCGTGCCGTCGGGGCCGGTGCCATTGTGGTGGCGGGCGTGATTCTGTCGGCGTGCACCGCCCAGCCGGATTCGCCGGTCGCCACGCCGGCGCCGACGACCGCGACCACCACACCGGCGGCGCCGACGACCGCGACCAGCACGCCGACCGCGCCGACCGCCGTTCCCGCGCAGGTCACCACGTCCGCGCAGGCGGCGAAGCCCGCGCCGGCCAAGGTGAGCGCGTGCGCCTCGGCGACCAAGGCCACGCTGGAAGCCGCGCTCAAGGCGAACAAAGGTATGGCCGAAGCGCTGCTCATCGACCGCAAGGGGCTGCAGGGCATCAACTGCGCCGAATCCTGGGCGTACACGCATTTCACCAACGAAATCGACGGCGGCCACATTCTCTTCGCCTACCGGAACGGAAAGTGGGTCGCGGCCCGCGGGGGCACCGCGGAAGTGTGCGACGAAATTCCGGCCGCGATCGCGAAAAAGATCTGTCAGTGAGTGACCGTGATCGCGTCCAGCTTCTCGCGGAGGTAGTCCGAAGCGATCACTTCCGGGTACGTCGTCCTGCCCAGGGGCGGGGCCAGTGACGTGATCCGCGCGTCGTGGTCGGTTTCGTAGAAGAAGATCAGCGACACCAGGTCCTCGTCCGGGGCGGTGGCCGCGGGCGGGAGGACGCGGTGGCGCGTCGACCGCCAGCGGTCACCCGTCCAGCGGGCCATCAGGTCGCCGATGTTCACCGTGAACGCGTCCGGGTGGAACGGCGCGTCCTCCCACTCGCCGTCGGCCGTGTGGATCTGCAGCCCGCCGACGCCGGCCTGGCGGTCGAGCACGGTCACCGTGCCGAAGTCGGTGTGCGGGCCGATCCGGAACTGCTCCGGTTCCGGCGTCCCGACGTGGGACATCGGTGGGTACCAGTTGATGTTGAACGTGTACGTCGGGTGCGCGGTGTGCCGCGTGAAGTGGCTCTCCGCCAGGCCGAGCGCGGCGGCGAAGATCTCCAGCAGGTGGTCCGAGAGCGCGCGCATCCGGCGCATGTACTCCGTGGCCGTCTCGGCGAGGCCCGGCACTTCGTCCGGCCAGACGTTGGGCTGGAACCAGAACCCGTCGATTTCGGCGACGCCCACGCCGGAATCCGCGCCCGCGGAGTACGACTCCTTGAGGTCCGGCGGGGTCTCGGTGCCTTCGGCGTAGCCGTTGGCCTCGACGCCCGGCGGCAGCCAGCCGCGGCCGCCGACGGTGACGGCGTAGCGCTGCTTGACGTCCTCGGGCAGCGCGAAGAACTCCCGCGCCAGCTCGCGGGTCCCGCGGCGCAGCTCGTCCGGGACGCCGTGCCCGGTGACGAGCAGGAATCCGGACTCCCGCAGCGCCGCGTCGATCCGCGTCGCCACCTCGGCCCGGCCCTCGGACGTGCCCGCGAACCACGGCGAGAGGTCCACGAGGGGAACGGTTGACGGCATACCGGCTCCTGTCCTATTCGGACTTCTCCACCCCGATGTCTTCGAACCACAGGTCCGGGCGCGCGGCGATGAACTCCGTCATCAGCGCGGTGCAGGCGGGGTCGTCGAGCAGGGTGATCTCCACGCCGAGCCCGGCGAGCCAGTCGTGCCCGCCGTGGAACGTCTCCGCTTCGCCGATGATTACGTGCCCGATCCCGAACTGACGGACGAGACCGGAGCAGTACCAGCACGGTGAAAGCGTCGTGACCATGATCGTGTCGCGGTAGTGCGGGCGGCGCCCGGCAGCGCGGAAAGCCGAGGTCTCCGCGTGCATCGAGGGGTCGTCGTCCTGCACCCGCCGGTTGTGCCCGCGGCCCAGCAGGGTGCCCGCGGTGTCGAACAGGGCGGCCCCGATCGGCACGCCGCCCTCGGCCTTGCCCAGTTCGGCTTCTTCGCGGGCGACGGCGAGCAGGGTGTCCGGGTCGATCGGCATGCGCCACTCTTTCCGCCGGACGTGGTCCGTGGCAAGTGGCCGGCCACCTCCCAGGTGGATCGAGGACCGGAACTGTCCGCGATGTCTGGCACACTGCGTGCCATGTACGGGACATCGGAACGCCTGCTCAGGCTGCTTTCGCTGCTGCAGGCCCGGCGCGACTGGCCGGGCGCCGACCTGGCGGCGCGGCTCGAGGTCGACGTCCGCACGATCCGCCGCGACGTCGAACGGCTGCGCTCCCTGGGCTACCCGGTGCACGCGACGCCCGGCGTGGCCGGCGGGTACCGGCTCGGCGCGGGCGCCGCGCTCCCGCCGTTGCTGCTGGACGACGACGAGGCCGTCGCCGTCGCGGTCGGCCTGCGCACGGCGGCGAGCGGCACGGTCAGCGGCATCGAGGAGACGTCGGTGCGCGCGCTGGCGAAGCTCGAGCAGGTGCTGCCGGCCCGGCTGCGGCCGCGGGTCGGCGCGCTGCACGCGGCCACGATGTCGCTCCCGGGCGGCGGCCCGACGGTCGACGCGTCGGTGCTGACCGTGATCGCGGCGGCCTGCCGCGACCACGAGCGCCTGCGCTTCGGCTACGGCGACCGCTCCGGCGCGGAGACCGAGCGCTCGGTCGAGCCGCTGCGGCTGGTCCACACGGGACGGCGCTGGTACCTCGTCGCCTACGACCTCGACCGTGCCGGCTGGCGCACGTTCCGCGTCGACCGGATCACCGGCGTCCCGGCGCCGAGCTTCCGGTTCACCCCGCGCGAACCGCCGGCCGAGGACCTGGCGGCGTACGTCTCCCGCCAGATCTCGACGGCGCCCTACCCCCACCGGTTCGTGCTGCGCGTGGCGGCGCCGGCCGAGGTGCTCGCCCGGCGCATCCCGCCGACTTCCGGGGCCGTCGAGGCGATCGACGAGCACAGCTGCCGCGTGCGGACCGGTGCGAACACCCTGGACACGGTGCCGTACTACCTCGCGCAGTGGGGGTTCGACTTCGTGGTGGAGGAGGCACCGCCGGGCCTGGTCGAGCGGCTGCGGACGGTGGCCGAGCGCTTCGCCCGGGCTGTCGGCTAGCCCGGTTCGACGCGGACGCGCTCGCTTTCGCCGTCGGAGAGGAACGCCGCCAGCTCGCCTCCTTCAGCCGTCACCGCGGCGCGTTCGGGCCGGGTCAGGCGCCGCAACGGCCGCACGGTCACCGTGCCGTCGTCGGTCGTCCAGGTCGCCGAGACGCGGCCGTCGACCAGGACCACGCGTTCGCCGGCCACCGACAGCCCGCGGTGGGCGTCGTCGATGATCCGGCCGCGGTCGTCGTAGCCGAGGATCGCGTTGTCGAACGCGGGCAGGAACCGCACCGGGGCCGGGGTGCCCGCGTCGGGGCGCGGGGCGTCCGGCAGGTCGAGGAGCTCGCGGCCGCGCTCGTCGCGGAAGACCACCAGCTCGTCGCGGACGGCCTTCACCGCCGTCGGGAGCCCGGCCAGGCCGCTCCACATCCGCAGGTCGGCGGTCGCCGCCGGGCCGAACGCGGCCAGGTAGCGCTTCACCAGCGCCTGCCCGACCCCGTCGGCCGCGTCCGGCGGGTCGACGTCGCGGCCCAGCCACGACGCGAGCGGCAGGTTCCGGACCCCGCCCTTGGCGCGCCACAGCCCGCGCGGCGGCAGCTGCGCGACCGGGATCAGCGCGGCGACCAGCATCTCGCCGAGCGGTCGCGGCCCGGCGGCCGGCCACCGGTCCGCGACCGCGCGCGCAAGGTCGCCCATCGACCGCGGCTCGCCGTCGGCCAGCACCGCCCGGCCCGCCGCCGCGAGATCGTCGAGGTCCACGCCGTCGAGTTCGCGGCGGTAGGTGCCGAGGACGCGCTGGCGCAGCATGCCGTCGAAGCGCGCCCGCCACGCCAGGACGTCCTCGGCGGTGAGCAGGTGGACGGTCCGGCGCATCAGGTGGGTCCGCACCACCCGCCGCCCGGTGAGCAGGCCGGACAGCTCCGCCGGGTCGAACGCGCGCAGCCGCGACCACAGCCCCGTGAACGGCTCCTGCGGCTCCTGCGCCTGCAGCCCGCCCAGGTGCGCGACGGCGTCGTGCACGGGCAGCTCGGCGCGGTCGAGCAGCAGCTGCCGGGCGAGCGTGGCGCGGTTGAGCGCCCGCGTGCCGAGAACCGTCACGTCGCCTTCCGGCCGTCGAGCGTCTCGCGCAGGAGGTCCGCGTGGCCGGCGTGCTGGGCGGTCTCGGCGATGACGTGGATGATGGCGCGCCGCGCGGTCCAGACCGTGCCGGGGCGGTTCCACGGCGCGTCCGGCAGCGGGTGCGCCGCGGACAGGTCGGGCAGGGTGCGGACGACGTCCTCGCTGCGCTTCGCGACGTCTTCGTAGCGCGCGAGCACGCTTGCGAGGGTCTCACCGGGCTGCATGGCGAACTCGTTCTGGTGGTCGACGGCCCACTGCGGGTACTCGCGGGCGGTCCCGGCCGCCATGTCCGCCCAGGTCACACCGTCGGGCAGGTCGTACCGCATGGCCGACGGGCCTTCGACGGCGAAGCGCAGCCAGTTCTCTTCCATGGATGCGACGTGCTTGACGAGCCCGCCGAGGCACAGCGCGCTCACGGTCGGCCGCGCGCAGGCCTGCTCGTCGGTGAGGCCGTTGGTGGTGCCGACGAGGGCGGCGCGGGCCGCCGCGAGCTCGGCGATGAGGTCGTCGCGTTCGGTTTCGTGGGTCATGCGACCAGCATGGCAGCAGTAGCGGACAGGGAGTGTCCGCTACTTCGGGCAAGATCGGGGGATGCCGAAAACTTCCGCGCGCCTGCTGGCCCTGCTCTCGCTCCTTCAGGCGCGGCGCGACTGGCCGGGGCCGCTGCTGGCCGAGCGCCTCGAGGTCAGCGCGCGCACGGTCCGCCGCGACGTCGACCGCCTGCGGGAACTCGGCTACCCGATCGCGACGACCAAGGGCCCCGACGGCGGCTACCGGCTCGGCGCGGGCACCGAGCTGCCGCCGCTGCTGTTCGACGACGAGCAGGCGGTCGCGCTGGCCGTGGCCCTGCGGACGGCGACCGGCGCGGGCATCGAGGAAGCCGCCGCGCGGGCGTTGACCACGGTCCGGCAGGTGATGCCGGCCCGGCTGCGCCACCGCGTGGACGCACTGCACGTCACGGCCGTTTCGCCCGCGGGGCCGCCGGTGGACCCGTCGGTGCTGGCGACGCTCAGCGCGGCGGTCCAAGCCCGCGAAGTCCTGCGGTTCGGCTACGCCCCGGCCGGCGTCCCGCGCCGGGCCGAGCCCCACCACCTGGTGACCCGCGGCGGCCGCTGGTACCTGGTGGCGTGGGACCTCGACCGCGCGGACTGGCGCACGTTCCGCGTGGACCGGATGACCCCGCGCATCCCGACCGGCCCGCGGTTCGCGCCCCGGGAGCTGCCCGGCGGCGACGTGGCGGCGTTCGTGGCGGACCGCTTTTCGGGCAAGGACGAATGCCGCGGCGAGGTGATCCTGGACCTCCCGGCGGGCGTGGTGTCGACGTACGCCCGCGACGGCGTGGTGGAGGAGCTGGGCCCGGACCGCTGCCGCCTGGTGCTGGGCGCGTGGTCGTGGGTCGGCCTGGCGGCGTCGATCGGGCGCTTCGACGCGGACGTCGAGGTCGTGGGGCCACCGGAGTTGAAGGACGCCTTCGCGCGTCTGTCACGGCGTTATGCCGCGGCCGCTCAGTGAGAGCCGGGTCCGGGCCACCAGGTGGTCTCGTCGGCGAGGGCACCCGCCAAGTCGGCGTCCTCGAGCACGGTTTCCTCCAGGTCGGCGCCGCGAAGGTCGGCGCCACGGAGGTTGGCCTGGGCGAGGTTGCTGCCGTGGAGCCGGACCCGCCACAGCCGGGCGTTCTCGAGGTTGCCCAGCCGCAGGTCGGCGTGGCTCAGGTCGGCGGTGGGCCAGGACGCGTCGGCGTCTTCGCCCGGGCCCCACCGGCCCAGGACGGTGAGCGCGGCCTGGACGTCCATGGCCCGGACCCGCAAGGGTGGTGTCGCGTCGATCGGCTGGTCGGCAGGGTGGCCGGAGCCGTCCGGGGGTGGCCACGGCGACCGCACCCGCACGTAGGCGGCGAGGATGTGGACGATGGCCTCGCGATCGCGCGCCGATTCCGAGGCGATCCGGTCGAGCGCGTGGATGCCGCCCAGCCGGGCCGACGAGTTCTCGTTCCCGAGGAGCTCGACCGAACGCCCGAACCGCTCGGTGAGCTGGCCCTGCCGCTCGATCTCCCGCTGCTCGCGGCTGTCTTCGACGGTGTGCCGCAGCTGGCGCCACGTGCCGTAGGCGCCCAGGAGCAGCACCGCGCCGGCGATGCCCTGCAGCAGCGCCAGCCGCGCGTCGTTGACGGCCTTCACGTAGTCGGCCGGCGAAAGCGCCGCGAGCTGAGCGCCGGTGAGCTCTGTCCGCACGATCACCACGGGGAAGATCGTCGTGCAGGCGGCCAGGAAGGCGAGGCCCAGCACCCAAGCCCAGCAGGACCGGCTTGCCCGCCCATGACGACGCGAACACGGCAAAGCTCTCGCACTACGCCAGCAAAGCGCCCGCTTACAATGGGCACGGTCGGAGCCGGCCACCGCGGGCGGTGCTATCTGGGAGGATCACCGGATGACGATGTCGCTGTCGGCCGAACTGTGGCCGGACGTTCAGCCGGAGACCGCTCGGCGGCTGATGCTCGCCGGTGTCGAGGCCTTCGCCAAGCGGGGGTACCACGCCACCACCACGCGGGACATCGCCGGGGCCGCCGGGATGAGTCCCGCCGCGCTCTACGTGCACTTCCCCTCGAAGGCCGCGCTGCTGTTCGCGATCAGCCGGTACGGCCACGAGCAGACCCTCGCCCTCGTCGAGAACGTCGTCGCCAAGGAGTCCGACCCCGTCGAGCGGATCCGGCTCATCGTCGAGGACTTCGTGGCCTGGCACGCGCGGCGGCACACCGTGGCGCGGGTCGTCCAGTACGAGCTGCAGGCCCTGCCGGAGCAGGAGTTCGAGGTGGTCGCCGAGCTGCGGCGGCGCATCGAGCGGATCGTCCGCAAGGTCATCGCGGACGGCGTCGCGGACGGCGTGTTCACCGTCTCCGACCCGCACGTTTCGGCCCGCGCGGTGCTTTCGCTGGGCGTCGACGTCGCCCGCTGGTACTCCGAACGCGCGCGCCAGACGCCGACCGCGCTCGGCAAGGAGTACGGCGAACTCGTGCTGCGGATGCTCGGCGCTCGGCCTGAGACGCCGGTCACAGACTAAGCGGTCGTTTTGCCGACGCCCGGTGACCGACCACGGCGGCGGGGCCCGATCGTCCTCGTGGCGGATGCCTTGTTCGCGGCGGTTGATGGCGTCGCAGCGCGGGCGTTGGCGTGGGATCTGCCGTCGTCGGCGTTCGTGTGCGGGTAGGCAGGCGGGGGTGCCGGATGTCTCGCGCGAGCGGTGTCATCGACCGGCCGTCACCGGCGATGTGGTGGATCACCGTGGCCGGCACGTGGTCGCGCTCGGAGAGCGCGAACAGCTCCGCCCGGATCGGGACCTTGGTGTCGAGGTCGAACGGACGGGCGGCCGGCCGGTGGATCACGCCGGCCAGGTCGGCCGCGGCGATCTCCGTGACCGGCACCGTCAGCCGCGCGTCGCCGGTGCCGAGGATGCGCTGGTACGGCACATCGTCCTGGTCCACGAAGAGGGTCCGGAGCAGTTCGTGCCGGTCCAGCAGGTCCTGGGGCGCCGCGGTCAGCGCGGTCCGGTCGAGCGCACCGGTCAGCCGCAGCACCGCCGGCATGTTGTAGGTGGCGTTCGGACCTTCCAGCCGGTTGGGGAACCACAGTCGCTGCTGCGCGTGCGAACGCGGGATCATCGGGTGCAGGCACGAAAAACGCATCTTCCGAGGGCGTGCTCGGTTTCTCCAAGGGGCTTCCCGTCCGAGTCACGTTTGTGAGCCGGCGGACGCGGGTGCCCGGTGCGGACAACTGCAGAATCGGCCGAGCCGGTATTCGTGCCCGGCGGCCGCGGAATGCGCGCCCCGATTACGGTGCGAAACAAACCCGGCCGGGAACAAGTCGCTGTCACTCAGTCGATAAGTGGTTGAAAGTTGGTTCACTGCGCTGCGCGCCGAACCGCTGACGCGGACGCGCGGGATTGTCACGCCTGGTGGGATAGGGTTATCCAGGTGACGGGAAGATTGCGTTCGAACCTCGTGTGGTCCGGGTATCTCGCCGCGGGCTGGGCCGTGATATTCGCGGGTGTGCATTTCTTTTGGGCGCTCGGCGGCGCGGTGGGTCTGGACATCTCGGCGGGGACCCAATTGGCCGCTGAGCGGCCGGGCTGGTTCGTGGCCGGCGGCCTCTGGGGGGTCGGCGGCCTGTGCCTGGTCGGGGCGCTGATCGCGCTCGGGCTGTGCCGGCGCGGGGTGCGCGGGCGCAGGTGGCGGCTCCTCAAGCTGCTCGGCTGGGCCGTGGCGGTCCTGCTGCTCGTCCGGGGAATCGGTATCGAGCTGCTGATCCTCAGTGGCGCCCAGGAGATCGGGGGAGCGGTCAGCTCCGCGCAGAAGTTCTGGACGCTGGCGCTCTGGAACCCGTGGTTCATCCTCGGTGGCCTGCTGTTCGGACTGGCGGCGCGGAGTTTCGGGAAGGCCCTGCCCGACCGTACGGGTGCGGTGCCCGAAGCCGTCCGCTGAGTCCGTTCGGGTCGGTTCCCCGGTTTCGGCCGTTAGTTATTTCTGATGGGGGCCCAATTGTCATGGGGGAAACCCCCTTCGGCGGCTGCTCGAGGTGCCACGCCCAGGATGAGGTTCTCCAGCGCGGTGTCACCTATCGAGATACCGAGGAAAAACCACCCGGGGTCGAATGTGCCAACTGGGAACAGCGAACAGCCCAGTTCGGGGTCGAGTTCGAACGGCTGACGTGCGGCCGAGACATCCGGACCGTCGATCTCCCTCTTCAGCCCACCGAATTCGCCCAAGGACGCCGCGGCAGTCGGATTCATCCGAACCAGACCACCACCGGCACCCACCAGTTGTCGACTACGAGGCGGGGGCGCGTGGTGGGTGAACGGCAAGTGCGGCTGGTGGTCACCAGCCAAGTCAGCATCTCCGCCGAACCGAAAGGCGAGGTGGTGCACGTGGAGGACGGCTGCCGGTGGAGCAGACCTGGGTACCGCTCGGCGCATCGCCCAGCTTCGCCGACGACGAAGCCTTGATCGCGACCTGGCGCGCCGCCCTGCAATGGCGCCAAGCCTGCGCGTGAACGGCCAGGGTGGATTCCGGCCGTGTGCTGAATGCCGTGCGTCGCGTAGGCACACGACGAGGTGGTCCCCTCGACTGTCATCCTGCTCGTCGGGTAGTAGCGGGCATCGTGACCGAGCGGAGCGACGGACCACGCCTCGAGGCCGCTGATGCCGGATCGATCGGGGCTCGCGCGGCAGCGCACGACACGGCTGGACCGGCGACGGCGGCGATGTCGCAGGAGCTGCCCAGCGGACTGACTGGCTCACTGCACACCCGGCTGGTCGTGCTCCGGGGTCCGTCCGGCGCCGGCAAGACCACGGTCGCTACCGCTGTGCGCGCCCGCCTCGGCCGCGGCGTCGCGCTGGTCCAGCAGGACGTCCTACGGCGCGTTGTCCTTCGCGAGCACGACGTCCCCGGCGGGCTGAACATCGCGCTGATCGCGACGGTCTGCCGATTCAGCCTCGACGCCGGCTATCACGTCGTCCTCGAAGGCATCCTCACCGCAGCCCGGTACGGGCCGATGCTGCGCCAGCTCGCCACCGACCACCAGGGCCGCACCAGCTTCTTCTACCTCGACGTGCCCTTCGCCGAGACCGTGCGCCGCCACGCCACCCGCCCCCAAGCCGGCGAATTCACTCCTGCGGACATGCGCGGCTGGTACGCGGCGAGCGGGCGCCTCGACATACCCGGCGAGCAGGTCATCGCCGCCACCTCGTCGGCCGAGGACTCGGTGCGCCGGATCATGGCGCACCTGGCCGCCGACGAGCGGGGCGCGTGCGGCACCTGACCGGCATCGCCCTCGGCCTGCACTGGTGCAGCGCTCCATGTGGGCGGGCAAGCCGACACCGGGCCGGGTTCCTGGCCGCCCTCGCGCGATCATGCCGGCCGACGTGTTGATCATCGTTATGATCGGGCCCGCGCCGCGCTGCCACGCGGAACGGCGTCCCTGCTCCCCGGCTTTCCACCACTCCCACCGCCCGACGGCCAGCCCGTGTCACGGAGGCGGGCCCGGTCATCGAGGGGGGGGAGGTAACGACCGGGCCCGCGCGCAGAACATACCCAGGTCCACGCCCAAAAATGCCTCGTCTTCGGAACTTCCTCCACCTGGACGCAGAACAGCGTCACCGTTCTGCGGCGGGTAGACCGCACGCCACACGAACTGCCTGATCAGGAACTGCACAACAGCGGGCTAGCGCCGATGCTCTCCGACCGAGGGATCGCACACCTCGATCACGATCGGTGCGTCGCCGCCCGCGTCCTGGAGCCGCCATACCCGCGCACGCGCGCCGGCCTCCGGCACCTGAGCCTGGAAAAGCATCGGCGATCGCGACGTCGCGCGCTCCCACGTCGCGCACATCGGTCCCTTCGCGGTGTCGACGATGAGCGTGAAGCTGTCGACACCGCCATCCTCGATGGTCGAGACCGTGCGAGCGGAGACGGTACCGTCGAGCAATTCCACTCGACCGTTCGCTTCCGCCCAGCGAGAGCGGGCGCGCACGCGCTCGGCGCTCCGGGCGACGGCGGCGAAATACGCGATCCACAGCACGACAACGAGGGCCGTGAACACGAGGGTGAACAGGAGAGAGAACCACCAGCCGGGGGACGGCTCCGTCCACAGCAGGACGATCGCCCCGACGCCCACGGCCGCGGCAAGGACGAGGAGCGTCACCACGACGACGCGGCTGATCGTTCGCAGAGGGCGACGGACCGGCAACTCGACGGGCGGCACCGGATCCGGCCAGCGGTCGACGAGTACCACGACCTGCCCGGCAGACACGGTGGTCGATTCGGCCATGGCGTGAGTCTACGGCCAGTACCTGGACAACAACTCCACCAGCCAATACAACATGGCAAGCAGCCCGTCCCCACATCCCGATGACGAGAGCAACCTGCCGGCAAATGAAGCGCACATTGACCCTGACCGCCGCACTGTGCCTGATGTTCGCACCGATGTCCGGCGTGGAGAAAAGTCCGAGACCGGGCTGGACGGCCTGGACGAGCAACTGGTGGCGCAGCTGACCAAACGGCTGCCGGAGTCCGCGCTTCGAGCCGAAGATCGTGGCCAAGCGGCAGAAACGCCTGGGCGGGGTGGACGCGATCCACGTGAAGATCCGTGATGGGCAGGTGGCCAACCGGCCGATCTACGTCGCGTTGGCGGTGACCCGTGAGGGCCGCCGCGACATCCTCGGTTGTGGGCCGGGGACGGCGGCGAGGGCGCCAAGTACTGGCTGACCGTACTTACCGAGCTGAAGGACCGCGGTGTCGCCGACGTGCTGATGGTCGTCTGTAACGGGCTGGCCGGGCTGCCGGACGCGATCACCGCGGTCTGGTCGCGGACGATCACCCAGACCTGCATCGTGCACTTGCTGCGCAACAGCTTCCGTTATGCCGGCCGTCAGCATGGGGACGCGATCGCCAAGGCACTCAAGCCGGTCTGCACCGCGGCCACGGAGGCCGCCGGTATCCGGCGATCGTGCGGTTGTGGGACAACGCGTGGGGGAGTTCGTGCCGTTCCTGGCCTTCGCCCCGGAGATCCGGCGCGTGATATCCGCTCGACCAACGCGCTCGAGAGCGTCCACGCCCGTATCCGCCGCGCGGTGAAGGCCCGGGGGGACTTCCCGAACGAACCGCGCCACGTGCGACCCGTCGGCGGGGCTTTGTCGGAGGGCCGGGCGGGCATGAAGATCTGGTTGATCACCAGGATGTCCCGAGGGTTCGGCTTGGAGATCGCGTGGCAGGCCCTGGACGCGGGCGACACGGTGGTGGCGACCGCGTGCGAGGGTGGTCGATGACACGCTGGCTACTGATGCGCAGGAGGATCGTGGACGATGCGGGGTGCTCGTCGATCCTCGAGGACGCGGTCGTGGCGAGCTATCGCCACCAGGGCCGGTGGCGTTGGGCCGCGACCACGCCTGCCGGCTCGACGAGCTCGGCGAGCCGCGGCGTGATGTGCTTGATGTGCTCGTGAACCCAGAGCGCGCAGGCGAGGTCGTGGACCGAGGCACCATGGGTCTGGAGGGGGTCGGCGAACTCGGGTGGGGCGAGCATGGGCACGTCGCCGTGATCGGTGCGGTCCAGGCGGGAGGCCAGGTGGTCGTACCAGGCGGCGAGCTGGCCCGCCTGTTCGCCGAGCATCCGGCGGAACGGGTCCGGGGCAACGTGGGGATTGGGCAGGCCGGCCAGGGAGTGCGCGGTCAGCCGGGCCCGGAGCGTCCCCATGACCAGCCGCCACAAGTCGGGCTTGGGCACGTGCTTGGTGCCCTGTTCGCTGAGGAATCCGCGGAGCGCGTCGTCGAGCCGGGCGCCGGCTGCGGTCGCCGCGGCTGGAGCGGGCGGGTCGCGGCGCAGGCCCAGTGCCCAGTTCGCGGCTGCGGCCAGGTACACCCCACCTGTGCGGAAGGCGTCGGCGAGGTCGTCGGCGACCACGGCTCCGGCGCCGCGGGGCCAGAACAGCGTGCCCACCACGAGGCTGACCGCACAGCCGATCGCGACGTCTTCGATCCGTACGACCCCGATTTGCCACCCGGCGGGGGCGAGCAGGTTGAACAGCACCGACACCGTCAAGGTGAAGGCTGCCTGGCCGACGGTGAAGGGCAGGGCACCCGGTGCGTAGGCGGCGACCAGCACCGCGACCGGGAGGGCGATCCACAGCGCGGGCGCGCTGGTGCCGATGACCAGCAACAGCAGCGCGCCGATGACGACACCCAGTGCGGTCCCCGCCAAGGCGCGCAGGGCAGTCGACCCGGTCGCTGCCGCGTTGCCGCGCAGGACCGACAACGTCCCGAGCACCACCCAGAACCCGTGCTCGACGCCGCTCACCCCGGCGACGACCACCGCGGCGGTCAACGCCGCGGCACCGCGGAGGCTGTTGACGAACCAGACGGACCGGATGCTGGCCTGAGGGGACGCTACCCGCGTCAACGAGGCCAAAGAGAGGCCGCCGGGCCGGATAACGCGCGTCCGGCCGGGTGTCGCGGCGAGTGCCTCCACGATCGCGGTGCCGACGGCGAAGGCCGTGGTGCGGGCGTGGAAGGACAGGTGCACCGCGTCGGCGTAGCGGGGATCGTCGGAGCTCAGGTCGCGGAGCCATTCCACGCTCCGCTGGACGCTCCGTTCGAGTTCCTCCGGATCGGGCGTGGCCGGTTCACCGGAGAGCAACCGGTCGACCGTTCGCAGGCCGGCGGCGGCGTCGGCCAGGAGTTTGCGCTCGACCTCGGGCGCCCCGCTGAGGTCCGGGTACTCGTGCAGGGCGTCGGCGATGACCGAACCGCACCACTCGAGCAACCCGACCAGGCTGTTGAGGGCCTGGTCGGCGGTGGCCAGGCCGGTGGGGCGGTAAGGCGTCGCGGTGAACTCGTCGATCAGGCGGTGTTTGGCCTCGATGGCCGCCTCACGCGCCGTGCTCACGCCGGGGTCGCCGCGCAGGGCCGCGTCGAGGTAGCCGGCCATGGTGCCGGCGGCGCGGGCCGTCGCGTCGCGAAGGGCCGTGGCGGGGGACCGTGGGGACAGCAGCAGGACGGCGGCCGTGCCCACCACCGACGCCAGCCACCATCCGCCGAGGCGGGCGGGCACCATGCTCATCGTGCCGGGTGAGGCGGCCGGGAGAACGTAGGCGAGCAGGGCGGCGGTGCCGCCCGAGGCCGCGTTCGGTCCCGCGACGCCGCCGAAGAGCACCAGGAAGGTGACGATCAGCGTCACTACGGCCGCCAGCGGCAGCGACGCACTGGCGGCGGTGCCGACGACCAGCAAAACGCTGCCGGTGACGGCGAGCCCGAAGTGGGCTCGCAGCTTGGCCGCCCGGTCGCCGCCGAACGATGCCAGGACCAGCGTGGCGAACCCGCCGAACGCGGCGAACGTGGCCACCTGCAGGTCGCCGAGCACCTTGATGCTGAACGCGAACAGTGCGGGCACCACGAGAGTGGCGCGGACCGCGCGCAGAGCGGCGGGCGTGGACCACTGTGGAACCCAGTCCCTGGGCCGTGCCAGGCGGGTCTTCAGCGCGGGGGAGTCGATCGCCACCGGCAGAGCATAGACCGGCCCGGTACCGCGGAACTGCTCGTTCTCCGCAGGTCGGAGGTCCGGACGCTCGTGGCGGGGTGCCGGCTGCGTGGGGCCGGCACCTCGGTTCGTTCATCGGCGCATGCGCTTCGAGAGGAGCGCGGCGGCGGGCCGGTCAGTCGCCTCGAGCGAGGATGGCGGAAGGGGAGCAGGCCACGCAGTTCACGGTCTGGCATGACCGTTGAAGGATCTGTTGTCCGCTTCGCGGAAAGAGCAGGCGCGAATGTTCGCCGTTGTTGGTGCGGAGCTCGGTGACGGCGAGCATGCGTTGGCACCACAACGGGGCGACTGGTCGCGTTGGGCTTGGTGGCAAGGTGGAAGGTGTCGTAGGTCGAGTGCGGCTGCTGGTTGCGCTGGTGATCGCCGTTCTCTTGGGTTTGGGAGTCGCTCCGGCGGCATCGGCTTGGACGGATGACTACCCGTCGCCATGGCGTACCGCAGCCCAAGACTCGGCGTACGACTCGCGGGGCTACTACAACCGGGAGTGCACGAGTCTACGCCGTGAACGGCAACCCGGCGGTCGGGGTGATCGCGGAGTCGTCGGGGCACCTCGCCTCGGTCGAGGCCTGAACGACGACGGACCGTGACGATCGAGGAATACAACTACGACTACACCGGCACCTACAACGAGCGGAGGACCGCTGTATCGGCATTTCACTACATCTACGCGCGTGACATCGCGTCGACCGGCGCCGGCTTCGTCGAAGGTGCCGTCCTCGGATCGACCGAGACGGGTGTCGTCTACCGCGTGGTCGGCGGTGCGCCGATCCGGCTGTACAACCAAGGTGCGGTGCCGAGGTTCAGCGGCTCCGTGACAACAATGGTGCACCAGCAGGTGATCGACCAGATACCCGCCTACCCGGCCGACGGGGCATACGTCAACATCGTGGAAGCGGGCGGCAGCGGGATCTACCGGTCGTCGGCGGCGCGCCGGTCCGGTTGTTCAACTGGGGAGCGATTCCCGGGTTCGACGGTGGGCGCGTCGTCGACGTCAACTTCCAGTCGCTCGCGAACCTGGACCACATGGCACCAGTGCCTGCCGATGGTTCGTACATCAACATTGTGGAAGCCGGGGCAGTGGGATCTACCGGTTCGCCGGCGGGGCGCCACTGCGGCTGTTCGACTGGGGCGCGGTCCCCGGATTTGACGGCGGCCGCGTCGTCGACGTCAACTACGATTCGCTCGCCACCTTGGACCACATGAGGTCCGTACCGGTCGACGGGACCTGGCCGGGTTCGGCCGAGACCGGGATCGTCTACCGGTCGCCGGCGGCGCCGCGTTGCGGCTGTACAACCACGGCGCGCTGCCGGGGTTCTCAGGAGCGAACGTGGTCATGGTGAACCAGGTGACTCTGGACAATCGGTACCACTTGCTGACCACGCCTGCGGACGGCACTGCGCTCCAGGGAGTCCCTTCGGGCAACAAGAGGACGATCACCGGTGGGCGGCGATCACCTGGGTCTGCAGCCGCCGGGGTCGGTGTCGACGACCAGACTTTGGAGGCGTTTCCAGCGGGAACCTTGTCGCACCCAGCTGCTCGTCCGCCTGGTCGTCTCCGAGCGCGGTAGAGCCCGGACAAAGGGAGCGTCGCACTGGCCAGTGAGCCAGCGCGGAGGAGGAGACGACCGGCGTCGTCCGTCCGGTCGAGTGGTGCGCTAACTCCTCCGAGGAAACCCCGATCGTCAATGATCTTTGCGACTGTGACAAGCTGGCTCACAAATTGTCCATGTTTTGTCGTCTCTTGGCTGGCGTGCTGACTCGATACCTGTCGTGCCGAAATATGAGGTGATTTCGTGCTACGCTAGCTCGCCATTTAGTGGCTCGTGCGGTCGATTTGATCATTGGGGAGAGTGATCCGGTCGTGGATGAACAAGGAGCGAAATCTTCCGGTCAGCCGCGTCCCGATCCGCTCGAGATCGCGTCTCCGTCGGACTTCGGCGAGGCGTTGACGTCTCTTCGTGATCAGGCCGGGCTCTCGATTCGCGGGCTGGCGGAGAAACTTAAGGAGGAAACGGGCGAGGTTGTCCCGTCTTCCACGCTCGGAGGCTGGTTCAGCGGAAGTCATCTTCCTACGCCGAAGCTGTCGACTGTGTTCGAAGGGGTGCTCCACGCTTGTGGCGAAGATGATCCGACTGTCGTCGAGCGGTGGCTGCGGGCGCTACACGTCGTCCGTCGCCCGCCTGGTCCGCGGCCGGGGGACGACGCCTCGCCGTTTCGGGGACTTGCGTTCTACGAACCTCAGCACGCGCGGTACTTTTGCGGACGGTCGGCGCTGTCGGGTGAACTGTGCTCGCTGGTTCAGCGAGCGGAGGTCGAATCGGTTCCTGTGGTCGTCGTCGGGCCCTCGGGGTCCGGAAAATCTTCACTTCTTCGCGCGGGAATGATCCCGCGGTTCTCGGACAGTTACGATTGTCTGGTTCTGAAGCCGGGGCCGCGGCCACTTGACGTTCTCGCGCGCGAAGCTGCGAACGTGTCAAGCTGCCGCATCCAGGAATTCGCGTCGGCCTTGGCTGGGAAACCGGAGCAGTTCGGTGCCCTGCTTCGAACTGTGGACGAAGCGGACGTGTCCGCTGGGATCAGGCACAGAGGCCTGTTGGTCGTCGTCGATCAGCTGGAGGAGATCTTCACGCAGTGCTCGGACGAGTCTCGGCGGAGAAGCTTCGTCGACGCGCTGTGCGCCGCAGTCGGCCGCCCCGATCCCGCGGACGGAGACGGCTCGCGCCCGGTAGCGGTCGTGTTCGGTATGCGCGCGGACTTCTACGCCCGAGCCCTCCAGATTCCGCAGCTTCGAGTGGGACTTCAGCGGGCACAGTTGATCGTCGGACCCATGAGCCGCGAGGAACTCGCAGAGGCGATCACCGGCCCGGCCAGAGAAGCAAGGTTGAGCTTCGAGCAGGGGCTGGTCGATCTCTTGTTGGAGGAGATCGCTCCGGCTGGGACCCGGCGACTGAGCGCCGGCCACGAAGCCGGTGCACTGCCGTTGCTCTCGCACGCCTTGTTGGCCACGTACGAGCAAGCAACCAGTCGAAGACTGACGTTGGCCAACTATCGTTCGACCGGCGGCATCCACGAAGCGATCTCCCGTTCGGCCGAAGATGCATACGGTCGCCTCGATACGGCAGGGCAGCGTGAAGCGGCTCGTAGGTTGTTTCTCCGCCTCGTGCTCACCAGCGATGATGCCGTGCCGGTTCGTCGACGGATTCGGCGTGAGGAACTCTCCGGGCGTGGCGAGGGAACCGAGACCGACGAAGTCCAGCGGGTGGTCGACCAGTTCATCGAGGCTCGGCTGCTGTCCGCCGACGAGCAATCCATCGAGATCACCCACGAGGCCCTGCTGGTGGCGTGGGGGCGCCTGCGCGGATGGCTGGAAGCGGACGAGGTCGGGCTGCGTATTCATCGGCACCTGGCGCAGGCGGCGGCGGCGTGGCAGGAGGCAGGGCGCGATCCTGATCTCCTCTACCGCGGTGGGGCCCTCGAAGTAGCCAGAGAACGGTCTGCCCAACAGGCGGCAGAACTGCGCTTGAACGAGGTTGAACAGGAGTTTCTGGATGCGAGCCTGGAGCGGCAGCACAACGAACGGCAGCGCGCTCGCCGCCGTGTTCGGCAGCGGAACCAGGTGGTCGCCGTGCTCGTCGTCCTGGTCCTTGCCGCATTGGGGGTCGGCGCGTACGCGCGACAGGTGCAGGTGACTGCAGAGCACGACCGGGAAAATGCCAGTAAGGAGAACACCGAGTCGCTCTCCCGGTTCGTGGCGGATGAGGCTGATCGGCTCCGCGCCAAGGACGTGCCGTTGGCCATGCAACTTGCACTCGCCGGCTATCGGATCGCTCCGACTGCCGAAGCCAGGTCAAGTCTTCTCAACATGTCAGCGGTGGCGCCCGCCACCCGGGCAAAACCCGCTTCCGGAGCCGGGACAGCGGTTGCCGTGGCACGTCAGGGCGGACTCGTCGCTGCAGGGACGACGGGCGGCGTGGTCGAACTTTGGCGCGCTGATGACGCACAAAAGTTGATCCCGGTCGGTGTGGCAGGGAAGGCCGGCTTGGCCGTTTCGACGGTCGCCCTCGCGGATGATGGCAAGCTGTTGGTCACCCAAAGAGGCCAGGCGACCCCTCATCTCTGGAACCTGGACGATCCTTCTCGGCCACGTGACCTTGGTTCGTTGTCCGGCTACGTCGGGGCGATCGAGTCTTTCGCGGCTTCTGCTGATGGTCGTCTGGTCGCGGCTGGAACCGACAAGGGGGATCTGTATATCTGGAATCTCCGGACCTCCGCACCGCCCAAGACTTTGCATGTGCCCTCGGGCCGGCCTGTCACGTCGGTGAGCTGGTCTCCCGATCGACAGACTCTGGCAGCTGGAACCGACCAGGGAACCGTGGTGCTCGGGCACGTCGTCGACGACGGTGTGCCGGTTTTGGCTGGCAGCCCACGTGGGTCGGCGAGCAGGATCTTTTCGCTTGCCTTCAGTGCCGACGGCCACCGGCTGGCCGCGGGGACCGGTGCCCAGCACGACGTCTACGTGTGGGACGTTTCCGATGCGGCTCGTCCCGTTCCCGTAGGCGCACCCCTCACCGGTCCAGCCAGCTGGGTGAATTCGGTATCTTTCAGCCCGGATGGCGCCATCGTTGCCGCCGGAAGTTCGGACAGTCTGCTGTGGTTGTTCGATGTGGCGACCGGGCGTCCGATCGGGCAGCTACCGCACCCGAACCCGGTCATCGGCGTGGCCTTCGCTGCACCGGGTGTCGTGCTGACTCTCTCTGATGAAGGGGTGGTGCGCCGGTGGAACGTGCCGGGGCCGGTCATTTCCGGCGCACGCGACTCCATCTTCGCAGTCAGCTTCGACGCGACGGGCACTGAGCTCGCCGTGGGGCCAGGGTCGGACGGCAATACGCTGACGGTGTGGAACGTGAAGGATCGGCTTCGCCCGACTTTGCGAACCACGGTCGTCGACGATCCGAGTGCAGGCCGGTTTTCCGGCTCCGGAACGTTGACAGCGGACGGCAGGCTGTTCGTCGTCGGTTGCAGTGATGGCACCGTCCAAATCTGGAACATCTCGGACCCGGCCGGGCCGCGGCTAGCGGGACCGCCGTTCGCTGCGAGCACGGGCCAAGAACTCGTGGAGTCGGTCAACCTCAGCCACGACGGCAAACTTCTGGCGGTCAGCGCGGATGATGGAGCCGTGGCCCTGTTGGCGCTTTCCGAGACAGGGTCGGTTCACGCGCTGTCGAGGGTCAGCCCACCAGATGCCGTCAAGTTCTATCAGGCGGCCTTCAGCGGCGACGGGCTGCTGCTCGCGGCCGTCGCCGAAAACGGCAAAGTCTACTTGTGGGACATCCGTGATCGGGCCCATCCACAGCTCTTGTCCGTATCGGGAGGATTCAGCGCCGCCGCCTACTCGGTCGCGTTCAGTCCCGACGGGCGTACTCTGGCCGCCGGCAGCGCCGACAACACAGTGCGGCTGTGGTCCGTGAGTGATCCGCGAAATCCGGCCGCTCTCGGCCGACCGGTCACCGGCCCGGTCGGATACATCTACTCACTGACGTTCGACCCGACGGGTGGCACGCTGGCCACCGGGAGCACGGACAACACCGTCTGGCTCTGGGATGTGTCGACTCCGAGCGCCCCTCGCCGGCTGGCTACGCTCACCGGCCCTACGCAGGGCGTTTTGACCGTCGCCTTCGCACCGGACGGCCGGACGCTCGCCGCAGGTGGTCACGACCGATCCGTCCGGCTGTGGACCACCGACCCCGAAACACTGGCGAGCTGGATCTGTTCGGCCGCCGGTGAGCCGATCAGTCGGAGCGAGTGGGAAAAGTACGTACCCGGCCGCCCCTACCTGCCTCCGTGCCCGTGATCGATCCAATCCGATGGTGTACGAATGTGTACGACCATCTCCGCGCTCGGCCATCGAGAGTAACCCCGGCTCTTCGAGTGGCGAAATCTGTCCTGAAGCGGCACAAGCCGCAATGCGTCGCGGGAGACGGGAGAACCATGAAGATCCGAAGCTTGGCCGCGACAGGAGTGGCGACCGCGTTGTTCTTGACCTGCGGGGTCGCCGGGGAAGCGGCCGCCGGGCAGGATCGAATCATCGAAAACGTCGTTTTCTACTCCGGTGTCGGGCACGCCGGCGCGGAAACCGCACAGTCTCTCGGAGCAGCTCGCGTCCTTACTGTCGACGGGACTTTCGACGGTAGGTGGCCTGGGCAGCAGTCCTGCCAACCCGATGCCTCCGCGGTCGCTTTCGGGGGATACCGGATCACGCGGTTGGCCGGGTGGAGCCTGGGCCGGCTGGGGCCGATCTACGCGCTCGGCTACCTTCGTTCGCACGCTCCAGCAGTGGCTCGCGACATCGACTACATCGTGATGTACGACCCGGGTTCTCCCGAGGACTTCAATGGATCGTGCGATTCCGCACCACAAGTCGATGCGTCGAACGTTCTCGCTTGGTGGCTTGGCATGCCGGGAACGGATCATCGGCTCGTTGTCGTCGCCGGCACTCTGACGGCGACCGACGACTACGAGTCGATCCGAGGAACCTACTTTCCGGCCATCAGGGCGGCCGGCCTGGCGACTCGGCTACGAGTACTCGTCTGTGGTTACGACCTGGATCATGAGCAGGCCTATGAGAAGTACGCCCGCCTCATGACGGGGCCGAGACTTCTGACCGTACCGGCGGCGCTGAGTTGCCCGGCCCAGAGCGGTCGCCCGGTGCCGGGCTGGAACCCGTGAAAGCGGGATCGGACGGTCACGCCGTATGTACGGACGTGTACGGACGTCTCCTCGGAGATCTCGAGGCTGTACGAACTCGCACGAGCAACTCAGCGTCACTACCTGTGACCTCCAGTGAGCTGTTTTCTGAGTGGGCGCAGTTGCTCTGCGCTGCGGCTTGACGCCGCGAAACCCCACGAGAACAGCAGGAGCCAACATGAGTACACGTCTGACCGCAGCCAGAGCTGCGACGGTGACCGCCGCCGTCGCGGCGCTGCTCGGCGGAGCAGTGCAGGCGGAGGCCGCGACGACCGTCGCACCCGGCTCTCATCCGGCAGCGGCCGGAGACCGATGGACGGTGGTGGGTGCGCCGAGCGCGGTCAGCTTCCGCAACTCGCCGAACTGGAATGACGTCGGCGACGTCGGCGGATTCGTCAACGGGCAGATCGTCGAACTTTCGTGCTACGAGTTCGGCGGTCCGGCCGGCCCGTACAGCAACACGTTGTGGTACGCCGCCTACGATGAGACGACGGACGCCGTCGGATGGATCAACGACCACTACCTCAACACACCGGGCACGGCCACCGCGCCACAGCCGCAGACCGGCATCTGCAACGACACGTCCGGGTACGGTGTCGGCGACGACAACTACAGCGGTGCCGTGTTCTCCGCGGTCGACGCGGCCGGCACCGTCGCCTGGCGGAACTTCCCGAACTGGGATCACGCGTCGAGCATCGGCTTCGCAACCGGTGACGCAATCGATCTGGGGTGCTACACGTTCGGTGGTGTCGCCGGACCCTATCGCAACACCCTCTGGTACCACGCGTACGACCGTTCCCGGAACTCGTACGGGTGGATCAACGACCACAACCTGAACACCCCTGGCACCGCGGCGACACCACGTCCGCAGACATGGGAGTGCGACCCCGCGTACTACCTGCCCTGAGCACAGTCGGTGGTGCGGGTCTGATGCCCGCACCACCGCACTTAGGGGGGCAGGTGCGATGCCCTCCGTCCATGTCATCCGACGATCGTGGTCGAAAACCGGGAGAACGAGATGAAGGTCTTATGCTCGGTCAGCACGCTGATCTGGCTCATTTTCTGGACACTTCTCACCGGTGTAGTGGTGGGAGTCGTCCTGGGGCAGTCGCCGTCACCCGTCGATTCCGGCTTCGGCCTCGACCACTACCAGGTCCTGTGCAGCCCGGCACAGATCGTTCACGACAGCGCAAACACATCGGCAGCGGCACCCTGAGCAGACCCGTGCGAGGTGTCAACGCTCGGTGGTGCGGAAGGTGACCTGCGCTCGGTGGCGGATCACTCAAGCTGCAGGTCCGTGGCAAATTCTAGGGTGGGTTACAGATCAACCCGTCGGACACTCAATTGCCTCATGAAGCCGCACGTTGCGTGCCCGGTCTGCTGGTGTACCAGCAGACCGGGCAAGACTTGCCGCCGGCGCGACCGCAGCGCTGACCGTGCCGCAGGACTCAGCCCGCCTTCGGCCGCATGCGACGCCGGCACGTGGGGCACATGACTCCGTTGGCTCGGGTCCCGCAGTGCTGGCAGGTCACGGTCGGCCCGGAACGCGTCGAAGTCCCCTTGCCTTTCACTGCTCGCACGATCTGGTTCTCGACCGCGCCCTTGGTGTAGCCGATGGGGTTCATCGCGGCCTTGACGGCTCGCGGTGTAACTGCGCGTTTCGCCGTCCGTACCGGGTGGGAGATCCGGGTGACCTTGCGCCTTACACGTTTGACGGATTTCGGCATAAAGAGCTTGTAGAGCAGACCCATCGTTGTCTCCAGTTGACTCGTTCGGAGATGGATCGGGAGTTGCCGCCACGCTGTTACGCCGACCGACGTGCCGGTGTCCGGAGCTGGCAGGTCACCGGCTTCCCGAACCTGCCCGGCGATGCGGACGCCGACCGCACTTTGGGCTGATCAGGAGAAGGGCTGGTCGAAGTGCGGATTTCGACATGATTACCACTGTCTGCGTTGCTATGGTGACTGCATGTTGTGGGTACGGGGTTGGGCAGCATTACCCGGATTCATCATCCATCTGCGGCCTCGTGGTCGGGGGGCTCTTGTCCCTGGCCGCTGGTGGCAATCTGGTCGTGTTTACCGCGGGGACCTTGGTCGCGATCGTGTGGGTCGACGCATTCGGCTTCGCGGTCAACTCCACACGCGATCCAAGCGGTGCCTTCTTTCGTGGCCGTGTCTGGCACCCATGCCGTTGGCGGGCAGGCCCAGTTGCCGGTCCAGCACCTCAGCGTCTTGTCCGCCCTGATCTCGATCTTCATTGCCTTCTACTCGGCTGGCCGGCTGTTGGCAGTTGCTGGCTGGAGCAGCAGCCGTGCTAGGGGCGGCCGCTGCGCGAATCCCTGGAACAGGTCTGCGGTCGGCGGGGTCGCTGGGGGAGGAGGCGCGACCGGAGGGATGGGTCGGTCAAACACGCCGCCTCCGGTGTCGATCGAGTTCGAACAGCGTGAGCGTGTGCGTGCGGAGGGTAAGTCTCCGGAGGCTGGGGCAGGGGGCTGGTCCCGTGAAGCCGCAGGGAAGCGGGCCCTAAGTCGGCTGATCCGGGGAGACCTCCCGCTGCCGGGGACGGTGTACCGCATTGCGCCGGGTCGACCGCTCAAGACGGCCGGCGCTTCGTACCGGTGCCAGGCCTCGACCGGCGTTCGAGAGTCGTGCTTGCGTCGGCTCGAAGCGGCAGTAGGGTACCCGGCGGGGCACGTTCCGTCACTTGACGGGACTGGAGAGGGGAGCGGGAATGTGTGACGCCGTGATGCGCCAGTGATCGCACCGAACCGGGATCCGCGGCTGATGCGCCGGCAGGCCGGTGAGCTGGACGCGCGGCTGGCGAGCGCCCGGCACACCGGGCGCTCGGCCGACCAGCTGGTCACCGCGGTCGTGACGGGTCAGGGCAAGCTGGTCGACCTGCGGATCGAGGACCGGGCGCTGTACGGGGCACATGCGCAGAAGGTGGGGCTCGGCATCGTCGAAGCCGTCCGAACTGCCCGAACCGCTGCCGGGGCGGCGTCGCTGCCGCAGCTGAACGCGTTGTTCGGCAAACAACCTCTCCCGCCGGCTGCGCAAGGCCCGGAGCAAATCTCCGATGACCGGCCGATGTCACCGGAGCCGGCGCGGCGGTCGGCCGAGCCCGACGAGGACGAAAGCTTCGAGGAGTTCGACTTCCTGTCCGACGACGGATCCGAATCCGAAGGTGCTCGGTGGTGAACAGCGAAGAGAGGCTCTTCAACCTCGCCAGGGAGATCGACGCGCGGGTCGCGGCGGTGGAGCAGGCGGCGAAGGCAGGGGAAAGCCTGCCGCTGGTCCTGGCGATCGAGGCAGGTCTGGGTTCGGTGACCGTAGACGGACTGGGCGGCCTGGTGTCCGTGGACCTCGCCCGCGACGCCGTCGCCGGGCAGAACGGCGCCAGCCTGGCCGCGCACGTCCTGCGTGCGATCACCAACGCCGAATCGGCGGCCGCGGACCGGAGAAAGAGCATGGTCGACGAGGCAGCGCGGGAGGTCCGATGAGCAGCGGCAGCTTCAACCCCCTCGGCAACGCCGTCGCGGGTTCGAGCTTCGAGGTCTACCCGGAGGCGTTGCGGGCCGCGACCGATGACGTGTACGCCGCGCGCGACAAGGTCGTGGCGTTCGGCAACGAGGACCTGGCGCAGATCGTCCTGCGCGACGACGACGTCGGGATGCTCGGCGTGGCGGCGGGTGTCGTACGGGCGTTCAACGAGGCTGTCGCCCACATCCGGGACAAGTCCGCCAAGGGCGCGATGCAGCTGGAGCGGCTCGGCGAGGCGCTGGACAAGGCCGCGGACTACTACGAAACGCAGGATGATGCCGACTTCAGGCGACTGCGTGACCTCGGAGCGGGGCTGAACCGATCATGACCACACCGACGGTTCCCCCGCCGATCCCGGCCGCGCCGCCCCAGCCTTTTCCCGACGAGGCGGCCGGGAAGATCGCCAGGATCGCGGAGATGCTCGGCCGGGGCGAGATCCTCCAGTTGCTGGCAGACGTCCGGAACAAAGTGCTGGGTAACGCGGTCCAGGTGCAGAACCTGGCGATGGAGTTCGCGCAAAACCGCACGCTCGCCAACGCCGGTGACGACATCGACAACGCCGTGCAGGCGGTGGCCGGGACGTGGAACGGCCGCGGGGCCTCCCAGTTCAACGTCTATGCCGGGCATGCCGGGAAGGCGCTGACCGGGCAGCAGTCCGTCGTCTCGAGCCTCTCGGGAATCCTGGCGCAGATCGCCGACTGCGTGATCTCGACCTACAGCAAGGCCATCGAGTTCATCGGCACGTGCGCTGTCGCACTCGGCAAGCTGGGCTACAAGACGATCATCGCGATCGCGACCTCGACGATTCCCATCGTGGACGTGTTCACGTCCAAGGAGGTCCTCGATGCGGTCTTCGACGCGTTCAGCACGCTCGTCTCGTCGATCAACGGCTTGTTCTCGCAGGCCCAGAGCACTTTGGGCGGGTTCCACAGGCAGGCCGTCGCCTTGGCGCAAGGTAACACCAACTTCCCCGGCATCCCCGAGTTGCCGGGCAACTCCGGCATCGGTGACGAGAAGCAGTGGCGCATCGACCCGACGGCGGCGCCGGCATGAGGCCCTTGATCCTGACCTGCGCGGTGGTCATGTCGGTGAGCGTGCTCGGCGGCTGTGGGGCGGCAACGCCGGAGCGGGTGCTGGCCCAGCCCCCGGCTCCGCCGCAGACCGGTGCGCCCCTGCCGCTGACGCAGGTCGATCGGCCCCTCGACCTCGCGAAGTTCGACTCCGACGCGTGCAGTCTGCTGACCAAGGAGCAGGCCGCCGCCGTGGTGTCCGACCCGCCGAACGAGGTCCGGGCCAACCGGCGGGACACCCTACCCGCCTTCGGGTGCTCCTGGACGCTGCCACTGGGCGCACCGTTCTCGGCGTTGAAGCCGGTGCAAAGCCCGCGAACCCTCACGGAGCTGTCGGCGTCCACTTTGAAGACTTCCGGTGAGCTGGAACCGTGGTCCGAGACGTCGATCGAGGGTTTCCCGGCAGTCGTCTACCACGAGTTCGGGCACATGGACGAGTGCTCGGTCTCGGTTCAGGTGACCGACGACCAGATGCTGACGTTCGAGGTCACCGGCAAGAATCTGCCCGGGAGCTACTGGGACGAGGACCGGTGCGGTGGTGTCGCGACGATGGCCCAGTTCGTGATCGCCAATCTCCGGCAGGGCTGACGTACGAGGACTCGGTCGCGAGGCGGTGGGCCGACGGCGCTGTTCGCCCACAGTGGACCGTGGGACGCCGAGGGAACTCGATGCCTGGATGCGGTCGCGGATGTCCGCGGGGTCGCCGTCCTGGTCGATCGAGGCGAGCGCTTGCAAGGTCGGGTGGCCGGGCGGACTCCTGGGTGGGCGCGCAGTTCGTCCGTGAAGCGGTGACCGCAGGTTCCCCCGACTAAAGTATGTCCTTTCCGGTTTCGGATTCGTCCCCTTTGCCGGCGAGCGTCATGAGATAGCCGATTGGTTCGTGCTCCATTCGGTCGCTTTTCCGGAGGCTTGGCTCGCGACTTCGCGTCACCGTCCGAAGGTCGCTACCCGGGCGCGATCGCGCCGGGTAGACAGTGGACCGACCGATGGGTCAAACCCGTTCGCATGCATCTCTCTGGGAGGGATCGTGTCCCGTTCACCCCGAAGAATCCTCGCCGTCGCCGGTCTGTCGGCGCTGGCACTGATCATGCCCGCAGTACAAGCCGGCACCGCCTCCGCGGCCGTCGTGCATCCCACCGCCCGTGTCTGCGCCCAGACGGCAAAGCCTGGCATGGCAACGTGTTTCGCCGAACGCCAGACCGACACGATGCGGGCCTTCCTCGCGCCGAACGCCCTGCCGAGCGGGTTCGGTCCCTCGGGTCTGCGCTCCGCCTACAACCTGACCGCCAGTGGCAGCTCGTCCGCCACCGTGGCCATTGTGGACTCCAACGACGATCCGAACGCCGAGTCCGACCTCGCCACGTACCGGTCGACGTACGGCCTGCCGGCCTGCACCACCGCCAACGGTTGTTTCAAGAAGGTCAACGAAAACGGCCAGACCAGCCCGCTGCCCACGGCGGACTCCGGCTGGGCCGGTGAGATTTCCCTCGACGTGGACATGGTTTCGGCGATTTGCCCGAACTGCCACATCCTGCTCGTCGAGGCGAACCAGCCGAGCATGGCGGACCTCGGCACCGCGGTGAACACCTCGGTCGCCATGGGCGCGAAGTACGTGTCGAACAGCTACGGCGGCAGCGAGGACGGCACCGAGAACAGCTCGGACTCCAGCTACTTCCACCACCCGGGCGTCGCGATCACCGCCAGCACCGGCGACTCCGGTTACGGCATCAGCTATCCGGCGTCGTCGCAGTACGTCACCGCGGTCGGCGGCACGTCGCTGACCCAGGGCGGGGGCACCCGCGGCTGGACCGAAACCGCGTGGAGCGGCGCCGGCAGCGGCTGCTCGACCAGCGTGGCCAAGCCGTCGTTCCAGAACGTCACCACCGGATGTGCCAAGCGCGCCAACGCCGACGTCTCGGCCGTGGCCGACCCGCAGACCGGCGTCGCGGTCTACCAGACCTACGGCGGCAGCGGCTGGGCCGTCTACGGTGGCACCAGCGCCTCTTCGCCGATCATCGCCTCGGTCTACGCGCTGGCCGGCACGCCCGGCGCGTCCGACACGCCGGCCGCGTATCCCTACTCCCACACCGGAAACCTCAACGACGTGACCTCCGGCAGCAACGGCAGCTGCTCGGTCACCGTGCAGTGCAACGCCGGCGCCGGCTGGGACGGCCCGACCGGGCTCGGCACCCCCAACGGCACCGCCGCGTTCACCGCGGGCGGTTCCGGTCCCGGCCCGGTCACGGCGGCCAACCCCGGCAACCAGACCGGCACCGTCGGGACGGCCGCGAGCCTGCAGCTGTCGGCTTCCGGCGGCAGCGGCGGCTACACCTGGACGGCCACCGGCCTGCCCGCCGGGCTGTCGATCAGCACGTCCGGGCTGATTTCCGGCACCCCCACCACCGCGGGCACCTCGTCGGTGACGGCGACCGCGAAGGACTCTTCGGGGGCCACCGGCAGCACCACGTTCAGCTGGACGATCAACCCGTCCGGCGGCGGTGGCTGCTCCGGCCAGAAGCTGGGCAACCCCGGCTTCGAGGGCAGCGGTTCGTGGACCGCGACCAGCGGCGTGATCACCGATTCGTCCTCCGGTGAGGCCCCGCACGCCGGCAGCCACCTGGCCTACCTGGACGGCTACGGCAGCACGCACACCGACACCCTGTCGCAGTCGGTGGCCATCCCGGCCGGCTGCCACGCGACGCTGACCTACTACCTGCACATCGACACGGCCGAGACCACGACCACGACGCAGTACGACAAGCTGACCGTCAAGGCGGGCTCGACGACGCTCGCGTCCTACTCGAACCTCGACAAGGCCACCGGCTACCAGCTGCGCACGGTGGACGTGTCGGCGTTCGCCGGGCAGACGGTGACGCTGACCTTCACCGGTGCCGAGGACTCGTCCCTGCAGACGTCGTTCTGCATCGACGACACGGCGTTGACGTTGAGCTGACCACGGTGCGGGAGTGCCCCCTCGCGGTGGCACTCCCGCACACGGCGCCGGCGTTCAGATCCGCCGTCGCCGGATCGCCGTGAACACGAACAGGCCGCAGAGGAGCCACAGGCACCCCGCGCCGACCCAGCCGCCGGCGTCGGGTGGGTCCATCGCCATGCCCGCCGTGGCGAGCAGGGCGATCGTGCCGAACAGCGCGGCCACGATGAACAGGACCCTCGACGCGCGTTTCTGCGGTGACGCCGCCGGCCGGGCTGCCGGGGCCGGTACCTCCTGCGGCTGACGCGGTGCCTGGGGGAGTGTCCGATGGGGACCCACGGCCGCGTCGACCGTGGCGGTTGCCGCCGGGGACAGGCCGGCGAACAGCGTCGGCTCGACCTGGACCGACTGGCCGTCGGTGCCGATGAGGCGGCGGCCGCCGTCGGGCCAGGCGAGCATGGCCACGCAGTCGGCGAACCGCACCGTCGACACGCCTTCCGCAGTCACCACGCTGCACCCGTCGGCGCCCAGGACCAGCTCCGCGTCCGCCTTGTTGTGCGCCGGGAAGCGGTTTCCCGCGACCGCGGCCGGGGAAAACCCGGGCACCGCCCGGTATCCGGCCCAGTCCGCCGAACGGCCGTGCGGCGTGCGCAGCAGCACGGACGCGCCGGCCTCGACGGCGATGGCGTGGACCTCGGCCGGGCCGACCGCCCGCAGCTCGGCGATCCGGGCTTCGGCGGTCGGGACCGGCGCGCCGGACAGCAGCGCGGCCGCGTGCTCGGGCAGCCGCGCCACCTCCGCGTCCTCGCCGTAGAGCGCGGATTCGGCCTGCGCGCGGACCGTTTCGACGTCGCGGGGGTCGATCCGGCCGACCTTGAACCGGGCCAGGACGTCGACGACGCCGCCGAGCACCGCGGCCTGCTTGTCCGGCAGCGCGTCGGCCAGCCCGTAGATCTCCGCGAAGCCGTCGCCGCGGACCTGGTACGCCGTCGACACCTGGTAGGAGTAGCCGCCTTCCTGCCGCAGCTCGCGGAACAGCTCGCGTTCGAGGACCTTCGTGAAGACCTGGGCCGCGGGGCCCCGGCGCACCACCGTGCTGAAGCCGACGCTCCCTTCGCCGTGGGCGAAGTAGGCCGGTCCGTCGCCCAGGATGGCGGGCCGCGGGGGTACCGGCCGCCGGACACCGGCCGGGAGCGGCAGCCGCAACCCCGCCGGGACGTGCTCGCCCGCGATCCAGAGCGCCGCGTTCTCGCGGGTGAACCACGTCCGGGCCCAGTGGGCGACCTCCGCGGGGCCCAGCCGGGGGAGGCCGAGCTCGAGGTAGTCGGCCAGCCCGTAGCCCTGCGCCCCGTAGCGGTGGCGCAACAGCAGGCCACCCCCGCCGCGGCGGGCCTCTTCGGTGCGCAGGATCGACTTCTCGGTCTCCAGCCGGTCCATCGGGAGTTCGTTCAGCGACGCGCAGACGCTGCCGAGGAACGCGACGACCTCGGCTTCGGTACCCGCCATTTCGAAGTACGTGTGGTCGGCGGCCGTCGCGCCGCCGAAGTGGTGCTCGCCGACCCCGAACCGGTGCAGCGCGAGGTGTTCGACCAGGTGCGTGACGCCGGCCGTCGCGAGGGTCTCGTCGGCCCGGCCGACGCGGAAGACCAGGCCGGCGCTCAGCGGCCCGGATCTCTTGACCGCGACGGCGGGAACCCCGTCGACCTCGAAGGTGGACAGCATGGTTCAGCCTTTCGCGAGGGCGCGGGCGCGGTGCTGCGCGTGCGCGGCGACCGGGTCGGGCAGGTACTGCCAGGGCAGTTCGCTGGCGTGCCCGTCGAGGGCGCGGAAGTGCACGGCCGCGCGCGGCAGGTCGCCGATCAGGCTGAACGCCATGGCGAACGTGCTGTGCCCGGCCACCCAGCCGAACCGCGAGCGGTAGGCGGGGTGCAGCACCGACGCCGACGCCGCGGCGATGATCTCTTCCCGCACGGCGGGCTGGCGGAGGTAGTCGTCGCCCGCCTTGGCGCCGAGCTCCAGGTACAGCTCCGGGACCAGGACGCCCTGGGGGCCGCCGGGACGCGCGGCGGTCGTGCATTCGCGGACGAACGCGTGCGCGGCTTCCCAGGAACCGCCCCATTTCGGGCACACCTGCTGGAGCAGGTTGCGTTGCGCGGCCAGGAAACCGGGGTGGTGGGCGGTCAGCCGGTCGTAGCGGCGCCGTGCCTCGCTCTGGCCCAGTCCCAGCCCGCGCGCGGTGGTCAGCCGCAGCCACCAGGCCGTCTCGTTCTCCGGTTCGCGGGCGGTGACGTCGATCAGCAGCTGCTCGGCCTGCCGCAAGTGGTCGTGCAGGGCGGCGAACTGCTCGCGGCTGACCCCGCTGGCCCGGCCCGAGCCACGGATCGTCCACCCCCGCTGGACGAGCTGGGCGGCGAGCAGTACCCGGGCCAGCGTGGCGCGGGGTTCCCGTTCCACGACGGCGCGGAGCATCGGTTCGGCCGCCGGGACCGCCATGGTGATGCTCACGCCGAAACTGCGTTCGTCCGGCTCGGTGAACCGGGCGAAAAAGCCCGAAACGGTCGGCCAGTCGCCCGCCTCCGCCGCGGACCTCAGCACACCGGCTTCCGGGTAGGCCGCGGCCGGGTCGAAAACCGGCGCCGACGCCAAGCCGGTGGAGTTCATGGGAATTCCTTTACCAAACGGGAAGGAGCGAGCTCTGGACTCTACTTCGCCCCATCGGCCCGGCCGACAGGCGGCCGGACCAACGATTTCCCGTGCTGGTGGGGAATTTTCCGATGCGACCGACCCCGGTCACGCCTCCTTCGTCAGGTCGAACGACAGGCCGGAAGAGCGTTCGCCGCGGCCGACGTCGCGGTGGACGCTCAGCCAGAGGGCCACCCGGCCGGTCTTCGTGCGGGTGCGGTTGTACGCGACCGTCAAGCGGGTGCCCGATCTCGGGACCTCTTCCTCGTTGACGAAGTACCGGTCGCCGCGGTCGAACCCTTCGCGCAGCAGGGCGGTTCTCGGGCGGATCAGGCTCGCGTCCACCTCGCTCGGCATCGCCGCGCGCTGCAGCTGGACCGCGCGGGTGTCGCCCGGTACGTGCACCGGGATGAACGGGATCCAGTTCTCCGGCACGGAACTGATCGCGTCGTACGCGATCGGCGCGCGCGGGGCGTCCGGTGCGGGCTCCTGGTGCTGCCGGCGGCGGAAGGCGAGCGATTCGGCCGCCATCTCGTCGCCCGAACGGCCTTCGCCGGTCGTCGTGCGGACGGTCTGCTCGATGCCCCACACCAGGTTCGCGCTCTCGTCGCGCACCAGGGCGACGTCCTCGAGCGCCGGGCCGGTCGCCACCTTCGGCGTCCCGGGTGGCAGCAGCAGGCCGGGGTCCCCACCCAGGCGGTACATCGACCAGTGCTCGGCGGCGCCGGCCGGGGTGATCCAGCGCCGCTCGCCGAACACGTCGGTCACGCACAGGCCCTGGACCGTGGCGAACGTCCCGGCCGGCAGGTCGCACGGCAGCTGGTACCAGTCGTTGCTGAAGACCAGCGCGAACTCGAGGAAGATCAGCCGGGCCAGGTCGGTGCTGTCCGGGGTGACCGCGGCGAAGTTCGTCTTGCCGTCCTCGACCGCCCACCAGCGCGGCAGCGGCATGCCCGAGTACCGCACCGGGGAGGGGAACACGGTCCGGTTCAGCGTGACCGGCACCGGAGTGGTGCCCAGGGACCCCGGCGCGGCGGAGAACGCGTGCCAGTCCAGCTCGCCGCCGGGGTATTCCGGGGCGGTCAGCACCCGGTCGCCGGCGCCGACGGAGAACCGGTGCTCCAGCCGTCGGGGATCCCACGCCGAGTCGCCCGACGGCCGGTCGGCGGTGATCCCGCCGGGCTGGTCGATCAGGTCGTCGAACCACCCGGTCAGCCGGGGGCCCAGCGCGTCGAGCTGGATCCGGCGCTGGCGCGACTGGTTCTTGAGCCCGTCGGAGGCGTGCCCGCCGCCCTTGAGGTGCTGGTAGAGCAGGTACCCGTCCATCCGGCGGCCGGCCACCGCCTGCGTCGCCGCCCAGACCTCGGGGTGGGCGAGCTGGGACGCGTCGGCCGGGCCGGGCAGCGCGATCGGGTACAGCGCGACGAACTGGTCTGCGGTGTCGTGCAGCCCGGACGCCTTGGCGAGCAGCCGCAGCCACCGGCGGCCCAGCGCCAGGCGCAGGTCGAACGAGATCGGCTCGTCGCCGAACGCGAACGGCAGCGGCCGCCGCTCGGCGACCGTCTCGAGGGGACGGTCCGGCGGCAGCGGGCCCGGGGTGCCGTCCGGGTCGGCGTCGGTGCGGAACTGCCCCGGCGTGCTCGCGGTGACCGAATAGGTGGCGGTCACCGGCGAACCGGCGTCGCTGCCGCGGAACTCGCCGAGCTGCCACTGCCGGGCCAGCAGCCACAACGGGTCGCGCACGTCGGCGCGCAGCGCCCGGCCGAAGTCGGTCGTGCGCGGCCGGCCTTCGAGGCGGTTCCAGACCCCGACCGCCGGGTTTTCGCGGCGGGTCAGCGCGCCGGCGAGGTCGGCGATGCGAAGCTCACTCATGGTCTGCCTTCCAGCGGGAGTTGGCGATCGCCAGGTCGGTGCTGATCGTGATCGGCTGCACGGTGGCCGACAGCACGGTGGCCGGCAGCAGGTGCGCGTACCCGGTGTCGTCCAAGTGCACCGGTTCGACGAGCCGGGTCTTGGCCAGGTCGAAGGTTTCGTTGACGGCGGCGACGAGGTCGTCGGCCGCCCAGGTCCCGGTCTTCACCGGCGGGGTCACCAGCAGCATCGCCTGCGGGGGCTCGGAGTCCGGGCTGTCCGCGTGGACGGCGATGCTCGTGGTCTCCTTGTCGGCGGGGATCACTTCGGTCCACTCGTCGAAGAGCAGGCCGCATTCGCTGTCGGCATTGCGCGCCGGTTCGGTCGCGTAGTGCGCGGTGAACAGCAACCGGTCCTCGGTGAGGTCGGCGCCGGCCGCGAACTCCAGGCCGAGCCAGTGGTCGTTCGACCGCAGCGGCAGCTGGATCGGCTGCAGGAGCGTGGTGCCGTCGTCGAAGTCGTCGTCGCCGCGCAGGGCTTCGCTGAGCACGACGACGCGTTCCCAGAGCCGCGGCATTTCGCGGACCCGGGCGATGCCGTGCAGCCAGTCGTCCACCGGGAAGTCCCGGTTGAGCGGGGCCTGCGTCAGGTGCTTCACGAGGTCGTCGCTGTCGTCGAGGGCGTCGTGCAGGTCCGCGGCGAGCGGGCCGGGCAGCGCGTACTCGGGCACCACGAGGACGTCGGTGCCGAGCATCGCCCGCAGGGCCTCGATGGCGGACTTCGTGCGGTCCGCCGGCGTCACGGCCTGGTCGAAGGCGGTGAGCGCGGTGGCCGCCGCCGCCAGCCGGCCGGTGACCTCGGTCTGCAGCGCGCGGGCCCGGCTCAGCAGCTCGAGGCCGAAGGCCACGACCTGGTCCTGGACCGGGGTCAGGTCCAGGCCGGTGGGGTCGAAGGCGGTCAGCGGCAGCAGGCGCGCGACGTCGTGGAGCAGGTCGGACAGCGTCGACGTGCCGGTGCCGGCGATGCCCTGGAGGTCGTGGAGCCTGTCGGCGAAGTCGTCCCGCTTGTGGCGGACCGTCGAGCGGAACTCGTTCGGGGTCTTCGGGTCGAGGACCGGGGTGGTGGCGACGAGCCGTTCGGCCTGCCGCAGCAGCCGGATGCGCTCGGCGTCCGGAGTGGACTTCGGCAGCGCGTCGTACGCGGTGAGCAGCGCGTTGGCGGCGGCGAGCGCGCCGGCCATCCGGTCGGCGACGGCGGCCACCGCGGCCAGCACGGCCGAGAAGACCCCGCGCCGCCACGCCACCAGCTCGCCCCAGCCGCTGCGGACCACGCCGAAGCCGGCCGCGGTGGTGACCAGTTCGGCGTACCGCGTCAGCAGCGTGTCGATGCGGTCGAGCACGTCGGCGCGCTTCGGCGGCGCGGGTGAGGGCGGGTACAGCCGCGCGACGTCCCCGATGTAGGCCGCGACGTCGTCGCCCAGGTCGCCGAGCGCGTCCCGCACCGCTTCCGGTCGCCGGCGCGTGACCGTGACGGCGTCGTCGAGGGTCCGGTCCACCGCGGCGGTCCCGGCCGCCGGGACGAGGTCGGTCGGGCGCAGGGGACGCCCGGTCGTCAGCAGCGTCCGCAGCGCGGTGATCAGCGGGGACAGCTCGAAGAAGGTGATCTTGCCGTCGATCCGCTGGGTGTAGTTGATGGTCAGTTCGGCGTCGGGACGCGGGTGGTCGTGCTCGACGACGACCCCGACGATCCGGTCGTCGAGCTCGGCCATCGCCGGGTCGCCGGTCGGCCGCACCGCCCAGAGCAGGTCGATCGGCGAGAGGCCCAGCTCGTCCTGGGTGACGTCGTGGTGCTGCGGGTGGCCGTCCTCGTCGGTCCAGGTGACGTGGACCGCGACGTTTCTCGGCGACGGCAGCAGGCTCGGCAGCCAGTCGTCGACGGCGGGTTCGGCCTTGGCGCGGGGCGAGTCGCTGCCGCCCGGGTTCAGCCCGGTGCGCAACCGGAGACCGAACCGGTGGGTGAGCGTCGTGCCGCTGCGCGGGGTTTCGATCACCGCGGGCTCGGGCGGCAGGCCGTCCTTGGCGTAGGCGTCGAGCGTCGCCGAGGCCCGCTCGGCATTGCCGGCGAGCGCCTGGTGGGCGGACTCGGCGACGGCGAGGTCGGCGACGGCGTCGTTGGCGTCGAGCAGCAGGGCGGCCTCGTCGCTGATGGCCTTCTTCTGGTCGGCGTCCGCGCCGGGCAGGCCGTCGAGGCCGAACGGGTAGGTCTGCGACACCCCCGCGGTGTTGAGGTGCCGCACCAGCGCGAGCCCGTCGACGACGTTCCCGGCCTCGACCTGCGTGATCTTGTCCGGCTCGGCCGCGGTCTCGGTGATCTTCCCGGCGCGCAACGGGAACGCCAGCCGCAGCCCGGCGATGAACCGGTCGACCTCGGCCTGGGCGTGGCGGTCGTGCAGCCCGCGCTCGAACCGGTAGCCGAGCAGCGCGCCGAGCGACTGGCCCTGCCGCAGCCCGCCCAGGATCCCCAGCGCGACGCGGACGCGGTCGGAGCCGAGGTTCACCGCGAACGTGCCGGGGTTTTCGGGGGTGCGGTTGGCGGCGTAGCCGGCGCGCAGCACGGCCGCGGTGCGGGCGTGCGCCGGCGACGGCGTGTGCACGAAGCCTTCGTTCTTTTCGTCGTGCAGCAACGGTTTCCCGCCGGCGAACACCGTGGCGAGCGGGCCGGTGAGGGTGACCGGGGTGAGCGGGTCGGTGCTCGGGCGGACGTCTTCCAGCCAGCCGTACGCGCCGAGGTGCAGCCCCGGCTTCGCGGTGCCGGTGCCGCCGGGCCCGAACCGCAGCTCGGCCAGCCGTTCGGTGGCCAGCCCCAGCCGCCACGCGTCGAGCCGGTACGCGGCCAGGTCGAGGTGCTCGGCGAGCACCCGCTCCAGCTTGGCCGTGGGCAGCCCGGCCAGCAGCCCGAGCGCGGTGACCTGCTCGGCCAGCGCGGCGGTCGGCCCCGGCTGGTGCAGGACGCCCGGGATGAAGTCGACGAGCAGCTGCTGCGGGTCGCCGGTGACGGCGGGCGCGGGGGAGTACAGCAGCCGGAACCGGCTCTCGCTCAGCGTCTGTTCGCCGTCGGCCGGGAGGTGGACGTGGATGAACGGCGAGTCCGCTGTGGACAGTCCGGGCACGCCGGCGGCGCGGGCGAGGGCCCGGGCCGCGTCGTCCCAGCCGAGCAGGACGGCGTGCCGCAGCAACAGGTAGCACACCGCCGCCGGGGGTGTGTCGTCGGTGAAGCCCAGCTCCAGCCGGATGGCGTCGAGGTCGGTGCCGGCCAGGTCCGCCAGCCGGCGCACGTAGTTCTTGTGGTCCGGCGTGTAGTCCCGGATCGGGTCGGTCTCCGACAGCGGGCGGTCGTCGACGAGCGGCGCCAGGATCGGCTGCTGGAAGTCGGTGAACAACCGGCGCAGCAGGTCCGGGTCCCGGCCGGGGCCGGTGTCCGCGCCGAAGCGCGCGAGCAGGGCCCGCACGGGTCCCGTGAGCCCCAGCCCGTCGAGCGCCGGCTGCACGGTCGAGCCCAGCCCGCCGAGGTTCTCCCGGTTGAAGAGGTCCTCGACGCTCTGGGCGTACCGCTGGTGGTACTCGGCCGAGGTCGGCTGCAGCGCCACGAGGTCCAGGAGGCGCTGGTGCGGGTCGGGCGCGGCGGGGTCCAGGCGCGGCACCCGGGCGACGGCCGCCGTCCAGTCCGCGCCCGCCGCGGTGAGCACCTTGTTCAGCGCGCGGCGGTGGGTGGCCGTGTCGGGGTAGGCGAGCTTGGAGAACACCGTCGTCGGCAGGATGCCGTAGGGCTGGCGCCCGATCTTGACGGCGGGCAGCGGGCCGCGGCCGGACACGTACTTCAGGAAGAAGTCGCGGGTGGCGGCGACGGCGTCGGGGCCCAGCAGCGGGTTGAGCGCGGTCTGCAGGAAATAGCCCCAGGTCGCCGGCCACAGCGCGGTGTTGGCGGCCCGGGCGTCGCGCTGGTCGGTGCCGTCGGCGTTCGGCATCCCGGTGAGCACGCCGGCGTCGAGGCCGAGCAGGTCGGCGAAGATCCGGCCGTCGGTCCGGCTCGTCCAGTCCGCCGCGGCGGCGGTCGCGGCGGCGCCGGTGCTGCTGCGCAAGGCCGCGGCTGCTTCGTCCTCGGCGGCCTGCCCGGCGTCCTGGGTGTCGGTGTTGTTCGTCGGGGTGCCCTGCGGCAGCAGGGCGAACCCGTCCGGGCCGCGCAGCTGCCGGGTGATGAGGCCGGCGAGGTCGGTCGCGGTCTTGGCCGGCGCGGACTGCTCGCGCAGCCCGAACGCGACGAGCCGGTCGAGCCCGCCGCGGATCTCGTCGGTCAGCGGGATCCGCACGCCCATCCCGACCGCGACCGCGCGGTCGAAGTCGGTCAGCCACCGCAGGTCGTCCGGGACGTGCAGGGCGCCGGTCTGCTCGTTCACGCTGATCTGGTCGGCGGCGTTGGGGTCCGGGCTGACCGACAGTGTCGCCGGCACCGCCGCCCCCGTCACGGACACGACCTGGCGGCTCCCGAGGTAGCCGCGCACCTGGAACCGGTCCGGCAGCAGCTGGGCGCGCGCCGGCTGCGTCCACGAGTCCGCCGCGGTGCTGCCGGCCGGCGGCGGGGCGAGCACGAGGAACGCGACCGCGACGTCGTCCACCGCGCTCACCGCCGCACCGTCCACTCCGGACGGACGGCGGGCGCGGATCGCGTTCGCCCGCGTGTCGTTGTTGCCCACCGCGGCACGCAGGGCGGCGTCCGCCTGCCGCAGCTCCAGCCGGTCGCCGTGCGCCCGCCACACCGCGGTCCAGTACGCGATCGCCGGCGCCTTGTCGTTCGCGGCCACCGCGGCGGTGGTCCGCACGACGAGCACGACGGTGGTGTCCGGCAGCCCGCCCGGCTCGTCGGCGGGGTTCGCGGGCACCCGGGTGGTCAGCAGCCAGGCGGCGCGCCCCGGGGAGACGCGCCGGGTCAGCTCCTGCCACGCGGCGTCCAGGGGGACCGGCCGGTTCGCGGCGGCCCACCGGGCGGTCCAGTATGCGTCGACCGCGCCGATCTCGGCCGTCGCGGGCTTCGTTTCGAACTTGTCCACCGACCACTCGTCCGGGAACACCCGGACCAGCAGCTCGGTCGCCGTGAACCGGGTTTCCAGCCGGACCGGGCCGAGCAGCACCGGGAAGTCGTCACTCAAGGCGGTCATCGCGGCAACATCTCCTGAGCGTGCACGGCCACCATGACGGGGACCTGGAAAAGGATGTAGGCGAGGTCGGCCGAACCGAGGCCCGAGAACCACAGCGGCAGGTTCTCGTCTTCGGCGCGCTGGTCCTTCTTCTCGCGGTCGTCGCCGGAGTGGTCGAAGTCGCCGAGGGCGACCTGGACGGCCGGGTCCAGCTCGAGGAACCCGGTCCGGCCGGGGTCGACGTCGTCCCAGGTGAGGTCGTTCCACACCTCGACGTGGGTGGGCGGCCCGTCGTCGACGCCGAAGCGCGGGTCGCCGGGGCGTTCCTTCAGCACGAAGAACCAGCCGGGGTCGACCCCGGGCGTGCCCAGGGCTTCGTCGGCGTCGAGGTCGAAGCCGAGCAGGTAGATGTCCGGCTCGACCTTGGCCTCGTACCGGGGCAGCCGGACCAGCTCCGGCGACGGCAGCCCGTCGAGCGGCAGGTCGGCGAGCTCGCGGGGCTGGGACGGGTCGTCGCCGGGGAACTGCGCGCGCTGCGCGTAGATCGCGGCCGTCGGGTACTTCTTGAGCAGCTCGCCGCGGACGACCAGGACGAGGTCGTCGCGTTGCGGGCCACCGGGACGCGGGTCGTCCGGCTTCCGGTTTTCGTTGTCCCCCAGCCGGGTCGTGGTCGGCCACTCGTGGATCGGCGGGATGTCGTAGCCGCGTTCCCGCCGCTGCGCCGGGGTCTCGTCCGGCACGGGCAGTGTTGCGACCGGGTCCCAGAACTGCCGGAACGGCGTCCCGCGCTGGTCGGTCGGGTACTCCCGCCACAGCAGCTCGCGGGCCAATTCGTGGTTGAGGCCGACGAGGAAGGACTCGATGAACTCGCGGTTGTTCGCCAGCAGGGTGATGGAGTTCGGCGGCAGCAGGCTCAGGTTGGGGACGAGGCTGTCGACCGAGACGTCCAGCAGCGTCTTGTAGGCCGGGACGTCGAACACCGGGTAGGCCATGGCCTCGATGAACTGCGCGGCGAAGGGCCGCAGCCGTTCGGGCAGGCTGACCGAGCCTTCGAGCAGCGCGCGGGGCACGGTCTCGTCGGCGTTCAGGCCGGCGAGCACCGAGGTGGTGGTCTCGACGACGTCCAGTGCCGGCGCGGGTTTGACGTGCCCGGCCGCCACGCCCGCGTCGAAGCCCTGGTGCAGTTCGCGCAGGGCGGCTTTGAACCGCTGGGCCTCGGCGCTGTCGGCGGTGCCGGGGTGCGGCGCGACCGGGTCGCCGAGGGCGCGCAGCACGAAGTCCGGGCTCTGCGGAAGCGAGTCGACGGGATCGGCGTCCGGTGGCCGGGTCGGGTGCAGCGTGGCGGCGAGGTCCCGGGGCGTGACGAGCGCACCGGGGGTGACCTTCACCGGCGCGGCGACGACCGGGTCGACGGCAGCGTCCATTCTGGACAGCAGCGCGCCGGCCTGCCCGGCGAAGGGCAGGGTCCGCATCAGCCGCGAGCCGGGCCGGGTGATGCGGCGCATCGCGGGCGACACGGGCGCGGCGGCGACCCGGCTGCTCGCCACCCGGAACCCGACGGCGACCTGGTCGCCGGGATCGGCGACCAGCCCGGCGGCCACGCGACTCCTGCGGCTTGCGGGGCCCGTAGCGCTTGCGCCGCCCTCGGTGGCCACGCGACTCCCGCGGCTTGCGGGGCCGCCGCTGCTTGCCGGGTCGCCGTCGCGCGCGCCGCCCTCGGTGGCCCCGCGACCCTCGCCGCTCGCGGTGCCGCTGTCGGCTCCCGTGGCGGAGGGGGTGCTGCTCGCCGTCGTGGTCACCCGTGAATGCGCCGGGGCCGTGAGCGTCAGCGACCGGCCCGGTGCCGACGCCGGGGCGGCGGCGAGCGCGGCGAACCCGCTCCCGGCCGGCGGGTCGATGTGCTTGGCCTGCAGGACGTTCCCGACCTCGCGGGCGAGCTGCGCGGCCCGGATCCGGGCGTTCGCGACCAGGACGTCGCCGACCTGGGCCCAGGCCGCGGCCATCAGCTCCTCGTCGTGGGCGCGGACGACGCCGGTGCCGAGGTTCGCCGCGATCCGGAACCGCGGGTCGAGGTTGAGCCGGTGCAGCCAGCCGCGCAGGACCTCCGGGGAGACCGGGGTGCCGTCCTCGTCGTTCAGCAGCCGGGTGGTCAGCGCGTGCCAGCGCCCGTACAGCGGCGGCGTGATCACCGGGTCCGGGCCGGTCGTGGCCGCCGGGCTCGCCGCGTGGGCCGCCGTGGGCTCGTGGCGCTGGTAGTCGTCGGCCAGGTTGACCAAGCCGGCCATGGCCACTTCGAACGGGTGCGGGTACGGCGGTGCCTCGCCGGTGTCGACGAAGTGGTCCCAGTTGTCCGCCGGGTCGACCGGGTCGCCGGTGCGCTCGGGCACCTTCAGCGCGCCGCGCAGCGGCAGCACGCCACCCTGGTCCGTGATCGGCGGCAGGGCGAGGCCGGGCGGCCGGTGGACGTCGAGGTCCCGGCGGCCGATCCGCGGGTCCGGCGCCTGCGGGCGCAGCAACCGGACCAGGAACTCGAAGTCGCCCGCGGTGCCGGTCGAGAAGGCCCAGCGGTGGTAGTACGGCAGGACGCCCTCGAGCGGGCGGTTCGCGAAGTGCGGGCCCCAGCTCGAGTACAGCGCGTTCGGCGCCACCGCCGGGTCCAGCCCGAGCCCCGCGAGCCGGCCGGACTCGAAGGCCGGCACGAGGAACGCCTCGTACGCCGTGTCCGGCTGGAGGTGACGCGGGCAGATCAGCCGGGAGCAGGCGTTGTCGGCGTTGGTGCGCACCACTTCGGTGAACGCGGCCAGCGCGGCGGCCGTGCCGTCGGTGGCGACCGGATCGGCCAGCGAGCCGTTGACGTGCACGTGCGCCCAGGCGCCGAGCTGGTCCGGCGGCGGCAGGGTGCCGGCCGGGTTCGCGACGGTGATCGCGGGCAGCGGCCCGCCGGTCTTCGGGACTTCGGTGAACTCCTCGCCGGTGGCCAGCACGACGAGCGCCAGCCACGGCGTGAGCCGCGCGGTGTGCCCGTCCGCGGCGGCCGGGCTGTAGCGCCAGAGGAAGTCCTCTTCGGAGAACTCGATGTGCGCCAGGTAGTTCGGCTCGAAGTTCGGCACGCCGGCCCGCGGTTCGGTGCGGGAGATCGCCCGCGGGTCGACGCCGACGACGTCGCCGGGCCCGTACAGCTGGACGTCGCGGTTCACCGGCTGGGTCAGGGTTTCGTGCCCGGTGACCGGGTCGCCGGAGACCAGCAGCCGCACCTGGACGGTGGCCCGCACGCCGGCCTGCGGCGGGGCCGTCACCTGGGTGCTGATCCCCGTCCGCAGCCAGGGCAGGAAGGTGTAGGCGTTCGTGGTCACGCGTCACCCCCGGCGAACAGTTCCGTGGTGGGGGTCAGCTCGGTGACGGCCGGGTCGGCGGCGGCCAGCCCGGACCGGACGACGCCGCCGGCGATCGCCGCCCCGCCGTCGCCGAGGGGTGCGGCGGCGAAGGCCCACCGCCCGGTCTCGAGCCCGGCGGCCGCCGTCCACTCGTCGTGGCCGGCGTCGTAGACGAACGCGCTGCGGTAGCCGGCCTCGTCGCGGTCGCTCGCGGCTCCGCCGACGACCAGCACCCGGCCCTCGCCGACCGGGACGGCCCGGTGGAACGCCCGCCCGGCCGGCATCGGGGCTTTCTCCGTCCACTTCCCGTCGCCCAGCACGAACACCTCGGTGGACCGCTGGCTGAACGGGTCGTACGGGGCGGTGCCGGGCGAGCCCGGCGCGGTCCCGCCGGTGACGAGCACGGTGGTGCCGGACAGCCGGGTCGCCTGGTGGTGCCGGCGGGCCCGCAGCAGCGCGCCGGTCGGGGCCCACACCTTCTTGCCCGAGTCGTACAGCTCGCAGAAGGCGAGCGCCGGGTCGTCGGGGACGCCCACCGGCACGACGCCGCCGACGACCAGGACCATCCCGTTGTCGAGCGCGACGGCGGTGTGCCCGGTGCGGGCGTCGGTCATCGCGGGGGCTTCGTGCCACTTCCCGTCGCTCGGGGTGTAGCGCTCCGCCGATCGCAGGGCCGTGGTGCTCCCGCCCGGGCGGGCCGCGCTGCCGCCGGCGACGAGCACCGAGCCGTCGTCCAGCAGCACGGCGCTGTGGCCCCAGCGGGGCGTGAGCATCGTGCCCGTGGTGGTCCACTGGTTGGCGGTGTCGCCGTCCGGGTGGTAGATCTCGGCGCTGCCGAGCCCGGGCCCGGTCGGGGACGAGCCGCCGAGACCGCCGGCGGCGAGGACCGTCCCGTCCTGCAGGCGGGTGAGGGTGTGCAGCTGCCGGGGCGAGCGCATCGTGCCGGTCGGGGTCCAGGTGCCGGCCGTGCCGAGCGTCGCGGCGGTGCTGAGCGCGGCGCCGGTGGCGTCCGTGCCGCCCGCCACGAGGACGACGCCGGCGCCGAGGGCGACCGCGCCGTCGTGCTGGCCGTACCAGGCGGCGGGGGTGGGCAGGTCGTGGGCGTCGGTCCAGGTGCCGAGAGCCGCGGTGAGCGTGGTCATCGTGGGTTCCTTCGTTGACGTCATGGGATGAGCACCTCGCCGGTGGCGGCGGGGTCGGGACCGGCGACGCCGGCGGCGACGAGCACCCGGTCGTCGGGCAGTGCGGCGACGGCGTGCGCGGACCGGCCGGTCAGCAGCCCCGAAACCGTTGTCCAGGTGTCGGTTTCCGGGTGGTAGAGCAGGGCGGAGCGGTAGCCCGCCGTCCGTTCCGGGGTGCCGGTGCCGCCGGTCACCAGGACCAGCCCGGAGCCCAGCAGCAGGGCCCGGTGGCCGGTGCGCCCGCCGCCCGGCATCGGGGCCGCCGGGCGCCACGTCCCGTCCTTCGGGTCGTACCGCTCGGCGGTGGCGAGGCCGTGCGGGTCGAGCGTGCCGTCGGGCGCGACTACCGGGTCGCCGCCGGTGACCAGGACCGTGCCGTCCGGCAGCAGCGTCGCCTGGTGGCCGGTGCGGGCCTGGGCGAGGCTGCCGGTGACGACCCAGTCCTCCCGCGTCCGGTCGAACACCTCGCAGTACGCGAGCTGCCCGCTCCGGCCGTTCCCGCGCGGGACGGCACCGCCGACGACCAGCACGTCGCCGTTCTGCAGCAGGACCGCCTGGTGATCCGTGCGCGCGTCGGTCATCGGCGGCAGCGGTGCCCAGGTGCCGGTGCCGGGGTCGAACGCCTCGCACGCGGTGAGGGCGCCGTCGTCCTGACCGGGCCGCACCCCGCTGCCGCCCGCGACCAGCACCCGGCCGCCGAGCAGCTTCGTCGCCGAATGGCCGTGCCGGGCGACGCCCAGCGCCGCGGCCGGCCGCCACGCGCTGGCGGCGGGGTCGGCCACCTCGGCCGTCGCGAGCACGGCGTCGGTGCCGCGGCCGCCCGCGGTGAGCAGCCGGCCGTCGTCGAGCCGGGTGGTGGTGTGCCGGCGGCGGGCGGTGCCCAGCGCCGCACCGGCGGTCCACGAGTCGGCGGTCGGGTCGAACAGCGTGGTCGTGGCGACGGCCTCGCCGTCCGGGCCGGTGCCGCCGGCCAGCAGCACGCGCCCGGTGGTGAGCGGCACCGCGTCCACAGTGGACACCGGAGCCGGCAGCACGCCCGCGGGGGACCAGGTGCCCGGCACGCCGGGGGTGCCCACCGCCTCGGCCGCGGGGATCACGTGCAGCAGGCCGTCCAGGGTCCGGTCCGCGGCGACGAAGTCGGCGAGCGCGTCTTCGGCGGTCGCGCGGCTGCGGAACGTCGTCACGCTCGCCCGGGCGAGCGAGCCGGGCGGGAAGGCCTGCCGGTTGCTCTTGACGTAGGCGACCACGAACCGCTGTTCGGTGACGCGGACGGTGTCCTGCGCGGCGAACGGCTGTTTCTGCGTGGCTTGCCGCGCCGACAGGGTGGCACGGCTGGTGCTGCTGCCCTTGGTGAGTTCGTCGAAGACCGGTGCGCTGACGCTGTGGAACCGTTTCTGCGGCACGGCCAGCCGGATCGCCTGCGGGGTCGCGGCGCTGTCGATGACGTGCAGTTCGTACCGCGCGCTACGGCGCACGACCCGGGCGGTCGCCAGGGCCGTGTCGGCGGTCAGTTCGAGCCCGGCGTCCTGCGTCTCGTACGACGGCCGCGACAGCGCGGCGGCGTCGGACAGGGTCTGGAACTGGCCCATCGCGAACCGGTCGCCGGTGAACGACACCCGCTTCAGCCCGGTGCCGTCGACCGGGTTGACGGTGAACCGCTTGCCGTCCCCGGCTTTCTGCCCGCCGACGCGGTTCAGCCGGACGCCCAGCGGCAGCGCGCGCTGCCGGACGAACAGCGTGCCGAGCGGGTGCAGCACGATCTCGCCGGTCTCGGGCAGCTGCCGGAGGGTGACCAGCGTCCGGTTGTCCCCGGACGGCAGCCGGGTGTCCCACCCTTCGAGCTTGCCGATTTCGTTGGCCAGCAAGGGAAGTACGGCCACCGGGGGAAGGGTGGTGTCGCGATCCTCGCCCCAGGTGATGTCGAAGTCGGCCGAAATCGAGAAGAACAGAAACCCGATCGAGCCCCGGCCGTGTGCTCGCCACGGCGCCGGGCCTTCGAGCTGGAAGTCGAGGTCGATGCCGAACGCACCGACGCCGAAGGCCTTCAGCGAAACGTGCGCGTTGATGTGGATCGTGAACCGGAACGGCGACAGCTGGAACAGCGCGTCGAACCCGAGGTGCCCCTCGATGCGGAAGGCGCTGAATCCCAGTCGCAGTTCGGCTTGCGCTCCGAATTGGACGGTGTTGCTGGTGACGGCGAAGTACCCGGCGACGCGGATGAGCTGGTTGCTGCGGTTGAGGATGTCCACCGAGAGCCGGTCGGGGATCGGGAACGGCAACGGCGGTGGCCGGTAGGCCGGGTGGAACCCGCCCACCGTCAGCACCAGGTCCGGGTTGTCGCCCCACGCCACCAAGACGCCCATGCCGCCGTCGATGGTCATCGTGAGAATGCGGCTGTCGAACAGCTTCGCGAAGAACCACAGCCGGGACTTGTCGAGTTCGAGCGCGCCGACGAACTGGGCCTGCACCACCAGCAGGGGATCGTCCTCGGTCGGGAGCGCGGCCTTGAGGACGCCGAGGACCGCGATGGCGCCGGGGATTTCGATGATCACGCCCAGGGAGAGGCTCACGAGCGTCGGCGTGCCCCAGCCGATCTTCGCCATCGGCCCGATCAGGAACGTGCCCTGCTCGGGCGGGAAGAACCGCGCCAGGTCCGACAGGATCCGCGGCGCGTTGGCGATGACGTCCTTCGGGAACGCGACGGACTCGATCGAGCCGGTGCGGACGCCTTCGACCAGCGCCTGCAGGTTCATCCCGCGGTTGAGCCCGACGAGCCCGCCGACCGCCAGCAGCCGGAAGCCGTACCCCAGCTGGATACCGCTGCCGAACTCGGCGGTGAGGACCATCAGGAGCGAGAAGCCCGGCGAGCCGTCCGGTTGGCGCGTCGTGATCAGCCCGATCGCCTTCAGCGCGAGGAAGTCCGCGAACTCCAGTTCCAGCGAACCGGAGTACTCCCCGCGGTCCGGGTCGAACGACAGCGTGCCGCCGCCGGAGATCCCGCCCGCGTCGACCGACAGGCCGGCCCCGGTGGGCGGCTTGAAGCCGACGGAGAAGTCGGCCAGCCCCAGGCTGCCGTCGCTCGGGGGCTGCGTCACGCGCACCACGGCACCGAGCCGGTCGACGGCCGCGAAGACCGGGCCGAGCTGGGCGGAAACCGACGCCGACGCTTCGAACGTGAGGCCGCCGCTCGCCAGCACCAGGGCCAGGTGCAGGCTGTTCAGGGTCACCGGGCCGACGCCGATGTCGACCGGCAAGTCCACCTCGGTGCCACCGGATCCCTTGAACCGAAGCCCGGTGGCCGACGACCACGTCAGCACGAAGTCGACGTCGAACTCGAGCTTGCCGGCGGGCAGGAGCGCGCTGATGAAGCCGTCCGCGTCCGCCAGGTCCAGGATGATCTTGCCGCCCTCGACGGCGGCTTCGAACACGAGCGCGCCGTCGGCCCGCCGCTCGGTGGGGTTCCACACGAGGTCGGCGCCGACGGTCGTGCTCAGCCGCCGTGCTTCGATCCGCGAGCCGCCCGCCGTGCCCAGCACGACGATCGGCGGTGCCCCGTCGGCGTAGGGCGCCTGCAGGCCGAGCCGGACCCCACCGCGCACTTCGGCGGTCGGCGGGACGACCCGGAGCACGGCCGGCGGCAGCAGTTCGACGGCGGCCTTTTCCTCCAGTGCCGCGTCGGCCGTCACGACCAGCGCGACGGTGTCGCTGATCGGGATGGTCAGATCCAGGCGTTCGTCGGCGGCCAGGCGCAGCTGGGCCTCGACGCCGGGCACCGGGTCGTCGGTGACCCCGACGTCGACCGCGGCGATGCGCAGGAACGGCGGCGGGCCGGCCTGCACGAAGGCGAAGTCCGTCACCGAGACGAGGAAGATCGAGAGCCGCCGCAGCAGCAGGTCCCAGTCGAACTCGGGACTGCCCCACGCGTAGACGTCGGAAAGCACGCCGACCGGGTCGCGCAGCAGGGCCGTCACCCGGTCCACGCGCAGCACGCGGCGCACGTGCGCGGGCGCGGCGGGCGTCGCGGCCAGCGGCGTCGACTCGAGGACCCCGAGCAGGCCCAGCAGGTACCCGGCGACCGGGATCCGGTCCTCCAGGTAGGTGATGAGCGCGAAGCCGAACAGCCGCTGCGCCAGTTCGGCGGCGAACGCCTCGACCTCGGCTTGGCCCGGCCCGGCGGCCCGCGCCGCCGCGGTGATCGCGGTCGACACCACGTCGACGGCCGTGGCGACGGCCTTGACGATCGGTGCCGCGGCGGCCACGGCCGCGCTGATCCGGGCGGTGTCGCGGGCGTCGATCGCGGCGGCCAGGTCGTCCACCACCCGCGGCAGCGAGCTGAGCGCGGTCGCCGCGCCGCCGACGGCGGTCTGCACGGCCTGCGCGCCGAGCACGACGTCCGGGGCCGGAAGCCCGATCTCGGCGAACAGGAGCGGGATTTCGGCGCCGCGCAAGCGCTGTTCGAGCGGCGCGAACGCGCGCCCGGCTTCGAGCAACAGGGTTTCGACGGTCAGTGCCATCCGGTGCCTCCGACTGACGCGGTGCTGGGGTCGTTCATGTCACACGCCCGTCACGACGAGGGCGTAGCCCTGCTTGCCGAAGACGACGGTCCCGCTGACGGTGATGGTCCACCGGCCCTTGAACGGCCGGGTGACGACGATCATCTGGACGTTGTTGAGCACGTCCGGCCTGCCGGGCGCGCCTTCGCGGGATTCGCCGGTCGCGGCGTCGAAGTCGTTGCCCTGGTAGGTGATCCCCAGCGGATCCTGGGCCGTCAGCTTGAGGACGTTGCGCGAGGGCTGGGTCGCGGCTTCGGCCGCGGGCGGGTCCGTCCACACGAGCGTGATCTTGAGCTCTTCGTGGTCGTCGCCGACGAAGAAGCGTTGCGGGGCGCTCGCCGCCACCGTCAGCCCGGCGCTGTGCCGCACGTCGTTCACCAGCAGCCGGCGCCGGCGGCCGTCCTTGAAGACGAGCGTGCGGTCGAGCTGGATCTGCCCCCAGCCTTCGACGTCGGACGGGTAACCGGGGACACCGGTCAGGTTCGTCGTCGAGTTGAGCAGCACCGCGCGGATCAGGGCACCGGTCGGGACGATCCGGCGATCGGCGCGTTTCTCGCCGTGGGGGTACCACCCCTCGGTGAAGTACTGGCGCACCAGGGTCGCCGCGGCCGCCGCGTTGGGGGTCGCCCAGCTCGTCGCCGCCAGGTCGGGATCCTTGAAGTAGGGACCGGTTTCGCAGTAGAGGGCGGTCGAATTCCGTTTCAGGGACGCGGACTGGATGCCGTTGCCCACCGCCATGAGGTCGGGTTTGCGACGTCCGTCCGCGGTGGGCCCGGGCTTTCCGCTGCCAAAGCTCATCTGGTCGGGCGGGCCTTGGGAGGCGACGACGCACAGCACGTTCTTCGCGATCCCGGGCGCGCCGTTGCCGGACCGGTCCTTCGTGTTGCCCCCGGCGGCGAGGACCACGTGGTTCTCGTTTTCGAAGCTGAACCTGTCCGCGCCGATCGCGTCGGTGTTGTACACGGGGAGGCCGCCCGCCCAGCTGTTGGTGTGGATGAACGCACCCGCGGCCTTGAGCCGGTCGAGGATCACCTGGAACTTGACCGCCACCGAACCGAACATGTCGTTCAGGCTGTGGCAGGCGATCTTGGCGGCCCAGGCGCCACCACGGTGCTCGTGGGTGCCGTTCTTGTCGAGCGAGTTGCCGGCGGCGATACCGGCGACGAACATGAAGTGCTCCGAAGCCCCGACGTCGTTCTGGTCGATCATGGCGAGCACTTTGCGGTGGTCTTCGCCGGCCTTGGCGTGGCCGGGATCGTTGAAGAAGCAGTGGTTCAGGTCGAGGTGCCCCTCGTCGATGAGCCCGATGACCTGCTCCTCGCCGTGCAGGTCGTGGTCCCAGACCGGCGTGGTGTTCAAGCCGGCGACTCCCGACTGGAAGACCTCGGCCGCGGGGACGTCGGTGACCTCGCGCTCCGGCACCGGTTCGACCAGGACGACGTCGTCGATGGCCGCGACCTGGGGCAGCTCGGCGGGGTCGTCGAGGGTGAAGTCCGCGTACTGGCGGCCGCCGGAGGGCCGGTCGTCGGTGAGCACGACGTCGTGCGCGCCGAGTGCGCCCAGCGCGGCTCCGACGGCCGTGAGGTCCGCGTCGTCGAACAGGGTCGCGATCAGGGCGAGCGGGGCTGCGCCCGCGGAGAGCCAGGGAGCGAGCTTCAGCGCCGGGTCGAGCGGAACGCACGTGCGCACCAGGAAGTCCGCGCGCACCCGCGCGGCCGTGTCGTCGTCGAGCCGTTCGAGGAACGAGAAGTTCGGCACGAACCGGTCGAGGCGCAGCCCGTACGCGGCCGTCACGCGCGCGGCGTCGGGCTCGTTCAGCGACGCCCGGAACTGCACGAGCGTCGCCTTCCGGCTCGGCGCAAGCGCTTCGGTGGCCGGCACCTCGGCGGGGTCGAACGGCTCGGGGCCGAGCCACACGCGGAAGTCGGTCATTTCAAGCCTCCCGACACCACCAGTGCGTAGCCCTGGGTGCCGAAGACAGCGGAGCCGCGGACGCTGACGGTCCAGTCGCCGACGGCCGGCTCGTCGACGATGACCATCTGGACGTTGTTGGCGGTGTCCAGCGGACCGGCCCCGTTCGGCTTCGAAAGGCCCGTCGGCACGTCGATGTCGTTGCCGAAGTACCGGGTGCCCTGGGGGTCCTGCACTTCCAGCCGGAGCACGTTCCACGCCGGGTGCTGGAAGGAGCTCTCGGCGGGGGGCCGATCGGTCCACACCAGCGTGATCTTGAGCTGTTCGGCCAGCCGTTCGACCCGCACCTTCTTCGACTGCACCTGGGCCAGCGTCACGCCGGCGAGGTGCCGCACGTCGGTCACGAACAGCCGGCGAGGACTACCGGGGAAGAAGAGGGTGCGATCGAGCCGGACGAGTCCCCAGCCCTCGGCGTTCGTCGGGTAGCCCTTGACACTGGTGTTGGGGAGGTCGGTGCTGGTCACGTCGACGGTCGAGTTGAGCAGCACGGCCCGGATCAGCGCACCGGTCGGGAAGAACGGCCGGTTGCCCAGCCGTTCCCCGCGGGGGTAGTACCCCTCGGTGAAGTACTGGCGCACGAGCGCGGCCGCGGCCGCGACGTTCGGGGCCGCCCAGCTCGTCGCCGCCGGGTGGAACACCTTCGGCGGACCGGTCTCGCAGTAGGGCCCCGGGGCCGGCGAGGACCTCGGCAGCGCCGAGCTGATCCCGGCCCCCACGGCCAGGATCTCGGGCTTGCGGCGCCGGTCGGGGCTCGTCGGCCCGGGAACCCCTTCGGTCAGGTGCAGTTCGAGGGGGAAGGCGTCGGTCGCCGCGACGCAGAGCACGTTCTTGGCGATGCCGGGCGGCGTGTTGTCGGGGTCGTGGAAGTCGGCGCCGGCGCCGACGACCACGTGCTCCTCGTTGCGGAAGCTGAAGTCGTCGGCGTCCCGCGCGGTCTTGTCGTAGGCCGGTTTTTCGACTCCCCAGCTGGTGTTGTGGATGGTGGCGCCGGCGGCCTTGCCGTCTTCGAGCATGTTCACGAGGTGGTCGTCCCGGGTGCGGAAGACGATCTTGGCCGCCCACGCCCCGCCCCGGTGCGGGTGCGTGCCCGGTTCGGTGAAGGAGTTGCCCGCCGCGATGCCCGCGACGAACATGCAGTGCTCGTTCACCAGGGCGCCGTTCTTGGAGGTGATCTTGAGGACCTTGCGGTGGAGCGGGCCGGGCACGGCGACCTGGGGGTCGAAGAAGAAGCAGTGGTTCAGGTCGATCGTCCCGTCCTTCTCGATGATGTCGATCACCTGGCCCTCGCCGTGGATCTGCCGGTCCCAGATCGTGCCCGCGTGCTCGCCGACCCCGCCGGACTGGATCGTCTCCGCCGCTTCGACGTCGAAGGACACGGCGTCCTGCTCCGGCTCGACCCAGACGACGTCGTCGAGCGCCGCGATCGCGGCCAAGGCGGCCCGGTCGTCGATCGTGCACCGCGCGACGGGGTGGCTGCCGATCTCGCGGTTGTCGAGGACCTCGACATCCCCGGCGCCGGCCGCGGTCAGCGCCGTCCGGGCGGCCGGGAGGTCCGTGTCGTCGAACAGGGTCACGACCAGCTCGAGCGGGGTGCCGGTGGCGGGGATCCACGGCGCGAGCTTCAACGCCGGGTCCAATGCCGTGCACGAGCGGACGAGGAAGTCGGCCCGCACCCGGGCGGCGCTGTCGTCGTCGAGGTGCTCGAGGTAGGCCAGGTTCGGGATGAACCGGTCGAGGACCAGGCCGTACGCGGTCTTCAGGCGAGCGACGTCGGGCTCGGTCAGGGCGGCGGTGAACTGGACGACGGTCGCCTTCCGGCCCGCCGTGGGCGCGCCGGGTGCGACGTCGAGCGGGTCGAACGGCTCCGGGCCGAGCAGCAGGCGGAAGTCCTGGGACTGCGTCATGGGATGAGCACCTCGCTGCGTCGGGCCGGGGTTCCGGCGTCCGGGTTTTCCGCGGCCGCGCCCGCACCGGCGATCCCGCCGGCGACCAGGACGCGGTCGTCCGCCAGCTCCACGACGCCGAAGCCGGACCGGCCCGTGCCGAGACCGTCCACTGTGGACCACGAGTCGCCGGTGTGGTCGTAGGCGAGGACGGACCGGTAGCCCGCCGTCGCCTCCGGCGCGCCGGTCCCGCCGAGCACGAGGACGAGCTCCGAGCGCAGGAGCAGGCTCCGGTGGCGGGCGCGCCCGCCGGGCAGGTCCGCCGCGGGGGACCACTCCTGCTTGCCGGGGTCGAACAGTTCGGCGGTGGCCAGGCTGTGCGGGTCGAGGGTGCCGTCGGCGGCGACGACCGGGTCGCCGCCGGTGACGAGCACCCGCCCGGTGGGCAGCACGGTCGCCTGATGACCCCGGCGTGCCCGGAGAAGGGACCCGGTCGGGGTCCACTCGTCCTTGGCCGGGTCGTAGAGCTCGCAGTACGTCAGGGCTTCTTCGCGTCCGTTGCCCGTCGGGACGGCGCCGCCGGCGACCAGGACCCGGCCGTCGCCGAGGACGACCGCCTGGTGCCCGGTGCGCGCGTCGCCCATCGGGGCCGCCGCGGTCCACGTCCCGGTGGCCGGGTGGAACAGCTCCGCGGACGCGAGCGCGCCGTCCTCCTGCCCGGGCCGGCCCCCGCTGCCGCCGGTGACGAGGACCCGCCCGTCGGGCAGCGCGGTCGCCGCGTGGCCGTGGCGGGCCGTGCCCATCGCGGCGGCGGGAGTCCAGACGTCGGCGGCGAAGATCTCGGCCGAAGCCAGCACGCCGGTGCCGGACCGCCCGCCGACGACGAGCACGCGGCCGTCGCCGAGCCGGGTCGTGGTGTGGCGACGGCGTGCGGTCGTCAGGGGCGGCCCGGCCGTCCACGCGTCGGCGGTGGGGTCGAACAAGGCCGTGGCGGCGAGCGGCGTCCCGCTCGGGCCGGTGCCGCCGGCCAGCAGGACCCGGCCGTCGGCGAGCGGCACCAGGTCGGTCTCGGCCGCGGGCACCGGCAGCGCCCCGGCGCCGGCCCACGTTCCGGACGCGGCCGGGGACGCCGCCGCCTCCGCCACCGGGATCACGTGCAGCAGCCCGTCCAGGCCGTGGTCGGCGGTGACGAACTCGGCGAGCGCGTCCTCGGCCGTGGTCCGGCTGCGGAAGGTCGTCACGCTCGTCCGGCCGAGCGGTAACGCCTGCCGGTTGCTCTTGCGGTAGGCGACGACGAACCGCTGTTCGGTGACGCGGACGGTGTCCTCGGTGACGAACGGCTGTTTCTGGGTGGCTTGCCGGGCCGACAGGGTGGCACGGCTGGTGCTGCTGCCTTTGGTGAGTTCGTCGAAGACCGGACCGCTGACGCTGTGGAACCGTTTCTGCGGCGCGGCCGACGCGGTCGCGCGCGGGGTGGCTGCGCTGTCGATGACGTGCAGTTCGTAGCGGGCGCTGCGGCGGACGACGCGCGCCGTGGCGAGGGCGGTGTCGGCGGTCAGTTCGAGCCCGGCGTCCTGGGTTTCGTAGGACGGCCGGGACAGGGCGTCGGCGTCGGAGAGGGTCTGGAACTGGCCCATCGCGAAGCGGTCGCCGGTGTCCGAGACGCGCTTGAGGCCGGTGCCGTCGACGGGGTTAACAGTGAACCGCTTGCCGTCCCCGGCTTTCTGCCCGCCGATGCGGTCGACCCGGACGTTCAGCGGCAGTGCACGCTGCCGGACGAAGAGGGTGCCGAGCGGGTGCAGGACGATCTCGCCCGTGTCGGGCAGCTCCCGGAGGGTGACCAGCGTGCGGTTCCCGCCCGCGGGCAGCCGCGCCTCCCAGCCTTCGGTCTTGCCGATTTCGTTGGCCAGCAGGGGAAGCACGGCCACCGGGGGGAGGGTGGTGTCGCGGTCTTCACCCCAGGTGATGTCGAAGTTGGCCGAGATGGAGAAGAAGAGGAATCCGATCGAGCCGCGGCCGTGTGCTCGCCAGGGTGCGGGCCCTTCGAGTTGGAAGTCGAGGTCGATGCCGAACGCGCCGACGCCGAAGGCCTTCAGCGACACGTGGGCGTTGATGTGGATCGTGAATCGGAACGGCGAGAGCTGGAAGAGCGCGTCGAAGCCGAGGTGGCCTTCGACGCGGAAGGCGCTGAATCCGAGCCGTAGTTCGGCTTGCGCTCCGAATTGGACGGTGTTGCTGGTGACGGCGAAGTAGCCGGCGACGCGGATGAGCTGGTTGCTGCGGTTGAGGATGTCGACCGACAAGCGGTCGGGGACGGGGAAGGGGAGGGGTGGTGGCCGGTAGGCGGGGTGGAAGCCGCCGACGGTGAGGACGAGGTCGGGGTTGTCGCCCCAGGCGACGAGGACGCCCATGCCGCCGTCGATGGTCATGGTGAGAATGCGGGAGTCGAAGAGTTTCGCGAAGAACCACAGCCGGGACTTGTCGAGTTCGAGTGCGCCGACGAACTGGGCCTGCACCACCAGGAGCGGCTGGTCGGCGTTGGGGAGCGCGGCCTTGAGGACGCCGACGACGGCGATGTTGCCCGGGATTTCGATGATCACGCCGAGCGAGACGGTCACCAGGGTGGGTGTGCCCCAGCCGATCTTCGCCATCGGCCCGACGAGGAACGTGCCCTGTTCGGGTGGGAAGTACTTGGCCAGGTCCGACAGGATCCGCGGCGCGTTGGCGATGACGTCCTTCGGGAACGCGACGGACTCGATCGCGCCGGTGCGGACGCCTTCGACCAGCGCCTGCAGGTTCAGGCCGCGGTTGAGCCCGACGAGCCCGCCGACGGCCAGCAGCGTGAAACCCGCTCCCAGCTGCAGCCCGGTGCCGAACTCGGCGGTCAGCACGATCAGCAGCGAGAACCCCCGCGACCCGTCGGCCTGGCGGGTGGAGATCAGCCCGATCGCCTTGACCGCCACGAAGTCCGCCAGTTCCAGCTCCAGCGCGCCGGCGTACTCGCCGCGTTCGGCGTCGAAGGCGAGGAACCCGCCGCCGGAGATCACCCCCGCGTCCACGGCGAGCCCGACCCCGGCCGGCGGCGTCACGCGCAGCCCGACGTCGAACGGCCCGGCGTTGCCGTCGGCGAAGGTGACCGGTACCTCGACGCCGAACCCGTCGACGACATAGGAAAACGGGCCGAACTTGCCGGAGAACGCGGCCTGCGCGCGGGTGGCCAGGGCCGTCGAGCCGGCTTTCACGGCCAGGGTCACCCGGTCGACGTGCGTGAACCCGAGGTCCACGTCCGGGGTGGCGGTGACTTCCAGCCCGGCCTGGGTGGCGAACCGCAGCCCCGAGCGGCTCGACCAGGCGAGCTCGGCGGGAATCGCCACCCGCAGTTCGGTATCGCCCAGCAGGGCGGCCAGGAACCCGTCCGCCCCGGCCGCGGAGAGGACCAGCGCGAGGCCGTCGACGGCGGCGCGGAACCCCAGCTCGGGTTCGCCGGCCCGCACGTCGACAGCCGCTTCGAGGGTCGCCCCGGTCAGTTCGAGGCGGGTCTGCCCGGGCTGGCCGAACAACCGGACGGCGGTGTCCGGGGCGAACACGAGCGACACCCCGAAGCCGGCACTCGGCAGCGGCCGGCCGGGCGCGCCCGGGTAGCGCACGCCGACGTCGCCCGGCCGTGCGAACACGGCGAGCTGCCGGCTCAAGTCCGTGCCGGCGCGCACGACGAGCGTCCAGTCGCGGCCGAGCGGCACGGCCGCGTCGGCGCCGTCCGGCACCCGCGGCAGCAGGATCATGCCCGGCGGCGCGGCACCGTCGGCCGGCAGCCCGGTCAGCTGCAGCCCGATCGGCGCCACCGTCCCGCCGGGCAGGGCGACCTCGCCGAGCAGCAAGGTCAGGCCCTGCGCGGCGATTTCGCCCAGTGGCTGCGACGCCTCCGCGTGCAGGGGAGCGACTTCGTCGTCGGACAGCTGGTCGAGCGTCACCGCCGGGCCGAGGCCCGCGACGAGCCCGGCGAGCAGTTCGGCGAGCTTGCCGAACGCCAGGTTCGGCGTGCCCCAGCCGTAAACCGCCGCGGGCACGAGCGACGGGTTCGTCAGGAGCGCGGGAATCCGGTCCCAGTCGAAGCGGACGCGCACGTGGTCGGCGCGGCCCGCCGCGGCCGGCTGGAACTCCGGCGCGATGATCCCGAGCGCCTCGAGCCCGGCGTACCAGCCGGGCGCCTCGGCCAGCAGCTGCCGGCCCAGCAGGTATTCGAAGAGCCGGCGGGCCAGCCCCGGGAGGAACACGCCGGGGTCGATCCCGGCCGGGGCCTCGGTCAGCGCCGAGATCGCCCGGTAGACGTCCCCGGCTTTGCCCACGACGGCGAGGATTTCTGCGACTCCTGCGCCGTCGGCGAGCAGTTCGAGCGCGTTGACGGCCTGGGTGACCGCGGTCGCGACGGCGGGGTAGGACGGCGGCAGGCCGGGTACCTGCCAGCCGATCTGCCGCATCAGCGTCGTGAAGGCCGCCGCGTCGGAGAAGGCGTCTTCGAGGGGCCGGACGGCTTCGACGAGGTGGTGGGCGATCAGGCCCAGGGTGCCGCGATCGCCGGTGGGCTCGGTCATCGCGCGCCCCGCTTCCCGTAGCGATCGCGGAAGTCCGCCTCCACCTCGCCGTGCAGGGTCGGGTCGGCGTTGTCGACGAAGGCGTAGCGGCAGACGATGCAGAAGTCCGACAGGTTCACGGTTTTCGTCCGCGGCTCCACGAAGAACTGGCGGTTCATGATGCAGTTGCCGGTCGGGCGGAAGATGCCGCAGTTGTGCTCGCTGCCGTTCTCGTACAGCCCGATGATCCGGAACGAGTCGCTCGGCGGCGTCGGCGCCCTGCGGTGCGGGAAGTTGGTCGCGAACGTCGGCCTCGGCAGCTGGACGTTGCCGCAGGGGCGGCCGCGATCGTCGGTCGGCCCGTCGGCTTCGCCCGCCAGCGGGTTGGCGTTCAACGGGTTCTGCGTGTCGGTGATGCGCTGCAGCACGTCCGGGTCGGCGAGGGTCAGCAGACCACCGAACTGGTTCGCCTTGAAGTCCGGGTCGGGCTTGCGGACGTAGGCCAGCAGGATGCTCCCGGCCGGGAACGCGGCGGGGTCGATGACCGCGCCGAACAGCGGCTCGACGAACACCCGGTCGGCCGCCTGGTCCACCGCGACGACCTTGCCGATCGAGGACGGCGCCCCGGCCGTGGCCAGCGGGCGGCGGCGGAACATCACGATGTCGTCGGTCCGCAGGCCGCTTGCCCTGGCGTTGACGAGGTCGACGGTGAGGCGGCCGCCGACCGCGGGCGTGAGCCCGTTCTTGAGCAGGCCGGCCCGGGCGATCCGCGGCCACTCGGCCCACTTGATCTTCCCGACGTCGATCGGCCCGTCTGGCGTCCCGTCGGCCGAGAGCGACGCCCGGTCCTGGACGTTCGGGCCGGCCCGCACCTGGCGGATCTTGAGCGGCGTCGGCGCGGAGGTCCGGCCGCCGTACTCGTCGGCGAGACCGCCGAAGGCGTGCCCGAGCTCGTGGGCGAGGGTCAGCCACACCGCGTAGAAGACGTCGGTGGGGATGTCGTCCGGCTTCAGGTCGAACCCGTTGCCCCGGTCGTTCGGCCGCACCTGGTGGAACGGGCGGTCGGCCAGGCTGACCCCGACGGTGATGCCGGTCGAGGTGTCGCTCACCTTGCGGCGGGCGGAAAGCCCGGCGCGCCGGGAAGACCGGCAGAGCACGATCACCCGGTCCCGGTCCTTGCCGGTCGACCAGAGCCCGGCGGGCAGGACCTCGTCGTTCTCGCCTCTGAGGGCGTCGAGGAACTTGTTGAAGTCGTTGTCGGAGATCCGGCGCGGGTTCGTCGAGACGTACTGCTCGAGCAGGTTCGCGTCGGCCGAGGGGCGCTCGCTGAAGGCCATGTGGAACGCGGTGTCGCGCTCGTTGAGGAGCAGCCGGTCGTTGAGCGCGACCCACGCGGCGAAGTTCGGCCGCAGCAGGTCCGCGGTGATCGAGTCGCCGTAGACGCTCTGCAGGAAGCCGATCTTGCTCTCGACGGTGGTGCCGGCCGGGTAGTCGGCGGGGTTCGGCAGGCCGATGGCGTTGACGACGTCGGCGAGCGACCAGCCGGCCGCCGGGCGGGACACGCTCGGCAGGGGCAACGGCAGCGCCGTCGCCGGCAGTTGCCCGGGGGCCGGGCTCGGGTCGAGCTCGTCGAGCACCGTGACACCCGCCTCGGGCGAGGGCACCCAGCCCCGCCAGTAGTTGACCCGGCCGGTGAAGGCGGCGAACGGCCGGGCGTGGGCCCGGGTTTCCAGCCGGTCCTTGAGGATCCCGACGATCCGGTTGTACTGCGCCCGGTCGGTTTCGGTGTCCTGGAAGCCGTCGGGCAGGAAGAGGAAGTTCGGCACGGTGTCGACCTGCTTCACGCCGGGGCCGCCGAGGTGCGCGAGCTTCACGTGGGTGGACCAGGACGGGCCGCAGACGGCGGCGCCGTCGGCGTGCAGCGCGCCGCTCGTGGCCGTCACCCTGGTGTCCGGACCGGACTCGGCCGGTGCGGTGAGCACCCCGGTCCGAGCGTCGACGGTGATCGGGCCGCCGGTCGCCGCCCAGGTGAGCGCGGCGGTCGTCGTGTGCGCGAGGTGGACGTAGGTGAGCTCGTTCGCGGCCGGCGTCCGGAACGGCGACCAGTTGGTGATGTCGCCGATGACGCCGTCGCTGACCACCACGTTCCCGTCGAGGACCTGGTCGAACAGGGCGAGCACGGAGAACCGCGCCTGGCCGGACCCCTGCCGCACGGTCAGGCGCGCCGGGGTGAGCCACAGGGAGGAGAGCTTCTCGTGCACGTGGATCCGGATCCGGGTGGTGATCGCCGGGTCCTGGTCCAGCGAGACCTTGAGGAGGAACGAATGCCCGCGCAGCGCGGCCGCCTTCACGGTGACCTCGCCGGCGGCCGTCAGCTCGAGACCGTGGTCGTCGCCGACCTTCAGCTGTGGCGTGAAGGTCACCGAGGCACTCGCCGGCAAGGGCTGGTCCGGCGTGAGCGTCTCCCCGGTGAGGTCGTCGACGCGCAGCAGCCGCACTAGTTCCGGCGACGCGAGGCCGGGCACGAGGTGCAGATCGGTGCCGGCGGTGTCCGCCCACTTCAACCGGACGATGCTCATGCGGTGTCCCCCCAGCGTTCGCTCCCGGGACCGAGGGTCGCAGCGACCGTCGACAGTTCGTCGACAATCCGTCGACACCTTGAGGACTGCGGGCGTGGTTTCAAGCTGAGATCGAAGGTCATCACCGTGCTCGTCGCGTCCGCGATGGCGCTCGGCGTTGCCGAAGGGTCGGCCGTCGCGGCGCCCGCGGCGGTGCCTTCCGCCGTGCCGGATGCCGCTCCGGAGGACGGCTGACCGGCCGCGCCGAAGCCGGTGATCGCTTGCGAGAGCACTCGGACTAAGCAGCTTCGAGAAAATCCGAGACCGCGGCCGACCAGCGCGACGGAGCCCGGGAGTGGATCCGATGCCCGACGTCCCGCGCAGGGGAAGGCCGAGGCGTAGCGCGACTGGTCCAGGCGGCTCCACGGTCCGCCCGCCAGAATCAACGTCGGTGCGGTGATCGCCGCCAGGTCGGCCACCACTCCGGCTGAGGAGCGCGAGGTCGCGCGAGCAAATCCCCGGCCATCACCGGATCGGTCTTCCTGCGGCGCAGGAAAGCGAGCGAACGCAGCAAAGTCCGGTGCGCAGGTCGCCGGTCGGTCAGCGCCGGGGCGAGGCGCGCGCGGCGACAGGCTCTGACGGCGGCCCGTCGGTGTCCGACATGGCCGGGCTTCCCTTCGAACACCCTCTTCGTATACATTGCATACAAGCGAGGAGGCAGCCAGGTGAACCCGGTATACGACGAGGTTCGCGGCCTGATCGTGCTGGGGACCTACCCGGCCGGGCAGCCCGTGACCGAGCAGGAACTCTGCGACCGGCTGGGCGTCAGCCGCACCCCTGTGCGTGAGGCGCTGCGCCGGCTCGAGAGCGACGGTCTCGTCCAACCGGCCCGGCGTGGCGTCACAGTGGTCGAACTGGGCTCGAAAGCCTTACGAGACGCCTATCTCGTGCGCGCAGCACTGGAGGCGCTGACCGCCGAACTGGCCGCGGCCAGGCAGAGGGCGGGCGAACTGGCCCCGGCCGACCTGGCGCGGCTCGAGGGGCTCGCCGTCGAAGCGGACCGGGCGACCCGGAGCGGCGACCTCGCCGAAGGCGTCCGGCACAACAGAGCGTTCCACGGCCACATCGCGACACTCGCCGACAACCCGGCCGCCGCCGAGGCGCTCGACCGGCTCTGGGACCGGATCACCGTCTCCACCCGGGCGTCGCTGGCCGAGCCCGTGCGGACCGGCCAGGTCGATGACGAACACCGGCAGCTGCTGGCCGCCATCACCGAAGGACGGGCCGAAGACGCCGCCGCTCTCGCTCGGGCCCACGTCCTGGCCACGATGACCGCACTGGGAGGAACCGCGTCATGAGCAGGGAACACCACTACGCCGTGACCGTGCGCTGGACCGGCGAGACCACCGGCTACCGCACCTACGGCCGTGACCACGACGTCGAGGCCGCCGGCAAGCCGACGCTCGCCGCGAGCGCCGATCCGGCGTTCCTCGGGGCGGCCGGCCGCTGGAACCCGGAAGACCTGCTGGTCGCCTCGCTTTCGCAGTGTCACATGCTGACTTACCTGTCGGTGTGCGCGCGGACGGGCGTGGTCGTGACCGGCTACGTCGACCACGCGAGCGGCGTCATGCGGGAAGACGGCGCCCACGGTGGCCGCTTCGCCGAAGTCGTCCTGCGGCCGGAGGTCACGGTCGCCGAGGCGGGCATGGTCGAGAAGGCGACCGCCCTGCACCGCGACGCCCACGAGCAGTGCTTCGTCGCGAACTCGGTGAACTTCCCGGTGCGGCACGTCCCGGTGGTGCGCTGACCCACCGATCGTGTACGCCGCTGTACACCACACCTACTGGCTGGTAGGTTACGGCGATCCGCGTGATCCACTTCATGATTCAAAGGGGAGTCATGATCCGTAACCACGTGCGCTTCACCGCGCTCGCCGCCGCACTCGCGCTGACCCTCGCCGCCGCGCCGGCGAGCCCGGCCGCCGCGTCGCCCGATTCCTTCTACTCCTACGACGGCAGCGCTCCGCTGTCGTCGTACGCACCCGGGACGGTCCTGAAGACCCGCACCCTGAGCTACCACGTCGTCGGCCTCTCGACGCCCGTGCAGGCCGTCCAGCTGCTCTACCGCACCACCGACGCGCAGGGCCGGCCGTCGGCCAACGTCACCTCGGTCGTCCGCAGCATCACCGGCGACCACACGAAAGCCGTGTCGTACCAGTCGGCCTACGACTCGCTCGACCCCGCCGACGCGCCGTCGCGGGCGATCGCCGGGGACGTCACCCTCGGCGGGCTGCTGCCCAACGGCGAATCGCTGCTGCTGCTCCCGTCGCTTTTGCTGGGCTACAACGTCGTCGTGCCCGACACCGAAGGGCAGACCGCGGACTTCGCCGCGGGCCCGGAGTACGGCACGACCACGCTCGACTCGATCCGGGCCGCGACGAGCTCGGCCGCGACGGGCATGACCGGCCACACCAAGTTCGGGCTCCTCGGCTACTCGGGCGGGGCCATCGCCACCGGCTGGGCGGCCGCGCTGGCGCCGAGCTACGCCCCGGACGTCAACGACAACCTCGTCGGCTTCACCGAAGGCGGCGTTCTCGTCGACCCCGCGCACAACCTGAAGTACGTCAGCGGCAGCCCGGTCTGGTCCGGCGTGATCCCGATGGCGCTGATCGGCGTCGCGCGCGGCTTCGGCATCGACCTGCGGCCGTACGCGAGCGAGTACGGGCTGAAGGTGCTCGACGAGCTGGAGCACGCGTCGATCGCCAACGCGCTCGGCCGCTACCCGGGGCTGACGTGGCAGAAGATCGCCAAGCCCGAGTACGCGAACCCGAACTCGGTGCCGCCGTTCGTCGAAGCGGTGAACAAGGTCAACATCGGGTCCGCGCCGACGCCGTCGGTGCCCGGGTTCATCGCCCAGGGCAACGCCGGGTTCCTCGAAGGCACCACGAGCAATCTGCCCGGCATCGGCACGGGCGACGGCGTGATGGTGGCCGGCGACGTGCGCGCGCTGGCCCGCCAGTACTGCGCCACCGGCAACGACTCGATCAAGTACACGCAGTACGACGCGCTCAGCCACGTCGGCGGCGCGGCGGCGTGGGCGCCCACCGCGATCGCCTGGCTGGCCGACCGGTTCGCGGGCAAGCCGGCGCCGTCGAGCTGCGGGCACATCCCGGCCGGGAACTCCCTCGCCCCGGAGCAGCCGGCCTGACCTCCCCGGCGGACCGGTCGTCCCGGCCGGTCCGCCGGGTACGGTGCCCTGGATGAGAACCCAGGACCGGCTGCCCAAGGGGCCGCACGGCCTCAGCCGGGAAGAGGTGGCCGGCGCGCAGCGCGCCCGGCTGGTCGACGCGGTGCTGGCCAACGTCGGCGAACGCGGCTACGCGGCCACGACGGTCGGCCACGTCACGGCGTCGGCGGGCGTGTCACGCACGTCGTTCTACGAGCAGTTCTCCGGCAAGCAGGCCGCGTTCCTGGCCGCCTACCGCACGGTGACGGGGCGGTTCCTCGCCCAGGGCGTCGCGATCTCGGCCGAGGCGCCGACCCCGCTCGCCGCGGTCACCGCGTGCGGCGACTTCGTCGTCGGCTACGTGCGCCGACGTCCGGCAGCCGCCCGCGCGGTCCTGCTGGAGATCTACGCGGTGGGCGACGCGGGCCTGGAGGCACGCGAAGAGGTGTTGCGCGCCGGCGAAGCGGTGTTCGACCGGACGGCGGCGTGGCTGCGCACCACCGACCCGGAGGTGCCGCTTCCGCCGCCGTTCACCGCCCGCACCGTCGTCGCCGCGACGATCGAGCTGCTCACCCAGGCGATCTGGGCCGCCACCGACGAGGCGTACGACCGGGCCCGCGAAGCCATCCGGCACACCTGGCTGCTCGGCCTCTTCGGGCACCGGACCATCCCCGGCTGACGGTCAGCTGTACGCCTCGAACCGGGCGAGCTGCCCCGCCGGCCAGCCCGTGTTGCCCGTGCACGTGACGCGCAGGAACCGGCGGCTCGCCCCGGAAAGCGTGATGGTGACGCTGTTCCCGCGCGCCGGGTCGAAGACGTAGCCGGTCGAGGGGACCAGCGTGTCGAACGTCGTGCCGTCGGTGGAGCCGGACACGGTCAGCGTCTGCGTGCGGGTGCCCCACGCGCTCGACGGCGGGACGGCCAGCACGATCCGCGACACCGCGGTCGCCGCGCCGAGGTCCACCTGGAGCCACTGCGGGAACGCGTTGTTCGCGCTTTCCCAGTAGCTGTCCGGGTTTCCGTCGACGGCGTTGGCCGCGCCGTAGTTCTGCGTGTGGCTGCTTTCGCCGACCGGACGGCCGCGTGCCAGGTCGGTCGAGCCGCCCGTGGTGAGCGTCGGCGAGGTCGGGCGGACCGCCGTCAGCGGGATCTGGCCCTTCAGCATGCGGCCGCCGTCCGCGGTGAGGCGAAGGTAGTAGTCGGACGAGCAGGCGACGCCGTCTTCGTCCAGCGCGAGCAGACCCGAGCCCACCGGGGTCATCGACGCGTTCTCCGCCGTCTTCGCGATCTGGTTGCCTTCGCCGTATTCGTCGAACATCGAGATGTAGATGCCCTGCGCGCCGGCGCGGACCATGTTGTAGAACTGGCGCCACATGAAGTCGCCGTGGGCGCGCTGGCGGCCGGAGACGTCGCCCGGCAGGACGCACGGCTGGTAGTCGATGCCGTGGGCGGTGCAGTCCGCCTGGTCGGGGACGTTCAGGTTCTGGTACATCCAGTCCGAGCCCGCCACATCGCCGACGGCACCGACCATCCACGGCGAAATCATGTTGAACGAGCGGTAGACGTCGCCGAAGCCCGGCCGCGAGCCGCCGTCGCTCGTGCGCCATTCGCGGGGGACGCCGCCGATGACGTAGCAGCCCTGGCCCTTGAACCAGTTCACGACGTCGAGACACGTGTTCGCGTCCCACGGGTGGTTGCCGTCGTCGTAGCCGAAGCCCCAGATGCAGACGACCGGTTTGCCGTTCTGGCGCGCGTAGGCGGACGACGCCGTGTGCGCGGACATCTTCGCAGTCCAGTCGGCTTTCATCTCCGACTGCATGTTCGCCCAGCCGGTGGCGTCGTACATGATGTAGAACTTGCGGCCGTGCGCCTCGGCGGCGCTGCGGACCTTGGCGGCCATCGCGTCACGCGTCGGGCCTTCGCTGCTGTTGGGGTTGAAGCGCTGCAACGCGGCGGTGTCGCAGCCGTTCTGCTGCATCCACAGGAAGTGCGTGTCGACGGTCTGCTGGTCGTAGGACGAGAAGAGCGTCGCCGGCTGGCCGTTGCCGAAGTTGGCGTAGGCGGTCGGGTACGTGTGCGTGTACTCGCGCATGTCCGGCCAGGCCTTGATGACGTTGTTGGCCGGCGACGGCGTCCGGCCCCAGTCCTGGCTCCAGTGCCACCAGCCGTTGATCGGGGCGCCGTCGCCGGCGCAGGCGAACCAGCCCTGGTAGCCGACGGTGATCTTGCCGACGACGTCCCCGGGTGGACTGGCCGCGGCGGCCACCCGCGCGCCGGCGAGGGAAAGCGCTCCCCACGCCGAAGCGGCGGCGGCCGAACCGATGAACGTCCTGCGGGAGATTCCCATGCCGGGACTGTAGGCTCCGCGGCAAGAGGTGGCAAGAGTCGAACGACTTTCGGAAATTTACGTACAGAGTCGAGCAAGAATTGCCCGTCATGCGCGGTCGAAGTCGACGGCCTAAGCGGGCATGTCGTGGGTCGAGCAGTGGATCCCGCCACCGCCGGCGGCGATCCCGTCGATCGGGACCAGGACGACCTCGCGCCCCGGGAAGTGCTCGGCCAGGATGCCGCGGGCGCGGTCGTCGGCGGCCTCGTCGCCGAACTTGGGCAGGAACACGGCGCCGTTGGCGACGTAGAAGTTGGCGTAGGACGATACGAACGCCTCACCCCGGCCGGTGATCCGGTCCGGGTCCGGCTGCGGCAGGTCGACGACCTCGAGGCGCCGCCCGCCCGCGTCCGTCGCGGCGGCCAGCACGCCGCGGGCCTGGGCCGAGGCGCGTGACCAGACGTCTTCGGGTGCGCCCGGGAAAGGCTTGTCCAGCAGGACGACCCCGGGCGCGGTGTAGCGGACGAGGCAGTCGACGTGGGCGTCGGTGATGTCCTCGCCCTTGACGCCGGCGAGCCAGATCACCGTCGTGACGCCCAGCGTCTGCTTCAGCTCGGCTTCGACCCGTGCGCGGTCCTTGCCGGGGTTGCGGTTTTCGTTGACCAGCGAGCTTTCCGTGACCAGGAGGGTGCCCTGGCCGTCGGTTTCGAGCGCGCCGCCTTCGGCCACGAGCGGGGCGGCCAGCCGGGGCAGCCCGTACTTCTCCAGCACGGCCCGGGCGACCGCGCCGTCGCGGCGGTGCTGCTGCTTGCCGCCCCAGCCGTTGAAACCGAAGTCGACACCCGCGGGCTTCCCGGCGTCCCGGACGAAGACCGGGGCGGTGTCGCGGGCCCACAGGTCGTCGACCGCGATCTCGGCCACTTCGACGTCCGGGCCGGCGGCTTCCTGGGCGGCGTCCCGGTTTTCGGGCCCGGCGAGGAGGACGACGTGTTCGTGCCCGGCGATCGCCCGGGCGAGCCGGGCGATGTCGGCCTGCACCGCGGGCAGGTCCGCACCCCAGATGCCGTCGGACGCCGGCCAGGCCATGAGCGTGCGGGCGTGGTTTTCCCACTCGGCACCGAAACTCCGCCCGGCGGCCGCGGTTTTGCCGCCGGCCACGGCGGTCTCGGGCGGTGTCTCCGTGCCGCACGCGGCGACGGTGAGCGCGGTGGCGCCGAGCCCGAGCGCGGCGGCGAGCGCGGTGCGGCGGGAAAGGGGTGCGTGCGTCATCGGGCGGGCTCCTGCTTCGGCCGGGGTGCGGTGGACCCAGCCTGACACTGACTGAAAGTTCAGTCAAATCGGAGCTGACGGAATTTTCAGTGAGGTGGGTGACAGGGTCAGCCGCCGAGTTCGGCGGTGACTGCGCCGAGGACCAGGCCACGGGCCCGGTGCAGGTCGAGGGTGCCGGAGAGCCAGCGTTCGGACAGGCCTTCGACCAGCGCGGTCAGCCGCTCGGCGACGTCGGCCGCGGGGCTGGTCGGGCGGGCGGGGGTTGGTGCAGCGATGTGGGAAGGGTGCGCGGCCTCGCCCGTGGCGGCGGCGGGGCCGGAGGCGTGTGCGGCGTTGCCTGGGGCGGCGGCGGTGGGGTTGGATGCGTGTGCGGCGTTGCCTGGGGCGGTGGCTGTGGGGTGGGAAGGGTGCGCGGTCTCGCCCGGCGCGGCGGCAGGGCTGGAGGAGTGTGCGGCTTCGCCCGGCGCACCAACCGCCGCAGCAGCGCGTGCGGCCTCCACCAGCTCCGCGATCTCCTCCACCCAGATCCGGGTGGCTTCGGCGAGCCGCTCCCGCAAACCGTCCTCGAAGATCGCGCTGGCCCGCAGCTCGCCCCACGCCGTGCTGTTCTCGCGGATCTCCGGCAGGTCCTGCAACTCCAGCAACAGCCGCTGTTCCAGTGCGGTTCGCGCGTCCGGGGCCGTCGGCACGGTGTAGTTCCCGGCCCGGTCGTTGACGTGGTCCAGCGTCGCGCGCAGCAACCCGGCGCGGTCCTTGAAGTGGTAGTAGATCAGCCCGGTGGAGACGCCCGCCGCCGCCGCGACTTCCTCGACGCGCAGCCCCCGGACGCCGCTGTGGGCGACCATGGTGACCGCGGCGCGGAGAATGCTGTCTCGCTTGCCCGCCACCTCGAACCCCCTTGACCGAAGCTTCAGTCAACACGGTAGCCGAGCGAGGAATGTCGTGCCCTGCCGGGCGTTCTCGCGGCGATCGTAGGGTGCGCGGCGCCTCAGGCCGGGGGCTGGCGGGCCTCCCGGGGCCAATGGACATCCGTTGCTCCCGGTCCCGCCGGATCGCGACAGCTGTCGGGCGACGGCGGGCCGCGGGCGCCGCACACTGGGATGCCGGGAGCACAGGGAGGACGAAGGCGATGAGCTCGGAAGTCAGCGCGGACGCCGTGGTGGTCGGCGCGGGCGTGATCGGATCGGCGATCGCGCTCGAACTGGCCAGGACGACCCGCCGGGTGGTGGTCGTGGATCGCGCGAGCGGCGCCGGGCAGGGCTCGACGAGCGCGTCGAGTGCCGTGGTGCGGTACAACTTCTCGACGCTGCCGGGGGTGGCCGCCGCCTGGGAGGCGCACTTCTGCTGGTCGGCGTGGGCCGACCACCTCGGCCACGACGTCGGGGACCTGGCCCGGTTCGAACGCAGCGGCCTGGTCATGCTCGACGTCGAGGCCGCGCCGCGGGCCGGCTGGCTGCCGCTGTTCGACGAAGTCGGCGTGCCGTACGAGGAGTGGGACAGCGCCACGCTCGCCGAGCGGGTGCCCGGCATCGATCCCGGCCGGTTCTGGCCGCCCCGGCGCATCGACGACGACGCGTTCTGGGCGGACGCCGCGGGCACCCTCGGCGGGGTCCACACCCCCGACGCGGGGTACGTCACCGACCCGCAGCTCGCGGCGCGGAACCTCGCGGACGCGGCGGCCGAGGAAGGCGCGTGGTTCCGGTTCCGCAGCACGGTGTCCGGTGTGGACGTTTCCGGCGGCCGGGTGACCGGTGTCGTGCTGGCCGACGGCACGAGGATCTTCGCGCCGGTCGTGGTCAACGCGGCGGGGCCGTGGTCGGGCCGGCTCAACGCGCTGGCCGTGGTCGGGGCGGACTTCACGATCGGCGTGCGGCCGCTGCGCCAGGAGGTCGCCCACGTGCTCGCGCCCGAGGGCTACCACCCGGCGGGCGGGGTGGGCCCGGCCGTGGCCGACATGGACCTGGGCACCTACTTCCGCGGCGAGGTCGGCGGCGGCCTGCTCGTCGGGGGCACCGAGCCGCCCTGCGACCCGCTGCACTGGCTCGACGACCCCGACGACGCCGGCGAGCACCCGACCATGGCCGTGTTCGAAGCCCAGGTCACCCGCGCCGCGCGGCGCCTGCCCGGGCTGCGGGTGCCGAACCGGGCGCGCGGGGTGGTCGGCGTGTACGACGCGGCCGACGACTGGACGCCGATCTACGACCGCACCGAGCTGCCGGGCTTCTACGTCGCGATGGGCACCAGCGGCAACCAGTTCAAGAACGCCCCGGTCGTCGGCAGGCTCATGACGACGCTGATCGAGCAGGTCGAAGCGGGCGTGGACCACGACGCCGACCCGGTGCGCTACAAGGGCGTCCACACCGGGCTGGAGATCGACCTCGGCGCGTTCTCCCGCAAACGCGAGCGCAACACCGGCAGCTCCGGCACGGTGATGGGCTGAGCGGTGCCCCCGCACGCGGGCTACGGTGGACGGCAGCCGCCGAGCGGAAGGGGTGCCGTGGCCGACCGCGACCTCCAGTCCATCGTGGACGAACTCGCCGAGCGCCTGCAGCGGTCGGTCGCGATCGACGACCCGGCCATCCGGCTGCTCGCGGCGAGCCGCCACTTCGGCGACGAGGACGCGTTGCGCGTCAACTCGGTCCTCAACCGGGCCGTGGAGCCGGAGATCGTCGACCACATCCTCGCCCAGGGCATCAGCCGCTGGGTGACGCCCGGCGTGGTCGGCGTCGAGGGCGCGTGGTCGCGGCTGTGCGCGCCGGTGCGCTGCAACGGCATGCTGCTCGGCTACCTGTGGCTGATCGACAAGGACGGCGCGTTCACCGAAGCCGAGACGGCCGCCGCGGGCGAGGCGGCCGCCACCGCCGGCGCGATGCTGCTGCGCAGGCTGCTGCTGCACGAGCGGTCGAAGGCCCGGCAGGAAGGCATCCTGCGGGAGCTCGTCTCCGGCGACGCGGCGGTGCGCGCGCAGGCGATCGAAGACCTGCGCGCCGAGCAGCTCTTCGGGGACGAGAGCACGCACTTCACCGTGCTGGCCGTGCAGTGCCGGGCGGCCGCCGCACCGCAGGAGGTCGCGTTCGAGGCGGCGGTCGAGGACGGCGTCCGCGCGGTCGCCGACGACGTCGCCCTGATGGCGGCGAACCGGTCGCGCGCCTGGATCCTGCTCGTGCAACGGGTCCCGCCGACCCGGGCCTTGGTCGACGCCGTCGCCGAGCGGATCACCGCCCGCTTCCGGCGCCTGGGGGACGAGAGCGCGCGGCCGGTGTTCGGGCTCGGTGGCACCGTGACCGCCCTCGGCGACGTCGTGGCGTCCTACCGGGAGGCGCTGCTGGCCGCCCGCGCGGCCCTGCTGCTGCCCGGCATCGGGTCGCTGGCCCGTTGGGGTGAGCTGGGGCCGTACGAACTCCTGCTGAAGCTGCCGCCGGAGGACCTGCTCACCGCCTCCCCGGTGCCGGCGCTCGCGGCGGTCGAGCAGGAGGACACCCACCACGTCCTGATCGGCACGCTCACGAGCTTCTTCGACCACGGCGGGAACATCCAGCGCACGGCCGACGCCCTGAGTGTCCACCGCGCCACGCTTTACCAGCGGCTCAAGCGGATCGAGCAGATCACCGGGTGCAGCCTCGACTCCGGCGACGACCGGCTCGTGCTGCACCTCGGGCTCAAGTTGCGGGTCCTCGCCGCCGCCTACCGCGACCACCTCGGCGGCTGAGCCGCGCGACGAACGTCGCCCCGGGCGTCCGACCGGACACTCGCCACGACGCTGCCGAGCACCACCGCCGGAGACGAAGGGCGCGAGCCCGCGCCGGTGATCAGAGCGTCCCGGTGAGGGCCTGCAGGCCGAGGCTCGTCGCGGTGACGGCGATCCACAGCAGGCCGCCGAGCAGCAGCGGGCGGGCGCCGGCGCGGCGCATGTCGGCCAGGCGCAGGGAAAGCCCGATGCCGGCCAGGGCCGTCGTGATCAGGAAGGTGCCCAGCGCCGAGAGGACGGGGTGCCACGAGGCCGGGAAGAAGCCGAGGCTGTTGAGCGTCGCGGCGGCGAGGAAGCCGAGGAGGAAGAGCGGGACGACCCGGCGCCACGGCATCGCCGCGACGCTGAACCCGGCGCCGGTCTCGCGGCGGGCCTTCAGGAAGCCGAGCACGACGACGACCGGGATCAGGGTGAGCGTGCGGGTGAGCTTGACGACCAAGCCGTAGGAGCCGGCGTCGCCGCCGTAGGCGAAGGAGGCGGCGACAACCGACGAGGTGTCGTTGATCGCGGTGCCCGCCCACAGGCCGAAGGCGTGCGGGCTCATCCCGAGCAGGTGCCCGAGCGGCGGGAACAGCAGCACGGCGGCGATGTTGAAGGTGAAGATCGTGCCGATGGCGTAGGCGACTTCGGCCTGCTTCGGCCGGATGACCGCGGTGGTGGCGGCGATCGCGGACGCGCCGCAGATGCCGGTGCCGACGCCGATGAGCGTCTGCGTGTCGCCGCGGACGCCGAGCCACCGGCCGAGCAGCCACGCGCCGCCGAGCGCGACGGCGAGCGTGCCGAGCATGACCGGCAGCGAGCCGCCGCCGACGGCCAGCACCTGCCGCAGCGACAGGCCGGTGCCGAGCACCACGATCGAGGCCTGCAGCACGGGCTTCGCGGCCACGGCGTAGCCGGGCGCCCAGCGCTCGGCGCGCAGCCCCGGCACGACGGCCGCGGCCAGCGCGCCGAGCAGGATGCCGAAGACCGGCGCGCCGACGACCGGGGCCAGCTCGCCCAGCGCGGTCGCGACCGCGGCGACGCCGACGGCGACCAGCAGGCCCGGCACCACGCCGCGGGGGCGTGGCGCGGGCGACGGCCGGTCGACGGGCGCGTTCTGGGTCGTGGTCACCGGGGCAGCCTCCGCGAAGAAATGTACGTACATTCAACTTAGAGGATGTCCGGACATTTGGCCATGGGTAGGGTCGGGCCGACACCCGGGAGGGACGCCATGCCACCGCGGACGCTCAGCCGGTCCGGCTCCGAGCCGCTCTGGCGCCAGCTGCAGCACGAGCTGCTGACCAGGCTCGACGCCGGCGAGTTCGCCGACCAGTTCCCGGGCGAGCTCGCGCTGGTCGAGGAGTACGGCGTGAGCCGGAGCACAGTGCGCCAGGCGCTGCGGCAGCTGCGCGCGGACGGTGTGATCGTCGCCGAGCGCGGCCGCCAGCCCCGCGTCGCGCCCCCGGCCGAAATCGCCCAGCCGATGGGCGCCCTGTACAGCCTGTTCGCGTCGGTGGAGGCGGCCGGCCTGACCCAGCGCAGCGTCGTCCGCGCGTTCGACGTCCGGGCCGACGCGCTGGTCGCCGAGCGGCTCGAGCTGGAGGCGTCGACGCCGCTGGTCTACCTCGAACGCCTGCGCCTGGCCGGCGACGAGCCCCTGGCCCTCGACCGCGTCTGGCTCCCGGCGGAAGTGGCGAAACCGGTGCTGCAAGCCGACTTCACGCACACCGGTCTGTACGCCGAGCTGGCCGCGCGCACCGGCGTCCGGCTGGACCACGGCCGGGAAGAGGTCCACGCGGTGATCCCGACGGCGGCCGAGCGCAGCCAGCTCGCCTGCGCGCACGACGTCGCGGCGTTCGCGATCAACCGCCTCAGCCACGCGCGCGGCCGCCCGGTGGAGTGGCGCCACACCCTGGTCCGCGGCGACCGCTACGCGCTGACGGCGGAGTTCTCGGCGTCGGGGTACCGGCTCATCGGCCGCGCCTGACCGTCAGCCCCGGGGACGATCGAGGGTCCGCTTGACGACGCCCAGCCCGTGCGCCATCGCCTCGGCCATCGAGCCGGCGAGCGCTTCGGGCAGCACGTCGCGGCTCCACACCAGCCGGCACCGCCGTGCCCCGTCGGCGAAGACCTGCATGACGGCGTGGTCGTGCTCGGGCCGCACACTCCCGCCGACGACCGAGTAGGCGATCCGGCGGAGGTCGTGGTCGACGCCGATCCGCCGTTCCCGCACGACGGTGCCGTCGGCGAAGGTGACCACCCGGCAATCGCCTTCGGCCCGCGTGTCCAGCACGAACCCGGGCGCCATCCGGGAAGGCCCCGCGGCGAAGTCGCCGATCACCTCCCACACGTCCCCGGCAGCGGCTTCGATCACGGTTTCCCGGCTGATGAACGTCATCCGCACAGCCTGCCCGGACGCGGCGCCGGGGTCTTGAAGATCCTTGCGGTGGTGTCAGGAGACGAGTTCGACCACCAGACAACGGGAAGTGGTTTGTCCGTCGAGTGTCCCGTCTTTGTCATGGGCACTGCCTCGCGGCGTCATTAGCATGGTCGATCGTGACCGCTGAGCGCTTGCCACACGAGTTGGAAGAGCTTGAGCAGTTGGTGCAGTCCGCGGTCGGAAAGCTTGCCGCGGCGCCGTTCCTTCGGCCTGACGGTGCCCGTGGGGTTCTGGAAGACGTTGCGCGCGGGGGAGACGGACTCGCCGGGTTCGATTGGCCACGTGAGATGTCCGATGCCGAACGTCGTCGCAGATCGGCCGACCTGCTGCGCACGACCACCCTTTTCGCGGCCGGCGAGGGCAGGCTTCAGTTCGATCGCCCTGATGTGGCGGACTACCTCCACGCACATTACGTCGTCAGGCGGTACCCCCGCGCCCGGTCCCTTCGAGTGCGGAAGTACCTGGCGCCACAGGCGATGTGGCCGTGGCCGGACGCCGGGATGCAGCAGATCCTTGCCGCGTTGTGGTGGCGTTCCGCCCGGCCGGTTGTGGAGCAGCGGATTCGTACCCTGTTGCACGAGCGAAACCGGGATCCGAACATCCGGTTCGTGATCGAACTGTCCCGGCGGGACCTGCTTGCGGACGGCGGTGTCCGCGAGCAGGTCCTCGAGGTACTGCGCGAGGCCCTTGCGAAGTCCGACGCGTGGAAGGCAACGGTCGGCTGGCTGTTCGAGCTCGACGGCGGCCAGGCTCTCACCGAACTGGAGTCGATGGTCCGGAATCCCGGCCAGGGCACAACGGACCGCCGACGGCTCGCCGCGGTCGGCGAGATCACGAGCCGCGACAAGCTCCGAGGCGCGAAGAGCCTCGCCATCCTCGCGGGAAACTTGACGGGCGAACCACGGGATCGATTCGACACCGCGAACCTGATCTTGGCGCATGACCGGGCACAGGGGATCCGTGCCCTCGGACTGCTGGCTGCGAGCCGCGACATGGAGGACCTGCGTGCGGACGCGGTGATCCTCATCGGGGCGCCCGAGTTGATGCAGGAGTTCATCGCGGCAGGCTACGGGCTGCCCGACCGGAAGCGAGCGGAAATCCTGGCTGCCCTGCTGGCCTTGCCGGGCTCGGACTGGGCCGCCGCGGCGAGGAAGTTCGCGGCGACGGCCGCCGAGGTGGGCACCGCCGTGCGGATCGCCGACCTGGTCCGTGGCCGTGACCCCGCGGCAGGTTCGCGGATCTTGGAGGACCTGCTCGACCGTCGGGATCTGGTCGACGGGCAAGCTGGGTACCGCGCCGCGGTCATGATCGGTGAGATCGAGCCTGCGCTGGCCATTCCGGCGTTGGAACGGTTCGCCGCTCTTCCATTGGTGTCTCCGAGTTTACGGGTGGCTGCGGGAACCCGAATCGTCGCCACCCATGGCGGATCGACGGCAACGTTGGTCGGCCTGGCGGAAAACCGCGAGCTTGAAGCGGTGTACCGCGGAGACGCAGCTCGGGCTGTCGGTGGCGTCGACAAGCCCTTGGCGGCCCGGCTGTTCATCTCGATCGCGACGAATGGCTCGTCGAGCCAGGTCGCCAGGCTGAACTGGCTGCGCGAGGCGTACAAGTGTGACGCCGCGATGACCACGTCAGTGCTCGCCGAACTCGCGGAGGACCGGCAGGTCCCGGGCAAGGTCCGGCTCGAAGCCGTGCGGGTGGCATTGCCCACCCTCCGTCGTGACCGGATCTTCGCTCTCTACCGCTCGATGGTCGAAAACTCCGATGATCAAACGGCGATGGAGGCCGCCCGAAACGTCGCCGAAAGGGACGTCCCGAGCGGCCGCCGGTTGTTCCTCAAGGTGGCCGAGCGACCGAAGGCACCCATCGAGCTGCGGATCACCGCGGCGATCGAGGCCGGGGCCGACGGGGTGAGCGTGCTCCGTCGGTTCGCGACGACCGCCCACCCGGTCAATGCTCGCCTTCGGGCCGCGAAGGCGCTCCTTCCCCATGATCGTTCGGGCGGGAAGGCGGCACTGCAGGCCATCGTCAGAGGAGCGGAGGGGCGGATCCGGATTCTCGCCGCTCAGGCCCTCCCGGGAAACTCGTCGGTCGCCGAAGCCCTTGTCTACGTTTCGACGCACGACCGTAACCACACGGTTCGTCTCGAGGCCGCGGACATCGCGATGGATCACGACAGAAGGCTGGCGCGGCCGGCGATGCAAAGGCTCGTCGACGACCCGCGTACACCCGGCAAAATCCGGGAACAGGCGCGCCGTCGGCTCGGCTGACGTCGCACGAGCCGATCAGGGCCGCGTCCGGCTCGGCGCCGCCCGCCAAGGGGGTGGCTCAGGTCGTCGGCCGCTCAACTGGGCTCGACCGCCAGGTCTCCGGGCGGGGCCCACAGCGGTGCCGCGTCCGCGCGGGCGGGGTGCAGCCACCGGTGCCGGCCCGCGGTTTCGCGGGCGATCCGCAGGAACTCCCGGACCGTCTCCGGCTGCTCGCCCTCGCGCCAGGCCAGTGACCACGGGTAGACCGGCTGCAGCTCGCGTGGCCGGTGGACCGGGAGGCCGTGGCCGGCGAAGCGGCGTGCGTAGCTGTCGAACTCGAGCAGGTACGCGCTCTCGGGCGCGCGGGTCAGGGCCGCGTGGCAGTGGTCGAACGTGCCGGGGTTGCCCAGCCAGCGCAGGGCGAGGCCGGTGTGCTGCTCCAGCGAACTCAGGTAGTGGCCGTGCACGTTGTACAGGGCCGTGCCGGGCGCGTCCGCGAACACCTCGAGGGGCCGTTCGTGGACCGACGCGGTCGGCCGGCGCGGGTCGCCGGGGCGGCCGACGAGCCAGAACGGCTCCAGCCGCAGCAGCTCGTGGTGCCAGCCGGCCGGGTGTTCGGCCCGCAACGCCGTGGTGACGCGCAGGATCGCGACGTCGAGGTGGTCCTCCAGCAGCGCGGCGAGCTGGCGGGCGCTGTCCATCTGGCTCTGCACCACCGGGACGCCAGGGTGCGCGGCGAGGAACGCGTCGGTGACGACGCGGCTGGTGTCCAGCTCGAAGATGTGGGCCACCCGCAGGCGGTTCGGCGCGGGTTCGCGCAGCATCTGGTCGGCGGTGGCCAGCAGCTGCCGCGCGAGGGCCAGGAACCGTTCGCCGCGCGGGGTGAGGGTCACGTGGCGGCTGTCGCGCACCAGCAGCGGCGCCCCGACGTCGGCTTCGAGCCGGCGGATCTGCTTGGACAGCGCCGGCTGGCTGATGAAGAGCTTGGCGGCGGCCCGCCCGAAGTGCAGCTCGTCGGCGACCGTGACGAAGTACCGCACCAGCCTGAGATCGAGGTCCATGCGGGCCTTCCGCGCGCGACGAAGGAACGGACGCCAACGATGCCACCCCGGCTATCGATTCGCACGCGACAGGCCCTGGACTTCCTTGCCGCGCATCGTGTTGGCTTCGCTGAGAACCCCGAGCGAGGCGGAGGAACCGATGACAGACGTGCGCACCCCGGTCGTGTTCGTCCACGGTCTGTGGCTGCACGCCACCTCGTGGACCCCGTGGGCCGAGCACTTCCGGGCGGCCGGGTACGAGCCCGTCGCGCCCGGCTGGCCGCACGAGCCCGAAACCGTCGAACAGGCGCGGGAGCACCCCGAGGCCGTCGCGGACATCGGGATCGACGACGCCACCGAGCACTTCGCGTCGATCATCGCCGGCCTCCCGCGGCCGCCGGTGATCATCGGCCACTCCTTCGGCGGCCTGATCACCGAGAAGCTGCTCGGCCAGGGCATCGGCGCGGCCGGCGTCGCCATCGATCCCGCCCAGATCAAGGGCGTCCTGCCGCTCCCGCTGGCGCAGCTGCGCGCGGGCCTGCCGGCGCTGGGGAACCCGGCGAACCTGCACCGGGCGGTGTCGCTCACCGAGAAGGAGTTCCGGTTCGGCTTCGGCAACGCGCTGACCGACGAGGAGTCGGCCGCGCTGTACGAGCGCTGGACGATCCCGTCGCCGGCGCGGCCGCTGTTCCAGGCCGCCGCGGCGAACTTCGTGCTGCACTCCCAGGCGAAGGTCGACACCCACCGCGCGGACCGCGGCCCGCTGCTGCTGATCTCGGGCACCGCGGACCACACGGTCCCGGACGTGGTCACCCGCTCCACGCTCAAGCAGTACCGCGACTCGGCCGCCGTCACCGAGCTGAAGCAGTTCGAAGGGCGCGGCCACTCGCTGACCATCGACAGCGGCTGGCGGGACGTCGCCGACGCCGTGCTCGGCTGGCTGCGCGAGCACGGGCTCTAGGCCGGTGGACCTGGGACTGCGGGACACGGTCGCCGTCGTCACCGGCGCCAGCCGGGGCATCGGCCTGGCCGTCACCGAAGCGCTCGTCGCCGAGGGTGCCCACGTCGTGGCCGGCGCCCGTGACCCCGGGAAGGGCCTGGACGCCCTGGTCCGGGCCGGGAAGGCGCACGCGCTGGCCGTGGACCTCGGCACCGCCGACGGCCCGGGCCGGCTCGCGGAGCTGGCGCTGAACGAGTTCGGCCGCGTCGACGTGCTGGTCAACAACGTCGGCGCGGTGACGCCCCGGCCGAACGGGTTCCTGCTGGTGACCGACGACGAGTGGACGCGGTCGGTCACCCTCAACCTGCTCAGCGCGGTCCGCGCCACGCGCGCGGTGCTGCCGGCGATGGTGACGGCCGGCCGGGGGAGCATCGTCACGATCGCTTCGATCAACGCGTACCTGCCCGACCCGGCGGTCATCGACTACAGCGCCGCGAAGGCCGCGCTGGTCAACTTCACGAAGTCGGTGTCGAAGGAGTTCGGCTCCCACGGCATCCGCGCGAACGCGATCAACCCGGGCCCGGTGGCGACGGACCTGTGGCTGGGCGCCGGCGGCGTCGCGGAGACGGTCGCCGGCGCCACGGGCGCGAACCCCGAAGCCGTCGCCGGCGAGGCCGCGGCGCACGCGGTCACCGGCCGTTTCACCCAGCCGGCGGAGATCGCGAACCTGGCGGCGTTCCTGGCGAGCGACCGGGTGGCCGGCAACATCACGGGCGCCACCTTCACCCTCGACGGCGGCTACAGCACCGAGACCCACTAAGCCAGGCCTCAGCCGAGCGCGGCGTCCAGGGTCACCGCCGCGTCGATCAACGCCAGGTGGGTGAAGGCCTGCGGGAAGTTGCCGAGCTGCTCGCCCGTCGGGGCGATCTCCTCGGCGTACAGGCCGACGTGGTTGGCGTACGTCAGCATCTTCTCGAACGCCGTGCGGGCCTCCTCCAGGCGGCCCGCGCGGGCCAGCGCGTCGACGTAAGCGAAGCTGCACAACGAAAACGTGCCTTCGGTGCCGGCCAGGCCGTCCGGGGACGCCGCCGGGTCGTAGCGGTGGACCAGGCTGTCGGTCACCAGGCCGGCGCGGATCGCGTCGAGCGTCGAGAGCCACAGCGGGTCGCGGGACGGGAGGAAACCCGTGCGGGGCATGCGCAGGAGGGACGCGTCCAGCTCGTCGCCCGTGTAGTGCTGGACGAACGCCTGCCGCGCGCGGTGCCAGCCCCGGTTCAGGATCTGGTCGTAGATGCTGTCGCGCTGCCACGTCCAGTCCTCGACCGGCGCCGGGCGGCCGTGGGTGGCCGCCATCCGGATGCCGCGGTCGAACGCCACCCAGCTCATCAGCCGGCCGTAGGTGAAGCACTGGCGGCCCGCCCGGGTTTCCCAGATGCCCTCCTCGGGCTGGTCCCAGTGCTCGCCGAGCCAGTCGAGCGCCGCGCGGACGGCCGTCCAGCCGCGGTGGGGGAGCCCGAACCCCGCGCGGTCGGCGGTGAAGACGCTGTCCAGCGCCTCGCCGTAGATGTCGAGCTGCAGCTGCCCGGCCGCGTCGTTGCCGATCCGGACCGGGCTCGACCCACGGTGCCCGGCCCAGTGCGCCAGGTTCTCCTCGCGCAGGTCGGTCGTCCCGTCGACGCGGTAGAGGACGGCGAGCGGGCCCGACGCGCCGCCGCGGCCTTCGCGGATCCGGTCGCCCAGCCACTCCCCGAACCGGGCCGCCTCTTCGACGAACCCCAGGCCCAGCAACGCCGAGACCGAGAACGACGCGTCCCGGACCCAGGTGTAGCGGTAGTCCCAGTTGCGCTCGCCGCCGAGTTGTTCGGGCAGCCCGAGCGTCGGCGCCGCGACCAGCCCGCCGGTGGGTGCGTAGGTGAGCAGCTTGAGCGTGATCGCGGAGCGGGTCACCATCTCCCGCCAGCGGCCGCGGTAGGTGGACCCCGCCAGCCACGACCGCCACCAGTCCACAGTGGACTCCAGCAGGTCGGTGAACTCGTCTGGCCGGATCTCGTGCGGGGGCTCGGCCGCGTCCGTCTCGAGCACGACGCCGCGGACCTGGCCCGTGGTCAGCGTGAGCCGCAGGTGGACGTCGCCGCCTTCGACGCGCGCCTCGGCGAAGTGCTCGTCGTCGCGCTCGCGCACCGGGTGCAGCACGAGCGACGACTCGCGCGCGACGAACACCGCCCCGTTCTTGGCGAGCATCGCCTGGTGCGTACGGCGGCCGTAGTCGAAGCGGGGCGCGACGAGCACGTCGAACGTCATCCGGCCGCGGACGCAGCGCACCAGCCGGGCGATCCGGTGCCCGGTGGTCGCGACGCCGTCGCACGGCGGCATGAAGTCGACCACCTCGCCGATGCCGTCCGGCCCGGAGAACCGGGTGATCAGCACCGCGGTGTCCGGGTAGTACATCTGCGACCCCGCGCAGGCGCCGGCCGGGCGGATGCGGAACCGGCCGCCGCGCTCGTCGTCGAGCAGGGCGCCGAAGACCGACGGCGAGTCGAAGCGCGGGCTGCAGAACCAGTCGATCGACCCGTCGGTGGTCACCAGCGCGGCGGTCTGCAGGTCGCCGATGAGCCCGTGCTCGGCGATCGCGGTCTCGGTCATCTTTCCTCCTCGGGACGCCGTAAGCGGTCGAGAGCACCGTCTCGGGCCCGGCCGGGGGCTGCCTCATCCGCGTGGGGTGAGGTGGCCCGGCTCCGGGCGCGCCACCGTGTGCGGACCCGACCGGAAGGCCCGCCGATGACCGTGCTGCCCCTGGCCCTCGCCCAGTTCGTCGCGAGCTACGCCGCGACCACCATGACCGTGGCCGTCAGCGTGATCGCCGCGGACCTCGGCACGACCGTGATCGGCGTGCAGACCGCGATCACCCTGTTCACCCTCACCATGGCCTCGCTGATGGTGCCCGGCAGCAAGCTGACCGACGTCCTGGGCCGCAAGCGGTGCTTCCTCGCGGGCCTGGCCGTCTACGGCGCCGGGGCGCTGCTGGCCTCCGTCGCGCCCGGGCCCGGGCTGCTGCTCACCGGGTATTCGCTGCTGGAGGGGATCGGGTCGGCGCTGATGATCCCGCCGATCTACATCCTGGTCACCGTCACCTGTCCCGACGTCGCGACCCGTGCCCGCGCCTTCGGCCTCGTCAGCGGCGCGGGCGCGCTCGGCGCCGCGGCCGGCCCGCTCGTCGGCGGCCTGGTCACGACGTGGCTCGGGTGGCGGGCTTCCTTTCTCCTGCAGGTGCTTCTGGTCGTCCTGATCATCCTGCTCACGGCCCGGGCCACCGAGCCGCCCGCGCCGCCGCGGGAGGCGCGGTTCGACGTCGCCGGCGCGGTCCTCTCCGCGGCCGGCCTGTTCTTCGTCGTGGCCGGCGTCCTGCAGGCGGGCACCTACGGCTGGTTCGTCTCCCGCGCGGACTTCGCCGTCGGCGGGGTGGTGCTGCTCCCGGCCGGCGGGCTCTCGCCGGTGTGGGTGTTCGCCGCGCTCGGGGGAGTGATCCTGGTGTGGTTCTTCGCGCACGTCCGGGCGCGGGAGCGGGCGGGGCTGGCGCCGCTGGTGCCGTCGGGGCTCTTCCGCGACCGCGTCACCCGGCTGGGGCTGGCGACCCAGCACGTGCAGTGGCTCGTGCTCCAGGGCTCGTTCTTCGTGATCGCCGTGTTCCTGCAACAGGTTCGCGGCTACGACGCGATCGAGACGGGCCTGATGCTGACCCCCGCGACGATCGGGATCCTCGGCGCCTCGGCGGCCGCCGGGCGGATGGCGCGGCGGCGCTCCCAGCGCGGCCTGGTCCGCGGTGGCTTCGTCCTCGCCGTCGCCGGGCTGGTGCTCGTGCTGCTGCTGGTGCGGGCGGACTCGGGGGTGGCGAGCGCGGTGCCCGGGCTGTTGCTGCTCGGCGCCGGGGTCGGGATCATGCTGACGGCGTCGGTGAACCTGGTGCAGTCCCGCTTCCCGGACGCCGACCAGGGCGACATCTCGGGGGTGTCGCGCAGCGTGTCCAACCTCGGCTCGTCGGTGGGGACCGCGCTGGCCGGCTCCGTCCTCGCCGGGACGCCGCACCTCGGCGGGCGGTCCTTCGCGCTGGCCCTCACGACCCTGGTCGTCGCGGCCCTGGCCGGCCTGGCGGCGGCGCTGCGGCTCCCGCCGCCGGACTGAAGCGTCCGATGTGGACGATCGCACCGCCGTCACGATCACGCGCAGCACGACGCTCAGCACCACCAGGTCCGCGACCATCTGCGCCGTCACCAGCACCCGGGCGGCGGCCGACACCGGGGTGATGTCGCCGAAGCCGACCGTGGCGAAGACGGTGACCGTGAAGTAGAGCGCGTCGGTCCGGGTCAGGCCCGCGCTGAACGCGCCGGCGCGGTCGTGGGCCAGCACGTAGTAGACGTCCGCGAACAGCAGCAGGAACAGCGGGAGGATCAGGGCGAGCGCCTGGATCCCCTGCCAGGCGGGGAACGGCGACCGCAGGATCAGCCGCACCTCGCCGACGACCAGCAGGACCACGACGGCGAGCCCGCCGGCGAAGACGGCCACCGTCCACGGCCGCAGGGCCTGGTCGACCGGGAGCAGGTAGTAGAGGCAGAGCAGCGCCGTGACCGTGAGCAGGGGCCGCAGCACCGCGAAGTGGACGAACCGCCACCGCCGCGCGATCACCGGGCGAGGGCCTTCTGCTTGAGCGCGTGGTACTCCCGGTCGTCGATGATCCCTTCTTCCAGCAGCCGCCGGGCTTCGGCGATCTGCGCCGCGCCGCTCGTGTCCGCTGTGGACACCGACCGCACGTACTCCTCGAAATGCCGCCGCGAAGCCACTTCACGCGCTTGCTGCCGCTCGGCCAGGTGCCGGCCCTGGGTGGCCAGGTAGAGCAGGACCCCCAGCAGGGGCAGCACGATCACCAGCACGGTCCAGCCCGCCTTGGCCCAGCCGGACACGTCCGAGCGGCGCTACAGGTCGCCGAGGGCGACGAACAGCAGCCAGAACCAGGCCACCCAGCAGAAGAACACCAGCATCGTCCACATCAGATCGAGGAACGGGTACTCCGCGCTCGCCAGTGCCATGACTTCTCCTCACGGATACGGGATCGGGCCGGGCACACTCGACCCGATCCCGCGCCCGCCCGCCTCACCCGCGACGGGTGGGGCGAGCGGCGTCAGACCGTGAAGTCGGCGACCTCGGTGTCGAGCAGGCCGCGTTCCAGCGCGATCGCCACCGCTTCGCGCCGGCTGCGGACGTCGAGCTTCGCGTAGATGCCGCGGACGTGGGTCTTGACGGTGTTCGGCGAGACGGTCAGGTCCTGGGCGATCTCCTCGATCGACCGCTGCGTCGGCAGCAGGCGCAGCACGCCGCGTTCGCGCTCGGTCAGCGGGGCCGGCATCGGCGGGGTGCGCAGCCGGCGGCGCAGCGCGAGCACCTCCCCGGCGAACCGTTCGCCCGCGCCGAGGCCGCCGAGCCGGCTGGTGAGGAACCCGACGACTTCGGGCGGGGCGAACACGAGGGGGAACCGGACGCCGGTGGGTTCGGCCGCGCGCAGCGCGTCGTCGAGCAGGCGGGCCGCCCGCTCCCGCGCCCCGGCGGCCAGCGCGGCCTGCACACCGACCAGTGACGCCTCGATCGCGCCCCACGGCAGCACCATCGGCGCCACGTCGTCCACGAGGGACCGCAGCACCGAGCTCGCCGCGCCCTGCCGGCCGAGCCGCAGCTGCGTCCGGGCCCGCATCAGGAGCAGTTCCCCCGAACCGGCGAGCACCGGCTGGGCCCAGCGGACGGTTTCCCGGGCCTGGCCCGCCGCGCCCAGCCGCAGCGCCGCACGGTGCTCCAGCACCGCGCACAGGGCCGCGTGCCCGGCCGGGCACCCGCGTCCGGTGCCCAGCCGGGTGCGGGCCCGGCGCATCCGCCGCAGCCCCGCGTGCCACGCGCCGAGCTCGAACTCCGCGGCACCGCGCAGGGTTTCCGCGACCAGGCGCAGGTCGCCGGCCGCGCGGGCGGGGGCGTCCCCGAGCAGCTGCCCGATCCGCTTGGCCTGCTCGAGGCACTCGGCGGGTTCGCCGCGGAGCAGCCCGCCGTAGGCCAGCATCGCGGACACGCGGGCGCCCTGCAGCGATCGCCGGGGATCCCGGTGGGGCCGGCGGTCTTCGGCCCGGCGGGCCAGCGTGTCCATCACCCGGTAGTCGCCGTCGTGGCAGGCCAGCGCGCCCAGCGTGGTGAGGCACTGGGCGACGGTGAAGTCCTGGCCGCGCTCCTCCGCGGCGGCGAGCACCGGCACCAGCGACGCCCGCGCCGCGTCGTGGTCGTGGCGGGCGATCAGGACGGCGGCCCGGTGCAGGGCCGCGAGCCCGCCGAGACCGGCCTCGGCGGCCAGGTCTTCGTCGACCTCCCCGGCCGCGCGGACGGCCTGGGCCGGGGTGCGGTCGAGCTGGGCCAGCCGGGAGTACGCCAGCTGGCGCAGCACGGTCTGCTCCGCCGTCGGCGAGTCCGGCCACGCCGCCTCCGCGCGGGCCAGCCGCAGCCCGGCCGCCGACGTCTCGCCCGCCTCCAGGCTCAGCGAGGCCGAGATCAGGGTCGGCAGCGGATCGGCCGTGATCCGCCCGTCTTCGAGCACGGCGAGCGCCGGCCGGAGCACGTCGTGTTCCCCCGCGAGGAACAACGTCACGGCGTGCTCGCGCAGCAGTTCCGCGACGCGGGCGGGGTTCCCGGCGCTGACGCTGTGCCGCAGCGCCGCCGCGGGACTGCCGTGTTCGGCGAACCAGCGGGCGGCCGCCGCGTGCAGGGTGCGGCACCGGTCCGGGGCCCGCCGCCGCAGCTCGGCCCGCAGGTAGGTGCGCAGCAACGGCGTCACCCGGTGCCGGGGTGGCGTGCCGCCGGTTTCGACGACCCGGGTGACCGGCTCGCCCAGCTCCCGCAGCACCGCCTCCGCGTCGGCCCGCCCGCTGAGCACCGGGGCGAGCCCGGCCGGGACGTCGTCGCAGACGCTGAGCACCCGCAGCAGCTCGCGCCGGTCCGGCGGCAGCGGGGCGAGCACCTCGTCGGTCAGGTAGTCGAGCACGGCCGGGTCGCGGCCGGCGAGGAAGTCGCGCAGGCTGCCGTGCCGGGCCGCGGACGCCGCGGCCAGGCGCAGCCCGGCCGGCCAGCCGCCGGTCCGGGTGACGAGCGGGCCGACCTGGTCGCGCGGGATGTTCGCGTCGCCGGTGGCCACCAGGGCTTCGGCCTCCTCCTCGGAGAACCGCAGCTGCGCGGCGCCGATTTCGACGAGCCGGTCCGCGAGCCGGGCCCGGCCCAGCGGCAGCGGTGGTTCCCGGCGGCTCGAGACGGCCAGGCGCAGGCCCGCCGGCTGGTGCCGCAACAGGGTCTGCAGTCCGTGCCACGGGGCCGCGGCGGTGATCTCCTGCGCGCTGTCGAGGACGAGCAGGACCGGCTCGGGCAGGGTGTCCAGCGCGTCGGCGAGCCGGGCCAGGAAAGCGAGATCGGCGCTCGGCGCGGCGGGCACGGCCAGCCGCCGCACCGGATTGCCGTCCGGGATCCGGTCACAGCCGCCGAGTGCCTCCAGGACCGCGGACCAGAAGAGCCGGTCGTCGTTGTCGTCGGGGTCGGCCGAGAGCCAGGCGACCGCTCCGCCGTCGTGGCCGCGGGCCCAGTCGGCGAGCAGCACGGTCTTGCCGAACCCGGCCGGCGCGCCCACGAACACCATGGCCGCGTCGCCCGCTCCGTCGAGGACGGTGCGCAACCGCGGCCGCGACACGAGGTCCACCGGCGGCCCGGGGACGGTGATCTTCGTCCTCGGTACCCGTCTTCGGGGCGAGTCATCGCAGCACTGGCGCATGCGCAATTCTCCTTCGCGATCGGTTCCGGAACGTCCCGGCGGATCCTGCCACGCAATTCGTCCGGCTCACCCGCTGCGGGCGAGGAAAACGCCGGGCGCGCGCAGAATCGTGTGGCGCGTGAAAAGCCGTGGAGATTCCGGGAAAAGCCGCCGTGGCCGCGGGCCGCGCGGATTCGCCGCCGCGCGGTTCCTCTGGCTGGGGCCGGGGGAGCTCGTGGTGCTCGACGTGGTGCGCACGGGCCGCGTCGGCGTCGCGACCCTGCTGCTCTGGCTGGCCGTCGCGCTCGCCGCGCTCAGCCCGGCGGCCGAGGTGCGCATCGGCGTCCGCGCCGCCGCGGACCTGGTCGCCCGCCTGTTCTTCCTGCCGCCGCGCGGCTGGTCGGCCGCCGTGGTGGCGCTTGACGCGGTCCTGGTCGCCGGCGCCTGGTACGCGGCGGGCCGGGCCCGCCGGGGCGGGGGCACCCGGTGACCCGGCCGGCGCTGCTCGGCCGCCGGACGGGCGTGAATTACGTCTTCCGGGGCCACGGCGCAATTCCGGATCGGGCGGGGGAAGGCGTCGAGGATTTCCGGGGTGTGCTCGTGGTTCCCGTTCCTCCGGAAACGATCGTCTTCGGGACGGTGGCCGATCCCGGCAGCCTTCCGCGAATCCTGTGCCGGCTCGAGGTGCTCGGGATGCGCGTCGAGTCCGTGCACCGGGTCCGGGAGCTCCCGAGCGAGGAGTACCGCGGATTCCCCTGACGGACCGGCACTTCACCACCCGGGCACCGCCGTGACGTGACCGAGGCGGATCGCCTGGCGCAGGGCGGCGTGGTCGCGTTCGTTCTGGTCGGCGCAGGCCACCGCGAACTCGCGGACGGCTTCGGCGAACACCGGGCCGGAGCCGAGGTAGGCGGCGATGGCGAGCGCGTCGCCGGTGCGGGCGTGCGCCCGGGCCACGGTCCACCCGCACAGCCGGCCGTAGGCGCGCAGCACGGCCGGGGTCATCGCCGTGACGTCGGCGCCGCCCTGGCCGCCGCGCAGCCGGCGGACGTGGAAGTCGCACGCGCGCCCGTCGAACCGCGTCACGTGGGCCCAGCCGAGGAAGACGTCGCCGGTGACCTGGATCAGCCGCTGCCCGGTGACGACCCGCCGGCCGGCCCCGCCGCGAACGGCGGCGCCGGTGTAGTCCTGCAGCACCGACGGCCGGGCTTCCTTCAGCTGCAGGAAGAGCGGGTCCCGGGTGCCCGACCCCGCCAGCAGCGCCACCCAGCACCGGGTGCCCACGCCGCTCGCCCCGGCGGCCGTGCGGGCGACGTCGACCAGCTGGTGGCGGTCGAGCAGCGCGCGCCGCGCGGGCCCGAGGGTGCGCCGGTAGCGCGAAAGCACGTCCCGGAGGCGGTCCGCGAGCGTCGCCGGGTCGCCGTCACCGGCGAGCCGGCCGGCCGGGACGACCAGCGGCGGCCGGGCGGTCAGCCGCAGCTGCCCGTCGCGGACCTCGGTGAACCGGCGCACCGTGGCGTCCCGGCCGGGCGCGCGCCGCCTCGCCGGCCCGAGGCGGTGGGCCGCGACCGTGCGGAGCGTCGCGGTGTCGGCGTGGGCGGCGAAGATCTCGAGGGCCGTCCGGCGGGCGAAGTCGTGCATCGCCAGGCGGTAGGCCTCGACCACCGCGAGCACCGTGCGCCGGCGCTGGATCGAGGGGTGCGCGTTCTCCCGCGCGGCGACCTCGAAGCTCGCGGCGAGGCGCTTGACGTCCCATTCCCAGGGCGCGGGCAGGGTTTCGTCGAAGTCGGCGAAGTCGAACACGAGCCGCCGGCCCTGGGAGGTGAACAGGCCGAAGTTGCCGAGGTGGGCGTCGCCGCACGCCTGGACCGTGAACCCGGTCCGCGGCGTCGCGGCGAGGTCGGCCGCCGCGGGCAGCGTGGCCCCGCGGAAGTAGGCCAGCGGCGACGCGGCCATCCGGCCGTAGCGCAGCGGCAGCAGTTCGGGGACGCGGTCGGCGTCCTGGCGGGCGAGCAGGGCGAGCGGGTCGGCCCGCCGGCCGGGGGCGGGGAACTCGGCGTGGTCCGCGCGCGGTACGGCGATCCCGGCGGCGTGGGCCCTGGCGACGCGGTCGTCGCGGGTCGCGGTGTCCTGGTTCGGTGACATGGACGGGATCGTCGGCCGCGCGCCCGGCCGGGGCGTCGCCCGCCGGGGGTGAAGCGGGAGTCATCCACCACGGGTGACGACTCGGGCCCGCCCGCACCGCAGGGTGGGCCGCGGAGGTGCGGTGATGGCGGAGCGGGCGGACGGACGGCCGTCGGCGACCCGGCGGGTGTGCGCGGGGATCTCCGTGACGGCGCTGTTCGCGGCGTTCGCCGTGGTGTCCGGTGCCCTGCTCCGCCAGCCCGTCCAGCTCGTGCTCGCGGTGCTCCTGCTCGGGGGTGCGCTCGCGGCCGGCGGGGCGGCGCTGGTGCGCCGCGGCCTCTCGCGGGTGGCCGCGGCGGCGCTCGGGGGCGCCGCCGCGGTCCTGCTCGTGCTGCTGCCCGGGATCCACCCCTACGCCCTGCTCGCGGCCGCCGCCGGGCTCGCCGCGACGTCGCTGGCGACCGCGCGGACCGCGCTCGGCCCAGACCTGCCCGCCGCGCCGCCCACTCGCCGCGTCGCCCCGGCATCGGCGGGCGTCCTGCTGCTCAACCCGTTGTCCGGCAACGGTTCGGCGACGGCGTCGCGACTCGGCGAACGGGCCCGCGCGCTCGGGATCCGGCCCCTCGAACCAGAACTCGGCGGCGACCTGCGCGAGCTCGCGGAACGGGCGGTGGCCGAGGGCGCGGACGTGCTCGGGATGGCGGGCGGCGACGGCTGCCAGGCCGTCGTCGCCGACGTCGCCCGCCGGCACGGCCTGCCGTTCGTCTGCGTCCCCGCGGGCACCCGCAACCACTTCGCGCGCGACCTCGGGCTGGACCGGGATGACCCGGCGGCGGCGCTGGCGGCCTTCGGCGAGGCCGTCGAGCGGCGCGTCGACCTGGGGCTCCTCGGGAGCCGGGTGTTCGTCAACAACGTTTCGCTGGGCGTCTACGCCGACCTCGTCCGCGCGCCCGGCTACCGCGACGCGCGGGTCGCCACGATCGCCCGGTGCCTGCCCGGCCTGCTCGGCCCGGCCGCCCGGCGGCCGCTGGCCTTCCCCGGGCCGGACGGGCGGCCGATGCCGCCGGTGGACGTCCTGCTCGTCGCCAACGGCCCGTACCGCCTCGATCGGCTCAGCGGGTTCGGTGGCCGCGACCGGCTCGACCGGGGGACGCTCGGGATCGTCACGGTCGCCGTCGACCACGCGCGGGACGTGCCGGAGCTGGTCGCCGCCGAACTGCGCGGCGACCTGACCCGGTTTCCGGGGTACCGCGCGTGGCGCACGCGGGAGTTCACGGTCGAGTCCGCGGCCGCGCTCGTCGACGCCGCCGTGGACGGCGAACCCGCGCGCTGCGCGCCGCCGCTGCGGTTCGGCGTGCTGCCCGCGGCACTGCGGGTCCGCCTGCCGCCGGACGCGCCCGGTGCGTCGGCGGCGGTCCCGGGCGGCCTCCGGCGAGCGGTCGCCGCGCTGCTGCGCGTGCTCGCCGGGCGGCCTTCGCGCGGATGACGCCGTCGGTCACAGGGGCGCCGGTTCGGGGGTTTCGCCGAAGGCGTCGCGCAGCCGCGCCGACGGCCGCGCCCAGCAACGGGACGAGGAAGATCAGGCCGAACAGCAGGCCCCAGAACGCGCCGCCGAGCGTGCCGGCCCCGGTCAGGGAACCGAGGTCCTTGGTCTTCGGCTTCTTCCGCCCTTCGGGCCAGCTCACGAAAGCCGCGTCGGCGATCGAGATCAGCTGCTGCTTCTGCAACTGCCGTAACAGGTCCAGTGCGTTTTCGGCGCCTTCGACGGTGGGGAACCGCCAGACGGTCAACGCGGCCATGACATTCCTCCTCGGTCCGGTTTCGGTGGTCTTCGCCGCACTGTGCTGCGGATGCCGCCGTGCCGGCATCGCCCGCGCCGTGTGAGCCACGGGCAGGCCGGGTGATCTCACCTGGGGTGGGCGAGGCCCGCCGGACGGGGAACCGGCCACGATCGCCCGGGTCCGCAGCCCCCGAAGGAAAGAGGGACCATGTCCGAACACACGCAATCCCGGACCGGGCCGACGAGCGCCCGCACGCCACCGCCCGCCGTGGCCCGGTCGCGGCGGGTCGGCTGGCTCTGGTTCGCCGGCGCGATCACCATCCTGGCCGGGTTGTTCAACGCGGTGGAGGGCCTGGTCGCGCTGTTCGACCGGGACTACTACGTGCTGGGCCCGTCGGGCCTGCTCGTGTTCTCGCTGGCCGGCTGGGGCTGGATCCACCTGATCGTCGGCGTCCTCGCCGTGCTGACCGGCATCGCGCTGTTCACCGGTGCGCAGTGGGCCCGGGTCGTCACGGTCGCGCTCGCCGGCTTCAACGCGCTGGCGCAGCTGGCTTTCCTGTCCGCGTACCCGTTCTGGGGCCTCGTCGTGATCGCCCTCGACGTCCTGGTGATCTGGGCCGTCATCGTGCACGGCGACGAAGCCACCTACGAAATCTGGTGAGCCGGGGAACGCGGCCGCCGGCCGCGTTCCGGTGATCAGTAAAGTCGTGGCCTCCGCCCGGCGTCGACCGCGGAACCGGGGCCCGTTTCTCCCGACAGCCGAGAGGTTGACGTGCCCGTTCGAACGACGTCCCGGTACCGGCGGATCCCCGGCGTGAAGGTCACGGTGCCGCGGCTGCCGAGGATCTTCGTGCCCCGGCCCCGGCTCGGGGCCCTGTTCGACCGCGCGACGGCCCGGCCCGTCACGGTGGTCCGGGCCCCGGCCGGGGCCGGCAAGACCACCGCGCTGGCGGGCTGGGCCGGGGACGGCCACGACGTCGCCTGGGTGTCGCTGGACGACGACGACAACGACGAGTGCCGGCTGTGGGCGGCGATCCTCGGCGCGCTCCGCCGCTGTCCGGCCGTGCCCGCCGACCGCGCGCTGCACCGGCTTTCCCCGCCGCCGCCCGGCCAGCGGCAGGAGTTCCTGGCCGACCTCGACGACGCTCTCCGCGGGCTGGGCCCGGTGCGGCTGGTGCTCGACGACCTCCAGGAGATCGCCCGCCCGGAGCCGATGGAAGCGCTCGCGGCGCTGGCCCGGCACCTGCCCTCGGCGCTGCGGCTGGTGCTCGCCACCCGGGTCGAGCCGCGGCTGCGGCTGGCCCGCCTGCACGTGGAAGCGGCCCTGTCCCGGGTGGGCGCGGCCGAACTCCGCTTCACCGTGCGGGAAACGGCGTGCCTGCTGCGGGCGACCGGCGCCGCGGTGGGCGACGACCGCGTCCGCGAGCTCACCGAACGCACGGCCGGCTGGGCCGCGGCGCTCGGCTGGGCCGCGGTCTCGGTGCGGGAAGCCGAAGACGCCGACGGGCTCGTCGCCTCGGTCACCGGCGACGAGCGTGCCGTGGCGCGGTTCTTCGCCGACGAAGTGCTCTCGCGGCTGCCGGCGTCGACGTCGGACCTGTTGCTGTGCATCAGTGTCTGCGACGCGGTGAGCGCGACGCTCGCCGTGCGGCTGTCGGGCCGCCCGGACGCCGGGGCGACGCTGGACGAGCTCGAGCGCGCGATGGGGCTCGTGACACGCACCCCGGCCGAGACTTACCGGCTTCCGCCGCTGCTGCGCGGTTTCCTGCGGGCGGAGCTGGCCCGCCGCGGCCCGGAGCGGGTGCTGCGGCTGCACGGGATCGCCGCGCGCTGGTACACCGGCGAAGGCCGGTTCGGGGAGGCGCTCGGGCACGCGGTGTCGGGCCGCGACCGGCAGCGCGTGCTGACCCTGGCCTGCGACCACGCGGTACGGCAGGTGCTGGCCGGCGACGGCGACCCGGTGCGCGTCGCGCTGACCCACCTGGGCGCGGAGACGGTGGCATTGAACCCCCGGCTGCGGCTGGCGTCGGCGCTGGAGCACATCCAGCGCGGGCAGCTCGCCGAAGCCGCGGCCGACCTGGGGGAGCCGGGGGCGGCGCACCCGCTGCCCGGGTCCGACGCTGATGACGCGTTGTGGACCCTCGCCGTCCGGCACCTGGCCCTCGTGACGGGGAAGCGGCCGCCGGAGGCCGAGATCTCCGTGCCCGTGCGGTCTCCGGAGCTCGACGCCTGGACGAAGCTCGACCTCGCGTGGCGCTCGCTGCACCGCGGGGCCCGCCGGCACGCCGTCACCCGCGCCGAGGAGGCCCTGCGCCTCGCCCACGGCGAGCGGCTCGACCACCTCGCGCTCCACAGCAGACTGGCGCTGGCCGTCGCCACCGCCTTCCACGGCGACCACCCGGCGATGCGGCGCGCCTGCACGGGTGCGCTCGCCGTCGCGCGCCGCCGCGGCCGGCGCCGGTCGCCGGGCGTGGCCGAGTGCCACCTGCTGCTGGCCTACGACGACCTGATGCGGGCCGAGCCCGTCGCCGCGGCCCGCGAGCTCGCCCAGGCGACGGCCGCGGAGGTCCCCGGGGGTGCGCCGCTGCTCGGGCCGCTGCGCGAGTTCTTCGAAGGTGTCGTGCGCTTCGACGACGGCGACCGCGCGGGCGGCTCGCAGGCCATGCGGGCCGCGCGGCACCGGCTCACCGGGATCGAGCTGCCCCGCGAGATCGCCGGCGTCTGCGCGGTCGCGGAGCACCACGCGGCGCTCGCCCTCGGCGAAGGACTGCACGCGGCCGAAGTGCACGCCTGGGCCCAGGAACGGCTGCCCGGCAGCGGCGAGCTCACGCTCCTGCACCTGCGGGCCCACCTCGCCGCCGACGAAACCGAAGCGGCGGAAGCGATCCTGCGGGACACCCCCGTGGGGCCCGCGTCGCTGCCCGCGACCCCGGTCGACCTCTGCCTCGTCGAAACCGCGCTCGCGCTGCGTTCGCACCGGCGCACCAAGGCCCTGCACGCCCTCGACCGCGCGCTCGCCCTCGCCCGGCCGAACGGGCTCGTGCGGCCGTTCGCGCTCGCCGAGCCGCGCGTCGCGGACCTGCTGATCGACCACTCGGGCGGGTTCGGCTCCCTGGACCGCTTCGCGCAGTCGGTGCGCGGCCGGCTCGTCCCGCACGACCCGTCCAGCGACCTGACCGACCGGGAGCAGGTGGTGCTGCGGCGCCTGCCCTCCCAGCGGTCGCTGGACGAGATCGCGTCGGACCTCACGGTCTCGGTCAACACCGTGAAGACCCACGTGCGGGCCATCTACGGCAAGCTGGGCGTGAACAACCGGCGCTCCGCCGTCGTGGTCGCGCGCCAGCACGGCCTGACCTGAGCCGTCAGCCGTCGTCGCGGCGGGGCGCGGACAGCAGCGCCTCGGCCCAGCGGGCGCGCGGGTCGACGTCCACGAGCAGCGCCTTGGCCAGCAGGGTGGCGGGCACGGCCAGGATCGCGCCGAGCGGGCCCAGCAGCCAGGTCCAGAACACCAGGGCCAGCACGGTGACCAAAGTGGACAGTCCGACCGAGCCGGCGACGAACCGGGGCTGGATCAGCGACTGCACCACGAAGTTCAGCCCGGCGTACACGATGAGCACCACGAGCAGGGCGCTCCAGCCGCCGTCGAGCAGCGCGATGACCGCCGGCGGGGCCACGCCGATCAGGAAGCCGATGTTGGGGACGTAGTTGGTGACGAAGGCGAGCAGCCCCCACAGCACCGCGCCCGGGATGCCGAGCAGGGCGAGCGCGCCGGTGTCGAGCGCGGCCACGATGCCGCCGAACACCGTCGTCACGAGCAGGTACCGGCGGGTTCCGTAGGCGAAACCCCGCAGTGACGCGGAAATCCATGGCCGGTCACCCGAGATCCGGCCGAGGCGCTGCCCGGCCCACGCCGACTCGGCGCTCAGGAACAGCAGCAGGGCCAGCAGGAACGCGAGGTTGGTGACCAGGCCGCCGACCGACGCGAGCAGGGAACCGGCCAGGCCGACGAGTTTCCCGGCGTCGACCGACGACAGCATGGAGCGCAGCTCGGACCGGCCGACGCCGAACCGGCCGAGCGCGGTCAGCCCGTCGTGCAGGAGTTCGTCGACCCGCCCGGTGTAGCGGGGGAGCAGGGCCGACAGCTGCGCGACCGACACCACGACGACGAGGAAGAACGAGAGCAGGGCCGCGTAGACGGTCACCACCAGCACCGTCACGGTCAGCCAGCGGGGCAGTCCCTTGTCCCGCAACCAGGTCCGCACCGGGTCGAGGGTGATCACGACGACCAGGGCGAGGAACACCGGGCCGGCGAGCCAGGCGACCGCGCGCACCCCGGCGAGCACGACGACCGTCGCGGCGGCGCCGAGCAGCACGACGAGCGCACGGGGCAGGACGGGGCCGCCGGAGCCGGGGCCGGTCTCGGGCGGCCACGGCACCGGCGGCGGCTCACGGCGGCGGCCCGCCGTGCCCGACCGGCCCCGCCACGCGAAGGTGAACCGGTAGGCGGGGAAATCGACGATCGACACTCGCACCATGCGGAACCTCCCGGGGCAGGCGGCCGACGCCCGTACGGTGCCAGGCGCCGGCCGCCCGGACGTCACCCCGCGGAGGCGAAACCGGTCACGGGCGTCGTACACGGCACACCGGTTGAGCCGAAGCTCAGCGTGATCGGGAAGATCCGCTGGCGCATGTGCATGGTCAGCCGCCCTTCGTGACACCGCGAGCCACGGCCGTCAGCAACGTCGTCAGCTGCTCCCGGAACCGCAGCGCGCTGTGCGCCCACCGGGGCTCCTCGTCGTACAGCTGCCGCAGCGTCGGTGACGGCCGCGAAAGCTGGAACAGATACGCCGCGCAGCTCATCGCCGCCGTCAGCACCGTCCGGGCGCCGTCCAGGCTCAGGCCGGCGACCGTCTCGACCAGTGCGTCCGTCATGTCGTCGAACGCCGCGGACGCCGCGGTCTTGTACTGGCGGGCCCGCTCCAGCCGGACCGCGCCTTCCAGGCTGAGCCCGACGTGGGTCTGCAGGTCGCAGAACAGCGGCAGGGCGTCCAGGGACCCGGCGACGACCTCGGCCAGGGTGTCCGCGGTCAGCTGACGGCCGCCCAGCTCGGCCAGCAGCCGGGAGCGCCAGTCCGCCCATCCCTGCTCCGCCAGTTCGAGCAGCAGCTCCTCGCGGGACTCGAAGTACCGCCGCAGCGCGGACGGGTGCAGGCCGACCCGGGTGGTCACCTCCGTCAGCGTGACCTCACGCACACCGCGCTCGGCCGCGAGCTCGCGCGCGGCCGTCAGCAGGGCGGTCTTGCGGACCTCTTTGTCCTGGTCGGAGCGGGCGCGTTGGCGGGGCTGGGACACCCGTCCACGATAACGCAACCGCTTTGACTTAACTCGACGGCCGGCGTAGCGTCGGATTTAACGCAAAGACATTGCGTTAACTGAGGAGCTTCCCATGAGTTCAGTGTTCTTCGTGACCGGCTCGTCGCGCGGCCTCGGCCGCCGGGTCGTCGAGCAGGCCCTCGCCGCCGGGCACCGCGTCGTCGCCACCGCGCGGGACCCGCGTGCGCTCGACGACCTCGTGGCCCGGTACGGCGAGCAGGTCCACGTCGAAGCGCTCGACGTCACCGACCCGGCGGCCGCCGAAGCCGCGGTGGCCGCGGGGGTCGCCGCCTTCGGCCGGCTCGACGTCGTGGTCAACAACGCCGGCCAGGGCGACCGCGTGTCCCTCGAGGACACGACGCTCGAGGTCTTCCGGCGCCAGATCGAGACGAACTTCTTCGGCACGGTCTACGTCACGAAGGCCGTGGTTCCGGTGCTGCGCGAGCAGGGCGGCGGCCGGATCATCCAGGTCTCGTCCGTGGGCGGCCGCGTCGGCAGCCCCGGGATGACCGCCTACCAGTCGGCGAAGTGGGCCGTCGGCGGGTTCACCGAGGCCCTCGCCGCCGAGGTCGCGCCGCTGGGCATCAAGCTCACCGTCCTCGAGCCGGGCGGGATGCGCACCGACTGGGGCGGCGCCTCGATGACGACGCCGCCGATCAGCGCGCCCTACGAGGCGACGGTCGGCGCGTCCGCCCGCGCGATGGCCGGCTTCGAGCAGCACGCCACCGGCGACCCGCGCAAGGTCGCCGGCCTCGTGCTCACGGTCGCGGGCCTCGACGAGCCGCCGCTGCGCCTGCTCGCCGGCAGCGACGCCTACGAGTTCGGGCGCGAAGCGTGGCAGCACCGCGTCGACACCGACGCGAAGTGGGCCCACCTGAGCACCTCCACCGACCACGACGAATCGGGTGACGCGTGGCGCCGGCAGCGCGGCACGAGCCTGCCCGACGTGCACGCCTGACCGACTCCAACGGGTGGTCCGAGGTTCCGGACGGCCGTTCGGTGGGTAGCCCACAGGTGTGAGGCTGAGCAGGCCCTGCCTGCCGGACTAGTGAGAGGTGGTCACAATGAGCCAGGGCGATGCTCCGGTCGGACGATCGGTGAAGACGGCTGCGGCCGGCGTCCGGGACCTCGCCGCGGAAGCGGCGCGAGTGGGAGCGGCCGCGGCGGCGCGGGCGGTGGAGATCACCGATCGCAAGCTGACCGAAGGCGCCGACGAGCTCGCGAAGGTCGGCCGCTCGGCGAGCAAGGACTTCGACAAGAGCACGCGGTCCTCGCGCCGGAAGCTGCGGAAGCACTCGGTCGCCGCCCGCGACGAAGTGGTGTCCCGCGCGGTCAAGCTGCGCGACCCGGGTCGCAAGGCGGCCCAGGCGATCGCGACGGTGGCGGGCTCGGCGGGCGAGTCGAACCGCAAGCGCCGCAAGGCCGTCGCGACGGCCAAGCGCGACCTCGCCGTCGCGCTCGAAGAAGCGAAGAGCGTGGCCCGCGGTGAACGCGGCCGTCGCGCCCGCTGGCCGTGGCTGCTGGCCCTCGCCGGGGTCGCTGCCGCGGTCGCGGCGGTCCTGCAGGTCCGGCGCTCGAACCCCCTGGTCGAGGCGGACCAGGCCGAGAAGCCGGTGACCGAGCCGGCCGAGACCGCGAAGCCGGTGGCGGAGAAGCCGGCGGCCGAGCCGGCCGCGAACCCGGCGCCCCCGAAGGCCAAGCCGGCCGACAGCGGGACCAACGGGCACGCCCCCGCCGGGAGCGCGCAGCGCAAGACGAAGTAACCGGCGAACGGCCCCGGGGCGCTGCCCCCGGGGCCGTTGTCGTGCGCGATGAGGCTCAGTCCGGCACCACGCCACCGCACTCGCGGACCAGGTCGGCCATGATCGCCCGGTCGGCCGGTGCGACGTGGTCGGCGTAGTAGGCGTAGAGGCTTTCGCGCGCCAGGCGGGACGCGCGCAGCCCGTCCTGTTCGGAGATCGCCGCGAAGACCGCGCGGTGGTGGCGGATGGACTGCAGCATCAGCGCGGTCTCGTCGTCGGCGTCGAGGATGGTCTGCTGGATCAGCTTGAGGACCGCCTCGCGGGTGACGTCGCCGTAGACCTGCACGAGCTTGTTGCCGCCCGCCTCGGCGATGATCTCGTGGAACTCCATGTCCGCCTGGCCGAACTCGGTGTAGCCGACGTTCATGCACTCGCGCATGCGCGCCATGTTCCGTTCGAGCCGCAGCAGCTGCTCGTCGGTGCGCCGGGCCGCGGCGAGCAGGTTCGCCGACGCGTCCGCGATCATCCGGAACTGCACCAGCTCGGCGAGCGGCAGCTGACCGGTGGAGGCGAGCAGCGCGATCGTCCGGCGCACCGGCTCGACCGACATCGGCAGCACGAGCGGGCCGCGCGGGTCGCGGGGCTGCGAGCGGACCAGGTCCATGTTCTCCAGGACCCGCAGCGCTTCGCGGACCGACGCACGCCCGATGCCGAACTTCTCGACCAGCTCGCGCTCGCTCGGCAGCCGGTCGCCGGGCTTGAGCTCGCCGCCCGCGATGGCGGTCTGGACGTAGTCGACCACGCGCTGGAAGACCCGCCCGTTCGCCGTCGCAGGCTGGTTCGGCACCGCGCCCCCTTCCGTCAGCGATCGAGGATACCGGCCGCCTGCCGCGCCAAGGCGCTCATCAGCGACCGCGCCGGGTCGCCGATCTCCGCCGGGTCGACGCCGGCGACGCGCGTGGCGATGCGCTCGCCGAGCTCGGCGGTGCTGCCGCCCATCTCCGGGCCGGCGAAGGCGGGCATCTCGGCGAGCACGGACGCGGCCGCCGCTTCGAGGGCCAGCGCCGCGTCCCGCTCGCCCAGCCCGGCCAGGCACAGGGCCGCGGACAGCACCGCGGCCGCCGGGTTGGCCCAGCCCTTGCCCGCGATGTCGGGCGCCGAGCCGTGGACCGGTTCGTACATGCTCGGCGCGCTGCCCGCCGGGTTGTAGTCGGCGCTGGCGGCGAGGCCGAGGCCGCCCTGCACGGTGGCGCCGAGGTCGCTGATGATGTCGCCGAACAGGTTGTCGGTGACGACCACGTCGAACCGGCCCGGGTCCAGCGGCAGGTGCTGGCACATCGCGTCGGCGTGCACGTAGTCGTGCTCGACGCCGGGGTAGCGCGTGCCGACGTCGTCGACGATGTCCTGCCACAGCCCGCCCGCGTGGAGGAGCACGTTCTTCTTGTGGCACAACGTGAGCCGACCGCGCCGCGACGCCGCGAGCCGGAACGCGAAGTCGACGGCTTCGGTCGTCGCCGCGACCGTGGTGACCGAGTTCTGGAGCGCCACCGCGTGCGGCGTGCCGGGGTGGGAGAGCCCGCCGCCGCCCGTGTAGAGGCCCTCGGTGTTCTCGCGGATGATCACCAGGTCGCAGTTGTCCGGCGTGACCCCGGCGACCGGGTTTGGTGACGCCGGGGTAGAGCCGGACGGGCCGGATGTTCACCGACTGCCGGAACGCCACCCGCAGCGCGACGATGAAGCCGCGTTCGAGGACGCCCGGCGCGACCCGGGGATCGCCCATCGCGCCGAGCAGGATCGCGTCGTGCTCCCGCAGCCGCGCGGTGGTCTCGTCGTCGATGGCGACGCCGGTGCGCAGGTACGCCTCGGCGCCGAGGTCGAACTCGGTGGTCGTGACGGCGAAGCCGAACCGGCCGGCGGCCGCCCGCACGCCGGCCAGCGCCGCGGCGGTGACGTCGGGGCCGATGCCGTCGCCGCCGATGACGGCCAGGTGATGGGTGCGCATGCGGTTCCGGTCTCCTCGAAGGGGGGCGGGTCAGGACTGCAGGGCGAAGTCCCGCCAGGTCTTCCCGGCCGCCGGCTCGACGTCCACCCACAGCGAAGTCACGCAGTGCGGGCAGACGTAGGCGACCGCCGAGAGGTCCGGGTGAACCTCGACGCGGGCGCCGAGGTCGTCGGCGCCGAGCGGGACGCGGCCGGCGATGGCTTCCCAGCCGCCGGCCAGCTCGCCGAGGACGGTCCCGCAGTGGCGGCAGGACGCGACCTCGCCGTGGATGGTGAGGGCGGCGCCCCAGATGCCCGTCGGCTCGCCCGCGCTCAGCGTCGACGCCGGGGGAGCGGTCATCCGGCCGCGCCGCGACTCGCGGATGCGCGTCCGCAGCCGGCCGGTCTCCGCCGCGTCGACCTCGCCGTCGCGGAGGGCGACGCCGTAGAGCCGGGCCGCGGCTTCCGCGCTGACCGTGCGGGCGGCGACGTCGGCGGCGACCTTGGCAGGGTCGCGCAGCAGCGGATCGCCGTAGCCGCCGCCGTTCTGCACGGTGCATTCGAAGACGTCGCCGTGCGCGATCCGCGCGGCGGGCGCGACGCCCGGCAGGACCTGGTGGTCGCCGTCCAGCTCCGGCAAGGCACTGACGGACTTCCCGGCGCCGAGGTGGGCGAGCGGATCGGCGCCGGTGACGCGTTCGAACCGGGCGCACGAGCCGGGGAGGCCGCCGAAGAGCCCGGTCCGGTTCGGCAGCGCGACGCCGTGGGTGCCGAGCACGCCGGTGACCTCGGTGGTGTCGATCGGGGTCAGCGCGAACTGGATGCCGTTGCCGCCGCGGTAGGTGCCCGCGCCGCCGGAGTCGGCGACCGTGCGCCGCCACAGGTACAGCAGCGGGTGCCGCATCTCCTGCTGTTCGACGTCGGTGGCGCCGCCGGCGAGGATCACCATCGCGCCCCCGGCGTCGACCCCGTCGCGGAAGGAGAACGCCGGACCGCCCCACAGCAGGGAGTCCATGTACATCGACGCGAACGGCTCGCCGTGCTGGTCGATGCCGCCGAACTGGTTGAGCTGCCACGACCCGTCGGAGGGCCCGAAGGCGTGTCCTTCGTACTTCTCGGAGAACGACAGCATCTTCGCGATCGCGCCGCCCGCCGAGCAGGTCGCCGTCCAGTTCGCGCCGGCCGCGCCGCCGGAGACCGGCATCGGTTCGACCGCGGTGACGCACAGCCCGTCGGGCGCGGTCACTTCGACCGGGCGCATCAGCCCGTGGTTCCACGGGATGTCGGACCCGAACGTGCACAGCATGAGCGTCGCGACCGCGCCCAGCAGCCCGCCGCGCGTGGTCATACCGTAGGCCGGGGACTGCGGGCTGGCTGCGGAGAAGTCGAACACGATCCGGTCGCCGGTCTTCTCCAGCCGGCAGGGCACCTGCAGCAGTTCGATGCCCTCGGCGCCGTCGGGCCGGTCCAAATAGGACGTGTGCTCGTACACCCCGTCCGGCAGTTCGCGCAGCATCGCCCGCAGGTCCGCTTCGGAGTTGTCGAGGGTCTTCTCCATCGTCGCGCGGACGGCGCCGGCGCCGTAGCGGGCGCACAGCTCGTGGAAGCGCTGCTCGGCCACGCGCAGCCCGGCGAGGAACGCGCGGAAGTCGTTGGCGACGGTGTCGTGCATCCGCGAGTTGAGGACGATGGTGTCCCACAGCTCCTGGTTGAGCACGTCCTTGCGGACGATCCGGCCCGGCGGGATCCGGATGCCCTCCTGGAAGACGTCGGTGGCGGTGGTGCACCAGCTGCCGGGGTCCATGCCGCCGAGGTCGACCTGGTGGGCCATGCAGCCGAGCCAGGCGACGATCTCGCCGTCGCGGAACACCGGCTTGCAGAACTGGACGTCGTTCTGGTGCATCGCGGCCAGGTAGGGGTCGTTGATGATGAAGACGTCCCCGGGCTCGATGTCGTCGTAGCGGCCGAGGAACACCTCGATCGCCATCGCGCCGGTGTAGATGGGCGTGAGCAGGTAGGTGCCGATGATCGCCATCTCGCCGGCCGCGGTGTAGATGCCGAAGTTGTAGTCGGTGGCGTGCACGACCGGCGAGCCCGAGACGTGCTCGACGGTGGTGGCGCCCTCGGAGTTGATCGACCAGAGCTTGTGCCGGATGACCTCGTAGGTGACCGGATCGACGGTGGTGGTCATGCGCTTGTCCCTTCCGCCTCAGCGGTTCTGGATGACGATGTCGCCGAACGCGTCGACTTCGGCGTCCTGGCCCGGGCCGACGACGACGGTCGTGTCCCGCAGCTCGACGATCGCGAGCCCTTCGATGCGGAGGCCGTCACGCAGGTGCTCGGTGCGGAGAACCGTGGCGTCACGCCATTCGCCGCCGGAGAAGACCGGGCGGGTGCCCGGCTCGGGGGCGTCCTGGGCGGCGAGCGCGCCGGTGTCGAACTCCGCGCGGGGCACCGGGCTCGTGGCGACGACGCGGAACGTCGTGATCTCGACGCCGCCTTCGAGGAACGCGGCGCCCTTGCCGAAGCGGCCCTCGTAGACCTCGACGAACCGGTCCACCATCGCGTTGACGTCGGCGGCGGTGATCCGCTCGGCGTCGATCGGCACGGTGAGCACGTGGATCTGGGCGCGGAACCGGATCTCCACGAACTTGCCGTAGGAGATCCCGCTCTCGGCGGCGCCCGCGGCCACGAGGTCGCGGCGGGCGCGCGCGGCGAGCTCGTCGAACGTGGCGTTCAGCTCGTCCGGCGGCAGCGCCGAGGCGTGGTCGGTCGTGCCGGGCGGGGTCTGCATCGGCTTGGACAGCTCTTCGACCATGGTCAGGTCCGAGCAGCCGATCCCGAAGGCCGAGTGCACCGACGCGGTGATCGGGACGACGATCTGCGGGCAGCCGAGCTCGGCGCCGTAGGAGAACGCGTGCAGCGGCCCGGCGCCGCCGTAGGCGAACACCGCGAAGTCCGTGGGGTCGTAGCCCTGCTCGACGGTGACCTGCCGGACGAGGTCGGCCATCCGCGCGTCGACGATCGTCTTGATGCCTTCGGCCGCCTCCTCGACGCTCAGCCCGCTCGGCGTGGCGACGTGCTCGTCGATGGCCGCGCGGGCCTTCTCGACGTCGAGGGTCAGGCGGCCGCCGAGGAAGTTGCCCGGGTTGAGGTAGCCGAGCACGAGGTCGGCGTCGGCGACGGTGGGCCGGGTGCCGCCGCGGCCGTAGCACGCCGGGCCGGGCCGCGCGCCGGCCGACGCGGGCCCGACCTGCAGGACGCCGCCCCGCACGGACGCGATGGATCCGGCGCCCGCGCCGATCGCGCGGACGGCGACCGAGGGCAGGGCCAGCTCGTCGCGGCCGATGAGGGTCTTGTTCGACATCACGGGCCGGCCGTCGAGGACCAGGCCGACGTCGAAGCTGGTGCCACCCATGTCGGTGGTGACGATGGTGCGGTACCCGTTGCGGGCGCCCAGGAACTGCGACGCGACGACACCGCCGACCGGGCCGGACAGGACCGTGGCCGCGGCGCGCTTCTCGACCTCGGCGAAGGTGGCCAGCCCGCCGTTGGACTGCATCAGCAGCGGCCCGGACTTCAGGCCCGCCTTGGTCAACGTGTTCTCGAACGAGTCCAGCGACGTCTTGAGGACCGGCCGCAGGCTGGCGTTGACCGCGGTGGTCAGGGTCCGTTCGTACTCCCCGATGCGCGGCAGGAACTCCGACGACAGCGTCACCGAAGCACCGGGGACGACCTCCTCGATCAGCTCCGCGACGCGCCGCTCGTGGGTGTCGTTGGCGAACGACCACAGCAGGGACACGGCGAACACCTCGGCCCCGGCGTCCCGAAGCTCCGCGACCGCGCGCCGGACGTCGTCCTCGTCGAGCGGGCACACCACCCGGCCCGCGTAGTCGACGCGCTCGGTGACCTCGGCGGTCAGCTGCCGCGGCACCGCCGCCGGCTGCTTGACCAGCGTCCGGAAGCGCTTGATGGCTTCTTCCTCGAGCCCGATGCCCTTGAAGCCGCGCATCACGGTCAGGGTGTCGCCGAAGCCGCGGGTCTGGATCAGCCCGACCCGCCGGTTGCGGCCTTCGAGCATCGCGTTGGTGGCGACGGTCGTGCCGTGCGCGAACACCTCGACGCCGGCGAGGAAGTCCGCCAGCGGGGTGCCGCGTTCTTCGGCGGCGAGGACCAGCGTGTCCAGCACGCCCTGGGCGGGGTTGTCCGGGACGGTCGAGGACTTGTACCGGCCGACCGAGCCCGCGGAGTCGATGACGACCGTGTCGGTGAAGGTGCCTCCGATGTCGGAAGCGACGTAGTAGGGGGACATGGCGGCGGATCACTCCTTTGTGTCGCGGCTTCGGGTGCCCGGTCAGGACACGCCTTCGCCCTTCGCCTGCTTCGCGTTCTCCTTCAGCTGGCGGATGGTGGCTTCGATGTGGGCGCGCGCCAGGCGTTCGGCGCCGGGCCCGTCGCCGGCTTCGATGGCGTCGGTGATCGCCGTGTGCTCGGTGATCGCCCGCAGCGCACTGTCCGGGCGGATCAGCGCCACGGGCGCGAACACCTGCGCGGTCATCCGGAGGATCGGCAGCTGCCCGATGACGAAGTCGTTGCCGGACAGGTGGGTGATCTCCTCGTGGAAGTCCACATTGGACTGGCTGTAGTCGCGGGCGGCCCAGGGAGCGACGGCCGCTCGCTGGACGTCGATCGCCCGCCGCAGGGACCGCACGCGTTCGCCGGGGGAGCGCTCCGCGGCGAGTCGCGCGGCCAGGCCGTCGACGACCGCGCGCAGCTCGTACGCGGCCAGCAGCGTCTCGACGTCGCCGGTGACGACCCGCGCGCCCCGTCCGGCGACGACCTGGACCAGGCCCTCCTGTTCGAGGACCCGCAGGGCTTCGCGCAGCGGGGTCCGGCTGACGCCGAGCTCCGCGGACAGCTGCTCCTGCCGCAGCCACGCCCCGGGCGGGTAGCGCTGCGCGTAGATGCGCTCCCGGAGCATCGCGGTCACCTCGTCGACGAGGGGGATGCGTGCCGCCATCCGACATCCCTTCTCGGGTTTTCGCGGATTGGATACAGGGCACCTTGACGCACTTTGTGACCTGCGTCAAGTGGTCGCACTTGACCGATGTCGCTGGTAGAGGCATCCTGACCCTGGTCAGAGCTGGTCGGACCAGCAGACGCCGGAGCACCCTTGCGGCGCCGCTGGCCGTACCCAGGACACCGTCGTCGTGGAGGAGAAGTCGCTGATGGGATCGCATCCGGCGTTCGCCGTTCCCGCGTTCCGGGCCGGCCTGCCGATCGGGCCGGGCTGGGTCACCGGCACCCGGACGGAACCGGTCGTGTTCCCCTACGACGGCTCGGTCGTCGCCGAGGCGCCGGTGGGCACCGCCGAGCACGCGCGAGCCGCACTCGACGCCGGAGCGGCCGTCGTGAAGGCGGTCGGGAAGCTCTCGTCGGCCGTGCGGCGGGCCGTCCTGCTCGACGTCGAGGCGAGCCTGCGCGCGCACCGCGAGCAGTTCGTCGAGCTGCTGATCGCCGAGACCGGCAAGACCCGCACGGACTGCACGGTGGAGTTCGACCGCACCCTGTTCACCTGGTCGGCGTCGGCCGAGCAGGTCGCGCAGCTGCACGGGGAGACCGTGCCGCTGGACGTCCAGGAATCCGGCGCCGGACTGATCGGGTTCTGGACGCGCAAGCCGATCGGGCTCGTCGTCGGCGTGGCCGGCTTCAACGGCCCGCTCCTGCTGGCCTCGCACAAGATCGCCCCGACCATCGCGGCCGGCTGCCCGGTGATCTGCAAGCCCGCGCCCGCCACGCCGCTCGCCACCCTGTGGCTCGCCGACCTCGTCCGCCAGGCCGCCGAGCGGCACGGCGCCCCGCCGGAGATCGTGCAGGTGGTGACCGGCGACGCCGAGGTCGGCCGGCTCCTGGTCACCGACCCGCGGGTGGCCGCGGTGTCCTTCACCGGCTCGGCCGCCGTCGGGCACCGGATCGCGCGGGACGCGGCGCCGCGGAAGGTGGTGCTGGAGCTGGGGTCCAACGCCGCCCTCGTGGTCGACACCGACGCCGACCTCGACAAGGCCGCCGACGCCGTCCTGCGCGGCGGCTTCTACTTCAACGGCCAGGCGTGCATCGCGGTGCAGCGCGTCATCGTGTGCGAGCCGGTGCGCGAGGAGTTCGTCGGGAAGCTGACGGCACGGATCGGCGAGCTCACGGTCGGCGATCCGCGTTCGGCCGGGACGCGCGTCGCGCCGCTGATCAACGAAGCGTCGACCCGCCGGGTCCTCGACTGGATCGGGAAGGCCGAAGCCGCCGGGGCGAAGCTCCTGCACGGTGGCCGCGTCGTCGACCGCACGATCGAGCCGACCCTGCTGCTCGACGTGCCGGAGACGGCCGAGGCGTGGTGCGAGGAGATCTTCGCGCCGGTCGTGGCCATCCGCTCGGTCCCGGACCTGCCGGCGGCCTTGGACATGGTGAACCGCTCGCGCTACGGCCTGCACGCCAGCGTCTACACGAAGTCGCTCGCCACCGCGTTCCGCGCGATCGAGGAGCTCGAGGTGGGCGGGGTCGTGATCAACGAGGTGCCGGGGTTCCGGTCGGACATCATGCCCTACGGCGGCGTGAAGGACTCCGGCATCGGCCGGGAGGGCCCGCGGTTCGCGATCGAGGAACTGACCGTCACCCGCATGGCCGTCATCCGGCCGGAATGAGCGATCCCATGACCTACGAGAAGCTGTTCCGGCTCGACGGCAAGCGCGCGCTGGTCATCGGCGCGGGCGGCATCGGCCGCGAATCGGCCCGGGCGCTCTCGGCCCACGGCGCGCAGGTGCTGTGCGCGGACAAGGACGCCGAGGCCGCGAAAGCCACCGCCGACGACGCACTGGAGCTCGACATCACCGACGCCGACGCGGTCGCGCGCGCCGCGGAGAGCGCCGGCCCGGTCGACGTCCTGGTGCTGACGGCGGCGACGAACGTCCGCAAGCGGCTGCTGGACTACACTGGAGAGGAGTTCGACCGGGTCGTCGCGCTGAACCTGAAGGCGACTTTCACGGTCCTGCAGGCGTTCGGACGCCGGATGGTCGCGCGGGGGAGCGGGAGCATCGTGGTGTTCTCGTCGGTCCGGGCCCAGGTCGTGGAACCGGGCCAGTCGGTCTACGCCGCGACGAAGGCAGGGGTGATCCAGCTGGTGAAGACGGCGGCGGCCGAGTTCGGCCCGGCCGGGGTGCGGATCAACGCGATCGCGCCGGGCGTGGTGGAAACCCCGCTGACGAGCCAGATCAAGGCGAACCCGGACTGGTACGAGGCCTACGCGGCGAAGAGCGCCCTCGGCCGGTGGTCCCGGCCGTCGGAACTGGCCGGCGCGGTGGTCTACCTGGCTTCGGAGGCGGCCAGCTTCGTCACGGGGTCGACGATGATGGTCGACGGGGGCTGGACCGCCGTCGACGGCCGCTTCACCCCGCCGGCCTGAACGGAACGGACATGGACGAACGCAGCGCGACCGAGCTGATCGAGAACGCCCGGGCCGAAACCACGCGGCTGGCCACGGCGCTGGCCCGGCAACGGGCCGAGATCGTGGCGGCGTCGGAGTTCAGCAGCGCCGACGACGAGCACGACCCGGAAGGCGCCACCATCGCCTTCGAACGGGAGCAGGTCCAGGCCCTGCTGCGGCAGGCCCAGGACGAGCTGGCAGCCCTCGCGAAGGCCGCCGAGCGGGTGCGCGCCGGCGTCTACGAGGTCTGCGAACGCTGCGGCGGCCCGATCGCCGAAGACCGGCTCACCGCCCTCCCGGCGACGCGGATCTGCATCGCCTGCGCCAATCGAAGGTGAGTCCCGCGGCTCAGCGGAACAGCAGCCGCTGCCGGAAGCTGGGCGTGGCCGGGTCGTAGTAGCGGTGGACCCACGAGTCGTCAGGGACCAGGTAGACGGTCTTGTCGTCGTCCGCACTCCGCAGCTTCTGGTGGAGGTAGCGGAAGTAGAAGTGGTTGAACAGCCGCATGAACTCGCCGAGGTAGATGTCCGCGACGCGGGTGTCCCCCTGGATCATCAGCATGTTCTCGTCGTTTTCGTGCACCGAGGCGTCGCTGAAGTTGCCGGACCCGGTGATGACCAGCGGGGTGTCGCCCAGCGGGTCGACGAGCATGAACTTCGTGTGGGTGTAGCGGACGTTGACGTTGAGCCCGGTCAGCTGCTCCTTCGTCCAGCGGTCGAGGATGTCCGAGCTCAGCAGCGAACCGACGGCGACCTTGACGTCGTGGTCGCGGGTGAACGCGACGTCGCCGCTGTCGGGCGGCTGCTCGAGGACGAGGTAGCGCAGGACGTCCGACTCCGTCCCGATCGCCTCGGCGATCCGGTCGTGGACGCCGAACGCGGCGGTCATGAAGAACGACCGCTGCGCGCTCTTGGCCTGCGCGGCGTACCAGTCGATCAGGTCGAGCGTGGTGCGCGGGCTGAACACGGGGGAGATGCCGGCCGGCGGCGGGCTGCTCGGCGTCGGCGTGGCGTCGGTGTTGCCGGGGCGGATCCGCGCGTAGTCCGGGTCGGCGGCCAGGCGGGTCCAGAAGTCGAGGTACCGGGCGGCGATGGCCGGGTCGCGGACGAGGTGCCCGACGTTGGACTGGCCGAACAGCCCGCCCCAGGTGATGTTCGTCGACCCGGTCCACACGGCCTGCGGCTCGTCTTCGTGCAGCAGGACGAGGAACTTGTTGTGCGAGATGGCGCTGTTGGTCGTGCGGGGGATCATGTTCGGTCCGAGGCCGGCGGCCTCGATGGCCGGTTCGGACTCCTGCCAGACCTGGCGGCGGTTCGGGTCCGTGCTCGCCTTCCCGCGCCGGTCGTAGACGATCTTCACGTCGACGCCGCGGTCCGCGGCGGCCTTCAGCGCGGCGAGGACCAGCGGGTAGGAGAACTCGTAGACCGACCCGCGCAGCGCGAACCCGGGCCCCGTGGCGGAGCCGATGAACGTCAGCAGCGCCCGGTCGAGCCCGCGGGCCAGCCAGTCGTAGGCGGGGTCGCTGCGGTCGTCCTTGCGCGGGGGGCGGCCGAACCGCTGCGCATAGGCCTGGCTGGCGGCCACGCCGCGGTTGAAGTGGACGGCGTGGGTGCCGGTGTCGACCGGTTCCGTCGTCACGGTGGTGGTCACCTCGTGGCGGATCTCGAGGTTCTTCGGTTCTCCGTAGAGGGCCACGACGCGGTAGGTGTACTCGTGGCCGGGCTCGGTGGTGTAGTCGCCCCACTGGAACGACTGCAGCGGGTGGTCGCGCAGGCTGACCGACCGGCCCGGCGGGATGCCGTGCGAGGTCTCTTCGAAGACCTTCATGCCGCGCAGCCAGTGGTGTTCGTTCTTCGCCGGGTCGGACCGTTCGATCGCGAACCCCAGGAGGCCCGGCGTGGCCTCCTGGGCGAGGTCGATGCCGAGCAGCACGGCGTAGGAGCCGGCGATGGCGTGGACCTGCAGGTCGTCGGCCGAGTCGCGAGTGCGCATGGGAATCCTCCGGCGGGCCCGGGAGCCAGACACCCGATGGGTCGCGGCAGCCACCGAAACCGTTACCGCCGCGCGGTTTTCCGCGGCGGGCGGTGTAACACCTCGTGGCCGCGCGGGGACTACGGGGCATGAAACCCTGCTCGACGTGCGGCCGGGAACTCGGTCCCCAGGCCAGGTTCTGCGGCTCGTGCGGCACTCCGGTCGCCGGGCCCGCCCCCGCACCGAGAGCGGAACGCCACGCCGCCGCGCGGACGGGACCGCGGCCCACGGCGGCCATCGTGGTGGCCGCCACGGCCGTGGTCGTGGTCGCCGGCGGCGCGACGATCTTCGCCCTGACCCGCGGGACGGACGCCGCGCCGCCGGCCACCGTCGTCCCGGCCACCGTCCCCGCGACCGCCGCCACGACCACGGCGCGGTCGTCGCCGAGCGCGCCGGCCGGAGCGGTCGCGGCACCGGCCACCGAAGCGGACCTCCGCCGGCAGACCGCCGAAGACCACGCGGTGGCCGAAAGCCTTGTCGGGCAGTGGGTTCCGCAGCTTTCCTCGAAGCGTCCCGGTCTCGTCGTCGGCACCGTGACCTACGACTACCCGGCGATCGTGGCCGACTTCCAGAGCCTGCGCGCCCGCTTCCCCGGCGCCGTCCTGGTCAATTCGAGCGACTACGCGAACTTTTCGAAGAAGGACTTCTGGGTCACCCTGGCGGCGACCGCCTTCCCGACGGCCGACGCGGCCAACACCTGGTGCGACGAACAGAACTTCGCCCGCGAGGACTGCCACGCGAGCCGCCTGACCCACACCGGCGGCCCCGCGGGCAACTCCAAGCCCCGCTAGCCGAACAGCCTGGCCACCAGGTCGGCGACCTTGACCGCGGGTTCGGTCAGGGTGCCGAGCAGGGTGGTGACCGTCTTCCAGCGGGAGCTGACGACCGCGCCGCGGGGGGTGTCGCTCCGCAGTTCCGCTTCGATTCTCCCGAGTGCTTCGAGCACTTCCGCGCGGTCGTGCTCGGCCGCCGAATCGGCGATCGCCTCCCGCGAGCGCGTGAGCGCCGCGATCAGGTCCGGCACCGACGCGGCCGCCGCGGAGTCGTTGTGGACGGTGGCGCCCGTGCCGAAGGCGCTGCCGGAGATGGTCGCGTCCCGGAGGTCGAACCGGTCACCCATGGGTCTGCTTTCCCTTCGCCGTACCGGAGTTCGTCACCTTGCTGTTCGTGCCGACCGCGGAGTCGACGAACGTGCTGCCGCGCATGTCGTAGCTGTTGACGACCGGGTCGGCCAGTTTCATGAACTCGACCACGGAGTAGCCGCGGTCCTGCAGGTACTGCCCGACCGCGCGGAACAGCGTCGCGTCCAGGATCTTCACGTACCGTTCGGCGTCGACGTCCTGGAAGTAGCTCTGCACCCGGTCCGCCTGGGCCAGCTCGCGCAGGCTGCGATCGGCGCCGTACTTGGCCGGGACGACCTCGTCGTGGTCCTGGCGCAGCGGTTTGAACGGCCGGACCACGGAGGCCGCGCGGTGGCACATCGTCGCCGGCAGGAGCCACAGGTCCACCAGGGTGTGGCCCAGCAGCCGCGCCGTCGACGGGTGCCGGTCGATCGCGCGGAACTCCGGGTCGATCGGCAGCAGCGCGAGGAACTGCCACTCCAGGTACAGCATCCGCTGGTCGGTCCCGGCGTGCAGGTAGCACGACGTGGTCAGGTCGCGGTCCCAGGACTCGACGCGGTAGCACCGGTAGTAGCGCGCCCATTCCACCACGCTGTCGGCCAGGGCCCGCGCGCGCTCGAGCGGCAGCCGGCGGGCCGGTGGCCGGTCGAGGCCGGCGAGGACCTCGGGCACCGACCGGTGGTCGACGACGAGCCGGTCCGCGGGCACCAGGACCTGCTCGCGGTGGGTCAGGTGCTCCAAGCGGCGGCCGGGCCCCAGCGACGACGTTTCCTTGAGCTGCTCGATCGCCGCGCCGACGTGCTGCTGCAGCTCCGTGACGCTGATGCCCCGCGGCACGGCGCCGTCGTCCGACGAGTCGAGCGGCAGCGTGATCACCTGCCGGTGCACCGGAATCCCCGCGCCCACGAACGGCGAGAACCCGCGGTGCACCACGACGTCCGCGCTGTCCTCGTGACCCGCGCCGCCCTCCTCGGCCGCCACCACCCGCTCCAGCGGCTGGTCGAAGGCGTCGAGCCCCAGCCCGCGCAGCCGCCGTTCCCATTCGGAGGCACTGGCGCGCCCGTCCGCGACGAAGGTGCCGCGGCGGAACCGCCCGAACACCAGGAACCGCACGACCAGCCGGTCGGCGAGCAGGACGCCGGCGATGAGCACGGTCAGCAGGATCGTGAGCACCACGGTGCGGACGACGCTGTCCTCGGCCGCGGGCGGGGAAATCGAGTACGGCAGGCCCGAGGCACTCCCGGACAGCTCCCCGAAGCCGCCGGCGACGTCGGCGCCCATGACGATCGCGGCGGCGGCCAGCAACCCGACCGCGACGACGTAGTCACCGGCCCGGCGCACCCGGAACCGCCACGGCAGCACGGCCAGCACGACGGCGGTGACCACCCAGAACACCAGGAGCGACGGGTCGACGAACAGGAACACCAGCACGAGCACCAGCAGCGCGGCGTCGCGGATGCGCCGCCGCGCCCGCGACGCGACCGCCTCCCGCAGCACCGAGGCGTTGTCCACCCCGGGAGCGGGTGGAATCGAGCGCAGGGGTTCGACGAGGAATTCCCGCATCGCGGCGTTCGCGTAGTCTTCGCTGATCTGCGCGGCGGCGCACAGGTAGCGCGTCGTGTTGTCCCGGGTCACCAGCGAAGCACCGCACCGCTGGCAAAACCCGTCGCCCGGCAGGTTGATCTCCCGGCACCGCCAGCAGTTCTGGTTCCGCCTCGTGCCGGCACCGACCGTCATGGTGTTCCTCCTGACCGAGTCTTCCGGCCCAGGAGTCGTCGGCCACGCGGTGACGCGTTACAGCGCGGCGGTCTGGCGCTGCGTGACCGCCGAACACGCTGGGTCGCCGGGCGGTGTGATGAGCGTCGGCTTGAGAGGATGGCGGCATCGCGCATAATGGGCACCTGACCGACCGCTTGGTATGTGCCGGGCACCACAGCGAAGGAGACACACTGCCGTGAACTCGTTCAAGGATCGCGTCGCGATCGTCACGGGGGCCAGCCGGGGCATCGGCCTCGGGATCGCGAAGACGCTCGTCGAGCGCGGGGCCAAGGTGTGCATCACCGCGCGCAAGCCCGAGGCCCTCGAAGCGGCCGTCAACGAGCTCGGCGGGCCCGACGTCGCCCTGTTCGTGCCCGGCAAGTCCGACGACACCGACCACCAGGACGAGGCGATCGCGAAGACGATCGAAACCTTCGGCCGGCTCGACTACCTGGTCAACAACACCGGCATCAACCCGGTCTACGGGCCCACCCTCGACATCGACCCCGCCGCCGCGGCGAAGATCCTCGGCGTCAACGTCCTCGCGCCGCTCGGCTGGACCAAGCGCGCCCGCGACGCGTGGATGGGCGAGCACGGCGGCGCCGTCGTCAACGTCGCCTCCGTCGCCGGCCTCGGCGCGTCGCCCGGCATCGGCATGTACGGCGTCAGCAAGGCCGCGCTGATCCGCCTCACCGTCGAGCTCGGCGCCGAGCTGGGGCCGAAGATCCGCGTCAACGCCGTCGCGCCCGCCGTCGTCAAGACGCAGTTCGCCACCGCGCTCTACGAAGGCCGCGAAGAAGAGGTCTCGGCGGCCTACCCGATGAAGCGCCTCGGCGTGCCGGCCGACATCGCCGGCGCCGTCGCGTTCCTGCTGTCCGACGACGCGGGCTGGATCACCGGCCAGACCATGGTCCTCGACGGCGGCGTCACCCTCGGCGGTGGCCTGTGACCGGGGTCGTCGTCACGGGCGGTGGCGGCGGGATCGGCGCCGCGCTGGCCCGCCGCTTCGCCGCCGACGGTGCCCAGGTGCTCGTCGCCGACCTCGACGGCGACAAGGCCGCCGAGGTCGCGGCCGAGGTCAAGGGCACGGCGTTCGCCGGCGACGTCGCGAGCCCCGAAGGCGTCGCGAAGCTGGTCGAGAGCGCCCGCGAGACCCTCGGCGAGATCGACGTCTTCTGCGCGAACGCCGGCATCGCGCCGTTCGGCGGCCCGGAGAGCCCCGAGGACGTCTGGGCGCGCACCTGGGAAGTCAACGTCATGGCGCACGTCCGCGCCGCCAACCTGCTGCTGCCCGCGTGGCTCGAGCGCGGCAAGGGCCACTTCATCGCGACGGTCTCCGCGGCCGGCCTCCTGACCAGCCTCGGCTCGGCGCCGTATTCGGTGACCAAGCACGGCGCGCTGGCGTTCGCCGAGTACCTCTCGGCGACCTACCGCCACCGCGGCATCACCGTGCAGGCCATCTGCCCGCAGGGCGTGCGCACGGCGATGCTGGAGAGCACCGGCACCGCGGGCCAGCTGCTGATGGGCGCTTCGGCGATCGAGCCCGAGCAGGTCGCGGACGCGCTGTTCACGGCCATCGAAGAGAACCGGTTCCTGGTGCTGCCGCACCCCGAGGTCGCGGGCTACTACGCGGCACGGGCGACCGAGACCGACCGGTGGCTCGGCGGGATGAACAAGCTGCAGCGCAAGGTCGAAGCGGCGCTCGAGGCCGAATGAGCTGGCAGCCGGAGGTCGACGAGATCGCGCGGCGGCGCGAGCTGGCCGAGCGGATGGGCGGGCCGGAGAAGGTGGCCCGCCAGCACGCGGCCGGGCGCTCGACCGTCCGCGCGCGCATCGCCGCGCTCGCCGACCCCGGCAGCTTCGACGAAATCGGCGCGCTCGCCGGCACCACCGTGGACGGCGCGTTCACCCCGGCCAACTTCGTGCTCGGCACCGCGAAGCTCGACGGTCGCCGGGTGGCGATCGGCGGCGACGACTTCACCGTCCGGGGTGGCGCCGCCGACGCTGCCATCATGGAGAAGCAGGTCTACGCCGAGCGGCTCGCGAACGAGCTGGGCCTGCCGCTGGTGCGGCTGATCGAAGGCACCGGGGGCGGCGGCAGCGTCAAGATGCTGGAGCAGCACGGGTTCACCTACGTCCCGGTCAACCCGGGCTGGGACCTCGTGGTGGACAACCTCTCGACGGTGCCGGTGGTGGCGCTCTGCCTGGGCCCGGTCGCCGGGCTCGGCGCCGCGCGGGCGGTGATGTCGCACCTGAACGTCCTGGTCGAGGGCGCCGGGCAGCTGTTCGTCGCCGGGCCGCCGGTGGTCAAGCACGCGACGGGGGAGGACCTCACCAAGGAAGAGCTCGGCGGCGCGGCGGTCCACCGCCGCAGCGGCGCCGTGGACCGGATCGTCGCGTCCGAGGCCGAGGCGTTCGTCGTCACCAAGCAGTTCCTGTCGTACCTGCCGTCCTCTGTGGACGCATTGCCGCCGGTCGGGTCCGCCGCGGATCCGGCTGACCGCCGCGACGAAGCGTTGCTTTCCCTGGTGCCGCGCAACCGTCGGCACCCGTACCGGCTGCGGCCCCTGCTCGACGGCGTCTTCGACGAAGGCTCGGTGTTCGACTACGCCGTGTCGGGCGGCCCGGCCTACGCGGGACTCGCGCGGCTGAACGGGCACCCGGTCGGCGTCCTCGCCACCGACCCGTACCGCGGCGCGACGCTGACACCCGAGGGCGCCGACGTCATGACGCGGTTCGTCGACCTCTGCGAGACGTTCCACCTGCCGCTGGTGTCGCTGACCGACCAGGCGGGCATGGTGATCGGCGCGGCCGCCGAACGCGCGGGCGCGATCCGGCACGGCGCCCGCGCGGTGACGGCGGTCTACCAGGCGCGGGTCCCGATGGCCGAAGTGATCGTCCGGCGCGTGTTCGGCGTCGGCGGCGCCGGCCAGGTCAACCGGCACCGCCTGGTCCGCCGCTGGGCCTGGCCCTCGGGCGACTGGGGTTCCCTCCCGGTCGAAGGCGGCATCGAGGCGGCGTACCGCGCGGAGCTGGACGCGGCCGACGACCGGGAGGCGCGGATCGAGGAGATCCGCGCCCGCCTGGACGCCGTGCGCTCGCCGTTCCGGACCGCCGAGCGGTTTTCGGTCGAGGACGTCATCGACCCGCGCGAAACCCGCGCACGGCTGTGCGACTGGGTGCCGGACGCCTACGCGGTGCTGCCGAAGCTGCTGGGCCGCCCGTCCTTCGGGATGCGCCCCTAGACCACGCGGTACCAGTTCGGCCGCAGCGGCTCGAGCCCGACGGGCTTGCCGCCGGGGCGGTCGAACATCCGCACGCCGTCCCCGAGCAGCACCGGGACGGGCATCGCGAGGATCTCGTCGAGCACGCCGGCGTCGAGGCACTGCCGCGCGACGTCGGCGCCGAGGACGTTGACGTACTTCTCGCCCGCTGCCTCCTTGGCCGCGGCGACCGCGCCGACAAGGTTGTCGACGAAGGTGACGCCGGGCGCGGGCGCGGCGGGCCGGTGGGTGAGCACGAACTGCGGTCCCTCCCAGCCGCCGCCGAACGCCTTGCCCTCGCCTTCGGTGCCCCGGTGCGGATCGTCGCCGCCGTAGGTCCGGCGGCCGACGAGCAGCGCGCCGATCTCCGGGATCAGCTCGTCGACCAGCGGATCCGGGCCGAGGTACGGCGTCAGCCAGGACATGTCGCCGCCCGGGCCGGCGATGAAGCCGTCGACCGAGCAGCTGAAGCCGTAGAGCAGTTTCGCCATGATGTCTCCTTTGAGCCGGTTCGCGGACTTCAGTACTGACGGCGGCGGCCGGAAAAAGTCATCGGTTTCACCCGGCCGTGTCCGGAACGCGACAGGATCACCACGGACCGTTGACAACGGTGTCACCGCGCGAGGACCGTTCCGATTCGCATCGGCTGAACTTGTGCTCAACGGCGAAGGACAAGTGACATGGTCTTGCGTACCCTCGTGCGGCTTTCCGCCGCCACCGCCTTGGCTCTGGCCGGGCTGATCCCCGTCCCCGCGTCCGCGGCGCAGCTGGTCACCGATCCGGCGTCGCTGGTCGACCCCTTCATCGGCACGTCCAACGCCGCCGACGACTTCCCCGGCGCGGACGTCCCGTTCGGCATGGTCCAGTGGAGCCCCGACACCCCGAGCCGCCCCGACGGCGGCGGCTACGAGTACAACGACTCGTCCATCACCGGCTTCAGCCTGACGCACCTTTCGGGGCCGGGCTGCGGTGCCGACGGCGACGTCCCGATCCTGCCGACCGTCGGCGCGGTCAACACCGGCGCGAGCGTGTCCTTCAGCCACAGCAACGAATCCGCGAGCCCGGGCGCCTACTCGGTGAACCTCGCGAACGGCGTGAACACCGAGCTGACCACCGCGCTGCGGTCCGGCATCGGCCGCTTCACGTTCCCCTCGACGTCGCAGGCCAACCTGCAGTTCAAGCTCAACGGCAGCCAGAACGGCACGTCGAACCAGACGTGGACGGTGGTCAGCCCGACCGAGGTGTCCGGTTCGGTCACCTCGGGGCACTTCTGCGGCGCGGGGTTCACCTACACGCTGTACTTCGACGTGGTCTTCGACCGGGCGTTCAGCTCCAGCGGGACCGCCGCCGCGGCCGCCGTCACCCCGAAGGCGTCGCCCGGGAAGCTGCACGGCACCGCCACGGCCAAGGCCGCCACCCCGGACGCGGGCCCGGGCAGCGCGTACGTCCGGTTCGACACGACGAGCAACCCGACCGTGCAGGCGAAGGTCGGCATCTCCTACGTCTCGGTGGCGAACGCGGTCGCCAACCGCGCGGCCGACATCCCGGCGTTCGACTTCGCCGCGACCAAGCAGGCTGCGCACGACAGCTGGAACGCCCTGCTCGGCCGGATCCAGGTCGCGGGCGGGACTTCCGCGCAGCAGCACGTCTTCTACACCGCGCTGTACCATTCGCTGTTGCACCCCAACGTGTTCTCCGACCGCAACGGCCAGTACATCGGGTTCGACAACCAGGTGCACACCGTCGCGAGTGGACACTCGGCGCACTACGCCAACTTCTCCGGCTGGGACATCTACCGGACGCAGGCGCAGCTGTCCGCGTTGCTCGCGCCGGCGCAGACGAGCGACATCGCGCAGTCGATGATCGCCGACTACGCCCAGGGCGGCACGCTGCCGAAGTGGTCGCAGAACAACGGCGAGACGTACGTGATGGTCGGCGACCCCGGCACCGCGATCCTCGCGAGCTACTACGCCTTCGGAGCCCGGAACTTCGACACGGCGGCGGCCCTGCAAGCGATGCTGAAGGAAGCGAGCACGCCCAACAACGTCCGGCCGGGTCTCAACGCGACGAACGCACCGGGCTACCTTCCGGCCAACGGCACCTACCAGTGCTGCAACTTCTACGGCCCGGTCTCGACGCAGCTGGAGTACGACACGGCGGACTTCGCGCTCTCGGCGTTCGCCGGGGCGCTGGGCGACACCGCGAACCAGGCGTTCTACGCCGGCCGCGCGCAGAACTGGAAGAACACCTTCAACAGCGCCAGCGGGTTCATGCAGCCTCGCGACGCCGGTGGAGGCTGGACCGGCGGCTTCACCCCGGCGAGCGGCTCGAACTTCGTCGAGGGCACGTCGTGGCAGTACACCGGCATGGTGCCGTTCAACGTCGCGGGCCTCGCCGCGGCCCGCGGCGGCAACGCGTCGCTGGTGAGCTACCTCGACAGCGTCCTGGCCGGGTTCCACGGCAGCGGCGGCACGCAGGCCGACCTCGGCAACGAGCCGAGTCTGGAACTGCCGTGGGAGTACGACTACGTCGGCCAGCCGTACAAGACGCAGAAGGTCGTGCGGCAGGTGCAGGACCAGATCTGGACGGACGCCCCGGGCGGCCTGGCCGGCAACGACGACCTCGGCGCGATGAGCGCGTGGTACGTGTTCTCGGCGCTGGGCTTCTACCCGATGACGCCGGGCACGGCGGACCTGGCGCTGGGCAGCCCGCTGTTCACCCAGGCGGTGGTGACGCTCCCGAGCGGCACCACGCTGACGGTGAACGCCCCGGCGGCGGCGGACAACGCCCCGTACGTCCAGAGCGCGTCGTGGAACGGCTCGGCGTGGAACAACGCCTACGCGCCGACTTCGGCCCTGACCTCGGGCGGCACCCTGGCGTACGCCTTGGGCACCTCGGCCAACACGTCGTGGGCGGCGTCGAACCCGCCGCCGTCGTACGACGGGACCCTGCCGCACCTGGGCGCCTTGACGTCGGGCATCGCGGGCAAGTGCGCGGACGTCGCACAGAGCGGCACCGGCAACGGCACGCACGTCCAGCTGTACACGTGCAATTCGACGGGCGCCCAGAAGTGGTTCGCGGCCGCGGACGGCTCCCTGCAGGCCCAGGGCGGCTGCCTGGACGTGAGCAACAGCGGCACGGCGAACGGCACGAAGGTCCAGCTGTGGCAGTGCAACACGACGGGCGCCCAGAAATGGCAGCCCGCCACGGGCGGCGCGCTGGTCAACCCCCAGTCGGGCAAGTGCCTGGACGACCCGGGCAGCACGACCACGGACGGAACCCAGCTGCAGATCTACGACTGCAACCAGAGCGCGGCCCAGAAGTGGACCCTCGGCTGACGCTGTCGTGAATGGTCAGGGCGGTTCCCGCCGCCCTGACCATTCACGACCACTGCGGCAGACCCCTAGGCCGGATAGGGCGGGAACTTCGGCTCGCGGCGCTCGTTCCAGCTGGCCAGGCCCTCGGCCAGCTCCGGACGGCCGAACGACTCGATCATCAACGCCGTCGCCTCGCGGGCCGCGTCCGCCAGGGGGAGCAGCGGTTCGCGGAGGAACTGCGCCTTCATCACGGCCATCGAGCGCGGAGCGCTGTACGTCGCCAGCTCGGTCGCGTACGCGTGGGTGCGCAGCGGAAGTTCCTCCGCCGGGACCACTTCCTGGACCAGGCCGTAGTCGAACGCCTGCTCCGCGGTGAACGTCCGGCCCGAGAGCAGCAGGTCGCGCGCCCGGCCCTCGCCGATCAGCGACGGCAGCAGCTTCGCGACGCCGTACTCCGCGATCAGCCCGCGCCGGGCGAACGCCGTCGTGAACTTCGCGCCCGCTGCCGCGAACCGGACGTCCGCCGAGCACGCGATCACGAACCCCAGGCCCGCGCAGCCGCCGTTGATCGCCGCCACCACCGGGACGCCCACCGACGACGCCGCCAGCACGTCGCGGAAGTTTTCGTGCCCGCCGCCGCCCGCCGGGGGAGCGGTCGCGATGTCGTCCAGCAACCCCAGGTCGGCGCCCGGGCAGAACGCCTTCCCCGCGCCCGTGACGACCACCGCGCGCACGTCCGGGTCCGCGTCGGCCTGGCGCAGGAGACTGCCGTAGCGGGCCTGCATCGGCACGTCCATCGCGTTGCTGCGCTCGGGCTTGTCGAACGTCAGGGTCGCGACCGCGCCGTCCGCCGCGTACCGCACACCGTCCACTGTGGACATGACGTCTCCTCGGGGTTGCGGGCTCAGGACGTCAGGCCGACCGCGGCTTCGGCCGTGTTGACCAGGAAAGTCAGCGTCTCGTAGAAGTACAGCTCCACAGTGGACGCGTCGTGGCCGGCGTAGCCGATCGACAGGTCCTGTCCGAAGTGGAGCTCGTAGTCACCGCCCCGGGTGGACAGCACGCAGGCGCCGTCGATCGCGGGCGCGCGCACCAGGTCGTCGACGAGCTCCTTGACGTGGTCGAGCACCGGGTAGCCGTGGTCGGCCGTCTCGACCATGGCGTCGTACGTGGCGTCGCTGAACAGCACGGCGTACGGGCCGCCGACCCCGGCCGCGCGCAACGCCGCCACCGCGTCGCCGATCGCCTTCGGGAAGTTCCGCGCCTCGCCCGGCAGGGACAACGCGGCCAGCGACGAACCCGGGCGGATCCCCTGGATGCCGGCGTTCGCGAACCCGTCGACCACGATCCGGTCTTCGGCGAGCGAGATCCGCCGCGCGGCGTCCTTGACCGGCTGCCAGTCGGCGTCCCGGGCACCCCGCTCCACGGAGTCGACGTCCTCCCGCGACACCGTGAACGGCACCCGCAGCTCGACGATCCGCTGGGCCGTGCGCAGGCTCGCCGAGACGCCGTCGGCCGGGCCGTCGACCGCGTCGCGGTGGCCGGTGCCGATCGCGGCGAGCGCCGGGTCCCCGGCGACCACGACGTCGACGACCCGCCGCGCGGCGGAGTACTCGCTGAACGTGCGCTTGGCCTCCGCTTCCAGGTCCGCCCACGCGGCGGCCGAGATCGGGGCGAGTTCGCGATGCAGGTTGTTCGTCACCGAGTGCTCCTTCGAAGGCTGCCGATACCCAACGACGGCGAATCCGGCACGGTCGCCGCAGGCCCCGGCGCGGCCGGGAAGTCCGGTGGGTCCTCGAGGAAGTCCACCGTGGGAACGTAGAACAACGCGCCGGTCAGCGCGGTCGAGAAGTCGAGGATGCGGTCGTGGTTGCCGGGCGGGGAGCCGACGAACATGTTCTCGAGCATCCGTTCGATCACGGCCGGCGTCCTGCAGTAGCCGATGAAGAGGGTGCCGAACTCGTCGTGGCCCGGCCGGCCGAACGGCATGTTCTCCCGCAGGATCTCCAGCTCGTCGCCGTTTTCGTCGGTGATCACGTTCAGCGCGATGTGCGCGTTCGACGGCTTCTCCTCGTCGGAGAGCTCGAGGTCGGAGAGCTTGCGCCGGCCGATGGCCAGCTCCTGCTGCTCGGTGCTCAGCGCGTTCCAGGCCGCCATGTCGTGCAGGTACTTCTGGACGACCACGTAGCTGCCGCCGTCGAACGCGGGGTCGTCGTCGACGAACACGGCCGCGGCGGCGCCCCGGCCGGTGGGGTTCTCGGTGCCGTCCACGAAGCCGAGCACGTCACGGGCGTCGAAGTAGCGGAAGCCGTGCACCTCGTCGACGACGGTGACCACGCCGCGCAGCCGGTCCATGATCAGCGTCTCGAGCTCGAAGCACAGGTCCATCCGCTCGGCGCGCAGGTGGAACAGCACGTCGGCGTCGGTCGTGACGCTGGTGTGGCGGGCGCCTTCGAACACCGGCAGCTCGTGCAGCAGGGCGGGCCGCGGCCCGCCGTAGAGCCGGTCCCACGCCGCGGAGCCGATCCCGGCCACGCAGGTCAGCCCGCCGTCCTGGGCGCGGAACCCGACGGTGCGGCACAACCCGGACAGGTCGGCGAGCAGGTCCTTCACGGCCTGCTCACCGCCGGTCCCGATCCGGACCAGCAGGAAGACCGCGGTCCGGGTCAGCGGCGCGACGACGCTCTGCGGCTCCGGCGCGGACCCACCCTCGTGCGCCACATGCCCTCCCGCTCCCGTGATCGTCGACTGCATCGTAACCACGGAACGCCCCGCGCACCCGGCGGACTCGCGGTTCGAAACCACCGAACCCGCCGGCCGGCCGGAAAACCCTGTGCGATAGGGCTTTCCGGCCGCGCTCGGCCGGCCGGGGTTGGATTTCCCGCGGATCAGCGCGCTAACGGCTGCAGGGCGCGAGCGCGTCCAGGCCCCGGGGCTTGGCCGCGGTGCGGCCGATGGCGGTGGCGATCCGGTCGATCGTCGCGACGCGCTTGTCTTCCAGCGGGCCGAGGATGGCGTTCTGCACGAAGTTCGGACCGCCCTCGCCCGCGCTGGTGACGAGCCGGTTGTCGGCTTCGGCGATCTGCGTCTTCAGCAGGTCGAGGTTGCGCTGGACCTCGGCCTGCGCGGACGCCGGGATGGCGGGCAGTTGCGAGGCGACGTCGGGGCAGGTGATCCGCCCGGCCGCGGCGGCGCCCGTGTTCGAAGCGGGGGTGGTGGCCGAAGGGGCCTGGCCGCCCAGCGAGCACGTCGCCAGGCCGCCGAGGTTCTGCGGCTTCGTGCCCTGACGGCCGATGGCGATCGCGATGCGGTCGATCGTCGAGGCGCGCTTGTCCTTCAGCGGCCCCAGGATCGCGTTCTGCACGAAGTTCGGCCCACCCTGCCCGGCACTGGTCGCGAGCCGGTTGTCGGCCTCCGTGACCTGCGTGTCGAGCAGGGCGAGGTTGCGCTGCACCTCGGCCTGCGCGGACGCCGGGATGGCGGGCAGCTGCGCGGCGACGTCCGGGCAGCTGATCCGGCCGCCCGAGGCAGCGCTCGCCGCGCCGGGCCGGCCGACCGTCGTCGCGATCACCAGTGCTCCCGCCGCGAGGGCGAGGCCGAGGGCCGCCGTCGCGATCTTCGTCCGCCGCGAGAGGCGGTGCCGTCCGGTACCAGGCATGAATCACTCCAAGTTAGCGTGAACACAGAGGTGCCACCCGGGCAGCGCGCGGTTTTTCCGAATGGTGCGGCCGAGCCGGCCGCGGACGTCATCGTGGCCACTCGACCAGGGCGTTGTCCAGTGGAATGCGACGAGCGGCGCGCGGCTGAACCATTTCGAACCGGGCGCCGTATTGTCCGGTGAAGCGCAATTCCTGGCCACGCGGGGAACCCGGGTCTTGACGTGGACCACCACGGCCTCCTAGCGTCGCCATACCGACCGGTCGGTGTCCAAGGGAGGTCACTGGAGTGAGCTGGTACGACGCGAAGCCCTGGCTCGCGAGCTACGACGAACGGGTCCGGGCCGCGGAACCGGCGAAGCCGACGACCCTGCCGGAGACGTTCCGCCGCGCCGCGGACCACGTGCCCGACCGGGCGGCGATCGCCTACTTCGACGCGAGCCTGACCTACCGCGAGCTCGACGAGCTCTCCGACGGCGTCGCCCGCTACCTCACCGGGCACGGGTTCGAGCGCGGTGACCGGCTCGCCCTGGTGCTGCAGAACATCCCGCAGTTCGTCATCGCGCTGCTCGGCACGTGGAAGGCCGGCGGGATCGTCGTCCCGGTCAACCCGATGTACCGCGAGCGCGAGCTCACCCACGTCTTCACCGACGCCGGCGTCAAGGCGATCGTCTGCTCGCAGCGCGGCTGGAACGCTTACATCGGCGAAACGGCCGCGGGCCTGGACATCAGGCTCACCACCAGCGAGCTGGAGTTCCAGACCCGGAACGACGAACGCGTGCTGGGCAAGGTCACCCGCGAAGAAACGCCGGGTGCCACCGAACTCCTCGAAGCCGCCGCCACCCCCGGCCCCAAGCCGCCGGAACCGGCGTTCGCGCTCGACGACACCGCGCTGATCAGCTACACCTCCGGCACCAGCGGCACGCCGAAGGGCGCGACCAACACCCACGGCAACCTCGGCACCAACGCCGCGGGGCTCGGTTCGTTCAGCGGCCTGCCCGCCGGCTCGACGCTCTTCGGGCTCGCGCCGCTGTTCCACATCACCGGCATGGTCTGCGAAGTCGGCTCCGCGATCGACATCGAGGGCACGCTCGCCCTGGCCTACCGCTTCGACGCCGGGGTCGTGCTCGACGCCTTCCTCGAGCACCGGCCGTCCTACACGGTCGGGCCGTCGACCGCCTACATGGCGCTGATGGCCCACCCGGACTTCGGCCGCGACCACTTCTCGTCGTTCCACCTGCTCTACTCCGGCGGCGCCGCGCTGCCGCCCGCGGTCGTCGAGGCCTTCCGCGCGAAGACCGGGCACTACATCCACAACGGCTACGGCCTCACCGAGACGACCGCCGGCTGCGTCGTCGTCCCGGGGCACCTCGAGGCGCCGATCGACCCGGAGTCGGGCACGATCTCGATCGGCCTGCCGGTGCCGGACACGATCGTCCGGATCCTCGGCGAGAACGGCGAAGAGCTGCCGTTCGGGCAGGCGGGCGAAATCGCCGTCGAGGGCCCGATGGTCGTCTCCGGTTACTGGAACCGGCCGGACGCGACGGCCGAGGCGCTGCCCGGCGGGCGGCTGCTCACCGGCGACATCGGGTTCATGGACGAGCGCGGCTGGGTCTACGTCGTCGACCGTAAGAAGGACATGATCAACGCGTCGGGCTTCAAGGTCTGGCCGCGCGAGGTCGAGGACGTCCTGTACACGCACCCGGCGGTCCGCGAGGCCGCCGTCGTCGGGGTCGCCGACGAGTACCGCGGCGAGACGGTCAAGGCGTACGTGAGCCCGGCGCCCGGCGCGAACGCCGATCCCGCGGAGCTGGTGGCCTGGTGCAAGGAGCGGCTCGCCGCCTACAAGTACCCGCGCACCATCGAAGTCCTCGACGAGCTGCCGAAGACCACCAGCGGCAAGATCCTGCGCCGCGAACTGCGGGCCCGGGGGTAGCGGCGTGGTCGAGACCGTCCGTGGCGCGATCGCGCCGGAAGCACTGGGCAAGGTCCTGATGCACGAGCACCTCTTCGTGCTCAGCCCCGAATTCGCCGAGAACTACCCGGAACACGAAGGGTTCCGCGAGGAGGAGCACGTCCCCGAAGCGATCCGGCGGCTCAAGGAGCTGAAGGACGCCGGGATCGACACGATCGTCGACCCGACGGTGATCGGCCTGGGTCGCTACATCCCGCGCGTGCAGCGGGTCGCCGCCGAAGTCGAGGTCAACATCGTCGTCGCGACCGGGCTCTACACCTACCACGATGTGCCGCACTACCTGCACTTCCGCGGGCCGGGCACGATGCTGCAGGGCGAGGACCCGCTCGTCGGGATGTTCGTCGGCGACATCCGCGAGGGCATCGCCGGGACCGGCGTCAAGGCCGGGCTCCTCAAGTGCGCCACCGACGAACCCGGGGTGACGCCCGGGGTCGAGCGTGTGCTGCGCGCGGTCGCCAAGGCGCACAACGAGACCGGCGCGCCGATCATGACCCACACGCACGCCGGCACCCGGCGCGGGCTGGAGCAGCAGAACGTCTTCGAGGACGAGGGCGTCGACCTCGGCCGCGTGCTGCTCGGGCACTCCGGCGACTCGACCGACCTCGGCTACCTGACCGAGCTGGCGGACCGCGGGTCGCTGCTCGGCATGGACCGGTTCGGCCTCGACCTGCTGCTGCCGTTCGAGCAGCGGGTGAACACGGTCGCGGCGATGTGCGAACGCGGCTACGCGGGCAGCATGGTGCTCTCGCACGACGCGTCCTGCTACATCGACTGGCTGCCCGCCGAGCAGCTGCCGGTGCTGACGCCGAACTGGCACTACCTGCACATCACCCGCGACGTGCTGCCCGCGCTGCGGGAGCGCGGGGTGTCCGAACCGGACATCACGACGATGCTCGTGGACAATCCGCGGCGCTTCCTGTCGTGGCGCGGCTGAGCCGTTATCCTGGTGCGTCTTGACGCGGAGAGGGGGTTCTTGCGGTGACCCGAGCAAGCACCCGTAAGCCCGGCGAAGCGGGCGACGACCAGGCCGCCGTGCCGCGGCGGCTGCTGGAGCACGCCACGAAGCTGTTCGCCAAGAAGGGCTTCGACCGCACGTCCGTCCAGGAGATCGTCGAGGCCGCGGGCGTCACCAAGGGCGCGATGTACCACTACTTCGGCTCGAAGGACGACCTGCTCTACGAGATCTACGCGCGCGTCCTGCGCGAGCAGACCCGGCAGCTGGAGAGCGTCGCCTCGTCGGACGCCCCGCTGCGGGAGCGGCTCGGAGCCGCGGCGTCGGACGTCGTGGTGTCCAGCATCGACAACCTCGACGACAACACGATCTTCCTGCAGTCGATGCACCAGCTGTCCCCGGACAAGCAGAAGGACGTGCGCGCCGAGCGCCGCAAGTACCACGAGCGCTTCCGCGGCCTGATCGAGGAAGGCCAGGCGTCGGGGGAGTTCCGCACGGACAAGCCGGCCGACGTGGTCGTCGACTTCTTCTTCGGCTCGGTCCACCACCTCGGTTCCTGGTACCGCCGCGGCGGCACCCTGACGGCGCGCCAGGTCGGTGACCACTACGCGGACCTGCTGCTGGACGCCCTGAGGCCGCCGGTCGCCTAGCCCGGAAATCGGTTCGACGGCCGCGCGGAGTGCTGGCACAGTCGCGCCATGGCCGACGACGACCTCCTGACCGCCGCGGACGTCCAGCTCATGCAGGACCTCGCGCAGCGGGTCACCGCCACGCGCCCCGATCTGGTGAACAGCGACGCGTCGTACGGCGAGCTGGCCTGGAACTTCGGCAGGGGCCAGGCGACCCTGGGTGCGAGCTGGCGGCGCCGGCTGTGGTTCTCCGGGGCCGAGCTGGTCGCCTGGGGCTGGGCGCAGCTGCCGCACCGGGTGCGGCGGACCGACGGGTCCGTCAAGGACGTCAGGGGTGCCTATCTGGCGTACCAGGTGCACCCCGGTGCGGCCGAGCTGGCCGACGAGGTGATCGGCTGGTTCGACGCCACGGCCGGGGCCGTCGAGCGGACCGTGCTGCCGGGCGCCGCCGACGAGCACGGCCTCGCGCGGTGGGCCGCGCACGGCTACGGGCCGGACCCGGACGGGCAGGGCGACACCGGTTCGTGGACCCTGCTCAACGAGCGCGACCTCACCGACGTCGAAACGCCCGTCCTGGCGGACGGCTACCGCTTCCGCACCGCCGGCGAAACGAGCCCGGAGGCCGTGGTCCAGGCCCACCGCAGCGCCTGGCCCGCCTCGACGTACGACGTCGTCGCGTACGCGGGCGTCCGCGCCACGCCGGCCTACCGCGGTGACCTGCACGTCCTCGTCGAAGCACCGGACGGGACGATGGCGGCTTCGGCGGTCCTCTGGCTCGACGAGGTCACCAAGACCGTCGAGTTCGAGCCGGTCGGGACACACCCGGGCCACCGGCGGCTCGGGCTGGGCCGGGCGCTGCTGCTGCACGGGATGCGGCTGGCGCGGGACGCCGGGGCGAACCACGCGATCGTCGCGTGCCTGGGCGCGCCGGGGCACCCCGCCGCGCGCGGGCTCTACCACGGCGTCGGGTTCCGGGAGCTGTCGCGGGACGTGCCGCTGCTCAAGCCGGCCGGTTAGTGCTGCCGGAGGTGGTCGAGCAGGAGAGCGATCACCTCGTCGGGCGCCTCCATCGCCATCCACTGGCTCGCGCCCTCGATGATCTGGAAGCGGTACTCCGCGTCGATGTGGTGGACCGTGAGCTCGGCCGCGCTCTGGCCGAGGTACGGGTCCTCGCTGCCCCACAGGTAGAGCGTCGGCACGGTGATGCGGCCCGCCGGGACGTCGAATGCGTCGTTCGTGGCGCCGCGGTACCAATTCAGCGTCGCGGTGAGCGCGCCCGGTTCGGAAAGGCGATCGACGGTCCGTTCGACGATTTCGACCGGAATCCGCCGGTTGTAGACAGCGCGTAATTGCGCGGCTTCGTCGCGTAAGAGGAATTTCTCGGCTTTGCCGACGCCGCGGCGGAAGAAGCGGATGTAGCCGAGGTCGTGGAACTGCCCGTCGTCGGTGGCGACGGCGTGCTGCAGGGCCTTCGGGTGCGGTGTCGAAAGCACGCTCAGCGAGCGCAGCCGTTCGGGGTGCGTGGTCGCGACGACCCAGGCGAGCATGCCGCCCCAGTCGCGTGCGACCAGGTGGAACCGGTCGGCGCCCTGGCTGTCGGCGAAGGCGAGGACGTCGCCGGCCAGCTGCTCGATCGAGTAGTGCTCGACGCCGTCCGGGCGCGCCCCGCGGGCGTAACCGCGCTGGTCGACGGCCAGCGCGCGGTAGCCGGCCTCGCCGAGGGCGTGCAGCTGCTCGGTCCAGGAGTCGGCGAATTCGGGCCAGCCGTGCAGCAGCAGGACGAGCTCGCCCGTCTCGGGGCCGGCCGCGAGCGCGCTGTGGTGCCGGCCGCCGGCGACGACGGTCAATTCTTCCAGCGTCCCGGCTTCCGTCGGCGCGACGGCGAATTCCATGGCGCCCAGGCTAGATCCCGGCGGCAGGGGAGAACCATGGGAAGAAGGGCACTTTTGCCACCCTTTTGCCGACCGGGTGGCCTGGCTCACAGAATTTTCGCTCATCTGAGCGAAAATACGAAAGAATCCGAAGAGGATTCACAAATCGTCCGTGAAGGCCACCTCGGGGGAGCCGAGGTGGCCTTCACGGACGGGTCAGGCCGGGAGGTTGACGAGGTCGGCCAGGCGGGCCCGGTGGCGGCCCGGGGTGCCGAGGGCGAGCTCGTCCGCCTTCGCCCGCTTCAGGTACAGGTGGGCCGGGTGCTCCCACGTCATGCCGATGCCGCCGTGCAGCTGGATGGCCTCCTCGGCCGCCTTGACCGCGATCGGTGCGTTGCGGGCCTGCGCGACCGCCACCGCGATCGGGACGTCGGTGCCCGTGGCCAGCGCGTCGGCCGCGTTGCGGGCCGCCGCGCGGGCGAGGACCAGGTCCGTGTAGAGGTTCGCCAGCCGGTGCTTCAGGGACTGGAACCCGCCCACCGGCCGGCCGAACTGGTAGCGGCCCTTCAGGTACGAGACCGTCTCGGTCAGGGCCCACTCGGCGACGCCGGTCTGCTCCGAGGCCAGGATGCCGGCACCGAACAGCAGCGCCTCTTCCAGGGCCGAAGCCGCGTCCGGGCCCGAAGCGACGAGCACCGCCGGGGCGTCCGAAAGCGCCACGTCGGCCACCCGGCGCGTCAGGTCGAACGACACCAGCTCGGTCACCGTCGCGGCCGCCGCCTCGACCACGTACAGCTCCGGCCCGTCCGGACCCGCGGCCGGCACGACCAGGAGGTCGGCCACCGACGCGTCGGCCACCGTGCCCACCCGGCCGCTGAGCCGGCCGCCGGAAACGGTCACCGAGGACGGGAAGCCCGCGCCCGGCGCGGTCGACAGCGGAACGGCCAGCGCGCCGATCGCCTGGCCCTCGGCGAGCTTGCGGACGAACTCGGCCGCACCCGCGCGGACCAGGGCCGTCGTCGCCAGCACGACGCTGCCCAGGAACGGCGCCGGCGCCACGCTGCGGCCCAGCTCCTCGGCGACCACGGCCACCTCGCGGGCCGAAGCGCCGTGCCCGCCCAGGTCTTCGGGCACGGCCAGCCCGGCGACGCCGACCTCGTCGGCCAGCGTGCGCCACAGCTTCAGGTCGTAGCCCTCGGCCGTCTCGACGCGCGCCAGCAGCGCCTCCGGAGTGGCCTTCGCCTTCAGCAGGTCCCGGACCGAAGCCCGCAGGTCCTCCTCGACGTCGGAATAGAGCAGGTCGGTCATCGGGGGAGGTCCTTCCAGGCGACGTCCTTGTCGACGCGCGGCTCCGAGGGCAGCCCCAGCACGCGCTCGGCGATGATGTTGCGCAGGACCTCCGAGGTGCCGCCCTCGATGGAGTTCCCCTTCGCGCGCAGGTAGCGGTAGCCGGCTTCGCGGCCGGTGAAGTCGACGATCGCCGGGCGCCGGAACGTCCAGTCGTCGTAGGCCAGGCCTTCTTCGCCGAGCAGCTCGACCTCCAGGCCGGTGAGCGCCTGGTTCAGCTCCGAGAACGCGACCTTCATCGCCGACCCCTCGGGCCCGGGCGCCCCGGCGGTCAGCTGCTGACGCAGCCGGGTGCCGGCCAGCCGCAGCGTCTCGGCCTCGACCCAGCGCTGGACCAGGCGGTCACGCAGCTCCGGCGTCCGCAGCTCGGGGCGTTCGCGCCAGGTCCTGGCGACGATGCCGATCAGTCCGCCTTCGCGCGGCTGGACGTGCCCGCCGATCGCGACGCGTTCGTTCATCAACGTCGTCTGCGCGACCTTCCAGCCCTCGCCGACCGCGCCGAGGCGCTGGGTGTCCGGGATCCGGACGTCGGTCAGGAAGACCTCGTTGAACTCGGCCTCGCCGGTGATCTGGCGCAGCGGCCGGACCTCGACGCCGGGCGCGGTCATGTCGCACAGGAAGTACGTCATGCCCTGGTGCTTCGGCACGTCCGGGTCGGTGCGGGTGACCAGGATCGCCCACTGCGACTCGTGCGCGCCCGACGTCCACACCTTCTGGCCGGTGACGATCCAGTCGTCGCCGTCGCGCACGGCCCGGGTGCCCAGCGCGGCCAGGTCGGAGCCGGCGCCCGGCTCGCTGAACAGCTGGCACCACACCTCCTCGCCGGTCCACAGGGGACGCAGGTAGCGCTCGCGCTGCTCCGGCGTGCCGAAGGCGAGGATGGTCGGCGCGGCCATGCCGAGGCCGATGCCGATCCGGCGCGGGTTGTTGTCCGGCGCGCCCGCGTCGGCGAACACACCGTCCACAACGGACTGCAGCGCCCGGGGCGCGTTCTGCCCGCCGAGCCCGGCGGGGAAGTGGATCCAGGCGAGCCCGGCGTCGAACCGGGCCCGCAGGAAGTCCATGCGGTCGGTCGACGCGGGGTCGTGCGCGGCCAGGAACTCCTGCGCCTGGCGCGTCAGATCTTCGGCGGTGACAGTCACTTCGCGCCCTCCGACAGGTACTTCTTCAGTTCACGGCGGGCCAGGGACCGCTTGTGGACCTCGTCCGGCCCGTCGGCCAGGCGCAGCGTGCGGTTGCCCGCCCACATCGCGGCCAGCGGGAAGTCCTGGCTGACACCGCCCGCGCCGTGCACCTGCACGGCCTTGTCCAGGATCCACTCCACGGCGGCCGGCGTCGAGATCTTGATCGCCTGGATCTCGGTGTGCGCGCCCTGGTTGCCGACGGTGTCCATCAGCCACGCGGTCTTGAGCACGAGCAGCCGCTGCTGCTCGATGCGGACGCGGGACTCGGCGATCCAGTCCTGCACCACGCCCTGCTGGGCGATCGGCTTGCCGAACGCCTCGCGCGAGATCGCGCGCCGGCACATGAGCTCCAGGGCCCGCTCGGCCATGCCGATGGCGCGCATGCAGTGGTGGATGCGGCCGGGGCCCAGCCGCGCCTGGGCGATCGCGAAGCCGTCGCCCTCGCCGGCGATGAGGTTCTCGGCCGGCACGCGGACGTCCTCGAACAGCACCTCGGCGTGGCCGCCGTGGTCGCTGTCGTCGTAGCCGAAGACGTGCATGCCGCGCTTGACCGTCAGGCCCGGGGTGTCGCGGGGGACCAGGATCATGCTCTGCTGCTTGTGGGGCGGACCGTCCGGGTCGGTCTTGCCCATGACGATGAAGATCTTGCACGCGGGGTTCATCGCGCCGGAGATGTACCACTTGCGGCCGTTGATGACGTACTCGTCGCCGTCACGCCGGATCGCGGTCTCGATGTTGCGGGCGTCGGAGGAGGCGACGTCCGGTTCGGTCATCGCGAACGCGGACCGGATTTCGCCTTCCAGCAACGGTTCCAGCCACAGCTTCTTTTGCTCGTCGCTGCCGAACATGGCCAGCACTTCCATGTTCCCGGTGTCCGGGGCCGCGCAGTTGAGCGCGGTCGGCGCGAGCCGGATGCTGCGCCCGGTGATCTCCGCCAGCGGCGCGTACTGCAGGTTCGTCAGGCCCGCGCCGTGCTCGCCGGGGAGGAAGAAGTTCCACAGGCCGCGCTTGCGCGCCTCGGCCTTCAGCTCGTCCATGACCGGCGGGATCGCCCACGGGTCGTCGCGCTCGGCCAGCTGCTGCTCGAACACGGGCTCGGCGGGGTGGATGTGCGAGTCCATGAACTCGAGGAGCTTCCCGCGCAGCTCCTCGGTCTTCTCGTCGAACGCGAAGTCCATTTACTTCTCCTCTTTGAGAATCTCGTTGCCGTGCGAGATGAGCAGCGGGACACCGGCCCCGACGCCCTCGAAGCCCGCGCCGACCGTCTTCCCCTGCTGGTAGCGGTAGTGGATGCCTTCCAGGATCACGGCCAGCTTGAAGAACGCGAAGCTGACGTACCAGTTGAGCTGCGAGACGTCGCGCCCCGAGCGTTCGGCGTAGCGGGCGACGACCTGGTCGGTCGTCGGGTAGCCGGGCGCCGAGCTCGCGTTCGAGACGAACTGCAGCGACACCTTGTCGCGCTCGGCGTAGGCCACCAGCAGCGCGAGGTCGGTCAGCGGGTCGCCGAGGGTCGACATCTCCCAGTCGAGCACCGCGGAGATCTCGTCACCGGCGTCGACCAGCACGTTGTCCAGGCGGTAGTCGCCGTGGACGATCGACGGCTGCCCGGACACCGGCACCGCCGCGGCGAGCCGGTCGTGCAGCGTCTCGATGCCCGGCAGGTCCCGGCTGCGGGAGCCGTCCAGCTGCTTCTTCCAGCGCCGCAGCTGCCGCTCCAGGAAGCCCTCCGGCCGGCCGAAGTCCCCGAGCCCGACGGCCGCCGGGTCCACGGCGTGCAGGTCGACCAGGGTGTCGACGAGCGCGTCGGCGATCACCCGCGTGCGGGTCTCGCCGAGTTCCGCGAGCTCTTCGGCGGTGCGGTAGGGCGTGCCCTCGACGAAGCTCATGACGTAGAACCGGGCGCCGAGGACGTCCGGGTCTTCGCAGAGCAGCAGCGCCTCGGGCACCGGCACGGCGGTGTCGTGCAGGCCGGAGATCACCCGGAACTCGCGGGACATGTCGTGCGCGGTCGGCAGCACGTGCCCGAGCGGCGGGCGGCGCACCACCCAGCGCGAGCGGCCGTCGCCCACGACGTAGGTGAGGTTCGACCGGCCGCCCTGCACGACGTCCGCGGTCAGCTCCCCGGCGACCATCCCGGGCCGGTGCGCGTCCAGGTGGGCGCGCAGGCGGACCAGGTCGAGTCCTGGCGGGTTCATGCAGCCTCCTCAAGCTTCGTCCGGGCGAGCATACCGACTAGTCGGTATGACGTACAGAGACGCCCGGTAAGCGTCACTTTCCCGGGAAAGTGACGCTTACCGGGAGGTGTCACGCGAGGAAGCGGGTGACCCATTCGGCGACGCAGGCCGGCTTGGCCGCGTCCTCGATCTCGACGGTCCACCGCGACACCGCCTGCTTCCCGCCCTCGATGTCGGTGATCTCGACGAGCTCGGCCCCGGCACGCACCTTCGAGCCGACCTTCACCGGCTGCGGGAAGCGGACCTTGTTGAGGCCGTAGTTGATGCCCATCTTGATGCCGTTGACCTTGTAGATCTTCGGGCCGAACGCCGAGAGCAGCGACAGCGTCAGGAAGCCGTGGGCGATGGTGCCGCCGAACGGGCCCGCCGCCGCCATCGGCTCGTCGACGTGGATCCACTGGTGGTCGTCGGTGGCGTCGGCGAACTGGTTCACCCGGTCCTGGGTGATCGTGTACCAGTCGCTGTAGCCGAGGTGCTCGCCGACCGCCGCGGCGAAGGCGTCCAGGTTCTCGAACTCGCGCATCGTGATCAGTCCTTCGGTCCGCCGGCGGCGTAGATGACCTGGCCGGAGATGAACCCGGCACCCTCGCTGACCAGGAACGACGCCAGGTTCGCGATGTCTTCGGGCGTGCCGACGCGCTGCACCGGGATCTGCGACGCGGCCGCGGCCTTGAAGTCCTCGAAGCCCATGCCCAGGCGCTCGGCCGTCGCGGCGGTCATGTCGGTGGCGATGAAGCCCGGTGCGATCGCGTTGGCCGTGACGTTGAACTTGCCCAGCTCGATGGCGAGGGTCTTGGTGAAGCCCTGCATGCCGGCCTTGGCGGCGGAGTAGTTGACCTGGCCGCGGTTGCCCAGCGCGGACGTGCTGGACAGGTTGACGATCCGGCCGTACTTCTCCTGCGTCATGTACTTCTGCACCGCGCGGGTCATCAGGAACGAGCCCTTGAGGTGCACGCCGAGCACGGAGTCCCAGTCCTGTTCGGTCATCTTGAAGATCAGGTTGTCGCGGGTGATGCCGGCGTTGTTGATCAGCACGACGGGCGGGCCGAGCTCGTCGGCGACCCGGGTGACGGCCGCTTCGACCTGCTCGGCGTCACTGACGTCCAGCGCGACGCCGACGGCCTTGCCGCCCTTCGCGACGATCGCCTCGGCGCCCTGCTTGACGCCGGCCTCGTCCAGGTCCAGCAGCGCGACGGCGAAGCCGTCATCGGCCAGCCGCGCGGCGACGGCGGCACCGATGCCGCGGCCGGCACCGGTGACCACGGCGACACGGGAAGGGGAATCGGTCACGGGGACCTCCTCGTCGTTGAGAAGCGGGCTCGTGCCCGCGAGCCTACTAAGCGGTTGGTCACCCGCACAGTACGCGTGATCGCCCCCGGAGTCGTGTGACCTTGCGCAGGATCATAGCCATGGCCGGAGACCGGAACCCGGAATGCTCCACTCGGGGGAACCGCTTCAGGTACTCCGGTGCGCGGAACCCTTGACTTGCCGGTTCGTGGTGCGGTATCGGCGGAGGTGCTTCCGGCTCGGGTGGGTCAGGGCAGCTGCTCGTCGTAGTCGGGCAGTTTGAAGGCCTTTTCGTAGTTTCCGCCGGTGAAGTCGCCGGGGCGGTTGCCGACGTTGGCGATGATCGTGTAGCCCGCGGCCGCGTACTCCTTGCGGCAGCGCTGTTTCGTGTCGGTGGCGTGCTGCTCGCCGCTCCGGCGGACGCACACCTTGTCAACGGGGTAGCCGACGCTCGTCAGAGCCTCCTTCGCGTCCGATGCGTCGCTGCGGAAGCTGGCGACGAGCACGCTGACACCGAGGCTTTTGGCGTGCCGGGCGAAGTCGAGGACGTCCGGCGTGGCGTGGCCGGGCCGGTAGTGGGTTTCGAGGGCGGTGTTGTCGATGTCGGTCACGATGGCGAGCTTCGAACCGCCGTGGGAGACCCGGGTGTCGAGGTAGCCGGTACCGCCGGTCATGGCCTGGTGGACGTCGGCGAGCCAGGTCTCGAAGCTCGGCAGCCCGCTCGCCGAGGCGGGCGCGGCGGTTCCCGCGGCGAGCACGGCGCAGGCGAGGGCGCGGGCCGCGACGCGGGTGACAGCAGTTTTCCGCATGGGTGTGGTCCTTCGTGGTCGGCGGCGAATCCTTGTGCCGCAGCGGTTTCGACGTCCACGAGGGTGACCACTCCCGTCTCGGCGGGGTACCCGGCAAAAGTCGTTAACAGTATTCGGGGCTCGTGCTCCGCGGCGAAAGCGAGGATCATCGGCGCATGCCCGAGACGTCGTTCGCCTGCGCGCTCAGCGCCGCCATCGGCCGCGCGGGGCTCAGCTTGCGCGGGCTCCAGCGCGCCCTGGAAGTGCGCGGCACGCGGGTCAGCGTCGCGACTCTGAGCTACTGGAGCAGCGGTCGCAGCCGGCCCGAGCGCGACGTGGCCACGACCCTGGCCACGTTGGAGGAGGTCCTGCACCTGCGCGGTGGCGAACTGTCCGCGGTGCTCAGTGCCCGTCGCGGCCGGGGCCCGGCCGTCCGGTCCACACAGGACGTGCACCGGCTGGCGAACGCCTGGGGCGCCCCGGTATCCCTGCGCGACGCGCTGGCCGACTGCACCGTGCCGCCGGTGCGCACGGTTGCCCGGTGCGACACGCTGTACCTCGACCACGAGGGCGTGAACCAGCGGCTGGTCGCCGCCGTGACGCTGGTCGCCACCGGGACGGCCCACAGTGCCGTCGTGCTGGTGCGCGGTGCTTCCCGGGACCGGATCCCCGTGCTCGGCCGGACCCGCGGCTGCGTCCTGCGCCGCCGCCGGGTCGTCGCCGGGCAGGGGCTCGCGCTGCTGGAACTGGACCTGGACCGGCCGCTGTTCGCGTCCGAAGCCGGCCGGATCGAGTGCGAAGTGCTGTTCGACGACGACGTCCGCAACGACCACTGGTTCCACCGGACCCACCGCACGGTGCGGGATCTGCGGCTGACCGCGGTGTTCACGCCGCCGATGACGCCGGCCGCGGTCGCCGTCGTGGCACCCGGCCCGCACGGGGGCGTCCGGCGGACCGCGACGGGGTTCACGGCCGCGGCGGGCAACGTCCGCCCCGGGTGTTTCGGGCTTCGCTGGAACTGGCCCGAGGACGCCGCGGTGAACCCGGCCCGGGGCCGGCCGTCCGAAAGGGACCGCTGACTCCGGGCCGGGGACCGGGCTAGAGACCCATGCTCGCGCCGAGGGTGTTCAGCGCTTTGTCGACCAGGGCCTGGGCGTTGCCGTTCAGGGTGGCGTTGGTGCCGTTCACGACCCAGGACGAGCCGGAGAAGATCACGACCGTCACGCCGTTGTCGACGCCGCCCGTGGTGCCGCTGCTGGGAATGCCCAGCAGCGAGGCCGACTTCACCGACGCCTCGCCCAGTTCGCGGGAGTCGTTGTCCGAGGTGGTCTGGTTGTTGCCGGTCTGCGTGTCACCGAAGATCGCGCCGATCACCTTGCTCTTGTAGAACATCAGCGCGAACTGCCTGCCCTTGATGTTGTGTTCCTTGTAGAAGAAGTGCGGGCAGGGGGACTTGCGGTCGTAGCAGTCGTCGCCCAGGACGTAGAACGGCACGTGGTGCGCGGCCAGCTGCTTGCCGTTGCTGTCCTGGAAGGTCGTCTCGCCCTGGTGGTCGGGATCGGGGTCGGGGTCGCTGCCGTCGTCGTCCACGGCCAAGCTCGAGCTGTAGGCGTAGACGCCCTTCGTCACCTGGTAGACGTTCACGTTCTGGGACCGCGTCATGGTGTTGATGTGGGGCTTGGAGTTGACCTTGTTCGCGGTCGTGCTGTTCTTCTTGACCCCGGCCAGGACCTGCGCGGCCGTGTAGGTCGCGCTGTCCGGGGTGGCGGTGGTGGTGGTCATCGTGGCGGCGTCGGCGGAGTGGAGGGCGAAGGGCGTGGCGAGCGTAAGAACCGTCGTGGCCGCCAGAGCGAAGCGCTTACGGGATGACATGGCTGGGGGTGTCTCCCTTCAATCGTTAGGAACCTTTCCTAACTGAGGGGACCACCGGCGACCTCGGTGACGGAAGGACTTTTACCAAGATTTTGGGGAAATGTCCCGGTGTCCGGAGCACGGCGGCGGCGGGGTCGTCGAAACCGGTCTCACTGGAGCCGGTCACGCTGCGGCTGGAGGCACTCGCGCACCCGGTCCCGCTGCGCACCCTGGCCGGCACGCCACCGGCGAGCAGGCCCGCGCCTGGGAGCTTTCGCCGCCCGAGGTGTCCCCGCCACCTCGCCGTGCTGCGCCGGCCACTACAGCGGGAAGACCTTCCGGAAGGCGGCGGAGAGCGGTTCGAGGTCGGCGACCAGGCGGTCGAACTCGTCGGCGCTCAGCGCGCGGTACGGCGCCTTCGCGAGCCGGTCGGTCATGGCCTCGACCCGGTCCTTCGCGGCCCGGCCGGCGGCGGTCAGCCAGCCGTGGGTCCCGATCAAGCCGCGTTCACGCATGCCGTCGATGACCGCGGTGAGCTGCGCGGCGGGGAGGTGACCGACCCGGCCGAACTCCTTCGCGGGCATGCCGGCGGACAGGGCGTGGAGCACGTGGGCCTCCGTGCCGCCGATGCCCTCGGCGAGCAAGGCGACGACGTGGCCGTCGCCGCGGTGCTCGCGCAGCAGCGTGGCCGCGTGCCACAGCCGGGCCACGGGTTCCTGCGGTGCCGGAAGCGCGCGGAGGGCGGCGAAGAGGGCGCGTCCCTCGACGGGGGCGCTGGTCGCGGCCTTCAGCAGGAGATCGCCGGCGCGCGCGACGGCGGGGTCGCCGGCGAGGTCGCCGAGGATGCGCCGCATGCCCGCGGCGCAGCCCTGCTCGCGGGCGGCCAGTGCGGCCTCGGGCGTGGTGAGGTCCCAGACGCGCGGGAGGTGGCGCGCCACTTCGCCGGGCGCGAAGTTGTAGAAGATCGCGTGGACCAGCTCGGCAGGCACCCCGCGGCCGAGCGGCGCGGCGCGTCCGGCGAAGTAGGCGTCCCACGGGTTGCGCAGGCCCAGGGCCATCAGGGCGGCGTCCGGCTCGTCGGCGAAGTAGGGGACCAGGCCGATGGGCTCGACCAGGTCGAACATGCGGCGGGCTACGGGTTCCGGGTGTGCCATCTCGTCTCCTGTGGTCCTGGCGGTGCGCTCGTCGTGGCCCGCTCACCTGCTCCACGAACGGCCGGCACCGGATCCGACAACGGCCCCGGAAATTGAGACGTCCATCCTGTTGCCCGCCGGGGCGGCTCGTGGCTCCTGCGCGTTCAACCGGCCACTTTCGGGGCTCTGACCTGCGGCGGGGCACCTTCGACGGGGGAGCGCCGCCTTCCGGCCGTTGCGTGAACGGGAATTTCGTGGCTGCTCCGGCCGGTGGCTAGCTTCGGCGCCATGGAGTGGAGCTTTCAGACGGCCGAAGAACTCGTCGCCGCGATGCGCGCCGGTGCGGTGACGTCGGTGGAACTGACCGAAGAGGCCATCGCGCGGATCGAGCGCGAAGACAAGGCGATCAACGCGATCTGCGTACCGGACTTCGCCCGTGCACGCGCCACCGCGCGCCGGGCCGACCAGGCCCGCGCTCGGGGCGAGGACCGGCCGCTGCTCGGCGTCCCGGTGACGGTCAAGGAGTCGTACGACATCGCCGGGCTGCCGACGACCTGGGGCATGCCGCCGCACCGCGACCACGTGCCGGCCGAGGACGCGGTCCAGGTGTCGCGGCTCAAGGCCGCGGGCGCGGTGGTGCTCGGCAAGACCAACGTGCCGCTGGGGTTGCAGGACATCCAGAGCTTCAACGAGATCTACGGCACGACGAACAACCCGTGGGACCACGGCCGCACGTCGGGCGGGTCCTCGGGCGGGTCGGCGGCGGCCCTGGCGTCCGGGTTCGGCGCGTTGTCCCTCGGTTCCGACCTCGCCGGTTCGCTGCGCACCCCCGCGCACTTCTGCGGCGTCTACGCGCACAAGCCGACACTCGGCCTGGCGGCGTACCGCGGCATGGTCCCGCCGTCCGAGCCGGCCCTGCCGGTCGACCTGGACCTCGCCGTCGTGGGCCCGATGGCGCGTGCGGCCCGCGACCTCACGCTCCTGCTGGACGTCATGGCCGGGCCGGACCCCCTGACGCACGGCGTGGCGTACCGCCTGGAGCTGCCGCCGGCCCGCCACGAGCACCTCCGCGACTTCCGGGTCCTGGTCCTCGACGAGCACCCGCTGATCCCGACCGGCGCCGCGGTCCGGGAAGCCGTCAACGGCGTGGCGGCCGCACTCACCGACGGCGGCGCCCGCGTCGAACGCCACAGCCCGCTGCTGCCGGACCTGACCGAAGCCGCGACGCTCTACATGCAACTGCTGATTTCCGGCTCGGTAGCGCGTTTCCCCTTGGACCCGAACGATTTGCCGGACGCCGAGAACCTCGACGCAGTGCGGCGGCGCGCCCTGTCGTTCAGCCACCACGACTGGCTGGCGGCGAACACCCGCCGAGACCACCACCGCCAAGCCTGGCGGCGGTTGTTCAAGGAGTTCGACGCGGTGCTGTGCCCGATCACGCCGACGCCGGCGTTCCCGCACGACCACCACCCGAACCCGCTGGAACGGCGAATCGACATCGACGGAACCGACTACCCGTACTTCGACCAGCTGGTCTGGGCGGGGGTGGCGACCATGCCCGGCCTGCCGGCAACGGCCATCCCGGCGGGCAGGTCCCCGGAGGGCCTGCCGGTGGGCGTCCAGCTCATCGGGCCGATGTTCGAAGACCGCACCCCGCTGCGGTTGGCCGAGTTGGTGGAGCAGAAGATCGGCGGCTTTCAGGCACCGAGGTAGGGGGCCCGGATCCGAACGCCGACAGCCTGCTGGCGTTGACGCTCATGGAGACCGGCGACGCCCGGTCATTCATCGTGGGCTACCGAGGCTGCAGCAAGTCGTAGATCGTGCGCGCGATCGCGGTCGCGCGATCCTTGCAGGTTTGCGTGTCGTTGCGGGCGGCGTTGGGGTCGTCGACGCCGACCTTGAACTTCGCGTTGCTGTCCAGGACGACGAGCTCGCACATCTGCCCGCTGGGCGCGAGACCCCAGGCCGCTTTCTCGCCCAGCTGCAGGGCCGGGTCGAGCTCGTACACGCCCGATGAGGCAGCCGTGTCGAACGCGGTGTGCTCCCTTTGGACGGTGCCGACCTCCAAGTCGAGATGCGTCGATTTCGCAGCTGCCGCATCGGTGAAAGTGCACAGCCAGCCGGGGCTCGCCTCGAGTTTCGTGTCGGAACTCTTCGGCGGGAGATCTCCGACGCGGCCGGCGACGTCGTCGCAGGTCGGCAGCGCCGTGGCCGGGTACTTGCCGTCCACGTCACCTTGGCCGCCGCCGCGGCCGAGCAGGGCGAACGCGCCCACCGCGATGCCGGCCACGACGATGACCCCGATGACGACGATGGCGATGACCGGGCCGGTGCCGAGTCCGCGTTTCGGTGGCCGGGGCGTCCCGCTGTGGGGCGGGTGGCCGGGAGTCACAGGTTGACCGCCTGCGGCCACTGCCCGCCGGGCAGTCGTGAGTCGACCATCAGGCTCTTGGCGTCGCGGATGCTGCTGAGGGTGTCCATGACCTGGTTGGCGATGGCGCCGAGCCGCTTGACGGCGTCCGTGACCAGCCCGCCGATCGCGCCGGCGAGGTCTTTGACCGCGAACGGGAGGTTGATGACGGTCGCGCCGTCGAGCGCGGCTTCGGCCAGGGCGCCGAGGAAGTTGGCGACCACCTCCACCAGACCGGTCATGAAGTTGACGTTGAGCTTGGCGATGGTCATCAGCCAGCTGCTGATCGCATCGGCCTTGCCGCCTTGGGCGCCGATGGCCTCGACTGCTTCACGCTGCTTCTCCGCCCGTTTCCCATACGCCTCTGCGCCCCCGCCTTCCCAGTAGGCGAGGTTGGGATCCGCCGGGGTTTCCACCGAACCGACCATTGCGGACATGTCCTTCTGGACGTGGTCCTGCCAGTTGAAACTCTGCACGACCAGCGACACCACCGGCGTGTGGTGCTCGACCGCGTACTGGACCAGCTTCACGACCTTGTCCAGGCCGTCGCGGATTTTCTGCAGCCCGTCGGAGATCCAGATCATGGCCGGACCGAGCACGTACTTCCAGTCGTTGATGTGGTGCACGGCCGCGTTGTACTTGTCGATGATTTCCTTGATCTTGGCCTCGACCTTGCCGAACAAGTCGTCGAGGGGGCCGGTGAACTCTTCGGGCCCGGCGGGGCCGAACGGGTTGAACGGGGTGTCCATCTGCTACCTCGGCGGCGTTCCGTAGATCTGTGTGAGATCGATTTCGGTGATCTCTTCGGCCTGGTCGTACAGCTGCGCGGTCTTCTGCAGGGCACCGTCGATCTGGTCGAATTCGGTGGCGGCGCCCTTGAGCGCGCCTTCGACGTAGGAGCGCAAGGCTTCGTAGGTGTCGCTGAGCGCGGACGCGTTGAACATCCCGACGACGAGAGTGACGGGGTCGCCGACGAAGAACGCGGCCGGGCCCAGTGTCGCGTTGGTGACGACGGGGGTCACCTTGTTCACGGTGTCGGCGAATCCACGCCATTTCGTTCCCTCGGCGCGGACCGCAGAGGTGATTACCTTGTAGCCGACCATGGCTGGCTGCCTCCTCTACTCGTCGTACCGGAATTCGAAGGGCTCTTCGTCGTCCCCCGGGCTCGCGGGGGACCGCGGTGCCGGCCGGCTGACCGCTGCGCTGGGTGCCGCGAGCCCTGCGGTGGCGAACACCTCGACGAAGTCCTGCCGCAGCCGGTCCGCGCCGGCCCTGCTCAGCGTGGTGACCGAGCCGGACACTCCGGTCGGACTGCCGTCCCGCAGGTGGAGCAGGAAGAATCCGAGAGGGCTGCGGACCTCGGCCGAGACCGGACCGCTCCGGCCGGCCTCGAGGCGTTGGATCGCTTCCAGCTGCGTGTCCACGTCGCTGATCCGTGCCTTGATGCCGGCGATCCACTCGTCGAAGGTCTTTCCGGTGACGTCATCGGGCTCGATTTCACCAGGCCGGCCGGGTTGCTCGTCGCCGGCGTTGGCGAGCTCGACGACCATCGCGCGCTGGACGGCCTGGACATAGGTGTCGAACAGGACGCCGGCGAGCTGCTCGGCAGGGATGCGCGAGGCCCATCTGAGCTGGATGTCGACATCGGACAACCGGCGCTGCGCGTCAACGGTCACCTTGACGGTGCGGCTCGGGTCGCGCGCTTCGTATTCGGCCGCCGGTTCGACTCGCTCGCCACCAGGCTGCAAAAGGTCGTCCAGCTGCGCGTTGACCGCCGACACGTCCGGCATGTCCAGCTCTGCGAACGCGACATCGTCACGACTGAACCCCAACGGTCCTCCCCTTCGTGTCCGTTCCGGCCACGCAGTCGCGAGAATAGTACATGTGGCCTGATATCGGGCGCGATTCCACTGGTGGAGTGACCAGCGAAATAGGGTGCGGCTGAAACCCCGGCGACGAAAGCCGGGGGAGGGCCGGGAACCGGCCGTCGTCGACCGGCTCGTGGCAGGTGCGGATGTTCGGCATCACCGGGGGTACGTCCGAAACGACGCGGCGGCGGTCACCCCGGCTGAGGTGATCGCACGCAGAACTCCGTGCCGTCCGGATCCGCCAGTACGACAGTGCCGTCGTCGTGAGCCTCGAGGCGCGTAGCGCCGAGGGAGATCAGCGTGTCGACCGCCGCCTGCTGGTCGCCGTCCGTGGGGAGTAGCTCGAAGCGCTGCCGGTCCTGTGACGCGGGCGGGCCGTCCCACGTGTCCCAGGCGATTTTCGTTCCGCCGTGCGGTGATTGGATCGCGGTCTGCTCGCCGTGGTCCCACACCAGGGGCCAGTCCAGGGCCTTGCTCCAGAACAGGCCGGTCTCGCGGCTGCCGGCGCAGGTGAGTTCGCCGAGCGGGCCGCACCCGGCGAGATAGGCGTTGCCGGGCTCGATCACGCAGAACTCGTAGCCCGCCGGATCGGCCAGGACGACGTGCGTCTCTTCGGGCCGCTGCCCGACGTCGACGTGGCGGCCGCCGAGCTGGACCGCCGTGGCTACCGTGTGCCGCTGGTCGGCGCCGATCAGGTGCAGGTGCATCCGGTTCGCGCCGGGCCGGCCGGCGCGGCCTGGCACGAACCGCAGGCCGAGCTGGGTATCCCCGCCGGGCAGCAGCAGACCGCCGTTGTCCTCGACGACCTCCCGGCCGAGCAGGGCGGCCCAGAAGCGTGCCGCTTCACCCGCGTCGTCGGCCTCGAACGTCACCGCCAGCAGTCGCAAAGGCATCACCGGACCGTAGACACCGCCCCAGGAGGCGGCAAGTGATGCCCGTGAGCGGGCTGGGTCGCGGGAAGAGTCGAACGCAATCGTCGCGCGAGTGCTTGCACGACACGCGCGGGCAGCCCCAAAGTCGGCATCGATTGCAGCTCTGCCTCGAATTCGAGATCGACCTCTCCGCAGCCGCAATCCAGATATTCCTCCGCGGCGAAGCACCGGTTCGCCAGGTCCGAGTCGAAGTCCGGGGACGCGAACCGGGCCAGGAGGCGAATCATCGGCGCACTGACCTCAGCCGGCCGGGCGCGGAGGTCGTCCGCCATCAACCGGGCGACGAGATCCGTCGACTCGTCTTCACCGGGAACCAGGATTTCGTGCCGCGCGCACACGGCGTCCGCCAACGGGGCGGTGTCCCACCCGTTCGCCCGACGGTTCAACCCGGCCAGTTCGGCGATCTCGGGATCTTCGTTGCCTTCCAGCAGCAGGCTGACCGCGACATCCGGCCAGTCGCCCGGCTGCAGGCAACCGCGGGATTCGGCCGCCCTCGCCACCAAGAGCGCGGTTCGCGTCGAAGCGTCGTCCACCCCGCGACTCTAGCTTCCGCTCGTCGGCGCGATCAGGACAAATGCGCCGACAGCAGCCAGGCCGGGGCCGACTTGCGGCCGTTGCCCTCCTCCCGGACGTCGCTGCCGGCGAACGCCGCGAAGTCCGGGAAGTTCTCGGCGACGTTGGCGTGGATGCGGGCCGGCCGGATGTCGTCGATCGTCCAGTACGCGCCCACCACCTCCCGCAGTTCCGCCGCGGAGACCGGGTTGACCTTGTCCGAGGGCACGGTCGCGCTGTCGAAGACCAGCACGAAGTAGGACGCGCCGGGCGCCGCCGCGCGCACGATCGATTCCTGGTACCCCCGGCGCAGTTCGAGCGGCATCGAGTGGAACAACGTGCTGTCCACAATGGTGCCGAACCGGCCGTCGTAGCCGGTGAACGTGCTGATGTCGGCGACCGCGAAGGCGGCGTTGGGCAAGCCGCGGCGGGTGGCTTCCGCGCGGGCCAGCTCGATCGCCGTCGGCGACTGGTCCAGACCGACCGTCGTGAAGCCCAGCTCGGCGAGGCGGAGCGACGTCGCGCCCTCGCCGCAGCCGGCGTCGAGGACCTCGCCGTGGAACACGTCGATGAGCGCGGCGATCTCGGGTTGCGGTTCGCCGATGCTCCAGGGCGGACGGAAGCCCACCCCCATCTCGGGAGCTTGGCCACGGTAGGCGGATTCGAACAACGGTGAGTTCATGCACCCCAGAGTGTCAACTGGGTTGATATATGTCAACATGGTTGACATGGACAGCTTCCGGGACGAGCCGCTCGGCTACCTGCTGCACCGCGTCACCGCGGCCCTGCGCGCCGAGGTGGCCGCCACCGTGCTCGGGCCCGCGGACCTGGCGGCGCCCGCGTACCTCTGCCTGCGGATGCTGGCGCGGTCGCCCAAGTCCAACGCCGAGCTGGCCCGCGAAGCCCAGGTGTCACCGCAGGCGATGAACAAGGTGGTGCGCGAGCTGCAGGACCGCGGCCTGGTGACGCGCCCCGCCACGGTGCCGTCCGGGAGGGCGTTGCCCGCCACGCTGACGCGCGAGGGCATGACCGTGCTCGCGCGCCTCGATCCCGAGGTCGCCGAGGCCGAGGACCGGGTCCTCGCCGGGCTCGACGACCACGGCCGGCACGAGCTCCGGCGGCTCCTCGTGGCGGCGTTCCCCCGCTGACGAAGATGCGACGTGTCGTGATTCGGACGCGCCGGCCCTAGTGACGGCCGACGGCGCCGGCGCGAGCCTGGTGCGATGCACTGGAGATCATCTGTTCTGGTCCTGGCCTGCGTCGGCGCCCTCGCCGCGGGCACCACCGGGGTCGCGGACGCCGCCCCGAAAGCCGCACCCGCGGGCGTCGAACGGCACTCGGTCACCCTGCTCACCGGCGACGTCGTCCAGGTCGAACGGCAGCCCGGCGGCAAGCAGGCCGCCACCGTCCAGCCCGCGCCGGGCCGGGAGAAGATCCGGTTCCACCAGCAGGAGGTCGACGGCCACCTCAGCGTCTTCCCCGAGGACGTCACCCCTCGGCTGGGCGCGAAGCAGGTCGACAAGACCCTCTTCGACGTCACCGAGCTGATCGCCGAGGGCTACGCCGACGAGCAGTCGGCGACCCTCCCGCTGATCCTCACCTACCGCCAGGGCACGGACCTCCGGAAAACCACCGCCCAAGCCGACCTCGGTGCGACCCTGACCAGCGTCAACGGCCGCTCGGCACGGGCCAGCAAGGCGAACGCCGCCGCGTTCTGGGCCTCGTCGGGGAACGTCGAGCGGATCTCCCTGGACCGCAGGGTCCGCGTCTCCCTCGACCGCAGCGTCCCGCAGATCGGCGCCCCCGAGGCGTGGGCCGCGGGCTTCGACGGCACCGGCACCACGGTCGCCGTGCTCGACACCGGCTACGACCCCACCCACCCCGACCTGGCCGGGCGGGTGAGCGAGGCGGTCAACTTCACGACCAGCCCCGACACCACCGATCACTTCGGCCACGGCACGCACGTCGCCTCGACGATCGCGGGCTCCGGCGCCGCCTCGGGCGGGCGGCTCAAGGGCGCGGCGCCGGGCGCGAAACTGCTCGTCGGCAAGGTGCTCGACGACGACGGCTTCGGGTACGAGTCCTGGGTCCTCGCCGGGATGGAATGGGCGGCGCACTCCGGCGCCAAGGCGGTCAACATGAGCCTCGGCGGCGGCCCGACCGACGGCACCGACGCACTCAGCGTCGGCCTCGACGCACTGAGCGAACAGACCGGCACGCTCTTCGTCGTGGCCGCGGGCAACGACGGCGAACAGGGCGCCTACACGGTCGGCTCGCCGGGCACCGCCGCCGCCGCGCTGACCGTCGGCGCGGTCGGCCGGGACGAGGGCCTGGCGTCGTTCTCCAGCCGCGGCCCGCGGCTGGGCGACAACGCCGTCAAGCCCGACATCACCGCGCCCGGCGTCGGCATCGTCGCCGCCCGCGCCGCGGGAACGGCCATGGGCGACGTCGTCGACGACCACTACACCGCCGCCTCCGGCACCTCGATGGCGACACCGCACGTCGCGGGCGCGGTGGCGATCCTCGCCCAGCAGCACCCGGACTGGAAGGGCAGCCAGCTCAAGGACGCACTCGCGAGCACTTCCCTGACAGCCAACGGGCTTTCGGTGTTCGAGCAGGGTGGCGGCCGGGTCGACGTGGCGCGCGCGGTGAAGCAGAAGGTCTTCGGCACCGGCACGCTCGACCTCGGCGCGGTCGAGAACGCCAAGGCGCCGGTGGCCAAAGAGGTCACCTACACCAACATCGGCACCACGCCGGTCTCGCTGAAGCTCGTGCTGGACGCCAGGTCCCTCGGCGGTGTCCCCGCCGGGGACGGGATCCGGCTCGACAAGTCCACTGTGGACGTTCCGGCCGGTGGCCGGGCGAGCGTCACGATCACCGGCGACCCGGCGAAGCTGGCCGCGGGCACCTATAGCGGACGGCTCACCGCGACGGCCGAGGGGGTGGTGGTGCACACCGCGCTCGGCGCGGACAAGACCGCGCCCAAGCACAAGGTCACCCTCACCGCCCTCGACCTGCAGGGCAAGCCGACCATGGCGCCGTGGTTGCTGATGTACGGCGAGGACTACCGCTACGACGTCAACACCTGGCTGGGCGGTGGCAGCCTGACCGTCGAGGTCGGCGACGGCGTGTACTACCTGACCGCCCAGGTCGACGGCACGGAGGACGGGCTCACCGCCTTCCAGGTCGTCCTGCCCGAAATCCGGGTCACCGGCGACACGACCGTCGTGCTGGACGCCCGCAAGGCGGTCAAGGTGGACATCCAGACCCCGCAGCCGTCCGAACAGGCCGGGATCTGGAGCTATTACACCTACCGGGAGCTCGGCCCGCGCCGGATCGCGAACTACGCCATGCAGTTCGACTACACCCGGGAACTCCGCGTCACCCCGACGCCGAAGGTGACCACCGGGGCCTTCGAGTTCGGCTCCCGCTGGTCGAGGATCGCGCCGCCGTTGACGGTGAACGTCCTGGGCAGCCGGGACCCGCTCACGAACCGCTACCTCGCCGGGTCGCCCAAGCTCGACGGCTGGCGGCTGCTGCAGGCCGTCTCCGCGGGGCAGGGCAAACCGGCGGACTTCAAGAACGTGCGCGGAAAGGCCGCGATCGTCGACCCGGACCCGGCCGACTACAACCGCGACGACGTCTCCCGCGCCGCCGCGGCCGCCGGGGCGGCGATCGTCTTCATCGTCGTGCCGGACGGCTGGGGCACCGCCTCGGTGCCGTCGATCAGCGCGGCGCCGTTCCTGACGATCCCGACCGTCCAGCTCGACCGGGACGAAGGGCTCGCCCTGCTCGCCAAGATCAAGCGGTTCCCGACGTTCCTGAGCCTGCAGGGGGTCGCGGTCAGCCCGTACCTCTACGACGTGGTGCAGACCGAGCGCGACCGGATCCCGGACAAGCCCGTCCACAAGGTCACCGCGGCGAACACCGCGACCGTCACCACGCACTACCGCCAGACCGGCAGCGGCGGCGAGGCGAAGGAGCAGCGGTTCGCCTGGAAGCCGTGGCAGGACTTCGCCGTCAACGAGTACCAGCGGTACGTGACGACGCCGTCGACCCGGCAGGAGTACGTCAGCTCCGGGGACACCCTGTGGCAGCACCGGGTCAAGCACGGCCTGATCTGGGACGAGATGTCCCCGCTCCAGGGCGGCATGACTGCGGCGCCGCGCACCTACACGGGCAAGGAGAACGTCACCGAGGACTGGTTCGCGCCGGTCGTCCGTCCGGCCGTCCCGCGGGGCGTGCCGGGCATGGACTCGACCCGTGAGGGCGACAAGCTCCAGATCAGGATCCCGGAGTTCGTCGACAGCCAGGCCGGGCACTACGGCTTCAACGAAGGCGACGACCAGGCCGGGCCGGCCGTCACGGCGGCGAAGCTGTTCCGCGACGGCAAGCTCGTGTCGGAACAGCCGTACGCGTTCGGCACCTTCCCGGCCGGCGCGGACCCGGCGACCTACCGGCTCGACCTGTCGGTGCGGCGGGATTCGCCGGAGTGGCTGTTCGGCACCAGCACGCAGACGTCGTGGACGTTCCACTCGGCACGGTCGGCGGCCCCGGCGCTGCTCCCGTTGCTGCAGCTGGACTACGCGGTCGACGCGGACGCCGGGAACCGGCTCCCGGCCGGCCGCCGGGCCAAGATCGGCCTGACCACCCGGTTCCAGGACGGCATGGCCACACCGGACGTGCGTTCGGTGCAGGCCTGGGCGTCCTACGACGACGGCAAGACCTGGCGCGCGGCCGACGTCAAGCGCACCGGGAAGTCCTACGAGGCCACGATCGACCACCCGGCGCTCGGGGCCACGAACTCCTACGTCGCGTTGCGGGTGCAGGCCACCGACACCGCGGGCAACGCCGTCGACCAGACGGTGCTGCGGGCGTACGGGCTCAGCTAGCGGACGGGCTCCGGGCGCCTCCCGCCGTCACGCGGCAGGAGGTGCCCGGGGCTCGGCTCGTCCAGCCAGCCGAGCTTGCTGGCCTGCCAGGCCAGCTGCATCCGGGTCCGGGCGTCGACCCGGCGCATCAGGTCCTGCAGGCGCCGCTGGACGGTCCGGTAGCTGACGTTGAGCTGGGTCGCGATCGACTTGTCGCTGACCCCGCCGATGAGCAGGGACAACAGCCGCCGCTCGTCGGGATCGAGGTGGGGAGTGGGCGCGGTGTCGCCGATCCGCAGCGGCGACGCGCGTTCCCAGTAGACCTCGAACAACGCGACCAAGGCGGACAGCAGGCTGCTCTCCCGGACGAGCGCGGCGGTGGGCTCGCCCGTGCTGTCGTGGCTGACCAGCGGGCACAGCGCCACCTTGCGGTCGGAGATGGCCAGGCGCACCGGCAGCTTCGGGATCGAGCGGGCGATCTCGCCGCCCTCGATCCCCTCCAGGACGTTGACGATCCGGCCGGGCTCCTCGAGCAGGCCGGTCTCGTAGATCACGCGGTACTGCACGCCGCGGGCCTGCGCCAGCGCCTCTTCGACGTTCTCCGACGCCGCCATCGCGACGTTGCCCTCCAGGCAGAACCACAGGGACTCTTCGCGCGCGCCGCGCTGGATGGCGAGGGCCTGCCGCCGGATCGCATCCACCCCGGTGATGACCTCGACGAGCTGCGCGGAGTCCCGGCGCCGCGCGCTGCCGCGGTACTCCTCGGCGAGCTGGGACACCGCGGCCCGCGCGGCCTCCAGCTTCTCCTGGCCGTGCACCAGCAGCGGCCCGAGGGAGACATCCGGCGGCGCGGACACGTAGTGCCCCTCGGTCCGGTTGACGAGCCCCTTGGCCAGCAGGACGTCGAGGATCGGCTCCACCTCGCCGAGGCCCACGCCGATCTTGCCCGCGATCTCGTCGGGCGCGGTCCGGTACCCGCCGACGACCACGCGGTAGACGCGTTCTTCCTCGGGAGTCATGCCCAGCGCTTCCAGCACCCTGCCTCCTAGCCACGCGGCCAAAGTTCTCCATCGGCGTCGACGGCTCGTCGACAACGTACAACGGGGACGACTCTTACTTAAAGGTGTGGACAAATGGGCGCCAGGCCGCCGTTCGGCGCTTTACAGCCCGGCGGAAGGTGCCTACGGTGCGCTCGCATCCACGCGGCCGGTCCGTGCCGACCACGGCTGAAGGAGGTCTGGTGTTCCGCAGAAACAGACGCAGTACCCGCGCCACCGTCACGGTGCTCGCGGCAGCGATCTCACTCACGGTATCCGCGTTCACCGCCAGTAGCAGCGCCGCCATCGACCCGGGCGCCACGCCCTGGCTGGACACCCATCGCCCGGTGCCGGCGAGGGTGGAGGCGCTGCTGCACGCGATGACGCTGCCCGAGAAAGTCGGCCAGATGGACCAGCAGCTGGTCACCACGCTGACCGACCCGAACGGCACGACGTGCGGGAACAACGGATTCAACCTCCCGAATCCCGACTGCATGCGCAAAATCCTGGTCGACGCCAACGTCGGTTCGATTCTCGCGGGCGGCACCGAGAACCCGGTCGACACCACGGGCAAGGGCGGCGTCGGCAACACCGGCTACGACTGGGCCACCGAGTACAACATCATCCAGCAGTACGCGATCAAGAACTCGCGCCTGCACCTGCCGGTGGTGTTCGGCGTCGACGCGGTGCACGGCTTCGGCCACCCGTGGCAGGCGCCGCTGTTCCCGCAGTCCCTCGGCATGGGCGCGACCTGGGACCCCGCGCTCGCCCAGGCCGGCGGCAAGGCGACCGCGGACGCGCTGCGCGCCACCGGCTGGAACTGGGACTTCGCCCCGGTCCAGGACCTCGCGCGCGACAACCGGTGGGGCCGCACCTACGAGACGTGGGCCGAGCAACCGGCCCTGGCCGGCGCGATGGGGGCCGCGAACATCAAGGGCATGCAGACGCCCGGCAAGCGGGGTGAACTGAACGTCAGCGCGACGGTCAAGCACTTCGCCGGCTACTCGCAGTCGGTCAACGGCCACGACCGGGTCGAGGCGCTGCTCCCCATGAACTACCTCCAGACGACGATCCTGCCGTCCTACGCGGCCGGGGTCGACGCGGGCGCCGGGACCGTCATGGTCGACTCCGGTTCGATCAACGGCGTGCCCGCCACCGCGTCGCACTACCTGCTGACCGACGTCCTGCGCGACCAGCTGCACTTCCCGGGTGTCGTGATCAGCGACTACCAGGACGTCACCGCGTTGCAGACCGCCTACCACATCGCGGCGGACCTCCCGGGGGCCATCGCCGCCGCCGTGAACGCGGGCGTCGACATGAGCATGCAGGTCTTCGACGCGGCCGGGTGGCAGACCGCCATCCTGCAGGACGTGGACACGGGCAAGATCTCGCGCGCGCGGATCGACCAGGCCGTGCGCCGCATCCTGACGCTGAAGTTCCAGCTCGGCCTGTTCGACCAGCCGTGCGTGGCCGACCCGGCGAAACCGTGCGTCGACCCGAACGCCGCCAACGCCGCTGTCACCGCGGGCCGTGACCAGACGCTGAAGGCCGCGCGGGAGTCGGTCACGTTGCTGCGCAACGAGAACAACGCGCTGCCGTTGCCGGCGGGCGCGAAGGTCGTGGTGACCGGCCCGAGCGCGGACTCGATGACCAACCAGCTCGGCGGCTGGAGCGTCAGCTGGCAGGGCGTCGCCGGTGCCGGGCACGTGTGCTGCATGGGCCCGGACAACCAGATTCCGCCGGGCACCACCGTGCTGGGCGGCATCCGGGCCGCGAACCCGGCCGCGGTCTACGCGCCGGACCAGGCCAGCGCCGTCGCGGCCGCGGCGGACACCAGCGCCTACGTGGCGGTGGTGGGGGAGAAGGCCTACGCGGAAGGGCTGGGCGACAACCCGGCGCCCGCGCTGGCGCCCGACCAGCAGGCCCTCATCTCGGCACTGGAGGCGACCGGCAAACCGGTGATCGTCGTGGTCGTCGCGGGCCGGCCGGTCGGGCTGGGCCCGGCGGAGAAGGCGAACGCGGTGCTGATGGCCTACCAGGGCAGCACGGAAGCCGGCACGGCCGTGGCGGACGTGCTGTTCGGCAAGACGAACCCGGCGGGCAAGCTGCCGATCAGCTGGCCGTCCGACGCGCCGGCGGTCGGCGGTGACTTCGCCGGGACGGCCCCGTCCCCGCTGGGGGACCAGCCGAAGTTCTTCGACCAGCTGCCGGGCACGGCGTCCGGGGCGGGCAACGCGTACAACCCGCAGTTCCCGTTCGGGTACGGCCTGTCGTACACGACGTTCACCCACACGAACCTGGCGGTGACACCGAAGATCGCGCGCGACGGCACAGCCACGGCGACGTTCACGGTCACCAACACCGGAACCCGGGCCGGCACCGACATCGTGCCGGTGTACGTGGCCCAGCCGGTGAGCCCGGTGGTCGTCCCGCCCCAACGGCTGGTCGGCTTCGCACGGGTGACGCTCGACCCGGGCCGCTCCCAGGTCGTGCGCGTGTCCTTCCCGGCGGCGGCGCTGGCGGAAAGCGCACCGGACATCAACGCGTCCGGCCCGCCCGCCGTGGTGCCGGGCAGTTATGTGCTGCAGCTGGACAAGAACGGCACGACACCGTACGCGGTGGACGTGTCGGCGCCGTTCCTGATCCAGTAGCACCGGGTCGGGTGCGGGGCGGCGCCGGTGCGTCGCCCCGCACCACCGGCTCGGGCTCGTTCCGGCCGGTAGGCCAAACCCGATTGCCTCCAGAGTCCGTCATGTCCGAGAGCTCTGACCGCTCCTTCAGGGCCGGTGAACCGATTCGCCCGGGTGAATTCCGTAGACGACTTCCCTGATTTCCCGAACAGCGACCTCCACTTCGGACTCCGCCGGGAGCGTCGGTGGATAGTGCCGGCCGATCGGCTTGTACATCAGCGTGGCGGGCAGTTCGTCGCCGGTTCGGGACGGGACGGTGTACCGGACCGGTAGCTCGACGAAGCCGACGGCCCGGAGCGGGGCCCGGTCGGTCTTCGGCGCCGCTTCGACGTACCAGCCCCGGGTGGCCGGGCGGTCGGCGAGCAGCTGGAGCTCCACCTGGGCGATCATCGGGCGCAGGGCGCCGATGCCGCGCAGGTCGCCGGTGAACAGCCCGTAGCCGCCGAAGCCGGCGGTGGTCAGGGTGAAGAACGTGACCAGGCCGGCGACCGCTGAACCGGGTGTGCGGCGCAGTGCCCAGAAATGCCGGGGGACCGGGTATTTTCTGGTGAACTCCGACTCGGGGATGCCGTATTCCGTGGTGCCGAAGGCACCGCGGTAGAGGTCCATGGTGGCGGCCCAGTCGGGGTCCGCCGGCGCGGTCAGCGGCCGCACGTGCGGGATCGGATGTCCCACGTAGCGCGCGAGGGAGAACGTTCCGACGGACGCGAGCGTGGCCAGGTGGGCCGCGAGCGCCTTGAACTCCGGGCAGTGCTCCGGGTCCGCCACGCGCATGGCCCAGCGGAGGTAGTCGGCCACGGCCGAGCACACGGTCCGCGGCGTGCAGGGCTTGCCGAACGTCTTGCAGATGAGCAGCAGGTTGGTGACCGGTTCCTGGGTTTCGGACAGGGCCGGCTGGACGTAGGGCAGGTCCAGACCGCGGAAGCCCCACCGGTCCCAGATCAGCGCGCGGTCGGCCGGGTCGATGTTGTCCGGCGTCCCGGTCGGGACGAAGGGGTCGTTGATCTCGGCGAACACATGGGCGAGCGGGGTGCCGGTCGCCGACACGGCATCCGCGTCGAGGACGCGTTCGGTCTCGGCGAGGAGGGCCCGTCCCACGCCCGCGTTGCGGATCGTGGGGACCACCATCAGGAATTCGATCATGCCCGCGTTGGGCCCGGCGAAGTAGTCCAGGACCGAGCAGCCGACCGTGACACCGTTCCTCGACGCGAGAATGATGTGGTAGTTGTTGTGCCCGTACCAACCCCGCTCGCGCAGCCGCAGGTACTCGATCATGTTGGCCAGCGATTCCCGCTCGTCGGGGTCGGGGAACTCGGCGGCGTAGTGGTCCCGGTAGAACGCCGTGAGCGTCGCGATGTCCGCGTCGGTGGCGGTGAGGTCGTGGAAGTGGATCACCCGACCAGCACCTCCGGGTGCCGCCGGTCGGTCGGGTCGGGTTTCGTGCTGCTTTGGTCCTTCTGGTAGCCGGCCACGGTGTTCGGGAGCTTGCAGGCCGCGTGCGCGACGCGGGCCTTGCCGCTGAGCGCGGTGCGCATCCGGGCGCGCCGGCCCTCGGCGTCCAGCCGCGTCAGCCAGGACTCGGTGAACAGCAGCTCGCGCATGGATTCACCGGGCGGGGCCGGGTACCTGATCGGCTCACCACAGCCGCATTCGTCGATCGCGCAGGCAAAGCTCAGGACCAGCTCGGGATGATCGCGCAGGATCGACTCCAGGGAGGTTTGCACCTTGGTGGCCAGCTGCCGCTTGAGCATCAGGTAGGTGGCGTCGTCGGCCACGTTGCCGTGCTCGAAGAACGTCAACATGTTCTTCCACGGTTCGCTGTGCCTCGGTCGCCCATCGGTGTCGCAGAGGACGACGATCACCCAGATGTAGGCCGAGTAGTAGATGCTGTCCGCCTCACTCGGTGCGCTGATCGGGCCGCTCGCCTCCAGCACGAGCTGGTTGTGTCCGGCGCGCAGCACCTCGGTCTGAGCGCTGCACAGCTTCAGGTGGTCGACCGCGGCCGCCGTCTTGATCACCCCGGTCACCTGCCAGCCTTCGGCGAGGACCACGTGCCCGCCGCGGGCCGACCGAGGCGGAGGAGGTTCGTCGGCGCTTTGCACGGCGAGCGCAATGGAGTTGCTCTCGTCTCCGTAGCCGAGTTGCATGAGTTTGTGCCCGCCCCAGCGCCGGCACGTGCCGAACGGGATGCTCGGACCCCAGGTCAGCCAGCACGTGAACAGAAAAGCCTGAAACCTGGGGAGGTCGCCGAGACTGTCGTCCAGTTCGTCGACGGTCGCGCGGTGGCCTTCGATGAGCCGGGGCCAATCTTCGTCGTACTTTCCCAGTAGCCCGGACAGCAACTGCAAGGGCGCCACGAAGGCCTCCAGCACGTGCACCTCGGCCACGAAGACTTCCGGGTTGGGGTCGATCTTCGCGTTTTCCGCGAGCCGGACCCGAAAATAGCCCAGAATTTCGTCCTGAACGTCCGAAATGGCAAAGCAGGTATCCACGACTATCTTGTTCTTGTCGGACTTCTTCATCAGGTTGTCGGCCAGCAAACCGATCTTGCGACGCCACTCTCGGAGCGATTTGCGGTAGGTCTGCACGTCCAGCCGGAAATCGGACCGGTGCCGGTACTCCCAGCGGTCCGGTCGTAGTGGTCGAGGGTGCAGCAATTCGGCCTCGACGCGCATGCACGCCGCCCGGTAGAGCTCCGTGCGTGATCGGCCGTAGCTGAGGAATGTCAGCACCATCCAGGTCGCCCGGACCAGTCGGGTGAGCTTGAACCTTCGGTGGATCGTGCGGTTGAGCAGCCGGATCGTGGGTTTGAGGTAGGCCAGGAAGACGAACAGACCCGCGAGTGTGGGCAACCCGACCTCGTACAGCGTGTTGACGATCTCCATTTGTTCTCCACAACCTACGAGCCTGCTCGGAGCGCGCGTGCGGCGGGCAGGCCGGGTTTGGTCTGCTCACGCCGAGGCATCGTGCTGACTATGCCTGCCGTTACAAATGCGCGAACGGATAACAGGGCATTAACGCGGTTCGGGAAATGGTGACCCTGCGGGCAGGTGGCGTTACGCGGTTCCTGACTTGGCTCAAGATCGCTGTTCTTGGGTAGGGGATCGAGCGGATATCCGACGCGTGGTGCGAGCTGATGGCCCGGCTCGGCTACCGGCGGTTCGGCGCCCAGGGCAGCGACTGGGGCACCAGCATCGGTCAACGGCAACCCGATCGGGTTGCCGGCATCCATCTCATGCCGCCGCTCGCACCGCCCGATCCGGCCACGTTGGACGTCCTCACCGGTGCCGAGCGGGCGGCGCTCGCGACATTGCGGGAGGGGCTCCGGATGCTCGGCGCAGCAGTCGACCCGGCCGCAGACGGTCGGCTACGGGCTGGTCGACTCGCCGGCCGCCCTCTGCGCCTGGATCGTCGAGAAGTCCTGGTCGTGGACCGACTCCGGTGGCGACCTGCATCGGGTTATTACCCGGGATGAGCTGCTCGACAACCTGATGCTCTACTGGCTGCCCGGCACCGGTGCCTCATCCACCCGGCTGTACTGGGAAAGCCTCCGGCAGGTCGACGAATGGATCTCCGCGTCGGCCGGCGCGCCGGTTCCCGAACATCCGGTACTGGAACGAGCCCGGCAAGGGCGGCCACTTCGCGGCGTTCGAGCAGCCGGCGTTGTTCGCCGACGAGGTCCGGTCATTCTTCCGGCTGGTCCGCTGATGGTCACCCGTTCTCGGTGAGCGGCTGGCTGAAGATCAACAAGTGCCCATCGGGTGTCCGTACGGTGAAGTCGCGCATCCCGTAGGGCCGGTCAGCCAGTGGTTCGACGATGTCGGCGCCGCGGGCGCGCAGCTCGTCGTGGCAGGAATCGACGTCGTCGACGATAACCGTCACCCTGGCCGGGCTGACGCTGCTTTCGGCGTACAGGTGGAACTCGGCGGTGTCGCGGATCACGGCCGCGTAGCTAGGCGGGGTCTCCCAGGTGAATATGGTGTCGAATCCGAGCGCGTCCGTGAAGTACGACCGCGCTGCCTGCACATCTCGGCACGGCAGCACGGGAATCGCCACCCGCATGACCATTCCGTCACCTTACCTGGCTTTGGCTCAAGATCGCTGATCTTGGGTAGGGTGCTGGCTGATGAGCTGCGGTTTCGTCGTGTGCACGGTGAAGACGGCGTCGGGGGCCAGGGCGGTGCAGATCGTGCACTCCTCGCGTCGCGGGTCGCGGGACATCGAGCACATCGGCTCGGCGCATGACGATGCGGCGTTGGAGGCACTCAAGGCGGTGGCGAGGCAGCGGCCGGCGAGCACATCCTCACCGCCGTCGACCCGCTACCCGACGACCTCCGCGATGCTCTCACCCGCATCCACGACCGCGGTGCACACTAATTTGAGCCAAGTCAGGTTACCAATGCGCGAACGGATAACAGGGCATTGACGCGGTTCGGGAAATGGTGACCCTGCGGGCAGGTGGCGTTACGCGGTTGACGGACGGACGGGGATTTCGGTGTCGAGCACGGTCGTGCCGGTGGGGTCGGTGGCCAGCAGGGTCAGCCGTCCGAAGTCCGCCGGGGGTGCCGGAAACCAGTGCATTCGCTGCCGGTCGAGGTGGTCGCCCGATTCGGCCGAGCCACCGGTTCGGCGGTATGCGGTACCCGGCGCGTCGCGTAGGTCCCAGGTGAGGTCGGCCAAGGGCGAGCCGGCGGGCGCCCGGGCCGGTCGTCCGGTGGCCTGCCCGCGGCGTTGGCGTTTCACCCATTCCAGGTGCTCGCGCGCGGCCTGCGCCCGTCTGTCGCGGTGTTCCGGGCCGGGGTTCGTGTAGAGGTCGACCACGATCCGGTCGCTCCACAGCTCCGCCGAGATCAGCGTGACGGGCCGGCCGTCGAGTTGTCCGAGTTGCCGCGGTCCCGCCAGCACGCCCTGCAACGTCGGTGGGGCGGGCGGCTTGACCGGCGCCGCGCCTGCCCGCACGGCCGCGAAGGCGCCCGTGGACGCCGAAGACGATGCCGAGGCCGACATCGACCGGACTTCCGGCCCGATCCCTGCTTCCTCGAGAGCGGCGAGCGCGGCTCGTTCCTGCTCGTCGGTGAGCACCCCGGTGTCGCCGAGCGCCTCGACCTGCGCCGCGAGCCGGCTTCCCAGCAGGCGCAACGGATCCACGGAAACGGTGCCGACGGGCTGAGCACGGCTCACCCCGGCCACGGCCGGGCGAAAGACCCGCGCCAACCACTCTTCCCCGGACAGCATCACGGACCCATTTTATCCGGCGCGCTCGGGTGTCGCTGCTGCCTGCAAGGCCGGGCGGCCGCTACCAGGGCACGGTTTCGCCGTTCCGGTCGAGGAACTGCAGGCCGGGTGCACCGGCCTGGGCTTCGAGGACGTCGACGACGGCCGGGATGCTCTCTTCGGGGGCCAGCGGCGCGTCGAGGCCGCCCAGCTGGGTGCGGTTGTGGCCGGGGTCGATGAGCAGCTTGGTGTGCCCGTCGCCGGCGTGCCGGGTCGCGTAGCTGCGCATCAGCTGGTTGAGCGCGGCCTTGCTGGCCTTGTAGAGCTCGAAACCGTCTTCGGTGTTCCGGGTGATGCTGCCCTGCTCGGACGACATGACCGCGACGGTCCCGCCGGGCACCACGAGGTCGCGCAGCGCCTCGAGGACGCGCAGCGGGCTCAGTGCGTTGGTGACCATCACCTCGGTGAACATCGCGGTCGGGACGTCGCCGATCGGCAGGTTCCCGCGGTCGATCGCGGCGTTGACGAACAGCAGGTCGAGCCGGCGGCCGGCGAGACGCTCGCGGAGCGCGGCCAGTTCGTCCTGGCTCGTCATCTCGAGGGTCTCGGCCTCCACGGCGCCGGTCAGCTCTTCGCCGGGACGTCGGGTCGTGGCGATGACGTGCCAGTCGCGCTTCGCGAGTTCGCCGGCGAGGACGAGCCCGAGACCGCGGGAAGCGCCGATGACGAGGGCTTGACGGTGGGACACGGTGACTCCTTCGTGGTCGACGACCGCGAGATTAGACGAGACGTTGCGTCTAGACAAGACGGTGCGTCTCGGCAAATGCCGCGCCGGGTATCGTGACGCGCATGCCCGACAGCTCTCCGCCGCCCCGGACGCGCTCCGGCAACCGGCGTGACGAAGCCGCGCGCCTGGCCGTGCTGCACGCCGCGGACGACCTGCTCGCCGAACACGGCTTCGCCGCGCTGACCGTCGAAGCGATCGCGCGCGGCGCCGGCGTCGCCAAGCAGACGATCTACCGCTGGTGGCCGTCCAAGGTCGAGATCCTCCTCGACACGCTCATCGAAGACAGCGCCAAGCAGGTGCCCGTCCCGGTGGACAAGCCCACGGCGGACGGCCTCCGCGGCTACCTGAGGGCGTTCGCGCGGTTCCTCACCCGCGACCCGGCGGGCCAGGTCTACCTGGCGCTCCTCGCGCAGGCGCAGCACGATCCCGCCGCCGCGAAGAGCTTTCAGGAGCGCTACCTCGGGCCGCGCCGCGAGCAGGAACGCGCCCTGCTCGCCGCCGCGATCGACGCCGGGGAGGTCTCGCCGCGCCTCGGCCTCGACGCGACGCTGGACGCGCTCGTCGGCCCGATCGTCTACGCGGTCCTGACCGGCGCGGGCGTTCCCCGGGGCATGGTGAGCGCCCTGGTCGAGGACGTGCTCAAGCCGGGGAACCGAGACAGGCCCCGCCGGTGAGTCTCGGTATCCGAACGTAGCGTCGGAGGGGAGACCTGCGACGAGGAGCGAGGTGCATGCGGGCAGACCTCGAACCCGCCGGCGTGGCCGTGCCGACCCCGGGCCGCCGCGCGTGGACGGTGGGCGTGATGTGCACGGCCGTCGGCCTGGTGATCGCCATGGTGACGATCGTGAACGCGGCCCTGCCCGCGCTGGCCGGCGACACCGGCGCGAGCCAGGCCGAGCAGACCTGGATCGTCGACGTCTACACGCTGGTGCTCGCGGCCCTGGTGCTGCCGGCCGGCGCGCTGGGGGACCGGTTCGGCCGCCGCGGGGTGCTCGTCGCCGGGCTGCTGGTGTTCGCGCTCGGCTGCGCCGCGCCGGTGTTCCTCGAGACGTCCGCGTGGCTGGTCGTGGCCCGGGCCGTCACCGGGCTCGGCGCCGCGATGATCATGCCCGCGACGCTGTCGATCATCAACGCGAGCTTCCCGCCGGAACGGCGTGGCCGCGCCATCGGCATCTGGGCGGCGGTGGCCGGCATCGGCGGACTGGGCGGGCTCGTGCTCGCCGGGGTGCTGCTGCAGCACTTTTCGTGGCATTCGGTGTTCCTCGGGCCCGCGGTGTTCTCGGTGGTTCTCGTCGTCGCGAGCCTGACCGTGCCGACGTCGCGGGACCCGCGTCCCCAGCGGTTCGACGTCATGGGAGCGGTGCTCGGCGCCCTGGCGATCGGCGGGGTGGTGTTCGGGATCCTGCGCGTCGCCGACCGTGGCTGGGGCGACGGCGTCGTGCTCGGGTCCATCGCGGCCGGGCTGGTGCTCGGCGTCTTGTTCGTCGGGTACGAGCTGCGGCGCGCGGCCCCGCTGCTGGACGTGCGGCTGTTCGGCAACGCGGCTTTCGCGGCCGGTTCGGTGTCGGTGACCGTGCAGTTCACCGCGGCGTTCGGGATGTTCTACGCGCTGGCGCAGTACCTGCAGCTGGTGCAGGGGTATTCGGCGCTGAAGTCCGGGCTGGCGTTGTGGCCGGTCGCGGTTTCGCTGTTCCCGCTGGCGCTGGCCTCGGCGCCGCTGGTCCGCCGGTTCGGCCTGCGGGCGGTGACGTGCGGCGGGCTCGCGGTGATCGGCGCCGGGATGATCCTCATCGGACAGTTGACTGTGGACAGTGGTTATGTCGCTTTGGCGGTCGCGGTGTGCGTCCTGGGCGGCGGCATCGGCGTGACGGCCCCGGCGGCGACGAGCGCGATCCTCGACAACGTGGCGCCGTCGCAGTACGGCGTGGCGTCGGCGGTCAACGACGCGACCCGCGAAGTCGGTGCGGCGCTGGGGATCGCGCTGGTCGGCAGTGTGCTCTCGGCCGCCTACACGGACTCGGTCCGCTCGGCCGTCTCGGCGCTGCCGCCACCCGCCCGCGACGCGGCGGAAGGTTCGCTGGCGGGCGCGCTGGCCGTCGCCGGCGGACAGCCGGGCTCACCGCTGGTGGCGTCCGCGCGGGCGGCTTTCGCGCACGGCATGGGGATCGGCATGCTGGCGCTGGCGGCGGTGGTGGCGGCGGGCATCCTCGCGACGGCGGTCCTCGTCCGCCGGCGGAACACGCCGGAACCGGACTCGTCGGCCGGCTGACCGGCCACTCCGGCGGACCTCACCCGGTGACCGGCTCGGCGGTCCACGAAGCCAGGATCCGCAACGCTTCGTGGGCCGGTGAGCCCGGCTCGGCCGTCAACACCATGAGCCGCTGGCCGCTGCCGTCCGGGCTTTCCCACATGTCGCAGTCCAGCGTCAGCTCGCCGACCACGGGGTGGCGGTAGTGCTTGACGCCGTAGCCCGCGCTCGTCACCCGGTGCGCCGCCCACCAGCCGCGGAACTCCGGGTGGTGCACGGACAGCTCGCCGACGAGGTCCGCCAGCTCCGGGGCGTCCGGGTCGCGCGCGGCCTCCAGGTGCAACGAGGCCACCGCCGTGCGGGCCGCCTCTTCCCAGTCCACGTGGAGGGCGCGGATCGCCGGGTCCGCGAACAGCAGGTACACGTAGTTGCGCCGGTGGGCCGGGTAGCGGGCGAAGTCGGTGAACAACGCCGCCGCCGCGGAGTTCCACGCGACGACGTCGAGGCGGTGGCCGAGCACCATCGCGGGCGTCTCGGCGAGCTGGTCGAGGAGCCGTTTCACGGCCGGGCGCGGCTTTTCCGCCGAGCGGCGCCGCGGACGGCGGAACGGCTTGGCCGCCAGTTCGTGCACATAGGACTGTTCGTCGTCGCTCAGCCGGAGGGCGCGGGCGAGCGTCGCCAGCACGGCCGACGACGCCTGGACGCGGCCTTGTTCGAGCCGCGTCAGGTAGTCGACGCTGATCGCGGCGAGCTGCGCCACCTCTTCCCGGCGCAGCCCGGCGACGCGCCGTTGCGAGGCAGGCTCAGGCAGGCCGACGTCCTGCGGGCTCAACCGGGCTCGGCGGGCTTTGAGGAAGGCGCCGAGCTCCTTCGGCTGTCCGGTGGGCTCCATGGGGTCGATTGTCCCCGGGATCCGCCGCCCGTGGGTGGGCAGGATCCTTCCCCCGAAGACGGCGTCCCGGGCGAAGACCCGCCTCTTACGCGCCGGCGTCGCCGGGATGAACCTGGACGCATGCCAGAGAACGTGACTTTCCCCAGCGCCGGCCTCGAGCTCGCCGGCCACCTGTACCTGCCCGAGCAGGCCGGGCCTCGCCCGGCGATCGTCGTCGGGCACCCGGCCGGCGGCGTCAAGGAGCAAGCCGCCGGCCTGTACGCCCGCCTCCTCGCGGAACGCGGGTTCGTGACCCTCGCCTTCGACGCCGCCTTCCAGGGCGAGAGCGAAGGCCTGCCCCGCGGCCTCGAGGACCCGGCGCACCGGGTCGAGGACCTCAAGGCCGCCGTGTCCTTCCTGATCACCCGGCCCGAAGTGGACGCCGAGCGCGTCGGCGCCCTCGGCATCTGCGCGTCGGGCGGCTACGTGCTCCCCGCCGCGGCGACCGACCACCGGATCAAGGCGGTCGCGACGGTCAGCGCCGCCGACATCGGCCGCATGTTCCGCGAAGGCGCCGACGGCACCCAGGATCCCGCGATCGTCCAGGGGATGCTGGACGTGGCGGCCGCGGCCCGGACCGCGGAGGCGCGCGGCGAGAAGATGGGCTCGTTCCCGATCTTCCCGCCGACCGCCGAGGAGGCGCGGGCCGCGGGCGGGCAGCACGGCTTCGAGGGCTTCGAGTACTACCGCACCGAGCGCGCCCACCACCCGCGCTCGGCCGCGGAGTTCACTGCCGACAGTCTCGACCGGATCGTCGCCTTCGACGCCGCCCGCTTCATCGGGCTCATCGCGCCGCGGCCGCTGCTGATGATCGCCGGCACCGAGGCCGTCACGAAGCACATGACGACCGAGGCCTTCGCGAACGCCGCCGAGCCGAAGCGGCTGCGGTGGATCGAGGGTGCGACGCACGTGGACCTGTACGACCGCCGGGTGGCGGCGGTCGTCGACGAGCTGGCCGGGTTCTTCGGCGCGTGATCAGCCGGGCAGCCGGGCCGCCTGCTCGCGGAGGGCGTCGACCAGTGCGGCCGCGCCCGCCGAGCGGTCCGGCCGGGTGACGACGACCGCCGACCGGCCGCGCCACGCCGGGTCCTCGACGGAGACGACCTCGACCCCGGCCGGCACGGACGCGGCCGCCACGCCCGGCAGCAGAGCGATGCCCAGCCCCGCCGCCACCATGCCCAGGCGGGTCGTCCAGCTGCGGACCGCGTGGCCGACGCGGGGTTCCTCGAGGGTCGGCCAGGCGCCGAACTGGGGTTCACCGCGGCCGCCGCGCCCGACGATCCACGTCTCGTCCCGCAGGTCGGCGACGCCGGCGTGGCCGCGGCGGGCGAGCCGGTGCCCGGCCGGGACGGCGACCCGCAGGTCGTCCTCGGTCAGGACGTCCTGGTGGAGGCCGTCGAGGTCGTAGCCGGGCAGCCCGTCGCCGACGCCGATCACGACGACTTCGGTGCGTCCGCCGCGCAGCCGGGCGAGCAACGCCGGTGTCGCGCCTTCGTCGAGCGTGACGACCAACCCGGGGTGGCGGGTGCGCAGGACGGCCAGCGCGCGGGGGACCAGGACCGCCGCCGCGGCCGGGAACACACCGATCGAGAGCCGGCCGGCCAGCCGGTCGCGCAGCCCCGCCAGCTCCTGCTCGGCCGTGTCGACCACGGCGAGCGCCGTCGTGGCGTGCCGGACCAGGAGCGCGCCGGCCGGGCTCGGCCGCACCCCGCGGGCGTGCCGCTCGAACAACGCCGTGCCGGCCGCGGCCTCCATCATCGCCACCTGCCGCGAGACGGCGGACTGGGTGTAACCGAGCGCCGCGGCCGCCGCGGTGAACGAGCCCGTGGCCGCCACCTCGCGGAGCACGCGCAGGCCGACCAGCGTCACCTCTGCCACAGCGGCAGCCTAGCCATCACGAACACGCATGGGAAGCATGCGAAACCATCGCTGGTGCTCATGCCTCGACGGGCTCAGCATGGAAGCATGATTTGGTTCATCACAGGATCTTCGAAGGGTTTCGGCCGCCAGTGGACCGAAGCCGCCCTCGACCGCGGAGACCGGGTGGCCGCGACCGCGCGCACCCCCGCGCGGCTCGACGACCTCGTCGAGAAGCACGGCGACGCGATCCTCCCGCTCGAACTCGACGTCACCGACCGCGACGCCGCGTTCGCCGCGGTCCGGCGCGCCGCCGGCCACTTCGGCGGCCTGGACGTCGTCGTCAACAACGCCGGCTACGGGCACTTCGGGCGCGTCGAAGAACTCAGCGAAGAAGACGTCCGCGCGCAGCTGGAGACGAACTTCTTCGGCGCGCTGTGGGTGACCCAGGCGGCACTGCCGATCCTGCGCGCCCGGCGCCGCGGGCACATCGTCCAGGTCACCAGCGAAGGCGGCGTGGTCGCGTTCCCCGGCATCGGCGCCTACCACGCGTCGAAGTGGGCGCTGGAAGGGCTTTCCCAGTCCCTGGCACAGGAGGTCGCGGAGTTCGGCATCCACGTCACCAACCTGGAGCCGGGCCCGTACGCGACCGACTGGCTGAGCGTGGGCTCGCGCCGGAGCACCCCGAACCCGGACTACCCGGCCGCCGGCGAGGGCCACTGGGACGTCGGCGACCCGGCCGCGACGCGCGAAGCCGTCCTCGAGCTCGTCGACGCGCCCGAGCCGCCGCTGCGGATGTTCCTCGGCAAGTCCCTGGCGGCCGTCAGCGAGGAGTACCGGGACCGGCTGAAGACGTGGGAAGACTGGCAGGCCGTGGCGGTCCGGGCGTTCGGCTGAGCGCCGCGTGCGGGTCGTCGGCGGGCACCCACCCGGTGTCGAGGCCGAGCGAGCCGACGTCCCGGGTGAGCGCCGCGATCGTCGCGCGGACCGGCGCGCGGGTCTCGTCCCGCCGGGACACCAGGGACCACGTCCAGAACGGCGCCGGGCCGGTGATCGGCCGGCGCGCCAGGTCCGGCGGGACCGGAGCCGTCTGGCCCTTCGGGGAGTTGAGCACCGGGCGCCGCAGCCGCCGGACGTGGTCGAAGAACGCCGGCCCGGTGATCCCGCCGTCGTGCGTGCGGACAACCTGGGCGCCGGTGGTCTCGGCGAACTCCTCGGCGTAGCCGTTCCACGACGCCCAGCTCGCCGTGTCGGCGTCGATGAGCACGACGACGTCCGCCGCCCGCACCTCGGCCGTGCCGGTGCCGATCGCGTGCAGCCGGTCTGCGCCGAGCAGGCGGGCCTCGAGGTCGTGCTCGGCCAGGTCGGCGGCCCGCGTCCAGCAGATCGCGAGGTCGATGCTCTGGTCGGCGACCCGGCGCAGCTGGGCGTGCGAGGGCAGCACCCACGTGTCGACGTGCAGGTGCGCGACGCCCGCCACGCGGTCGGGCAGGTCGGCGGGGTGCCAGTTCACGTAGCCGAGCCGCACCGGCTCGCGGTCCGCGATCCCGGCGGCCGTGCGGCGCAGCTCGTCGGCCTGCTCCAGCAGCGCGCGGACCCGGGGGAGCAGCGCCTCGCCGCACTCGGTGAGCGTGACCGACCGGCGGTCGCGGTCGAAGAGCCGCACGCCGAGGTCGCGTTCGAGGGCCTTGATCTGCTGGGACAGCGAAGGCCCGGCGATGCGCAGCCGGTCCGCGGCGCGGCCGAAGTTCAGTTCGGTGGCGACCGCCACGAAGTACCGAAGCTGGCGTAGCTCCATACCGGGAGCTTAGTGCGGTGGGAGGCCGGGCCTCCCAGCTGAGAGCGAACCGGTCGTGGCGAAGCGGGTTCGCCCGGCACATCCTCGGCTCGGGAGGACCACTCACGAGGAGGATGCATGAACAGCCAGAAGGTCGCGGTCGTCACCGGCGCTTCGCAGGGCATCGGCGCGGCGCTGGTCGAGGCGTACCGGAAGCTCGGCTACGCCGTCGTCGCGAACTCGCGGTCCATCACGCCGTCCGGGGACGCCGGGATCGCGACGGTCGCGGGCGACATCGCCGACCCGGCCGTCGGGGCCCGCGTGATCGACGAGGCGCTGGCGAAGTTCGGCCGGGTCGACGCGCTGGTCAACAACGCCGGCGTGTTCGTCGCGAAGCCGTTCACCGAGTACACCGGCGCCGACTTCGACCTGGTGACCGGCGTGAACCTGCGCGGCTTCTTCGCGGTCACGCAGCGGGCGATCGCCGCGATGCTGGACGGCGGGGGCGGGCACGTCGTCAACGTGACGACCAGCCTGACCGACCACGCGAACAGCGCGGTGCCCTCGGCGCTGGCGTCGCTGACCAAGGGCGGTCTGAACGCGGTCACGAAGTCCCTGGCCATCGAATACGCGACGCGCGGGGTGCGCGTGAACGCCGTGTCGCCGGGCATCATCCGCACCCCGATGCACCCGGCGTCGACGCACGACGCCCTGGCGGGGCTGCACCCGGTCGGGCGGATGGGCGACCCGGGCGACATCGTCGACGCGGTCGTCTACCTGGAGGGCGCGCCGTTCGTCACGGGCGAAATCCTGCACGTCGACGGCGGCCAGAGCGCGGGACACTGACGTCATGGACATCCTCACCGAGGTGCTGGACGCCTGGAAGTCCGCGGTCGACGCGCACGACCCGAAGCGGGTCGCGGCGTCCTTCACCGAGGACGCGATCTTCCAGGGCCTGCACCCGTACAGCGTGGGCCGCGACGGCGTGGCGGCGTACTACGACGCCCAGCCGCTCGGCATGACAGCGGCTTACCGGATCGTGGAGACCCGCCATTTGGCCGAGGACGTCGTCCTCGGGTACGCCGCGGTCGACTTCTCGTTCCCCGACCGGCCGACGATCTCCGTGCACCTGAGCGTGCTCGTCCGGCGGACCGGGGAAGGCTGGCGCATCGCCCACTACCAGGTCTCCCGGCTCTGAAAGGAGCACGAGCATGGAGTTCCTCGTCGACATGGTGACGACGGTCCCGCCGGGCACCCCCGAGGAGACGGTCGCCGACACACGGCGCCGTGAGGCCGCGCGGAGCAAGGAACTCGCCGCGCAGGGCCACATCCTGCGGCTGTGGAAGCCGCCGGAAGCCCCGGGCGAGTGGCACACGATCGGCCTGTTCGCCGCCGCCGACGACGGCGAGCTGCGGGCGGTGCTGGAGTCGATGCCGCTGCACGCGTGGATGGCGGTCACGGTGACCCCGGTGAAGCCGCACCCGAGCGACCCCGGCGCCGGGCGGCCCCCGGCTTAGCCGATCCGGCTTGGCTGATCCGGTTCGCGGGTTTGCGCCGGGGCGAGCCGGGTAAACAAGGCGCGGCGGTGCCGCCCGCGTTCGAGCTCAGCCCGAGACCCCGGGCAGGCGGGCGGGCACCGCTGTCAGCACCGGGTGGCGTCGAAGATCCGATCAGGTAGCCGCGGGCATCGCCTGCGAAGCGGGCGCGGGACTGGGCCGGGACGTCGCGCGGGTCGTCATCGGTCCTCGAGGTGGCGGGCGAGGTGCTGCTGGTTCTCCACGAGCCGCAGGCAGAGGTGCCGCAGCTGGGCCGTCTCGGCGGCCGTGAAGCCGCGGAACAGGGCGGCCATCGCCAGCTGTGACGGCCGTCGGAACTCCTCCAGCCACCGGCGGCCGGCCGCCGTGATCCGGACCAGCACCGAGCGGCGGTCACGCGGGTCCGGGGCGCGTTCGGCGAGACCGGCGCGTTCCAAGGTGTCGACCAGGCCGGTCACGTTGCGGGAGCTGACCCCGGCCGACGTGGCCAGGTCCTTGACGTTCGCCTCGGCCGTGCCGATCCGGATCAGGACGTCGAGGGCGCCGGGGCTGAGCCCGCGGCTGTCGGTTCCGTGCGCGCGCAGCTGGTCCAGGCTCCGGGCGGCCGCGCGGACGGCCGCCGCCGCTTCGAGCACGCCGGTGTCCTCGCCGAGGGTGAACTCGGCCAGCGCGCCGCGGACGCCGGGGGAGTAGAGGTGGTCGTCGAGGTCACGAGCGAATACGTCGTTCATAGTGAAGTACTACATTAGTACGTGCTTCCGTAATTGTGTCAAGATCATGTCCGTCGAGAGGCGTTTACCAGGGTTTCGCCCGCCGTTAGCCTCGGGCCCGGCACAGGTTCTCGAAGGCCCGCACATACTGACCCGGCTCTCCACCACGACACCCCCGGAGTCTCCATGACGGACGTCAACAGACGGCGTTTCCTGCAGTTGGCCGGCGGCACCGCCGCCCTTTCCGCGCTTTCCACGAGCATCGCCCGCGCTGCCGAGATCCCGGCCAGCCGGCCGACCGGGACCCTGCGGGACGTCGAGCACATCGTGGTCCTGATGCAGGAGAACCGGTCGTTCGACCACTACTTCGGCACGCTGCGCGGCGTCCGCGGCTACGGCGACCCGCGCCCGGCGACGCTGGCGTCCGGCAAGTCCGTCTGGGCGCAGTCCGACGGCAAGCGCGACATCTACCCCTTCCGCCCCGATGCGGACAACCTGGGCCTGCAGTTCATCCAGGACCTGCCGCACGGCTGGAACGACACCCACGCGGCGTGGAACGGCGGCAAGTACGACAAGTGGGTGCCCGCCAAGGGCTCGACCACGATGGCGTACCTGACGCGCGAGGACATCCCGTTCCACTACGCGCTGGCCGACTCGTTCACCATCTGCGACGCCTACCACTGCTCGTTCATGGGCTCGACCGACCCGAACCGCTACTACATGTGGACGGGCTGGACCGGCAACGACGGCAAGGGCGGCGGCCCGGTCCTCGGCAACGACGAAAAGGGCTACTCCTGGACGACCTACCCGGAGCGGCTCGAGCAGTCCGGCGTGTCGTGGAAGATCTACCAGGACATCGGCGACGGCCTCGACGCCGCCGGCGGCTGGGGCTGGATCGACGACGCCTACCGCGGCAACTACGGCGACAACTCGTTGCTGTACTTCAACTCCTACCGCACCGCGAAGCCGGGCGACGCGCTGTATGAGAAGGCGCGCACCGGCACCAACGCGAAGGCCGGCGAAGGCTACTTCGACCAGCTTCGTGCCGACGTCAAGGCCGGGAAGCTGCCGCAGGTTTCGTGGATCACGGCGCCGGAGGCGTTCTGCGAGCACCCGAACTGGCCGGTGAACTACGGCGCCTGGTACATCGCGCAGGTGCTCGACGCGCTGACGGCGAACCCGGACGTGTGGAGCAAGACCGCGCTGTTCATCACCTACGACGAGAACGACGGCTTCTTCGATCACGTCGTCCCGCCGTACGCGTCCGCCGGGCAGTCCACTGTGGACACCACGGGTGAGATCTTCGCGGGCTCGGCGGCGAACCCGGCCGGGCCGTACGGGCTCGGCCAGCGCGTGCCGATGCTCGTCGTGTCGCCGTGGAGCAAGGGCGGCTACGTCTGCTCGGAGACGTTCGACCACACCTCGATCATCCGGTTCATCGAACGCCGCTTCGGCGTGCACGAGCCGAACATCACGGCGTGGCGGCGGTCGGTGTGCGGTGACCTGACCTCGGCGTTCGACTTCGGGCGCACCGACGCCCGCGTCCCCGCGCTGCCGGACACCGCCGGCTACGAGCCGCCGGACCGCGAACGGCACCCCGACTACGTGCCCGCCGTCCCGGCGAAGAACGTGCTGCCCAAGCAGGAACGCGGGCTGCGGCCGGCGCGGGCGCTGCCCTACGACCTGGCGGCGGACGCGCAGCTGGCCGGCGGCACCCTCACGGTGACGTTCGCCAACCACGGCCGCGCCGGCGCGACGTTCTACGTCGTGACGCCTTCGGGCGAACCGCGGACGTACACGGCGGGGGCGGGCAAGTCGCTGCCGGCCGCGCTGCCCGCGGCCGGGGCCTACGACTACACCGCCTACGGGCCCAACGGGTTCGTGCGGCAGTTCCGGGCCGGCGGCGCCGGGCCGGAGGTGAGCGCGCGCCAGGAAGGCGGGGACCTCGCGCTGGTCCTGACCAACACCGGCACCACCACGGTGCGGCTGACGGTGGCGGACGCCTACGGCCGCTGCTCGACCACGCGCCAGCTGCGCCCGGGCGCGCGGGTCGTCGAGCACGTGGACACCCGGCGCAGCAACAACTGGTACGACGTCTCGATCACCTCCGACCGCGACCCGAAGTTCCTGCGCCGCCTGGCGGGGCACCTGGAGACCGGCCGCCCGAGCACGAGCGACCCGGCCATCCTCACGAAGTGACGTCCGGCGCGCCGCGGCGCCAGTCCGACGGGCCGGCGCCGCGGACGCGTTTGAACGCCACGCTGAACGCGAACGGGTCGGGTCTGCGTACCCGACCGCCCTGGCCACCGCGGCGGAGGTGGGCGCGCGGCGGCTCGCTGCTGCACGCGGCCGAGGAGGCCGTGCGGGAATCCGGTGCCGGCTGGACGATCGCGAGGGCGTCCTGGCCCTGCCGACCGGGGCCGGCGGCGCGCCGTTCGTCGACGCCGGCGACCTCGCCGACGTTGCGGTGGCAGCGCTGACCGGCGACCGGCATTCCGGCGAGGTCCACGACCTGACCGGCCCGCGGGTGGTCGGGTTCGGCGAAGCGGCCGGGCTGATCGCGCGGGAGATCGAGTACGCCGACGTCGACCCCGAGGCGTTCATCGGACGCCAAACCGCTTACGGCGTCCCCGAAACCGTGGCCCGGCTGCTCACCGGCCTGCTGACGAGCCTGCGCGAAGGTCGTGGTGGCGTTCGTGGCCGCGACCGCCTGGACGTGACCGGCTTGCCGCGACCGCCGTGGCGTGCCGCTCGACGACGACGTGCCGCCTCAGGAGAGCCGGCGGACCGTCAGCCGCAGCGAGCCGCGGTTCCCCGCGTAGCCGAGCCAGCTGTCGTTGGCGTACGCGTAGAAGTAGCCCCGCTTCTCGTTGCTCCACTTCGTCCGCCGGCCGCCGATCAGGAACGGGTCGTAGGACTGCTGGACGTCCTCTGCGTCCAGCTTCTGCGCGGCCACCGAGCCGATCAGCGCCATCCAGCGCTCGCCTTCGCAGCGGCGGCCGCCGAACGAACGCGCCCGGCGGTCGTCGCCGAGCTTGGCGAGCTGGGTCTGGAACCAGGACGACGTCGTCGCGATCGCGTGCAGCACGTCCTGGAAGTCCAGGCCCGGGTCGGCTTCCGTGCCGTCCGGGTGGTGCGCGACCTTCCCGTCCAGCCAGGTGCCTTCCGCACCGAACTCGTAGTCACCGGGTTCGAGGTAGAGGCCCGTCCAGTTCCACGGCCGTCCCGCGTAGACGTCGACCGTCGCCGACTCGCCGACCGCGAGCAGCCGACCGTCCCGGTACGGGCCCGTGGTGATCGGCGGCGCCGCCTGGCGGTCCACAGCGGACGGTGCGACGTCGGGGGAACCGGCCGTGAGGAACGGGATCGCCCGCGGCGCCGGGCACAGCACGGTGTAGATGCTGTGCAGCGAGTTGTGCAGCACGTCCTGCGGGTCCGGCGCGATCTGCTTGTACATCGCGTCGTCGAACGTCAGGTCCGTCACCGCGCGGCACTCGTCGATCATCCACTGCAGGGCGCCGTCGGAAAGGCCGGTGTGGTCGTGGCCGCCGCCGACGTCGCAGTGGTCGCCGGGGAACCAGACCTGCTTGGCGGTGCGGCCCTCGCCCACCTCGGCCAGGTTCGACCACAGCGTCGGCATGAACGGGCCGCGCATCTCGTCGAGCGCGAGCGCCTGCCGGGCGTGCTTGACGTGGTCGCCGAGCTTGGTGTCGTGGAACCGGGGGAGGTGCCCGGTGTGGTCTTCCAGGAGCTTCAGCGGGCCGAGCCAGTCCGGGATGCCGAGGGAACCGACGGTGTCCCAGACACCGAGGAACTCGATCGGGACCGGCTCGGCGGCTTCGGTGACCTCTGCGCGGTAGCCGTCGGCGAACAGCTCGTCCACGCGGGCCCAGAACTCGGTCGACCCGGCGTCCACCAGCTCGGCGGGCAGGCCGCACCGCCGGATCATGCCGCACAGGCTGCGGACGGTGAACGCGCCGCGGCTGAAGCCGAAGAGGTAGATGGCGTCGCCGGGCCGGTAGGTGCGGGCGAGCCAGCCGTACGCGCTCTTGACGTTGTCCGAAAGTCCTTTGCCGACCAATCCGCCCTGGAGGCGGTTCAGCAGCCCCGAGCCGGTGCCGACGCCGGGGTGGTAGTACCGCGGCTGGTCGGCGCGGTCGGCCACGGTGTGGTGGATCCGCGCGACGTTCGTCGGGGCCGGCTGGCCCTGTTGCAGCTGGTCCGGCGTGTTCCACGTGCCGTCGCAGCAGACGACGAGGTGGCGCCGGCCGGCGTCCGGGTCGGTCATCCGATCACCTTTCGGTCCACAGGGGATGCCTGGGAGTCGCGTCGATCTCGGCGGTGGTTACAACCCCGAGGTTAGTAGGAGGCACCGGGCCGCCGCCGGGATACGGCGTGCCGTGGCGCGCTGCGGCTAGGCTGCGAAGCCGTGCCGGAAACGCGCCTCGACCTCACCCGGATCCGCGCGGCCCGCCGGGTGATCGATCCCGTCTTCCTCGACAGCCCGCTCTACCGCTGTGAACCGTTGGAACGCGCCCTGGGGTGCCGGGTGAGCATCAAGCTCGAAACGGCGAACCCGGTCCGCAGCTTCAAGGGCCGCGGCACCGAGCTCGTCGTGCACGGTCTCGCCGAGCGCGGCGAGAGCGCCGCGGTGTGCGCGAGCGCGGGCAACCTCGGCCAGGCGCTCGCCCTGTCCGGCCGGCGGCACGGGCTGGACGTCACGGTCGTGGCGTCGCGGTTCGCGCCGGCGGCGAAGCTCGAGCGCATCCGCGCGCTGGGCGCGCACCTGGAGCTGGTGGACGGCGACTTCGAGCTGGCCCGCTCCCGCGCGGTCGCTCTCGCGCGGGAGCGGGGCGTCCGGCTGGTCGAAGACAGTTTGGACGTCGAGACGTGCGAAGGCGCGGCGACGATCGGCCTGGAGCTGGCGGACGCGGGCCCGTTCGACGCGGTGCTGGTCGCGCTGGGCGGCGGCGCGCTGGCGACCGGCGTCGGCTACGTCCTGAAGACCTGCGCCCCGGCGACCGAGGTGATCGCCGTCCAGCCCGAGCGCGCGCCGGCGATGGCCCGGTCGTGGCGGGAGCGGCGGGTCGTCACGACGGACTCGGCCGACACGATCGCCGACGGTGTGGCCGGCCGGTTCCCCATCCCGGAGGTGCTCGACGACCTCCTGGTGGTGGCCGACGACGCGGTGGTCGTCCGGGAGGAGTCGATCATCGCCGGGATGCGGCTGTTCCTGGAGCACGCGGGCCTGGTGGTGGAGCCGTCGGCGGCGCTGGGCCTGGCGGCGGTGCTGGAGGACCGCGCCCGCTTCGCCGGCCGGCACGTGGTCAGCATCGTCTGCGGCAGCAACGTGGACCTGCCGGGCTACTACCGCTGGCTGGGCCTGTCGTGAGTCGCGGCAGGCTGCTCATCGGCGGGCGGGTCGGCGTGGCATCATGAGCCTGGCCCGATCGGCAAGCCGAACGGAGGCGGGGCTGGATGGACGCTTTACCGAACGGCGAGACCGCAGACGGCGGCCCGTCGATCCGGGACATGCTGGCCGTCAACCTGCGGGCCGCGCGGTCGGCGCGTGAGCTGTCGCTGTCCGAGCTCTCGCGGCGCTCCGGCATCGGCAAGGCGACGCTCTCCCAGCTCGAAGCGGGCACCGGCAACCCGACCATCGAGACCGTCTTCAGCCTGTCGCGCGCCCTCGAGGTCGCGATCTCCGACCTGCTCGACCACCGGCCGCGCGGCGGGCTGACCGTCGTGCGGGGCGCCGACGTCGAGGTGCTCCGCGGCGAGGGTGTCGACCTGCGGCCGTTGCGCCGGATCGAGGCCGAGAGCAGCGTCTTCGAGGTCTACGACCAGGTCGTCCGCGGGGACGCGCCGCAGCGGTCGCAGGGGCACGTCGGCGTCGAGCACACCGTCGTGCAGACCGGCGGGCTGCGCGTCGGGGTCGGCGGGCGGACCGTCGACCTCGGGCCCGGGGACTACGTCGCCTTCGACGCCCGCGAGCCGCACAGCTACACCGCGCTCGCCGCTCCCGTGCACTCCGTGCTGCTCCTGCAGTACCGCGCGGACGAGCGGCTCGACGGCCGGCCGCACCCGTTGACACCCGCGCCCCGCGAGACTTAACCTCCGATCGTTCGCTTTACCGAACGCAGGAGGGTCGATGAACCGAACGCGGGTGGTGGTGATCGGGGCCGGCGTCGTCGGGGCGGCGTGCGCCCGGGAGCTGAGCCTCGCCGGGTTCGACGTCCTGGTCCTCGACCGCGGCCGGCCCGCCGGGGGCACCACCTCGCACGGCGAAGGCAACCTCCTCGTCTCGGACAAGGGACCCGGCGCGGAGCTGCGGCTGGCGCAGCTGTCGGCCCGGCTGTGGCCGGAAATCGCGGCGGACCTCGATCCGCGGGCGACGGAGTACGACCCCAAGGGCGGCATCGTCGTCGCCACCACCGAAGCGGGAGCCGAGGCGCTCACCGCGTTCGCCGCGCAGCAGGCCGAAGCCGGCGTGCGCACCGAGTCGCTGTCCACAGTGGACTTGGCCGCCGCCGAACCCGCGCTGACGCGCGCAGTCACGGCCGCCGTCCACTACCCGGAGGACGCCCAGGTCCAGCCGGCCGGCGCGACGTCGGCCCTGCTGGGTTCGGCCCTCGAACAGGGTGCGCGGCTGCGCACCGACACCGAGGTGATCGGCGCGGCCGTCCGGACCGGCCGGATCACCGGGGTCCGCGTGCCCGGCGAGGTCATCGACGCCGACGTCGTCGTCAACGCCGCCGGTCCGTGGGCCGGCGAGGTCTCGGCACGCCTCGGCGCACCGGTCGCCGTGCGCCCCCGCCGCGGCGAAGTCCTGGTGACCACGCCGATGCCGGGGGTGGTGCGGCACAAGGTGTACGACGCCGATTACGTCGGCGCGGTCGAATCCGGCGACCGCGAGCTGCAGACGTCGGCGGTCGTCGAGGCGACCCGGGGCGGCACGGTCCTGATCGGCTCGTCCCGCCGCCGCGTGGGCTTCGACGACGCGATCCTGCCCGGCGTGCTGAGTGCCATCGCGGCCAAGGCGCTGCGGCTGTTCCCGTCCCTGGCGGACGCCGCGGTGATGCGGGCCTACGGCGGGTTCCGGCCCTATGTGGACGATCACCTGCCCGTCCTCGGGGAGGATCCGCGGCTCGGAAACCTCTGGCACGCAACGGGACACGAAGGCGCCGGGATCGGGTTGAGTGTCGGCACGGCGAGGCTCCTGCGCGAGCTGCTGACCGGGGCAGCGCCGTCGATGCCGGTCGGCGAGTTCACTGTGGACCGTCCGGCGGTGCTCGCGTGAGCGCGCGCCGGGACCCGGTGGGCCGCACCGACACGCCGATCCGGATCACCGTGGACGGCGAACCCGTGCCGGGCATCGCCGGCCAGACCGTCGCGGGTGTCCTCCTCGCCGCGGGACGGCTGTCCTGGCGCACCACGCGATCCGGCGCGCCGCGCGGGGTCTTCTGCGGCATCGGCGCCTGCTTCGACTGCCTGCTGACCGTGAACGGCGTGCCGGACGTCCGCGCCTGCCGCCGTCGCGCCGCCGACGGCGACGACGTCCGGACCCAGTCCCGGCAGGAGCCCGCATGAGCCACGTCGTGGTCGTCGGCGCGGGGCCCGCGGGGCTCGCCGCGGCGGAGCACGCGCTGCGGGCCGGGGCCGAGGTCACCGTCCTGGACCAGGCCGACGCGCCGGGCGGGCAGTACCACCGGACGCTGCCCGCCGTCCGGCACCCGCAGCACGGCCGGCCGGCCTTCGAGCGCCGGGTGCTCGACCGGTGCACGTGGTGGCCGGAGACCACGGTCTGGGCCCTGGAAGGCAACCGGCTGCACGTCCTGCGCGGCCCGGCCGACGGCACCGGGCGGCAGCGTCACACCGTCGAGCCCGACGCGCTCGTGCTCGCCACCGGTGCCCACGACCGCGTCCTGCCCTTCCCCGGCTGGCAACTGCCCGGCGTCTTCACCGCGGGCGCCGCGCAGGCGCTGGCGAAGGGGGAGCGGGTGGCCGTCGGCCGCCGGGTGCTCGTCGCCGGCGCCGGGCCGTTCCTGCTGCCCGTGGCCGAATCCCTCCTGACCGTCGGTGCGGAAGTGGTGGGCGTCCTGGAGGCGAACCCGCCCGCGACCGTCCTCAAAGGATGGTCGTGGCGCGCGGCCGCGCACGCGGGCAAGGCCGCGGAACTCGCCCGCTACGCCGCGACCCTCGCGCGGCACCGCGTCCCGGTCCAGCTCGGCCGCGCGGTCGTCGAAGCCCGCGGGGACGACCGGGTCCGCGAGGTCGTCACCGCCCGCCTCCGCGCGGACTGGACGGTCGTGCCGGGCACCGAACGGACCTACGAGGTCGACGCCGTGTGCGTCGGGCACGGCTTCGTGCCGCAGCCCGAACTGGCCGTCGCCGCGGGCTGCGTGCTGGACGGCGGCTTCGTCCGCGTCGACGGCGACCAGCGCACCAGCGTGCCCGGGGTGTTCGCCGCCGGGGAGATCACCGGCATCGGCGGTGCGGCCCTCGCGGCCGCGGAAGGTGCCGTCGCCGGGACGGCCGCGGCGGGCGGCACCCCCGGCCGTGCCCTGCGGCGCGAGCGTGACCACGCCCGCTCCTTCGCGCGCCGGCTGGCCGCCGCGCACCCCATCGGCGCGGGCTGGCCCGGCTGGCTGCGCGACGACACGGTCGTCTGCCGCTGCGAGGAAACCACCTACGGCGCCCTGACCCGCGCCGCGCGCGACGCGACGAACCCGGGGCCGCACGCGCTCAAGCTCGGGACCCGCGCCGGGCTCGGCCCCTGCCAGGGCCGGATGTGCGGGCCCGCCGTCGCCGAACTGTGCGGGGGCGCCGAGCGCCACCACCGTCCGATCGCCCAGCCGATCCGCCTGGGCGAGCTCGCCGACCCGAAGGAGCCCAGCCGTGAACACCCGTGACCTCGGCGGCGTGGTCGTCGCCGCCGCTTTGCCCTACCGGGCCGACGATGCCGCCCCGGCCGGGCTGGCCGTCGACTACGACGCCTACGCCGAGCACTGCCGCTGGCTGGTCGCCAACGGCTGCCGCGGCGTCGGCCCGAACGGCTCCCTCGGCGAGTACTCCTCGCTCACCGGCGAGGAACGCCGCCGCGTCGCCTGCACCGCGATCGAAGCGGTCGGCAGCGACGGGATCGTCGTCGTCGGCGTGCACGGCCCGGGCGCGCACCAGGCCCGGTACTGGGCCGAGGCGGCGGCCGAGGACGGCGCGCACGGCGTGCTCTGCCTGCCGCCGACGCTCTACCGCGCCAACCGCGGCGAGGTGCTCGCGCACTTCGAAGCCGTCGCCTCGGCCGGGCTGCCGGTGATGGTCTACAACAACCCCTTCGACACCAAGGTCGACCTCACGCCCGACCTGCTGGCCGAGATCGCGCAGATCGACAACGTCGTGGCCGTCAAGGAGTTCTCCGGCGACGTCCGGCGCGTGCTGGAGATCCGCGAGCGCGCGCCGGAACTGGCCGTGATCAGCGGCGCCGACGACGTCGTCCTGGAAAGCCTGCTGATGGGCGCGACCGGCTGGTTCGCCGGGTTCCCCAACGTGTTCCCGGCCGAGTCGGCGCGGCTCTACGAGCTGGCCACCGCGGGCAAGCTCGACGAAGCCCGTGCGCTGTACGAGCCGTTGGTCGCCGCCTTCCGCTGGGACTCGCGCACCGAGTTCGTCCAGGCCATCAAGCTCGGGATGGACATGGTGGGCCGGTACGGCGGCCCGTGCCGGCCGCCGCGGGGCCCGCTCTCGGACGTCCAGCGCGAGCAGGTCCGCGCCGACATGGGCCGCGCACTGGCGGCGCTGGGGGTGGCGTGAGTGCGGTCCTCACGGGCGATCACGGCGGTCGATTCGCACACCGAGGGCATGCCCACGCGGGTCGTGACCGGCGGCGTCGGGACGATCCCCGGCGCGACGACGGCCGAGCGCCGCCGCTACTTCATGGCGCACCTGGACCACATCCGGCAGTTCCTGATGCACGAGCCGCGCGGGCACTCCGCGATGAGCGGCGCCATCCTGCAGCCACCCTGCCGCGACGACGCCGACTGGGGCGTCGTGTACATCGAGGTGTCCGGCTGCCTGCCGATGTGCGGCCACGGCACCATCGGCGTCGCCACGGTGCTGGTCGAGACCGGGATGGTCGAGGTGACCGAGCCGACGACCGTGGTGCGCCTGGACACCCCGGCCGGGCTGGTGCACGCCGAGGTGACGGTCCGCGACGGCCGCGCGGAACGGGTCAAGCTCCGCAACGTGGCGTCGTTCCTCGCCGAGCGCGACGCCGTGGTGGAGGTCCCCGGCCTGGGCGAGGTCCGCTACGACCTGGCCTACGGCGGCAACTTCTACGCCATTCTCGAACTGTCCCAAGTGGACATCCCGTTCGAGCGGGCGGAGCGCGACCGGATCCTGGGCGCGGGGCTGGCGATCATGGGCGCGATCAACGAGCAGCGTCCGCCCGAGCACCCGGCCGACCCGCTGATCGGTGGCTGCAAGCACGTCCAGTTCCTCGCCCCGGGCTCGGACGCGCGGGCGTCGCGCAACGCCATGGCCATCCACCCGGGCTGGTTCGACCGCTCGCCGTGCGGCACCGGCACGTCCGCCCGGATGGCACAGCTGCACGCGCGCGGCGAGCTGCCGCTGCACACGCCGTTCGAGAACAGCTCGTTCATCGGCACGACGTTCACCGGCGAACTCGTCGGCGAGACCGAGGTGGGCGGTGTGCCGGCGGTGATCCCCGAGTTCTCGGGCCGGGCGTGGATCACCGGCACGGCCACCTACCTGCTCGACCCCGACGACCCCTTCCCGGCGGGCTTCGTCCTCTAGCAGCGGAAAACGCCATCGATCCGCGATTCGATCGTCGAATCGATGGCGGTTCCCGTTCCGTGCGGAGATTCGTAGATCTTCTTTTGCCGGTGACCACGTTTGTGGTCAGATCAACTATTCTCGAGGGCACCGGCGGCAATTGCTTTGATTAACCTCGATCTGTATTCAAGATGAACGGAAGGTTTCATCGGGTTCATCTCATTGTCAGCCGAAGTCGAAGTGCTTACAGTGACCTGCATCACTCCCGGGAATGAGTCACGTACTTCCCAGGGATTCGGTACCTCCGTAGCACTTTCTTCGAGGAGCAGGCTTTGCTGGACACCGTCAAGAGCACTCGCCGTGCCGCGCTCGGGCTGGCCCTCGCCGCGGCCCTGGCCGCCGCCACCGGTTGTGGCGCGCTCGGCCTGGCCGACCCGGGCGCCGCGGCGAGCGCGGCCGGCCTGGAGAGGTCGTACCTGAAGGTCTCGATCCTCCCGACCACGGACCTCGGGCCGTTCTGGCTGGCCCAGACCGAGGGCTACTTCAAGGCCGAGGGCCTCGAGGTCGAGTCGGTGATCGCCCCGAGCGGCCAGGCGTCGTTGATGAAAGCGATCTCCGGCGAGGCCGATATCGCGTTCTCGACCTACCCGCCGTTCTTCATCGCGAAGAACAGCGGTGCGGCCGACATGCAGCTGGTCGCCGACGCGACCTCGGTCAACGCCAAGACCAACGCGATCGTCACCGTGCCGAATTCGCCGGTCAAAACGGTCTACGACCTGGCCGGGAGCCGGATCGCGATCACGGCCAAGAACACCGCTTCGGATCTGCTGACCCGTTCGGTGATGCAGGACCACGGCGTGGACTTCGGCAAGGTGAAATGGATCCTGATCCCGCTGCCCGACATCGCGGAAGCGCTGCGGCAGGGCCAGGTCGACGCCGCGTACCTGCCGGAGCCCTACATCACCCAGGCCGCGAAGACCGCGGGCGCGATCCCGGTGGTCGACATCAACTCCGGCGCCAGCCAGGACTTCCCCCTGACCGGGTACGGCGCGACGAAGCGGTGGGTGCGCGAGAACCCGAAGACCCTGGCCGCCTTCCAGCGCGCCATGCAGAAAGCCACCCACGAAGCCACGAACGACCGGTCCAAGGTCGAGCCCCTGCTGGTCCGCTTCGCCAAGATCGACGAGGACACCGCGAAGCTGCTCACGCTCCCGAGCTACCGCACGACCCTCGACTCGAGGCGCATGCAGCGCGTCCCGGACCTGCTGCTGCAGCTGGGCGCGATCAACGGCCCGATCGACGCGGCTTCGATGATCGGACCCCAGGTCAGGTCGTGATCGTCGCGACCGCCGGCACGCCGTAGTTCTTCGCGTACCCGTTCTCCACCCCCACGAGGATCTCGACGATCTCGAAGTACCGGTCCCAGAACGGGGTTTCGCGCAGGGCCTCGATCACCAGGTGGTACGCCTGGTGATCGACGGCTTCCCAGACCCAGACGTCGGTGACGCGCGCCGAGTAGAACTCGGTGTCGAAGAACCGCGACCGGACGCCTTCGGCCTTCTCCCGCACCACGGGCAGGACCTCGGTTTCGAAGGCGTGCACCCGCTGCTCGACCGTGAGGCCGAGCCACTCCGGGGTCGTCTTCACGAGCATGAACGCCGTCACGTTCGCTTCGAAGGACATGGTCTTTCCTTTCAGGAGTAGGCGCCGGCGGCGATGTCTTCGACCAGGGTCGGCCCGGACGGTGCCCAGCCGAGCAGTTCGCGGGTGAGCGCGCTCGACGCGGTCATGTCCAGCGCGAAGAACCGGCCGACGAACCCGAAGTGCCCGGCGGCCGCTTCCGGCGCCACCGACGTCACGGGCAGCGCGAGTGCCTGCCCGACGGCCTCCGCGATTTCGCGCGTCGTAACGGTTTCCTCGGCGACGGCGTGCAGCCGCGAGCCGGCCGGCGCGGCTTCGAGGCCGAGCCGGACGAGCCGGGCGGCGGCCGGGCGGTGCACCGCGGACCAGGCGGCGGAACCGTCGCCGACGTACGCGGACACGCCGTGGCGGCGGGCCGCCGCCGTGACCGCCGCGAGGAAGCCGGGGTCGCCGGTGCCGTGGACCGACGGCGCGAAGCGGACGCTCATCGCGCGGACGCCCTTGCCCGCGTATTCGAGCGCCAGGTTTTCGCTTCCCCCGCGCGGCGAATCCGGGCCGACCGCGGGGGAGACGTCGGTCTCGACCGCGGGCCGGCCCTGTACCAGGCCCGAAAGCGCGGCGGCGACGACGAGGGCCTGGTCGGTGCCGGCGAGCGCGTCGGCGAGCGTCTCGACGGCGGCCCGTTCGGCCCGGTTGCTCTCGGCGGGGTTGGCCCAGTCGTGCTTGTTGGCCAGGTGGACGACGGCGTGGGCGTCGAGCGCGCCGTCGCGCAGGCCGGCCAGGTCGTCGAGGTCGCCGCGGCGGACCCGGGCCCCCTTCTTGCCGAGTGCCAGCGCGGCGCTGTCCGAGCGGGCGAGGCCGGTGACCTCGTGCCCGGCGCCGAGCAGCTCGTCGACGACGGCCGAGCCGATCCACCCGGTCGCTCCGGTGACGAACACGTGCATGCTGCTTGCTCCTTCTTCGGGGATCTCTTGACGAGTTCGAAGTTAGGAGCAGCGGCGGTGTCCATGCCACGCAACTTCGGCAACGCACAGTTGCACCAGATGCAAGCCTGATCGGACGGCAATGCCGAAAGCTGCGCACGCGAGTCGGTGACCAGGCATTTCCGTGACCGTGGGAGACTGCGCCGATGAGCGGAAGACCGACGTGAACGCGCCCGGAACCGTGGTCGAGACCGAAGACCTCCGCGGACGTTCCGGGCGCGAACGGCCGGCGTGGCTGCGGATTTCGCTGTGGATCGCCGGCATCCTGATCTTCTGCGCGGCGCTGGAAGCCCGGATCGGCCGGTTCGGGTTCGCGCCGACCGACCAGGGGTTCATCCTGGCCCAGAGCTGGCGGATCCTGCAGGGCGAGATCCCGCACGTGGACGTCGTCTCGGTGCGCCCGCTGGGCTCCGCGATCCTGCACACGATCGACTTCGCGCTGCCGGCCCCGCTGTTCGTCGCGTCCGGCTTCCTGGCCACGGTCGAACTCGCCGTCGCCACCGTCGCGCTCGCCGCGTTCCTGCTGTCGGCGGCCCCGACGAGCTGGGGGCCGTGGCGGATCGCTCTGGTCGTCGCGGCCGGGCTGGCCAACCTGCACAGCTACCCCGCGATGGCCTGGCACACGATCGACGGCATCTTCTTCGTCTCGGTCGGGCTGTGGCAGCTCGAGCGCGGCTTCCGCACGGGCTCGTCCCGGTCCCGCCGTCTCGGCCTGCTGTGCCTCGGCTGCGCGGTGGTGATCAAGCAGAGCTACGCGGCGGCGGTACCGATCGGCCTGCTGCTGCTCTTCGCCCACCCCGCGTCGACGGCCCGCTCCGCCCGCCGGTGGCGCGGCACGCTCGCCGACCTCGTCGTCCTCGGCGCCGCCCCGCTGGCCTACTTCGGCTTCGTCACGCTCAAGGGCGGCTTGCCGGCGGCGCTCGACCAGCTCACCGGAGGACGCCAGACGTGGGGCGAGAACCTCTATGAGTTCTGGACCTCGCCGGGGCCGTTCGCGGCGCCCGACATCCGGCTCGTCATCGGGCTCGCCGTGGTGACCGCCGCGTTGGTGGCCGTCACGGCCCGCGCCACCGGCCGGCTCCGGTGGGTCCGGCTCGCCGCGGCGGTGGCGACCGGCGCGCTGATGCTGTGGTCGGTGTACCGCGGTGGGTTCGAGCGCTCGGCGCCGTGGTCGCTGATGGTGCTCTGGGTGTTCCTCGTCGTGACGGTCATGCACGCGGTCGTCCGGCGGCGCCTGCCGTGGCGGCAGCTGCTCGTGGTCGCGCTGGCCTGGATGGCGTCGTTGTCGTGGGGCTCGCCGTACCCCACGCTGATCGCCGGGTCGATGGCGTTGGGCGTGCTGGACATGCTGGCCGGAGCCGTCGCCGACGTCGTGCCGAAACGGACCCCGCCGGTGGTGGCCTCCCTCGCCGGTGTCCTCGTCGTCGTCCTCGTGGGGACCCAGGTCGTCGCGGCCCACGACCGCGCGCCGTACTCGGACCGTTCCCAGGGCGATCTGACCGCCGATCTCGGCGATGTCGCGGCCCCGATGCGGTGGACGCGGACCAACCCGAGCGTTCACACCTATGTCGGGCAGCTCCGCGACTGCCTCGCCCGGTTCCCCGCCGCGAACGTGACGATCCTCCCGGACGACGCGTTCGCCTACCCGGTCTTCAAGCTGCACAACCCGTTCCCGGTGGACTGGCCGATCCCCGACGAGATGGTCGGCGACGCCCGGCAGCGAACCCTGGACACCGCCCGCCGGCTCGACCGCACCGGCGACTACCTGGTGCTGTTCCAGGCGTTCGGCAGCGACCGGCTCACCCGGGGCGAACCCGTCTACCCGAGCGTGCCGCCCGAAATCGGCACGGTCGGCCACTCCGACATCGAGCAGCTGATCCGCGAGTCCTTGACGGGTCGCAAGATCAGCTGCGGCAGCCTCGCCGGAGTCTGGGCACCCGCCCCGCGCTGACGGCCCTTGGCCGTGTCAAAAGCCCGTTTCGACGTCGTCGAGGACGCCGAGGGCGTCGGGGACGAGGACGGCGGCGGAGTGGTAGGCGGTGACGAGGTAGGAGGTGATGGCCTGGTCGTTGATGTGCATGAAGCGGACGTTGAGTCCGGGTCGGTATTGATCCGGGAGTTCCTTCGGCCGTAAGCCGATCACGCCCGCATCGTCCTCACCCACGCGCATGGCGAGGATGGCGGTGGTGCCGGTGTCGGTGATGGGGATTTTGTCGCTGGGCAGGATGGGGACACCCCGCCACGCGGTCACGGTCTTGCCGTCGACGAGTGTGGTGTCGGGGTAGATGCGGCGGGCGGTGCATTCGCGGCCGAAGGCGGCGATGGCACGGGGGTGGGCGAGGAAGAACTTCGTTTTGCGGCGCCGGGCCAGCAGGTCGTCCATGTCCAAGGGGGTGGGTGGGCCGGTGCGGGTGGTGAGGCGCTGTTTGAGGTCGGTGTTGTGCAGGAGCCCGAAGTCGGTGTTGTTGAGCAGTTCGTGTTCTTGGCGTTCCCGTAACGCTTCGACGGTGAGGCGGAGTTGCTGGTCGAGTTGGTTGTGGGGCTGGTTGTAGAGGTCGGTGACGCGGTTGTGGACGCGCAGGATGGTTTGGGCGACGGCGAGTTCGTATTCCCGCGGTGCCGGGTCGTAGTCGACGTAGGTGCCGGTGAGGGCCGGTTCGCCGTCGTGGCCGGCGGAGAGGTCGATGCTGGCTTCGCCCTTGGGGTTCTGCGGTTTCTTCGGTCGCCGGATCGCTTCGGCGATGTGGGTGCGCAGGGATTCGGTTCGGCCGTTGAGCCGGGCGTAGGCGGCGGCGGTGAGGGTGAGGGTGGTGACGCGGGTGGCGGCCCGGGCGGTGAAGGCCCAGGTGGCGGTGTCGTCGTGGGTGAGGAGTTCGGCGCCGAGGTGGTCGCCGTCGGTGGCGGTGCTCAGGGTGGTGTCGTCGCCGTAGGGGCCGCGGCGGTGCCGGGTGACTTTGCCGTGGGCGATGACGATCAGGGTGTCGAGGGAGGTGCCTTCTTCGGTGAGGGTGGCGCCGGGTTCGTATTCGCGTTGTTCGAAGGCTCCGGCGAGGGCGGCGAGGGCGGGTTGGTCGGTGAAGTCGTGGAGGAGGTGGAGTTCGGTGAGTTCGGCGGGGACGAGGTGGAGGCGGGTGCCGGTGGTGTAGCTGGTGAGTTTGCCGTCGCCGAGGGTGTAGGTGAGGCGGCGGTTGACGCGGTAGGACCCGGCCGTCAGTTCGGCCCAGGGGAGTTGGGTGAGCAGCCAGCGGGGGGTGATGCTCCGCATCTGCGGCGGGGTTGTGGTGGTGGTGGTCAGGGTCCGTGCGGCGCGGGTGCTGAGGGTGTGCTGGTGGTCGGTGATGGTCACCGGGGTCAGCTTTCCCGGCCGAGTTCGGCGTTTTCCAGTATTGCGAGGGCGTCGGGGACGAGGACGGCGGCGGAGTAGTAGGCGGAGACGAGGTAGGAGATGATGGCTTGGTCGGAGATGCCCATGTACCGGACGTTGAGGCCGGGCTGGTATTCGTCGGGTAGGCCGGTTTGGTGGAGTCCGATGACGCCTTGGGTGTGTTCGCCGGTGCGCATGAGCAGGATGCTGCTGGTGGCGGTGTC
>NZ_JBSGDR010000007.1:0-379588 GCF_053602455.1 Amycolatopsis sp. NPDC004378
GTCGTAGTCGACGAAGGTGCCGGGCAGGACGGGTTCGCCGTCGTGGCCGGAGGCGAGGGAGATTTCGGCTTCGCCGTGGTCGTTGCTGGGCGTGGTGCCGTCGGCGAGGTAGGCCTGCAGGTGGGTTTGCAGTGATGCGGAGCGGGTCAGGACGTCGTCGAATGCGGTGCGGGGGAGGGTGAGGACGGTGCAGGTGGTGACGGCTTTGGCGGTGAATTCCCAGATTCCGTCTTGTGCGGTGAGGGAGGTTTCGCCGAAGTAGTCGCCGTCGGCGAGGGTGGCCAGGACGGTGTGGTCGCCGTAGGCGCCGGTGCCGATTTTGGTGATTTTGCCGTGGGCGATCAGGAACACCTGGTCGGCTGGGGATCCGAACTCGACCAGTGCGTCGCCGGGCTGGTATTCGTGCTGGCGGAAGCGGGTGGCGAGTTCGGTGAGGACGTCGTCGTCGGTGTAGCCGCGTAGGGGGGCGAGTTCGCCGAGTTCGGGTGGGATGACCCGGACTTCGGCGCCGGTGGTGGTGAAGGTGACCCGGCCGTCGCCGACGGCGTAGGAGAGGCGGCGGTTGACCCGGTAGGCGCCGCCGGAGACCTCCACCCAGGGCAGCAGCTTCAGCAGCCACCGTGAGGAGATCCCTTGCATCTGCGGGACCGACTTCGTTGTCGTGGCCAGCGTCCGGGCCGCGGCCCGGCCCAGGCTCAACGGCGCCTGCTCGGTCTCCACCGGGTCGGTGACAGTCACAGCGAGAACCACCCAATCAATTCGGAAGTCAGGATCGGTAACGGGGGTTGGTGGCGTGCCAGGTGAAGCCGCCACCCATCCACGAACGGACGCCCACGAGGAACCGCTGCAGCTCCGGGGACGGGACCGCCATCAGGTCCCGGTGGCCGTCTTCGAACTCGTGGACGATCTTGTTGTGCAGCTCGACGGTCGCCTCGACCGCCTCGTCGACCGAGCAGCCGCGGTCGGCGGCGATCTGCAGGACCATGTTGCAGACCGGCTTCTCGTCGGCGGCGTCCTTGGCCACCGAGTGGAGGTCGTTGACCAGCACCGACGCGGTCCCGGCCCGCATCATCGCCTCCCGCACGCGCGGGTCGTAGTAGAACGGCGCGGCCAGCTCGTAGCCGCCCACGGCGTCGACGAGGGCCATCGACGTGTAGAAGCTGTCGTGCTGGCGGGCGGCCAGGTACTCCCACGCCGGCGGGTAGCGGCCGGTGTGGCGCCATGCCGCGTAGGCGTCCCAGCTGACGAACATCGAGAACGTCGCGTAGCAGACGCGCTGCACCAGCACCGGCGAACCGTGCCGGCCCAGGTGCTCGATCGCCGAGTGCAGCCCGACGAGGATCGGGTCCGCCCGCAGCGCTTCCTCGAGCGGGGCCGAGAACTCCCCGGCCGGTGCCACCGGGTCCATCGCCGCCATGACGAGCGCCAGCCGCGGCGGGAGCTCGGTGGGCGCCGCGCCGAGCGTGCTGTCGTCGGCGTAGTAGTCGTCCGCGGCCCACCACACGGCGTTCAGCTGGGCTGCGACGAGCAGCCGGTCCGGGTCGTCGCAGTCGGCGTGGGCGAGCATCGCCAGCCGGCCGAACCCGGCGCCCGCGATCTGCTCCAGGCCTTCGCCGGCGAACCCGCAGTCGGCGGCCCACCCCGCCAGCCGCCGGTCGACCTCCTCGGCGAGGGAGCCGTCGACGCGGCCCACGACCGGGCAGTACAACGGCGACGCGCTGCCGTCCCCCCACGGCAGGTGGGCGTAGGCCGGGTCCTGCCCGGGTGCCGGCGCGAACTGCGTCGCGATCCGCGCCGCCGACGTGCCGAGGCCGAACGGACCCGCCAGCAGCGTGGCGGCACCCCCTGTCGTCCACTGTGGACACGCCGGTCCGGTCATGGTGCCTCCCCTCGTCACCGGCCGCCTCAGACGCGGTCGGCGGCGATGAGCAGGTAGTGGAAGCTGCCTTCGCGGTAGGCGGTCAGGAACGGCTTCTCGACCCCGGTGGCGACCGACGACCTCTCGCGCAGCTCCCAGTACGGGATCGTCGCCGCCGTCAGGTCGACCACGTTGATCGGGACGAACCCGTTGTCGGACAACGCCTTGAAGTAGTCGCCGCGGGCGTGGATGTTGCAGATGTAGTGCTGGTCGATCTGGCTCACCGCGCGCGACCGGCCGCCGGTGACGTCGTTGTAGCACCCGGTGATCGTCACGTACCGGCCACCCGGCTTGAGCTGCCGCGCGTGCTCGGCGAACAGCTCGTGCAGGTCGACGTACATGGTGCTCTCGTTGTTCCAGATCCCCTGGAACACCCCGGATTCGAAGCCGGTGCCGAGCATGTTGCGCAGGTGGTAGCGCACCGAGCCGTCGATCCCGCGTTCGCGCACGTGGTCGTTCGCGAACCCGACCTGCTGCTCGGAGATCGAGATCCCGTCGACCTGGCAGCCGAAGCGCTGGTGCGCCATCACGCTGGTGCCGCCGCGCCCGCAGCCGGCGTCGAGCAGCCGGTCGCTCGGCGCGACCGGGCCGAGGTGGTCCAGGAGGACGTCGGCCTGCGCGGTCTCGAGGCGGTGCATCTCGGCGATGATCGCCTCGTCGCGCTGCGCCTCGGGCGTTTCGAGGACCGCCGGGTCGTAGTCGCCGAGGCCGTAGTGGTGGTGGTAGAGACCGTCGACGTCGCCCAGCCGGAGGTTGACGGGGTCCTTTTCCGCGTTCCAGTAGTCGGCGACCGACTGCTGGTACGCGGTGCGGGCCACGGGCTGGTCGAGAGCCGTCATCGAGAATCTCCTCGCTCGTTTTCCTTATGGTGCAAGGAAACAGCCGGGTGCTCCGGCGTGCGTCTCCTCTCCCTCGACGCTAGCGAGGAACGAATCGGGGGGAAAGGAGCTTCACTCGCGCTGCGCGGGCGTGATCCGTCTGGCCCAGCGGCACGCCTGCGCGGGGTGGGTCGTCACCCCGCCGCGGGGCCTCTTTGGAGACCGCCGGAGACCCGTCCGGATGACGAGGGACGACCGTGGGTCGTCACGGGCGGGGGAGTGGCGCGCGGGTGCCGTCCAGACCGGCGAGCAGGTCACCGTGGTCGCCGACGCGGTCGAGCACCTCGTCCGCGGTGAACGTCAGGTGGTCGACGTGCCGGCAGGCGCGGACCTCGTCCCACGTGACGGGCGTCGAGACCGTCGGGTGGTCGCGGCCGCGCAGGGAGTACGGCGCGATCGTCGTCTTCGCCGGGTTGTTCTGGCTCCAGTCGATGAAGACGCGGCCCCCGCGCCGGGCCTTCGCCATCACGGCCGTCACCGACCGGGGTGTCTCCTCCGCCAGCCGCTGCGCGAGCTGCTTGGCGTACGCCGAAGGGGCCCCGGGGTCGTCGGTCTCGATGCCGCAGTAGAGCTGCATCCCTTTGGAACCCGAGGTTTTCGCGTACGGCGTCAGCCCGTCGGCGGTCAGGACGTCGTGGAGGCGTTCCGCGACGCGCGCGCAGTCCACGATCGAGGTGCCCGGCCCGGGGTCGAGGTCGAACACCAGGCGGTCGGGCGCCCGCCGCGTGGCGTCCGGCGTCACCGTCCACTGGGGAACGTGCAGTTCGAGCGCGGCCATGTTCGCCGACCAGACGAGCGCCGGGAGGTCGTCGAGGAGCGGGTAGTCGACGGTGCCGCCGCTGCCGCGCGTCCCGGTGCTGGGCAGCTGGACCGTGCGCAACCAGGGCGGCGCGCCGCGGGGGACGTTCTTCTCGAACCACTTCTCGCCGTCGACGCCGTCGGGGTAGCGGATGAACGTCACCGGCCGGTCGGCCAGGTGCGGCAGCAGGACGGGCGCGATCCGCGAGTAGTAGTTGATCACCTCGCCCTTGGTGAACCCGTCCGCCGGGTAGAGCACTTTGTCCAAATGGGACAGCGTGAGCTGCCGGTCGCCCGCCTGGACGGTGATCCGCTGCCCGGCCGGCGGAGGCGGCGGCGCGGCGGCTTCCGGTGGGGCGGGTTCCGGCGGGGCGGCGCGCGGGGCGAGGACGTCGTCGGGCTTCTTGTCGGCCCGCAGCCCGCGCCACGCGGTGTGGCGGACCCGCCCGGCCCGGGTGAACTGGCGGTAGACGATCTCGCCGACCAGCCGCGGCTCGACCCAGCGCGCGCGGACGGTGTCTTCACGCGGGGGAGCCGTCACGAACGGGTGGGAGGGGCGTTCCAGGTGCTGCAGCTGCGCCATCAGGTCGGCGCGGGTGGCCTGGCTGAAGCCGGTGCCGACGTCGCCGATGTAGACGAGGTCGCCGGTCCCGGGGTCGTGCGCGCCGAGCAGGAGACCGCCGAGGGTGCCGGCGAAGCTGCGCTGACCGGGCCGCCAGCCGCAGACGACGACCTCCTGCGTCCGGATCAGCGGGTGCTTGAGCCAGGAGTCCGGCCGCTGGCCGGGGACGTAGGCCGAGCTGCGCAGCTTCGCGACGACGCCCTCGTACCCGGCGGACGCGGCGTGGGCGAGGAAGTCGCCGGGGGTGCGGCGGTCGGCGGCGAGCTCGTCGAAGGTGACGGCGCGGACGACCGAGACGCGGTAGGGATCGGGCATCGGCAGGCCGGCCAGGAGTCTCCGGCGTTCGTCGTACGGCTCCTTGAGCAGATCGCGATCGCCGAGCCGGAGCAGGTCGAAGGCGAGGAACCGGACCGGGAGGTCGTCGAACGCCCGGCCTTTCGGCCCGCTCTGGTGCCGGACCCAGCGGCCGCGGCGCTCCTGCATGAGCTCGAAGTCGATCCGGCCGTCTTCGTCGTAGACGACGATCTCGCCGTCCAGGTAGGCCGCCCGGCCGTCGAGTGCGGGGGCGAGCACTCCGGCGAGCTCCGCGAATTCGGCGGTGAAGTCGATGTTGTTGCGGCTCGTGAGCACGGTCGTGCCGTCGGGGGCGATCCGCATGGCGGCGCGGTAGCCGTCCAGTTTGTACTCGTACGCCCATTCGGCGCCGCTGCGCAGGCGGCCGCCGTCGGCCTTGGCCAGCATCGGCTCGACCCACGCGGGGACGCCGGACGCATCGCGAGCTGCCATCCCCCGACGGTAACCCGTTCGGCCTAGCTTCGCTGGGTTTGCGCAGGTGACGGCTACCGGAACGCCTGCTCCCAGCGTTCTTCGAGCCGCTTGCCGGGCGGCGTGGCCCAGCAGGCCGCGAGCAGGTCGTAGCCGAGGTGGACCAGCTTCGCGTGGGCCGGCCAGTGCCGCCGGGTCCAGGCGAGGTCGTTGTGCGCCGACTCGGTCGCCGCGCGGGTCGCGCCCTCGAGCTCGAACTGGAGGTCGCGCCGCCGGGGCATCGACGGTGCTTCCCGGAGCAGGTTCCGGGCTGCGGCGCGGACGCGGGACCCGGTCCAGCGGAACGTCGTGCGGTGCGCGTTCGGGGCGAGCAGGTACTGGGAGAGCAGCGCGAGCGCGACCCCGATCGTCGTCTCGACCAGGCGGTCGCGGATCACCGGCCCGACCGCGCCGCTCGCCGCGGCGCCGCCGGCCAGCAGCGCGAGCGGCGTGATGAACACGACGGCCACGGCGTAGTTGCGCGGGACGAACAGCTCGATGCAGAACTGCAGCACCGCGATCGCGGCGACCAGCGCGAGCCCGGCGGGTTCGAGCACGGTCAGCCCGGCGAAGAGCGCGAGACCGACGACGGTCCCGGCGAAGCGCTGCAGGCCGCGCACGTTCGCGTGGACGCGGTCGGTGCCCTGCTGCAGGACAACGAGCGCGCTGAGGATCGCCCAGTGCGGCCGCGTCAGCCCGAGCGCGGCGCTGAGGCTCCCGGCGGCCACGCACGTCGCGCCGACGCGCACCGCCGTCACCATGGCGTGGGAGCGGAGGGACGCCGACCGCCGCAGCCGGTAGCCGACCCCGGGGCGCGGCAGGGGCGGCGGCCCGTCGGTTTCGGTGTGGGTGGCGTCCGCGAAGCGCCGGTGGGCGGCGATGAGCGTGGCCGCCAGTTCCGACTCTTCCCGGCCCGCGTCGTGGACGGCGTTCCAGGCGGCGGCGAGGGCCGCGCCCGCGGCGTGCCGGGGGCTTTCGCCGGCGAGGAACGCTTCCACGGCGTTCTGGGCCCGGTGGACGGCCACGCGTTCCGGCTTGCCGCGGTCGTGGAGGACACCGGCCATGGAGACCAGCGCCGAGGACGCGCCGCCGAGTGCCGTGCCGACGAGCAGCGGAACCGGATCGGCGCCCGCCTCGGTGGCGACGAGCGCGCCACCGCAGACGAGGGTGAAGAACAGCGCCCCGGGCGGCCCGAGGCGCAGGGCGTCGACGGTGTAGACGGCGGCGACCGCGACGGCGGTGACCGTGACGATGACGGCGGCTTTGGTCCCGGCGCCGCCGACGGCCGTGCCGAGACCCGCGGCGAGAAGCAGCGTGACGGCGGCGGTCAGGACGACGCGGGCACGCACGCGGTAGGGGCGGCCTTCGCCGTAGAGGACCGCGAAGGCGCCGAAGGTGACGAAGAGCGCGACGTCGGCGTGGCCGGCGAGGACGGTGACGCCGCCGGGAAGGGCGACGGCGGCCGCGGCGCGCAGCCCGGCACTCCACCGTCGTCCGGCGGCGGGCAGCGCGAAGAGCAACGCCCGTGGCCGGGCGACACGCGGCAGCGGCTCTTCGAACGGCACGACTGCCATTCCAGCACGCCCGCCGACGCCGGATTCGGTGGGGAAGCCGCCAAAGTGACCGGAGTCGCTCCGCGGATCGGTGCTGAGAACGTCTTTCACCGAACGGGTATCGGGCTCAGGCGGGGAAGAAGTCGTCCACCGCTCGGCGCAGGGTCGCGCGTACCGTTTCCGCGTCGTCCAGTTCGCCGCCGTGGAGGGCGCCGTCGCGGAGGAGGACCAGGACGCCCGCCGCGTGGTCCGGTTCCGGGTGGCCGAGGGCGGCCGCCTCCGTGCGGAGGACCTCGAAGAACCACTTGCGGTGGTCGTCGATGACCCGGCGGACGAGGTGGTCCGGGTCGGGGTACTCGGCCGCGGCGTTGAGGAACTGGCAGCCGCGGAAGTCTTCGCCGCACGTCGCGTCGCCGACCACCGCCAGCGCCGCGGCCAGGGCTTCGCGCGGGGGCTTGCCCTCCCGAGCGGCGTCGACGGCTACGCGGATCCGGTGGCTCGTCTCGGTCAGGTAGGCCGCGACCAGGTCGTCCTTGGTGGGGTAGTGCCGGTAGAACGTCGCCCGCGTCACGGCGGCCTCCGAGACCAGGCGTTCCACCCCGACCGCGTGGATGCCTTCGGCGTAGAACAGCCGTGACGCGGTCGCGAGCAGCCGGTCCTTCGGGTGCACGTCGGCAGTCGTCATCGCACCAGCCTAGAGAAAGACCGGTCGTTCTGACAGGTCGGGTTCGTCACATTGCCAAGCGCGGAAAGAACGGTCATTCTTTCACGCAGAAAGACTGATCGTTCTCTTCGAAGGAGCCAGCCATGAGCAAGCCCACCATCGTCCTGGTCCACGGCGCGTTCGCCGACTCGTCGAGCTGGACCGGCGTCATCGCGAAGCTGCAGGAGCAGGGCTTTCCGGTCGTCGCCGTGGCGAACCCGCTGCGCGGTGCCGAGTCCGATGCGGCGTACGTCGCCTCGGTGGTCAACGGCGTCTCCGGCCCGGTCGTCCTGGCCGGCCACTCCTACGGCGGCGCCCTGATCACCCGCGCCGCGACCGAGACGCCGAACGTGCGCGCGCTGGTCTACATCGCCGCCTTCCAGCCTGACGCGGGGGAGAGCGTCTTCGAGCTGTCCGGTCGCCACCCGGGTGCGAAGCTCGGCCCGGAGACCACGAACGTCCTGGTCCACGACGGCGCGCCCGAGCTGTCGATCAAGCCGGAGGACTTCTCCGAGGTCTTCGCGGGCGACGTCCCGGCCGAGACCGCCGCGGTCATGGCCGTCACGCAGCGGCCGGTCGCGCAGCAGGCCCTGGCCGCGCCGTTCGAGGGCACCCCGGCGTGGGCGAAGCTGCCCTCGTGGACCCTGATCGCCAACCAGGACAACGCGATCCCGGCGGCGGCCCAGGCGTTCATGGCCGAGCGGGCGGCCTCGACGGTCCGCCGGATCGACGCCTCGCACGCCGTGGCGGTCTCGCAGCCGGAAGCCGTGGCCGAGGTGATCGTCGCCGCGGCGACCGCGACCGAGTGACCCAGCGGGAGTGCGGCATGCACCATTAGCGCCGCAACGCCGTCGCTTCGTCCAAACGGGACAGTTTCGCCGGGTTGCGCACGGCGTACAGGCCCGTCACGAGCCCGTCGTCGACGCGGACGGCCAGCACGGTGTCGACCTCGCCCGCGCGGCGCAGGACCAGGGCCGGGTGACCGTTGACGAGGGCCGTCGTCAGGGAGCCGAGCGCGAAGTTGCCGACGCCGGCGGCGAGCAGGCGGGCCACCGCCTCGGCCCCGACGACCGGCTCGAGCACGGCCTGCACGACCCCGCCGCCGTCGCCCAGGAACACCACGTCCGGGGCGAGGACGTCGAGCAGGCGCCGCAGGTCTCCGGTTTCGACGGCGTGCCGGAACGCGTCGAGCGCGTCCCGCGACGCGGCGGGCGACACGGACCCGCGCGGCCGGCGCGCGGCGACGTGCGACCGGGCGCGGTGCGCGATCTGGCGCACCGCGGCCGCGTTCTTGCCGACGGCTTCGGCGATCTCGTCGTAGCCCAGGTCGAACACCTCGCGCAGCACGAACACCGCGCGCTCGGCCGGCGTCAGCGTCTCCAGCACCAGCAGCATCGCCATCGAGACGCTGTCGGCCAGCTCGACGTCCTCGGCGACGTCGGGCGTGGTCAGCAGCGGCTCGGGCAGCCACGGGCCGACGTAGGACTCCTTGCGCCGGGCACGGGTCCGCAGCCGCATCAGCGCGAGGCGCGTCGTGATCCGCACCAGGTACGCGCGTTCGTCACGCACCTCGGCGAGGTCCACGCCCACCCAGCGCAGCCAGGTCTCCTGCAGGACGTCCTCGGCGTCGGCGGCCGAGCCGAGCATCTGGTAGGCGACGGTGAACAGCAGGTTCCGGTGGGCGAGGAACGCCTCGGTCGCGGGGTCGGCCATGGTGGCTCCTCTGTCGGTATTCGCGGAGTTTCCCACCCGATGCCGGCTGCGGTCCTCCTGTGACAGTGACCGGCGTCACGGTCACGGGACGGGGGTGGTCCGGCATCTCCTGGTCGTCCGGTCCACGACCACGAGATGAGGAACCATGGAACCGCGGTTCACCTTGACCGACAACGAAATCGGCGCCAGGTTCGCCAAGCGCTTCGGCACCGCGAGCCTCGCGATCGTCCGGTCGCCGCTGCCGAAGGTCACGCAGGAGCTGGTGTCGCTGCGCGTCAGCCAGATCAACGGCTGCGGCTGGTGCGTCGACATCCACACCAAGGAGCTCGCCGCCGCCGGCGAGCCCGCCGTGCGGATCAACCTGGTGGCCGCCTGGCGCGAGGCCACGGTCTTCACCGAGGCCGAGCAGGCCGCGCTGGCGCTGGCCGAGGAGGGCACCCGGATCGCCGACGCGAGCCCGGGCGTCTCCGACGAGACCTGGGCGGCGGTGCGCAAGCACTACGACGACGACCGGACCGCGGCCCTGGTCGCGCTGGTCGCCCAGATGAACTCGGCGAACCGGCTCGCGGTGATCCTGCACCAGCGGGGCGGGGCGTACGAGCCGGGCATGTTCGGCTGAGGTTCCCGCCCGGTCCGTGGTTCCCTGGGGAGATGACGAAGGCGGAGCGTTGGACCCGGTACTGGGACCGCAAGTCGGCGACCTACGACCGCGAGATGGGCGTCTGGGACCGCCGCCTCTTCGGCGACTCGCGGGCGTGGGCGTGCGGCCAGGCGTCCGGCGACGTGCTGGAGGTCGCCGTCGGGACCGGGCTCAACCTGCCGTGCTACCCCGGCGGCGTCACGCTCACCGGGCTCGACCTCAGCGCCGGGATGCTCGAGCTCGCCCGCGAGCGGGCTCGGGCACTCGGGCGCGAGGTGACCCTGCGCCAGGGCAGCGCGCACGACCTCCCGTTCGAGCCGGCGTCGTTCGACACGGTGGTGTGCACGTTCGGCCTCTGCGCGATCCCCGACCCGGCGACGGCGGTGGCCGAGATGGCCCGGGTCCTGCGCCCGGCCGGCCGGCTGATCCTGGTCGACCACGTGGCGAGCTCGGTGTGGCCGGTCCGCGGCATGCAGTGGCTGGTGGAGCTGGCGAGCGTCCCGCTGGCGGGCGAGCACTTCCGCCGTCGCCCGCTGAAGCTGGTGGAGGCGCTGGGGCTGCCGGTGGAACGGCGGGAGCGCTTCAAAGCCGGCCTGGTCGAGCGGCTGGTGGCCGCGGCAGGTCAGCTGAACAGGCTCGCCAGCGGGCTGTTCTCGAGGTCCGCGAGCAAAGCCGCGACGTCGTCGTAGACCGCGACCGCACCGGCCTCCGTCAGCTCCGCCGCGCTCACGCCGCCCGACAGGACGCCGATCGTGCGCACCCCGGCCTTCGTCGCCGCCTGGACGTCCCAGACCGCGTCGCCGACGAAGATCGTGTCCTGCGGGGCCGTGCCCGCTTTGTCCAGCGCCACCCGCACCGGCTCCGGATCCGGCTTCGTCGCCTCGACGTCGTGGCCCGCGACGATGTCCTTGACCACGTCGTCGACGTCGAGGACGCGGCGCAGCACGTCCAGCTCGTCCGGCCCGGCCGACGTCGCCAGGACCACGCGCACGCCCTTGGCGGCCAGCGCCCGCACCAGCTCGGACGCCTGGCCGAACGGCCGCAGCAGCTCGGCGGTCTCCAGGTAGAAGCGGCTGTGCAGCTCCTTGGCCTCGTCGCCGACGCGCTCGGCGTCCGCCTCCCCCAGCAGGGTGCTCAGCAGCTTGCCCGCGCCCTTGCCGATCGCCCGGTGCACGCGCCACGAGTCGACGCCGCGGCCGAGCTCGTGGAACGCCCGCCGCCAGGCGTGGACGTGCAGGTAGTTGGAGTCGACGAGCGTGCCGTCGACGTCGAACAGGACCGCGGTCGCGATGGTGGCCTCCCGGTGTGGATTCCCCGCGCGGGTTCCCCGGATCACGCGCGGGCAACCATCGCGTTCCGGCCGTTTGACCGCTTCGTGACCGGATACCCGATCAGGGTAGCTCGCTCGCCAGGAGGTGATCCCGGTGCTCGCCCGGCACAACTCGGTCTGGCTGGTTCCCCCGCACGGCGCGACCGAGACGGTCGCGGCCGTCGGCACGCTCGACCGGACGACGTACCCGTCCCTCCGGGACGGCCTGCTCGCGTTCGCCGCGGACGGCGTGGACGAACTGCTCGTCGACATCGAGCGCCTCGCCCTGCGGGACCACTCACTGGTCACGGTGTTTTTCCTGGTCGCCCTGCGGGTCGAGGAGTGGCCGGCGGTCCCCTTCGCGCTCGTCACCGGCCGGCCGGAGCAGCGCGCGGTGCTGGCCGCGAGCCCGGCGGGCCGCCGCGTGCCGGTGTACGCCGACGTCGCCATGGCCGAGCGCGCGTTCGACCACCCGGCCCGGCTGCGGGCTTGTCGCGTCCTGGACCGGTCGTCACGCACCTCCGCGCGGGCCCGCGACTTCGTCCGGGGGACGTGCGCCGAGTGGCGGGTGGCCGGACTGACCGAGGACGCCGTGCTGGTCGCGACGGAGTTCGTCGAGAACACCTTGCGGCACACGGTTTCGGCGCCGCGGCTGCGGCTGGAGCTGCGCCGCCGGGTGCTGGCCGTCGAGGTGACCGACGAGAGCGCGGCGCCCGCCGTGGTGCGGGAAGGGCTGGACCGCGTCCGGACGGGACTCGGGCTGCGGCTGGTCGCCGGTGTCGCGAAGACGTGGGGCAGCAGCCCGTCCCGCGGCGGGGGCAAGACCGTGTGGGCGCTGCTGCCGAGGGCCTGAGGCTCTACTGTGGACGCTTGGCTCGCGGCCGGAAGTCACGCTCGGTCTCGACGTCGCCGTCCGCCGTGTGCACCACGTGCCCGACTCGCCGCTTCCTCGCGATCTGCCGTCCGGACAGGACGGCGTCCGTGCGGCGCAGGGACGTGTTGGACGCGCGGGCCCCGCCTTCGACGCGGTTCTTCCACAGCCCGTCCTCGAAGTAGGTGTGCACGTCGCCTTCGGCCATGCGGCTCGGATGCCCGCGCAGCGATCAGGCAAACGTTCGGCCCAGGCCGAGCACCCGAATGGCGTTGTCCTTGAGGATCAGCGGCCGGACCTCGTCCTTGAGCTCGAGCCGGGCGAAGTCGGCGAGCCACCGGTCCGGCGTGATCACCGGGAAGTCCGAACCGAACAGGACCTTGTGCTTGAGCAGGGAGTCGGCCGCGCGGACGAGCTGGGGCGGGAAGTACTTCGGCGACCAGCCGGACAGGTCGATGTAGACGTTCGCCTTGTGCGTCGCCACCGAGATCGCCTCGTCCTGCCACGGTACCGACGGGTGCGCCAGGATGATCGTCAGCGCCGGGAAGTCCGCGGCGACGTCGTCGAGCAGCATCGGGTTCGAGTAGCGCAGCTTGATGCCGTGCCCGCCCGGCAGGCCGGCGCCGATACCCGTCTGGCCGGTGTGGAACAGTGCCGGCACCCCCAGCTCCTGGATCGCCTCGTACAGCGGGTAGTACCGGACGTCGTTGGGCTCGAACGCCTGCAGGCTCGGGTGGAACTTGAAGCCGCGGACGCCGTGCTCGGTGACCAGCCGCCGCGCGCGGTGCACCGCGGCCTTGCCGGCGTGCGGGTCGACCGAGCCGAACGGGATGAGCACGTCGGCGTGCTCGGCGGCGGCGTCGGCGATCTCCTCGCTCGACAGGGCGGGGTGCCCGGTCGCGGCCGGGGCTTCCACCGTGAAGACGACGGCGGCCATGTTCCGGGCCCGGTAGTGCTCGGCGATCGACGCCACCGTCGGCGTCCGGTCCTGGCCGGCGTGGAAGTACTTCTCCGACGCGTCCAGCAGCTCCTGGTCGAGGGCGAAACAGCCGTGCCCGTCCTGTTCGACGTGCGTATGGACGTCGATGGCGGTCAGTGCGGAAAGGTCCACGAGAACTCCAGTCAGGGCAGGTCGGGCTGGGCGGCCTTGGCGGCCAGCAAGCGGTGCAGGACGGCGTCGCGCGCGGCGACGAGGGTCTGGTCGTCGGTGCCGGCCAGCTCGGCGTCGACCCCGGCGACGAGCGTCTCGGCCAGCTCCGGGGTGAGGTGGACGCGGCCGAGGTCGCGCCACCACTCTTCGGTCGGCGGCCCGAGGTGCGCGAGGACGTGCGCGAGGCCGCCCGCGCCGCCGGAGAGGTGCTGGTTGAGGAACGGGCCGAGCACCGCCCAGCGCAGGCCGGGGCCGTACGAGATGGCGGTGTCGATGTCGGCGACCGTCGCGATCCCGCGCTCCACCAGCGAGTACGCCTCCTGCCACAGCGCGGCCTGCAGCCGGTTCGCGACGTGCCCGGGCACTTCCCGCGTCAGCCGGATCGGCCGCTTCCCGACCGAGGCGTAGAACGCCACGGCCCGGTCGACGACCTCGGGCGCGGTGTCGCGGCCGGGCACGACCTCGACGAGCGGGATCAGGTGCGGCGGGTTGAACGGGTGCCCGACCACCACGCGTTCGGGGTGCTCCGGGCAGCCGCGCGCGATGGCGCTGGGCAGGAGCCCGGACGAACTGCTCGCCAGGATCACGTCCGGCCGCGCGGCTTCGTCGAGCACCCGGAACACCGCGTGCTTGACGTCTTCGCGCTCGGGTCCGTTCTCCTGCACGAAGTCCGCGAGCGAGGCCGCTTCGCCGGCGTCGGCGACGAAGCGCAGCCGATCCGTCGACGTCCCTTCGAGCGCGCTTCGCAGCCGCTCCTCGGCGCCGGGCGCCGGGTCGGTGGCGACGACGTCGAATCCGTGGGCGAGGAAGAGCGCGGCCCAGCTCGCGCCGATCACGCCGGTGCCGACGACCGCGACGGTGCTCATGCGCGCGCCCCGAAGGCGTCCAGCGCGGTGGGATCGGCCAGGACGTCCTTCCCGACGACGTCCTCGGGCCGCGCGCCGAGCAGGAGCTTCTTCACGGGCACCTCCAGCTTCTTCCCGGTGCGGTTGCGGGGGATCACCGGGACGGCGGTGATCACGTCCGGCACGTGCCGCGGCGACAGCGCGCTCTTCAACGCCTTCGCGATCTTCTCGCGCAGCGGGGCGTCCAAGGTGCCTTCCCGCAGCACGACGTAGAGCCGAAGATCGCCGTTGCCGCCCGCCGGGTCTTCGAGGTGCACGACGAGGGAGTCGTCGACCTCCGGCAGCTCCTCGACCACGGCGTAGAACTCGGCGGTGCCGAGCCGGACGCCGCCGCGGTTGAGCGTCGCGTCCGAACGGCCGGCGATCACGCAGCTGCCCTCGGGTGAGAACCGGATCCAGTCGCCGTGGCGCCAGACGCCGGGGTAGGTGCCGAAGTACGTCTCGCGGTAGCGCTCGCCGGTGTCGTCGCCCCAGAACCCGACCGGCATGGACGGCATCGGCGCGGTGATCACCAGCTCGCCCAGCTCGCCGACCACCGGTGTGCCGTGCTCGTCGAACGCCTTCGCGTCGACCCCGAGGCACGGCCCGGAGATCTCGCCGGCGACTACGGGCTGCAGCGGGCCGCCCTGGACGATCCCGGTGCAGACGTCGGTGCCGCCGCTGCCGACGTTGAGCAGCACGTCGGGGCCGAAGACGTCCCGCACCCAGTGGTAGCCCTCGGCCGGCAGCGGGCTGCCCGCCGCGCCGAGCTGCCGCAGCGCGCTCAGGTCGTACTCCCCGGCGGGGTCGAGGCCCGCCTTGCGGCACGCCATCAGGAAACCCGGGCTCACGCCCATCAGCGTCGCGCGGGTTTCGGCGGCCAGCCGCCACTGCCACGCCAGGTCCGGGTGCAGCGGGTTGCCGTCGACGAGCACGATCGACGCGCCGGTGAGCAGCCCCGAGACGAGCGCGTTCCACATCATCCAGGCGGTCGTGGAGAACCACAGCATCCGGTCGCCGGGGCGCAGGTCCCAGCTGAGGCCGTGGTTCTTCAGGTGCTCCAGCAGGATCCCGCCGTGGCCGTGCACGATCGCCTTCGGCTTGCCGGTGGTGCCGGAGGAGAACAGCACGCACAGCGGGTGCGCGAAGCCGACGGGCTCGAACCCGGGATCGCTTTCGGCGAGCAGGTCGCTCCAGGTGCCGGGCAGGTCGTGGTCGCCGTAGGGGACGTGGACGACGTGCTCGACGGTCGGCAGGCCGGCCCGGATCTCGGCGACCTCGGCCCGGCGGTCGACGTCCTTGGCGCCGTAGCGGTAGCCGGACACGGTCAGCAGGACCCGCGGCTCGATCTGGCCGAACCGGTCGACCACCGAACGGGCGCCGAATTCCGGCGCGCAGGACGCCCAGATCGCGCCGAGGCTCGCGACCGCGAGGTAGGCGACCACGGCTTCGGGGATGTTCGGCAGGTACGCCACGACGCGGTCGCCGCGGCCGACCCCGAGCCGGCGCAGCCCGGCGCGGACCCGGGCGACCTGGTCCCGCAGCTCGCCCCACGTCAGCTCGGTGCGCTCGCGCGTTTGCGAGTAGGAGATGACCGCGACGTCGTCCGACGGGCCGCCGAGCGCGTGTTCGGCGTAGTTGAGGGTCGCGCCGGGGAACCACTCGGTGCCCGGCATCCGCGGGTCGGGCACGACCGCGCGGGCGGGGGAGTGGAAGCGCACCCCGTAGAAGTCCTTGACCGACGACCAGAAGCCGTCGAGATCGGTCACCGACCAGCGGTGCAGCGCGGCGTAGCCGTCGAACTCGTGGCCCCGGGCGGCGAGCCAGTCCAGGTACCGGCCGATCCCGGTCATCGGCCGACCTTCCCGGCGCGCTTGTCCAGGAACGCCCGCATCCGGTCCTTGGCCTCGGCGCTGCCGCTCGCGACGGCGGCCATCAGCGACTCCATCAGGTAGCCCTCGGCCGGGTTGGCCTCGGCGATGCGGGGGAGCGCCTGCAGCACGGCGAAGTTCGTGATCGGCGAGTTCGCGGCGATCTTGCGGGCCAGCTCCAGCGCCAGCTCGAGGCCGTTTTCGGTGCGGTAGTGCGACAACCCGGCGGCGTGGCCCTCGTCGGCGTCGAGGACGCGGCCGGTGAGCATCATGTCGGCCATCCGGTGCGCGCCGATCAGCCGCGGCACCCGCACCGACGCGCCGCCGCCGACGAACAGGCCGCGCTGGCCCTCCGGCAGCGCGTAGAACGCCGAGGACTCGGCGACGCGGATGTGCGCCGCGGCCGCGAGCTCCAGGCCGCCGCCGACCACCGCGCCCTTGAGCACGGCGACCACCGGGACGCGCCCGCGTTCGAGCCGCTCGAACGCGCGGTGCCACATCATCGAGTGCTCCAGGCCTTCGAACGCGTCCCGCTCGGTCAGCTCGGCGAGGTCGAGACCGGCCGAGAAGTGCTCGCCGACGGCGTCGAGCACGACCGCCTTGACCTCGCGCGGCGGCGCGCCGAAGAACGCCTCGAGGCCGAGCACGGTGGCGTCGTCGAGGGCGTTGCGCTTCTCGGGCCGCGCCAGCCGCAGCACGGCGATCTCGCCGTGCTGCTCCAGACAGAGGGAAGAGGGGATCATGCGGGTCCGTTCGTGAAGGTCGCGGCGGCTCGCGCGCGGAGCTCGACGCGGCGGATCTTGCCGGTGGCGTTGACGGGCAGGGCTTCGAGGAACTGCACGTGCTTCGGCACCTTGTAGCGCGCGAGGTGCTGTTCGAGGTGGGCGCGGAAGGCGGCTTCGTCCAGGCGCGCGCCCGGCCGCCGGACCACGAAGGCCACGCCGGTCTCACCCCAGCGCTCGTCGGCGACGCCGACCACGGCGCAGGCGTCGACGTCGTCGAGCCGGACGGCGACCGCTTCGATCTCGGCGGGGTAGACGTTCTCGCCGCCGGAGATGATCAGGTCCTTGACCCGGTCGACGACGTGGGCCCAGCCGTCGGCTTCGACGCGGACGACGTCGCCGGTGCGGAACCAGTCGTCGACGAAGCTCGCCGCCGACTCCTCGGGCCGGTGCCAGTAGCCGCCGAAGACGTGCGGGCCGCGCACGAGCAGCTCCGCGGGCGTCTCACCGAGCGCCTCGGGGGTGAGGCCGGGACCGAGCCCGGCGACGTCGGTGAAGAAGTGCGGCACGCCCGCGGCGACGGGGTGGTCGAGGGTGCCTTCGTGGGTGGCCATCGAGACGCCCGGCGAGGCTTCGGTCATGCCGTAGCCCTGAAGGAGCTTCACGCCGCGGTCGAGCCACGCGCGGGCCACGCGCTCGGCCACCGGGGATCCGCCGTAGAGCACGCACGTCAGCGAACTCAGGTCCGTGCGGTCCCACGCCTCGTGGCGGCACAGCATGTCGAGCATCGTCGGCACGGCCGAGAAGCTCGTGATCCCGGCGTCGCCGATCCGGCCGAGGATCGTGCCGGGGTCGAACTTCGCGACCGGTTCGACGCTGCCGCCCTTGAACAGCGTCGGCAGCGTGATCTGGCCCAGCCCGACGCAGTGGAACAGCGGCGCGATGCACAGCGCCTTGTCGGTGCCCAGCACGTCGAGGTGGGCCAGCTGGTTGACGGTGTTCCAGGTGAGGTTCCCGTGGGTGAGGACCGCCGCCTTCGGCCGGCCGGTGGTGCCGGAGGTGTAGAGCAGCAGGCACGGGTCGTCGAGCCGGACTTCGGCGGCGGGCGGGTCGCCGGCGATCGCTTCGTAGTCGAGCCCGCCGGCCGGGCACGACGCCGGGTGCGTCGCGACGACGTGCCGCAACGTCGCGGGCAGCGGCCCGGTCAGCAGCTCGTCGGTGTCCGGGCTGTGCACGAGCACGGAAGCGCCGCTGTCGTCGAGCATGTAGCGGATTTCCGCGGCGGACAGGCGGTAGTTGAGGGGGACGAAGAGCGCGCCGCAGCGAGCGGTGGCGAAGAGGGTTTCGAACACGGTGACGTCGTTGACACCGAGGTAGGCGACGCGGTCACCCGGCCGCACGCCGAGCCCGGCCAGCGCGCCGGCCATCCGTTCGACGCGGCCGGCCAGCTCCGCGTAGGTGAGCGAACGGCCGGCCTGCACGAGCGCGGTGCGGCCGGGGGAGATCCGCGCACGGCGGGCAGGCCAGCTGCCGAGGCCGAAGTCGGCCGGGGGGCGGGGCACGCCGACACCTCCTTATATCAGGAACCCTGAGACGTCATCGAGCATGAAGGTCACCCGCACGGGCTGTCAAGTGCGGGCGCCCGCGGACGTGGTTTTCGGTGCGGACGCCGGGAATACGCGCTTTCGGCCGACTGTGGGTGACTGTCGGTTCGGCCGTTGGCGGGGTTGCGCCGTTTGGATCAAGTATTAGGCTGCGAAGGGCGGTTCAGGAGCAGCCGCCCCTCCCTCGACTTGCCGGCGCCCGAGCGGGCAGTGGACACCGCTCGGCGCGCCAACCGCGACTGAAGGCGTACTCAAGATGTTAGTCGTGCAGCACCCCGCGACGGCGATCCCGATGGCGTCGCCGCCTCCCCCGGCCGAGCGAAGCGCGTTCGACATCAAGGTGATCCGGCCGTACTTCGGCGCGGTGATGGTCCGGATCAGCGGCGCGCTCGACGAGGACAGCGCCGTCGAGCTCGCGTCGGTGCTCAGCACGTGGGCGCACCGGCGGTTCCCGGTCCTGGTGCTCGACCTGTCCGAGGTCGACCTCCTGGACGCGGCCGGGCTTTCCGTCCTCGCCGACATCCACGTCCGGACGGTCCGCGAGAACACCGCTCTCCGCATCATCACCGGCGAGAACCGCGTCGTGCGGCGGGCCCTCGCCGGGAGCGGCCTCGACCACGCGTTGAACGTCTGCCAACTGCCGTCGGGCTGGGAACGGGCGACGGAGATCCCGAACTAGGCCCGCGGAAGGTGGCGGGCCGGCGTCAGCCGGCCCGGCGCTGCCGCTCCTCCTCGATGCGTCGCAGGAACGCCACCGGGTCGCCGCCGAACCGGCTGGTGCGCGCGCGGTGGCGCATGCCCGCCGCCACCGCCGTCGCGCCCACCGCCCAGGCCGTGATCACCGCGACCACGGCCGGCGCCGGGAGGATCCGGCCCAGCAGCGCCAGGCACACCGTCGCGGCCAGCGCGGCGGCTCGGAGCAGGCCCGTGTACCACCTCGGGATCCGGCCGGTCGAAAACACGCGCGTGCCGCCCAGGTACATCGCCACGCCGGCCGTCGTGAACCAGGCCGCCGACTGGGGCGGGGACTCGTGCAGGGACAGGTTGACCCCCGCCGCGACGAGCAGCAGGGCGAACGCCGGGAAGAGGTGGCCGCCCGCGTACAGCGAATACGCCAGTGCCGGGTTGCCGCCCGAGAGGTCCAGCATGCGTTCGTAGATCTGCGCCGCCGACGTGAAGTACAGCCACCACAACGCGCCCGCCATCACCAGCCCCGACACCAGGGACGACCAGTACGCGAGGTCGTCGGCCGGGCGCTCCAGGGCCGCCGTCCCGACCGTGATCACCAGCTCGCCCAGCAGCAGGATCATGAACAGCCCGAAGCGCTCGGCGAGGTGCGCCGAGTCGACCGCCAGGTTCGGGTCGTGCGGCGGCTTCCACAACGCCCGCCAGCGCGCCGCCCGCGTCGGCCGCTCCCGGTGCTCGCCGCGGCGCCGGCGCGGCCGGTCGCCCAGCAGCAGGAACCCCGCCTCCTGCAGCAGCGCGAGCGCCCACAGCGCCCACGTGTGCGGGACGACCACCGAAATCCCGAACAGCACGGCCGAAAACAGGTAGCCCCAGGTGATCCGGCCCTGGTCGAGACCGGGCCGGGCCGGCCAGCGGTGCGCGGCCGACAGGATCAGGCGGACCGCCGCCATCGCCGCCGCGAAGATCTCCGGGTGCCCCTCGAAGGCGTGGTGCACCTGAGTCGCCGCGATCGCGCAGGGGATCGTGCCGGCCAGGACGACCAGCCGGTCGGCGGCGCGGCTGTCGTCGCCACGGCGGTTGTAGAGCACCGCGAAGCCGATCCACGTCCACCACAGCGTCGCGAACAGGCCGAGCGCGGCCGCGGCGCGCATCCAGTGCGGGTCCGCCACCATGCCGTGCGCCACCTGGCCCACCGCGAACACGAAGACCAGGTCGAAGTACAGCTCGACCCACCCGACGCGCTTGCCGGGCGTCGTGCCGTCTCCGGAGTCGTCCACATCGGTCACGGCCGCGATTCTGCCGCCTTCCCGGTCGGGAGTCTCATCCGGGCGGGGTGAGGGAATTAATAACAAACCACCCGATCAATGGCCGAGTTCGCCACGAAATGGTTCCGGTGGTCTTTGTGGGTAATTCCGACGACAGCGCGAAGGGGTGTCGATTGCCGTGCGGTAAGGCCCGGAGCTGGGCGAACATCACTTGTACGGTGTGCAAGCAGCGACCGCCGGGACACGATGCGTGAACCGCGCGCAATGATCGTGATGAATTCGAATCCGGCTTTCCGAAACGCCGCTCCTTAGGGTTGACAAGCATGCGGCGCGTGTTGTTCTCTGCTGGTCGGCTCGATCAGCGAGGGGTGATCGGACCCTGGGGCCCTCCCGTCCTGTCCGAGTTCGACATCGGCCGCACGCGGCTGGGAATCGAGCGGTTTCGCCATGCACGAAAGCAGATCCACGCCCCGCTTGCCGGCGGATGCCGCGTGGTGGCCGGCGAACTGGAGCGTCCGCACCAAGATCAGCGTCGTGCTGCTGTTGCCCGTCCTGGTCGCGGTGGCGCTCGCCGAAGTCCGGATCCAGGGCGAGCTCGACCGGGCCACCGAGCTCAGCGCGGCCCGCGACCGCCTGCCGGTGCTGCGCGACACGGTCGAGCTGACCGCCTCGCTGGGCGAGGAGATGGTCGCCGCGGTGGCGGTCCCGGCGGGCGCGCCGAACACGCTGACCGCCGCCGTCGACGCCAAGGTGGCCGCGATCCAGCGCGACACCGGCTTCGCGCCGCTGCCCGCCGACACCGGCCGGGCGCTCAACACGGCGCTGGGCAAGCTCGCCGGGATCCGCGCGGCCGGGGCCGGCGGCGGCGACGTCCGCACGAAAGCCGCCGGCTACAACGACATCATCGCGACCCTCGGCGACCTCGTGCCCGCGATCGTGCCCGCCGACGTCGGCGGCGACACCGCGGAGACCACGCGGCTGCTGGTGCACCTCCGCGGAGAGCTGGCCACCGAAGAGACCTACGCGCGGGCGGCGCAGAACAGCCCGGAGGACGCGTCGCTGCGCCCGGCCGTCGTGCAGACGGTCGCCGAGCAGGAGGTGCTCGGCGAACAGGCGGAGCACCGGCTGAAGGGCGACCTCCTCGCCCGCTTCGGCGCGGCGATGAGCACCGGCGACAGCCGCCGCGAAGCCCTGCAGGACCCCGCGAACGGCGGCGCGGCACTCGCCTCCTTCCTGCCCTCGATCACCGCGGAGACCACCGGCGTCACCCACGTGCTCAACGACGTCGCGGCGTCGCTGTCCTCGGACGTGTCCTCGGCGGCCGACGACGCCCGCTCGGACTCCCTGCGCGACACGGCCCTGGTGCTGGGCTCGCTGCTCGGCGCGCTCGCCATCGCGCTGCTGGTCGTGCGGTCGCTCGTCACACCGGTGCGCCGGCTGCGCGCGGCCGCCCTGCGCGCGGCGAACGAGCAGCTCCCCGAGACCGTCCGGCAGGTCCGCGAAGGCACGGAAGTCGACTGGCGCGCGGTGCCCACGGCCGGGATCCACACGGAGGAAGAGATCGGGCAGCTGGCCCACGCCTTCGACGACATGCACCGCCAGGCCGTCCGGCTCGCCGTCGAACAGGCCGAGCTGCGCAAGCAGGTCAGCGAGATGTTCATGACGCTGTCGCGGCGGAGCCAGTCGCTGGTCGAGCAGCAGCTGTCGATCATCGAAGACCTCGAGGCCGGCGAACAGGACCCGAACCGGCTCGACGAGCTGTTCCGCGTCGACCACATCGCCACCCGGCTGCGCCGCAACGGCGAGAACCTGCACGTGCTCGCGGGCGGCCGGCCGGTGCGCCACGGGCGGGAGCCGGTGCCGACGCGCGACCTGCTGCGGGCGGCGACGTCGGAGGTCAAGGACTACCGCCGGGTGGCGCTGGGCAACGCGCCGCGCAGCTCGGTGCAGCCCGAAGCGGCCGCGGACGTCGTGCACATCCTCGCCGAGCTGCTGGAGAACGCGACGCGGTTTTCCCCGCCGGAGCACAAGGTCGCGCTGACGGCCGACCGCGGCGCCGACGGCGGGCTGCTCATCGAGGTCGTCGACCAGGGCCTCGGCATGACGCCCGAGGAGCTCGCGTCGGTGAACGAACGCCTCGCCGCGGCGGCGACGGTCGGCCCGGAGACGACCCGGCGGATGGGCCTGTTCGTGGTCGGCAGGCTGGCCGCCCTGCACGGCGTCACGGTGCGGCTGCGCGCGACGGGGACGGGCCCGCGGCACGCGGGTGTCACGGCGAGCGTGCACGTGCCGGGCGCACTGGTGATCGCCGACCTGGCCCGCCCGATCGGCGCGGGCCGCATCGCCACGGCAGCCGCGTCCCGCAACGGCCACGCCCGCCCCCCGGTGGTGCCGGCCCAGGCCTCGACGCCGATCTTCGAGCAGGTGGTGACGAGCTGGTTCACCGAGCCGGCCGCGAAGCCGGCGTGGCCGCAGCGGGACAAGTCCCCGGCGGTGGAATGGCCGAATCCGGCAGACCGTAGTGGCCTGGCCGCCCGGCTCTCCCCGGGAGAGCAGCCCGCCGTGGCCGATTCGCCCGGCCGGGAGGAAACTTCCGCGGCCGATCCGGTGGGCCGGAACGGAAAGCCCGTAACCGATCCGGCGCACCGGAACGGCAACTCCGCGGCGCGCCCGGCCGAGCCGCCTGCCGCGTCCGAACCTGCCCTCGGGAACGGAACCTCCGCCGCGCACCGCGCCGGGCAGGCCGCAACCGCGGAACCGGCCTCCGCCGACGAAACGCCGACCGCCGCGCACACTCCGGCGTCGAACGAACCGGGCGCGATCCCGGCGGCCGACTGGCCCACCTCCGTCGAAAAGCCGGCCGCCCGGCCGGAAAGGCCCGCGGTCGGCGAATGGGACACCCCGGCCGACCGCGCGCGGCAGGCCGCCGAAAGCGCTCTCAAGCCCGCCGCCGCGCAGCAGCTCACCGAGGCCGGGCTGCCGACCCGGCGGCCGGGGGCGCAGCTCGCCCCCGGGGCCGTCTTCCCGCGCGTGCGCGCGCAGACCGGTGGTGCGTTCCGGGACGCCGCCGCCGTCCGCACCAGCCTGTCCCGGCACTACCAGGGGATGCGCGCGGCCCGGCAGGAGACCGCGGCCCGCGCCGAAGAATCCGGAAAGGACGAAGTGGATCCGCGATGACGGAACTTCCCGACGTGCACCCGAGACGTGCCGAATCCCGGGCCCTCAGCGGGACCCTGCCGTTCCCCGGCCCCGCCGCGCCGCCCGAGCGGACGGCGACGCTGAACTGGCTGGTCAACGGGTTCGTCCAGGACGTCTCGGGGGTCGCGCACGCCGTGCTGGTCTCGGCCGACGGCCTGCTCGTGGCGGCCGACGAGGCGCTGCCCCGCGAGCGCGCCGACCAGCTGGCGGCCATCGCCGCCGGGCTGTCGAGCCTGTCGCTGGGCACCGCGGAGCTGTTCACCGCCGGCCGGGTCGTGCAGTCGGTCATCGAGATGGAGCAGGGCTTCCTGCTGCTGATGAGCGTGGGCGACGGCTCCAACCTCGTCGTCCTCGCCTCGACCGGCTGCGATATCGGGCTGGTCGGCTACGAGATGACGATGCTGGTCGAGCGGGTGGGGCAGAAGGTCGACGTGCCCGCGCGCGAGGTGGCGCAGGACCGGCGGTGACCGACCAGCCGTCCGGCTTCGCCGGGGACGAGCCGCGCCGGAGCCCGGCGCTGGCCCGGCCCTACGCGTGGACCGAAGGCCGGACGGCACCGGCGGTCGAGATCGCCGTCGAGGCCCTCGTCGAAACCACGGCGGCGGGCCGGGCGGAGGCGCTCTACCACTCGTCGAGCGCGCTGGCGCAGGTCACCGAGCTGTGCGCCCGGCCCCGGTCGCTGATGGAGATCGCCGCGCTGCTGGCGCTGCCGCTCGGCGTGGTCCGGGTGCTCGTGTCGGACCTGATGCAGGACAACCTGGTGATCGTCCGCGACACGCTCACCGACACCTCCACCTGGGACGAGCGCCACGACCTGATGGAACGCGTGCTGCACGGGCTGCGCGACCTCTAGCACCGGGAAGGACTGATCATGGAGCACTTCGCGCTCGGGCACTGGCTGCTCGTGCTGGCGTACCTGACGTCGGTGGTCGGCTGCGCGCTCGGGCTGGCCTGCGCGGTCCAGGCCCGCCACGCGGCGAGCCCCGCCCACCGCATGCGCTGGCTGGTGCTGGCGGCGGTCTCGATCGGCGGCGTCGGCATCTGGCTGATGCACTTCGTCGCGATGCTCGGGTTCAGCACCCCGGGGATGCCGGTCCGCTACGACGTCTTCCGCACGGTGCTTTCGGCGATCCTGTCGGTGACGGCGGTGTTCGCGGGGCTCGTGGTGGTGGGCGGCCGCGCCAAGTTCGGCTGGTGGCGCCTCGCGCTGGGCGGCGTCATCACGGGCCTGGCGGTGAACGTCATGCACTACACGGGCATGTCGGGCCTGCGCGTGAAGGGCGACTTCACCTACGACGGCGGCCTGGTGGCGCTGTCGGTGGTGATCGCGGTGGTCGCGGCGACGGCGGCCCTGTGGTTCGCGGTCTTCCTGGACCGCCTCTCGCTGCGGCTGCTGGCGGGCTTCGTGATGGGCGCGGCGGTGACGGGCATGCACTACACGGGCATGGCGGCGGTCCGCATGCACATGGACATGAACGCCCCGGACCCGGCGGGCCTCGAGGTGTTTTCCTTCCTGTTCCCGGTGTTCGTCCTGGCGTCGATCGCGATGGCGGTCCCGCTGTGCGCGGTGCTGATGGCGCCGGCGGTGCGGCCGGAGGCCGTCGCCGGGGAGCGGGCGCCCGTCACGGTGTGAGCCGCGCGCGGACGGCCCGCGGGGAGCGTCCCCGCGGGCCGTCACCTCAGCCCCCTACAGGACGCACAACAGCGAACACGCCGTCGCCGAGGACCAGCCCGTGTGGGACGGCGGTGTTCCCGCCGGGGCGTTCGCCGGGACGTAGCTCGCCTTCGCCTGGTTCGTGATCGGGAACAGGCTCAGCAGTGCGTACGTCGAGCAGTACACCTGCTCGGACTGCCCGGCCGCCAGGGAGAACGGGCCCGTCCGGCACGACGGCTCCACGGTGTCCACGACCTGTGCGGACGTGATGCCGACCGGGCCGAGGTCGGTCACCGTGATCCGCCAGTACGCCGTCGCGTTCAGCAGGCCCAGCAGGCCCACGCCCGTCTGCTTCGCCCACGGTCCGGCGCCGCCCGGGCCGCACTTCGCGGCCGACGTCGAGGTGCAGATCTCCTTCTCCACCTTGACCTTCGGCGTGCACGACGCGCCCGGCGCGACCGGCAGCGTGACCGTGTTCGACGTGAACGCACCCGTCGAGTCGGTGCCCGTCGCCGTGTCCGCCACGGACGCCACCGCGCAGTCCGCGGAGATCGTCGTGCGGAAGCACACCTGGGGAGCGTCGCCCGCGTAGCCGACCACCAGCGACCCGCTGAAGCCGGTTCCGTTGTGCAGCACCAGGGTCGTCGTCACGGTGATCGACGGGTGGCCGGCCACGGAGACGCCGGTGAGGTCGACCGAGCCGTCCGGGGCGAAGCCCGGGGTCGGCACCGTCGCGCCGGCCTGGTCCACCACCGTCACCCGCGACGCCGCGAAGTCGACGTTCGCCGGGTCGACGCCGCTGAGCCGCGCCGCCGTGTAGCCCTGGACGTGCGAAGAACCGCCGTCACAATAGAAATCGGCCGGCCGCAGGGTCACCTGGCCGCCGGAGCGGACGCACGGGGTGGCCCCGGTGGCCGGGTCCATCGAGAACAGCACGCCCGCGTCGCCAGCCCGATCAGGCACCCGGACGGCGGGTCGTACGTGTAGCCGTAGTCCCGGGTGGCCCCGCCGTTCACCGACGGGTGCGTGATCGGGCCGGGCAGGCCCGCGCACGCCGCGCCGGTCGCCCAGTCGTGGCAGAGCGCCGCGCCCGCGTAGCCGCCGTTCCAGATCGGCAGGTAGGTGCGGACGTGGCCGGCGGGATCGGTGACGACCTCCGGCGGGAAGGCGTACACCCCGGCCGGCAGCGCGGCCGGGCCGGGCGGGGCCGCGAGCGCGGAACCGTCCAGGGCGTAGCACGTCGTGACGTCCGGCCCGCCGGTCGTCGTCGCGCACGCGCCCACCGGGGCGCCGCTCGGGTCGAAGGCCGTGTAGTCGTTGTAGTTGTAGTTGCCGGCCGGGCCCGTCGGCCGTGGAGCCGCCCAGCCGGCGCAGGCCGTGGCCGTCGCCGGGTCGAAGCAGCCGAGGGACGGTTGCTGCGCGGTGCCGGGGCTCGACGTCGACGCGAACACCTTGCCCGCCACCACGGTCAGCGCGCCGTAGACGTACGGCTGGGTGGCGGCCGGGACGACCGGCGCGTACGGCTGGCCGCCGCAGGCGCTCCTGCTGGCGATCGTCCAGCAGACGACGGCGCCGGAGCTGACGGTGCCGTACAGGTTGCCGCCGCTTTCCACGAAGCCGCCGATGCTGTTCACCGCCGGGGACCCGCCGGTGGGGGACAGCGCCCAGTACCCGCAGTTGGCCGCCGCGGCCAGGTCGAGGCAGCCGACGCCGACGGACGACGCCGTGACGGCGGGGTAGTAGACCCGCGCGGGCGTGGCGGGGTCGTGCACGTACTGCTCGACCATGGTGCTGGCGATGTCGCCGGCCCCGAGGGTGCCGAGCGGGCCGGGGGCGGTGTTGAGCACCTTGGGCCACGGGCCGCCGGGGCACCGCTGGCCGGTGGCGAGGTCGGTGCACACGACCTTCGGCGACGTCGCGCCCAGGTGGTGGTAGATGGTCCAGGCCTGCAGCGCGCCGGACGGGGTGCGGTGGAGGATCGGGGTGAAGCCGTCGCCGCCGGTCGCGGTCGTGACCGCCTGCACGGGCGGGGTGAGCGCGCCGGACACCGACGTCGCGTCGGGTCCGGCGTCCGGGTCCGTCGCGCGGACGGCGGTCACGCCGGACGCGGGTTCGGTGCCGGTGAAGGTGCTGCCGTCGGTGGACCACGACGGCGTCCAGCCGGGCGGCGCGTGCAGCGAACCGGACTGGAACGCCTGGCCCGCGCCGACGGCGTCGGTGATGGTGGCGGCGCCGGTCCCGGTGGCCTGGTCGTCGTAGCCGATGACCCAGTTCGCGGTGGCACCGTGGTCGGCGGGGGAACCGGTGCCCTGCACGGACTTCGTCAGCCCCGAGACGGCGGCGGCCTCGGCGGTGGCGGGCAGCGCGACGGCGGTGGCCGCGACGAGCACCAGCGGCAAGGCTGCTACCGGCATGCGTCTTCGCATGAACGGTCCTCGATTCTTGTGCGACGGAGGTTTCCGGGAATCGTTTCCCGGCCGAAGGAAAATCCTATGCGGCCCGGGTGAGACTCCTGAAGAGCTCTCACCCGGGCGCCGAAAAGGCGAAGCCAACAGCGCAGTTCGTTATCGGCACGCGATCATCGGCACCCCTTGTGACGAGGGGTTTCGGGGCCGGTGATCACCCGGTTGCCGTCACGGCGTCACTCGTTCGGGTAATGAGTGGACGCTAAAAAGCGCGTGGCTGGGGTTTCGGCGAAGATTTATTTTCCGGATGCGTGTCAGCCCGATTCGGCGTCGAAGCGGAGCTTCGACGTGATCCGGTACCGGTCACCCCGGTAGTACGACCGCGTCAGCTCGACCACCTGCCCGGTCGTGTCGCGCGTCAGGCGCTCGATGTGCAGGATCGGCGCGTACACGGCGATTTCCAGCAGCTCGGCCTGTTCGGGGTTGGTGACGGCCGGCTCGATCGTCTGCACCGCGTCCTGCACCACGATCCCGAACCGCTCGCGCAGCAGCCGGTAGAAGTTGCCCGACTCCAGGTCCGCGGGCGACAGCCCGGGCACCAGCGACGCCGGCAGGGCGAGCCGTTCGATCGCGATCGGCTCGTCGTCGACGTGGCGGACGCGCGTCACGCGCAGCACGGACGTTCCCGCGTCCCGCTCCAGCTCGGCCGCCAGGGACCGCGGCGCCGGGGCGATCGCGAACGCGACCACCCGGCTGGTCCAGTGCCCTTCCGCGGGTGGCACGGCGAGCCCGGTCGCGAGCTCCTGCGTCACCTTCTGCGGGCTGGTGAACGTGCCGCGGCCGCGCTGGCGGACCAGCAGCCCGGTGCGGGTCAGCTCGTCGATGGCCGCCCGCACGGTCGGGCGGGACACGCCCAGCTCGGCGGCCAGGTCGCGTTCGGAGGCCAGCCCGGTGCCCGGGCCGGCGTTTTCGATCACCTTCAGCAGGTGCCGCCGGACGCGGTCGCGCTTCACCGTGGGCGGGCGGTCCGCCGGTTCTTCACCCTTTTTTCGAGGGCTCTGGGTGGCGGAGCCCCCGGCCTGGGGCGGAGCCCCGGATGTCGCAGGGGTCAAGGCACCGTCTTCCCGGATACGGGGACCGCGCCGGCGAACCGGACGCGCTCCTTGGGCAGGGCGTCCAGGGCGCGCAGCCGTTCGAGGTGACCGGCCAGGCGCTCCCGGAATTCAGCATAACGGCGTCCCGGCGGCGACCACGCGCGCTCGGCCAGCGCGCACAGCCGCGGGAACGCCAGGTGCCGGACGTGGTCGGGGGTCGGCGCGTGTTCGGTCCACAGCTGGGCCTGCGTGCCGAGCACCCCGGGCCGGGTCCCGTCGCTGACCGGCAACCCGCCCGCCAGGGGGTCGAAGCGGTAGACGTCCTCGAGGGTCGTGACGTCCTCGCGCGGGGGTTCGCCGGGTTCTTCGCTTTGCCGGTAGTCGAAGTACGTCGACGTGTGCGGCGCCATCACCACCTGGTGGCCGCGGGCGACGGCCGAAGCGCCGTGGGCGGCGTCGCGCCAGGCCGTGACGACCATTTCCGGGGGCAGCCGGCCGGCGGCGTGGCCGGTCTCGTCCCAGCAGACGGCCTGCCGTCCGAGCCCGGTCAGGAACCCGTGCAGCTCGCCGAGGAACCACGGGTGCAGCTCGGCCGTGTCCCGCAGCCCCAGCTCCGCGGCCTTGTCCCGCGCGACGGGGCTCGCCGCCCACTGCGTCGTGGGGCACTCGTCGCCGCCGATGTGCAGGTGCCGGGCCGGGAAGACGTCCGCGACCTGCGTGAGCACCTCGCGGCAGAAGGCGAACGCAGCGTCGTGGACGCCGAGGATGTCGGGGCTGATCCCCCAGGAGGTCCACACCGGCAGCGGCGTCTCCGGCCGGTTGCCCAGCTCGGGGTAGGCGGCCAGCGCCGCGCGCACGTGCCCGGGCAGGTCGATCTCGGGCACGATCCGCACGCCGCGGTCGGCCGCGAAGGCGACCAGTCCGCGCAGTTCGCGCTGGGTGTAGAAGCCGCCGTGCGGGACGCCGTCGAAGACGCCGCTGCCCGCCGCCCCGACCATCGACTCGGCCCGCCACGCGCCGACTTCGGTCAGCCTGGGCCGGCCGTCGATCTCGATCCGCCAGCCCTGGTCGTCGGTGAGGTGCAGGTGCAGCACGTTGTACTTGTGCAGCGCCAGGAGATCGACGAACTCGCGCAGGAACTCCAGCGGCAGGAAGTGCCGGGCGACGTCCAGGAGCACGCCCCGCCACGGCAGTCTCGGCGAGTCGCGGATGTGCAGGCACGGCAGCCGCGGCGGGCCGTGCAACGGCACCAGCTGCCGGATCGTCTGGACCCCGTTGCGCAGCCCGGCTTCGGTGGACGCAGTCAGGAGCGCGCTCACCGGCGTGACGTCCAGCTCGTAGCCCTCGAGGCCCAGCTTCGCCTGCGGCACCAGCTCGACACGGATCGCGGGGCCGTGCCGGAGCGCCGGCCGGGCCAGGTACCCGGCGAGCAGCCGGGCGGCCCGCTCGGCGCCGTGGTTCGCGAGCACGCGCAGGCCACCCGCGGGCGCGAAGGAGCCGGCGCGGCGCGTCAGGCGTACGGGGTGGGGGATCAGCATCAGCCCTTCACCGCGCCCGCGGTCATGCCTTCGACGAGGTGGCGCTGCACCAGCGCGAAGAAGACGACGACGGGCAGCGCGAACAGCGTCGACGCCGCGATGAGCCCGCCGTAGTCGGTGCCCGTGCTGGTGCTGAACGACACCAGCCACACCGGCAGCGTGTAGCCGGAACTGTCCTTCATGATCACGTAGGCGAACAGGAAGTCGTTCCACGCGGTGATGAACGCGAACACGCTGGTCGCGATCAGCCCGGGCAGCACGAGCGGCAGCAGCACCGAGCGCATGACCCGGGCGCGCGTCGCGCCGTCGACCATCGCGGCCTCCTCCAGTTCGACGGGGATGCCGTGCAGGAACCCGCGCAGCGTCCAGATCGTGAACGGCAGCACGAGCGCCACGTACGTCAGGACGAGCCCGGACAGCGTGTCCAGCAGGTGCGCGCTCTTCAGGCTCAGGAACAGCGGGATGACCAAAGCGGGCACCGGCACCATCTGCAGCACCAGCACGCCGATCAGGAAACTGCGCCGCCCGAAGAACCGGAAGCGCGTCAGCGCCGTCGCGGCCAGGAAGGCGACCACGATGGACAGGGCGACGACCGCGACGACGACCACGACGCTGTTGAGGAGGTCCGGCACGAACCCCGGTTTGGCGAGGGCGTCGGCGAAGTTGCCGAAGGTGAGGTCGAAGGGCAGGAACTCCGGCGTGGGCTGGAGGATCTTGCCCGCGGGCTTGAACGCCGTGAGCACCATCCAGTAGACCGGGAAGATCCACACGAGACAGAAGAGGACCGCCGTGACGTTGCGGCCGACCCGCCGGATCACAGGTCCTCCCCGGAACGGACGAGCCGGCGCACGTACACGGCCGTCATGCCGACGAGCAGGGCGACCGAGATGACGGCGATCGCCGCGCCCTGCCCGAAGTCGTTGTGGCTGAACGCGCGGGTGAACGTCCAGATGCCCAGCGTCGTGGTGCCTTCGTCCGGCCCGCCCTGGGTGAGGATCCAGATCTGGTTGAACACGGTGAAGTCCCAGATCACCGACAGGATCGTGACCAGCCCGAGGATCGGCTGCAGGAACGGCACCGTGATGGTGCGGTGGACCCGCCACGGCCCGGCACCGTCGAGGGCGGCGGCTTCGTAGTAGGAGCGCGGGATCTGCGAAAGGCCCGCGTAGAGCGTGAGCGCGACGAACGGCACGGACTGCCACACGACCAGCAGCCAGACCAGGGTGAACGCCGACGCGGGCGACGTCGTCCAGTCGTGCTGGGTGAGGTCGCCGAAGCCGAGCCGCGTCAGCAGCCAGTTGACCACGCCGTAGCCGGGCTGGAAGAGCCACTGCCAGACCAAAGTGGACGCCACGTTCGGCAGCGCCCACGCCGCGATCAGGCACAGGGTGACGGCGGTGCGCATGCCGCGGCCCAGGCGCCGCAGCAGGAGCGCGACGCCGAACCCGATCACGAGCGTGCCCGCGACGAGCGCCGCGCAGAACCCGACGCTGCGCGCGAGGACCGGCAGCAGGTGGTCGTCCCCGAGGACCGCGGCGTAGTTGTCCCAGCCCGCGAAGGTCGTCGTCCCGGTGAACAGCGACCGCAGGCCGTACTGCTGCGTCGAGATGACGACGAGCCGCACGAGCGGGTAGCCCAGGACAAGCCCGAGCAGGACGACCGCGGGCAGGAGGAGGCCGTAGGGCAGCAGCGAGCGTCGCCGGCGCGGCGTGGCCGGTCTTTCCGGGGCCGCGGGCGGCGCTTTCTCGAGCAACACGGGGACTCCTTCGCGGAAAGGGGCGGGGTGGCCCGGTTGGGGACGGCAGTCGGCCGGGCCACCCCGCCGGTCAGTGGGCGTTCAGCGCCTCGGTCAGGTGAGCGTCGAAGTCCTTCGCGGCGTCGGCGATGCTTCGGCGCCCGGTGGCGATGTCGGCGAAGAAGGTGTTGATGGACTTGTCGCTTTCGATGGTCGCCCAGCCCGGGGTGGCCGGGGTCGCGACGCTCGTCTTGGCGGCGGTGGCGAACGCGCCGGCGACCGGCGAAAGGGCGGGCGTCACCTGGTCGATCAGCTCGGTCGAGATCGGGGTCCAGCCGTCGATGCCGACGATCGCGTCGCGTTGCACGGCCGGGTCGGTCGCGGCCTTGAGGTAGGCGAGCGCGAGGTCCTGGTTGCGGCTCTTGGCCGCCACGGCCAGGTCGGACCCGCCGAGGAACACCGGCTGCGTCTTCCCGGGCGTGGCGCTGGGGAAGGGGAACGTGCCCAGGCGGTCCTTCAGCTCCGGCTTGTTCTTGACCACGGTGTTGACGCTCGTGTCGAGGATCGCGCCGGCGCCGCCGGAGGAGAAGATCGCGGCCTGGTCGGGCGCCTTGGTGTCGACGTTGCGGGAGGCGGCCGAGGAGTAGGTGTTCTGGAAGTCCTTCCACGCCTGCAAGCCCTTTTGCGCCTCGGGGCTTTCGAGGGCTCCGGCCCACTTGCCGTCCTTCTGTACGGCGAGCCGGCCACCCGCGTCCCAGACGAACTGCAGTGCGCCGTACCAGTACTTGCCGGGGAAGTGGAAGGCGGAGTAGTCGGGGGCGGGGTGCTTGGCCTTGAGCTTGTCGAGGTCCTGGGTGAGCTCGGTGAACGTCTTCGGCGGCGCGGTGATCCCGGCGTCGGCCCAGGCCTGCTTGTCGTAGATGACCGCGCGGTTGCCGGCGAACAGCGGCGCGGCGTAGAGGTGACCGTCCACAGTGGCCGGACCGGCGAGGCCGGGCAACCAGGTGGTCCCGGCGGCGAGCTCGGCGCGGTGTGGGTTCAGGTCGGTCAGCGCGCCGTTGGCGGCGAAGAGCGGGACGTCGGTGTTGCCGATCTCGATGACGTCCGGCGTGGTGTCCTGGGCCAGGGCCGTGCTGATCTTGGTGTTGATGTTGTCCCATTCCTGGATCTGCACGGTGACCTTGGCGCCGGTGGCCTTCTCGAAGGCGGCGCCGATCGCCGCGGTGGCCTTGTCGCTCAGGTCGCCGTTCATCAGCCAGACGGTGAGCGTGCCGCCCTGCGCGGGGGCGGCGGGGGTGTCGGTCCCGCAGGCACCGGCGGTCAGGGCGGTGACGGCCAGCACGGCGGCGAGTGTGCGTCTGCGCACGGGTAACTCCTGGGAGGGCGGCGGAAGTGGGGGCGGGAGGGTGCGTCAGCAGCGGCCGAGGTCGGCCCATTGCGCGGTGAGCCCGGGTTCGGAACCCTGGGTCCACCAGTTCGCCTGCCAGAGGTGCGCGTTGTGCTTCACGCGCTGGCCGCCGAGGTACACGGTGCCCCAGTCCCACTCGGGCGCCGTCGAGCAGTCGGCGGGCTGGGACGGTGTGGTGGGCGTCGTCGGGGTCGTGGGCGTGGTCGGCTTGGTGGTCGTGGTCGGCGGCGGGCTCGTCGGCGTGGTGCAGCCGTTGACCGTGTCCACATGGGACGTCCCGGCCGTCCGGTACTGGCCGGCCTTGGCGACCGCGTCCGCGGGCGACACGACCTGGTTGCCCGCGTAGTACGTCCAGTCGACCTGCTCGGTGTACACGCTGTTCCCGCCGGCGTGCCCCGCCGTGTCGATGAACCACATGTTGTAGTTGATCGACATCGGCGTCCGCGGGTACACCGGGTCGCCCTGCGCGTCGGTGGTGTGGTCCGCGGTCAGGACGCCGTCGATGTAGTACTTCACGTGCCCGCCCGACACCTGCGTGACGATGTCGTGCCAGCCGTCGAAGCTGCGGTTCTGCGCGGTGGACGTGCGCAGGCCGTCCCACGTCGGGTTGTTCCAGTAGGTGTACCAGCTGGTCTGGTAGTCGGCGGTCGGGCCGCCCCAGCCACCGTTGGGCAGGTACTCGGAGAAGTCCAGCTCGCTGTAGAGCGGGTCGCGGTCGTACCGCAGCGGCGAGATCGTGAAGTACGTTTCGTTGACGTGGTCGCCGTCGGTGCCGCTGTCCGGCGCGTCGGTGAAGCGGACCCGGCTCGCGTACGTGCCTTCGAGGAACCGCAACTGGTTCTGGTACATCTCGGAGTGCGTGGTGCCCGCTGCGCTCCCGTCGGTGCCGGCGGCGAGCTGGGCGACGCGGTCGCCGTTCACGGTCGGGAAGGTGACGTTGCTCGTGAGCCAGCGCGCGCCGGGCACGCCCGGGCTGCCGACGTCGTTGCGGGTGGTCCAGCCGGCGCCGCTGAACGCGGAGTCGGTGGGCGAGGCGTAGTGGAAGTCGTCGAACAGCACTCCGCAGTCGGCCGCCGCGGCCGAGGGGCTCGCGGCGGCCCCGCCGGAGAGGATCAGGGCCGTCGCGGCCACGGTCGCGACGCTCGTCAATGCTGCTGTGGTGGTCCGGATTCTGGGGGACATGGGTCTCCTCCTGGGGATGGCCGTCCGCCGGAGCTCTGATTGGTCTAGACGAATCAGTGGCGAGGACTCTCCTCCTGACCATTGGTAAAGTCAAGACGGCCACAGAACTTACCTTTGGTAATTTCTGGCCTGCCGCGTTTGAGCCTGGCGAGACCGGGGTAAAGGGCTCTACGTGGACGAGCCGGTCTCGACCTGGCAGCTCTACCAATCTCTCGCGGCGACGTGGTCCGCGATGGCGATCGGCAACGAGGAGACGTCTGCGCGCACCGACGACCCGAGCCGGGCGGCGATGTTCTCCCGGCGCGCGCTCCGGGCCCGCGCCCACTCCCGGCGTCTGCAGGCCGAAGCCGACCGGCTCCGCCTCCTCCGCGGCCCGGCCTGGTGAAAATGCCCTCGGCGGCGATGTCGAGTTACCGTCTTCCCGTTCGTCATCCCTGGTGACGGTGCCGGACGAAGGAGCGCACGTGCTGTACATGCTGCTGATCTACAACTGCGAACGCCCCGAACCGGGCGACCCCGGGTTCGAGGGGGCGCTGGCCGCCGTGAACGCCTTCGCCGACGAGTGCCGGCGGCGCGGGGTGTTCGTCTCGGGGCACCCCCTGCAGGGCGAGCACACCGCCACGACCGTCACGGTCAAGGACGGCCGGACGCTCGTCACCGACGGGCCCTTCGCCGAGACCCACGAGCACCTCGGCGGGGTGTACGTGTTCGACTGCCGGGACCTCGACGAGGCCTTGGAGCTGGCCGCGTTGTGCCCGATGGCGTCGCAGGGTTCGATCGAAGTCCGGCCCGTCGCCGGGGTGCCGGGGCTGGACCACCGGACCGTCCGTGGCTGATGCGGCCGCCGACGTCGTCGAGCGCGTCTACCGCGAAGACCGCGCCCGGCTGCTCGCCGCGCTGGTCCGGGTGCTCGGCGACTTCGAACTGGCCGAGGACGCCCTGCAGGACGCGGTCGCGCGGGCCCTGCGGACCTGGGAGACGACCGTTCCGGACGACCCGGCGGCCTGGCTGCTGACTGCGGCGCGCAACAGTGCCGTCGACCGGATCCGCCGCGCCCGCGTCGGGCAGGCGAAGCTCGCCCGGGTCGCGGCGGGCGAGAGCGGGGTGAAGACGGTGACCCTGCCGGACGACCGGCTCGCCGGGGTCGGTGACGACCGGCTGAGCCTGCTTTTCACGTGCTGTCACCCGGCCCTGGCCGAAGACGCGCGAGTGGCGTTGACGCTCCAGGCGGTCGCCGGCCTGACCGCGGCGCAGATCGCACAGCTTTTCCTGGTCACCGAGCCGGCGCTGGCCCAGCGACTGGTGCGGGCGAAGCGCAAGATCCGCGACGCGGGCATCTCGCTGAGCGTCCCGCCGGACCACCTGCTGCCTGATCGCCTCGCCGGCGTCCTGGCGGTGATCTACCTCGTTTTCACCCGTGGCTACGCGTCACCCTCGGGACGCGGGCTCCGGCGCGAGGCGATCCGGCTGGCGAAGCTGCTGGCCGCGTTGATGCCCGACGAGCCGGAGACGCTCGGCCTGGTCGCGCTGCTCCTGCTGCAGGACTCGCGTTCGGCGGCCCGCTGCACGCCCGCCGGTGACGTCGTCCTGCTCGAAGACCAGGACCGCACCCGCTGGGACCGGGCCGAGATCGCGGAGGCGCTCGGCGTCCTCGGCCGGGCCCTGCGCCGCGGGACGGTCGGGCAGTACCAGCTGCAGGCGGCGATCGCGGCGCAGCACGCCCAGGCGCGCGCGGCCGCCGACACGGACTGGGCCCGGATCGCGGCCCTGTACGCGCAGCTGCGGACGCTCGCGCCGTCGCCCGTGGTGGCGCTCAACCACGCCGTGGCCGTCGCGATGGCCGACGGCCCGGCGACCGGGCTCGCCCTGGTCGAGGCGATCGGCGGCCTCGACCGCTACCACCTCTGGCACGCCGCTCGCGCGGACCTGCTGCGCCGCCTCGGCCGGCCCGAGGACGCCGTCGCCGCCTACCGCGTCGCCCGCGACCTGGCCGAAGCCCCGGCCGACCACCGCTTCCTCACCGCTCGCCTGCGCGAACTGGAGTCCTGATGCGACTGTCCATCCTGGACCACGGCCACCGGCGCCGAGCCCGGCTCTTCATGGCCGTCACGGGCAAGCTGTCCGGCGTGCCGAGCCCGGACATCGTCAAACTGCTGCTGTACCGCCCGGGGTTCCTGACCCGCCCGTTGCTGGAGCTGACCGCACCCGCGATGCGCGGCGCCTCGTACTGGACGGCGGCCGAGCGCGAATACCTGGCGATGAGCACGGCCCGGGTGCACGAGTGCCCGTTCTGCCTGGTGACGCACGCCGAGCTGACCCGCATCGCGGGCCACGGCGAGATCGACCCCGACCACCCGGCCGGCGCCCGCCCGGAACTGCTTGCGGTGCAGGGATTCATCGAGGACGTCTCCCGCGACGCCCTGCCGGATCCCGCACCCCTGCGCGACGTGCCGCCGCACGCGGTGCTGGAGGCGTTGAACGTCAACCTGGTGTGGAACATCGTCAACCGCCTGGCCAACGCGTTCGGTTTCGAGCTGCTGGACGGCCAGCTGAAATCGGGCACCAGGGCATTGCACCGCGCGGGCTACCGGTTCCCGGGTTTCCTGCTCGCCGAGAGCCCCGACGACCTGCGCGAAAGCGTCTTCGAGCAGCCGGCATCGACGCCGCCGGAGTTGCGCCGAGCGGCGGCGACGGGGGAGGGACTGGAGGAGCCGTGGCGGACGTATGCGGCATTGGTCCGGGACGCTTCGCACCGGGTGACCGACGACGATGTCCAGCGGCTGACCGGCGCGGGGAGGTCGGAGGACGAGATCTTCGAGGTCACCGTGGCGGCGGCGGTCGGTGCGGCGCTGCGCAGCTTCGACGCGGGCCGCGCCGCAACCAGCTGACGGCCGCCCGGAAACAACGCGACGCCCGTCTGCAGGCATGTTCGACGACCGGCACGACCCGGACTCCCGAGTCAGACCGCGGCGGGCTCGGCGGCGGTCCGCTGCACCCGCGACGGCCGGGTCCGCGGGCCGAACACCGCCAGAACCACCGCGCCCACGAGCCACGTCCCGGCGATGAACAGGAACACGCTCTGGTACCCGCTGCCGTTGTACAGCGCGGCGACGATCAGCGGGCCGGCGGCGTTCGACAACCGGCCGAGCCCGTACGACACCCCGGTGCCCAGCGAGCGGCCCCGGGTGTCGAACAGCTCCGGCGAGTACGCGTAGCCCAAGGCCGTGTAGCCGCGCTCGAACATGTTCACCAGGAACCCGAAGACCACGATCAGGACCGGGTTGAACGTGAGCCCGTAGAACAGGCCGCACAACGCGATGACCGCGCCGAAGGCGACCAGGCACCACTTGCGTTCAAACCGGTCGGTGACCAGCGCGGCCAGGTAGGAGCCCAGCGGCGCACCGACCGTCGTGAGGGCCACGTAGAACACCGACTTCTCGACGCTGAAGCCTTCCTTGGCCAGCAGCGTCGGCGCCCAGCTCGAGTAGCCGAAGAAGCCGATCGTCTGCGTCACCCACAGGACCGTCAGCAGCAACGTGGGCAGCAGGTACTTCTTCTTGAGCAGCAACCGCAGCGGCGCCTTGGAGACCGGGGCCTCGTCGACGGGCGGCGCCGGCTCGGGCAGCGGGCCCTTCTCGGCCGCGACGCGCTCCTCGATCTCCCGCAGCACGGCGTCGGCCTCGGCGTGCCGGCCGCGGCTTTCGTACCAGCGCGGCGATTCCTTCAGCTGGCGCGTGAACAGCACCAGCAGCACGCCGAGCGCGCCCCAGAGGTACACCAGCCGCCACGACCACGAGTTGATGGGCACGACGGCGCTGGCGATCAGGTTCGTCACGGGCGTGCCGCAGATGCCGATCACGATCGCGTAGGCCTGGTACTTGCCGCGGCTGGCCGCCGGGTACAGCTCGTTGACGTAGATGACCGCGACGACCGTCATCGCCGACAGCCCGGCCGACGTCAGGACGCGGAACACGCCCAGCGACACGACGTCCCAGGAGAACACGGCGGCGAACGAGAAGACGCCGAACCACACCGTGGTCCACATCAGCGCCTTCTTGCGGCCGAACCGGTCGGCGAGCGTGCTCGCGGCGATCGAGCCGAAGAACATCCCGACGAACGACAGCGAGGTCACGTAGGCGACCTGGTCGACCGTCACGCCCCAGAGCTTGATGAGCTTGGGCGCGGTGGTGGCGAAGCTGTTGATGTCCGCGAACTCGAAGAAGTAGGCGAACGAGACGGCGAGCAGGGTGACCTTGTGGAACCGCGAGATCGGCAGGCGGTTCAGGCGGTTGAGCGCGTTGGCGTGCTGCATTGCATGCCCTTCGGGGATTCAGGCGGTTTCGCCGGGCCAGTAGAGGCGCATCGGGTTGTCGACGAGCAGTTTTCGCTGCAGCTCGGCGGTTTCGGCCACCTGCCGGACGTGGTCGACCAGGAGGCCGTCGTCGGGCATGTGGTCCTTGAGGTTCGGGTGCGGCCAGTCGGTGCCCCAGAGCACCCGGTCGGGGAACTCGGTGACGACGCGCCGGGCGAAGGGCACGACGTCGGTGTAGGCGTGCCGTTCGCCGTCGAGAGCCGGGGGACCGGTGACGGTGAGGCGCTCGGGGCAGCTCACCTTCACCCAGACGTCGTTGCGGTCGACGAACGCCAGGAAGCGGTCGAACTCCTTGCCGTCGACGGGTTTCGTGACGTCGGGGCGTCCCATGTGGTCGATCACGAGCGGCACCGGGAGCGTGTCGAAGAAGCCTTCCAGCTCGGGCAGGTCCGCGGCCTCGAAGTAGAGCACGACGTGCCAGCCGAGCGGCGCGATCTTCTCCGCGATCGTGCTCAGGTCCTCCTTGGGCGACGCGTCGACGAGCCGTTTCACGAAGTTGAACCGCACACCGCGCACGCCCGCTTCGTCGAGCTCCTGGAGGTCCTTTTCGCTCGTGCCGGGTCGGACGGTCGCGACCCCGCGCGCCCGGCCCCGTGCCGAGCGGACGGCGTCGACCATCGCGGAGTTGTCGGCACCGTGGCAGGTCGCCTGCACGATGACGTTGCGCGCGACGCCGAGGTGGTCCCGCAGGGCGAAGAGCTGGTCCTTGCTCGCGTCGCACGGCGTGTACTTGCGCTGCGGCGCGAACGGGAACTCCCGCTGCGGGCCGAAGACGTGACAGTGGGCGTCGACGGTGCCGTGGGGCAGGGTGAAGTCCGGTTTGGACGGCCCGGCGCACCAGTCCAGCCAGCCGGGCGTCTTGGGCGCCGTCACCGGCCCTGTCCTTTGAGGAGCGCGTCCAGTCGCGGGTAGACGCGGCGGGTGTTGTGCTCGCGGATCGCGGCCCAGTCCTCTTCGGACAGTTTGGCGGCTTCGGCGTACCGGCGGGTGTCGTCGAAGGGGTGCCCGGTGCGCGGGTCGACACTGCGGACGGCGCCGATCATCTCCGACGCGAAGAGGATGTTGCGCGCCGGGATGACGTCGAAGAGCAGGTCCGAACCCGGCTGGTGGTAGACGCAGGTGTCGAAGAAGACGTTGTTCAGCACGTGGTCTTCCAGTTCCGGCTTGCCCAGGGCCATCGCGAGGCCGCGGAACCGGCCCCAGTGGTAGGGCACCGCGCCGCCGCCGTGCGGGATGACCAGCCGCAGCGTGGGGAAGTCGGTGAACAGGTCGCCCTGCACGAGCTGCATGAACGCGGTCGTGTCGGCGTTGAGGTAGTGCGCGCCGGTGGTGTGGAACGCCGGGTTGACGCTGGTGCTGACGTGCACCATGGCCGGGATGTCGTACTCGACCATCTTCTCGTAGATCGGGTACCACGACCGGTCGGTGAGCGGCGGCGCCGTCCAGTGCCCGCCGCTGGGGTCGGGGTTGAGGTTGAGCGCGACGGCGCCGTACTCCTCGACGCAGCGCGTCAGCTCGGGGACGCAGGTGGCCGGGTCGGCACCCGGCGACTGCGGCAGCATCGCGGCCGGCGCGAACCGTTCCGGGTAGAGCGTGCTGACGCGGTGGCAGAGCTCGTTGCAGATCGCCGCCCACGCTTGTGAGGTTGCGAAGTCCCCGATGTGGTGGGCCATGAACGACGCGCGCGGGGAGAAGATCGTCAGGTCGATGCCGCGCTCGTCCATCAGGCGCAGCTGGTTCGGCTCGATCGTCTCGCGCAGCTCGTCGTCGCTGATGCGCAGGTCGGCGGGCGCGGGGGCGGCGCCGGGGTCGTCCAGCGCCGCGATCTGCTGGTCGCGCCACGCCGCGAGGGCGGGAGGCGCGGTCGTGTAGTGGCCGTGGCAGTCGATGATCAAGGTGGTTCCTCGTCGCTCCGCATGCTTGATACTCGCACACTAATCGTCGAAGAAATTGTTGACAATATCTGCGACGAGGTTGTGACTATGGGGTCGCCGCCGTGAGCGCCCCGTGACTGCGCTTGGCCGGCCCTCGGGCGCGGCCTCCCGGGTCCGGACGGACGCCGCGTGAGAGACTGCGCCCGAGCCGCCGGGGCCTGAAGGCGCACCGTGGGGGCGGTCAGCCGAGACCGAGGACGTCATGACTAATCCGCAGTACCCCGGGCAGCAGCCGTATCCCTCTGGTGGCTTTCCCGCGCAGCCTGGTCCGGCGCAGCCGTATCCGGCGCCCTCGGGTGGTTTCCCCGGGCAGCCGGGTCCGGGGCAGCCTTCGGGTGGTTTCCCCGGGCAGCCCGATCCGCGGCAGCCGTCGAGTGGTTTCCCCGGGCAGCCTGATCCAGGGCAGCCGTCGAGTGGGTTTGCCGCGCAGCCCGGTCCGGCGCAGCCGTATCCGGCGCCTTCGGGTGGTTTCCCTGCGCAGCCCGGTCCGGGGCAGCAGCCGTACCCCGCCCAGCCCGGCGCGGGGCTCCAGCCGTACGCACCTTCGGGTGGTTTCCCCGGCCAGCAGCCGTACCCGGGCGGGTTCGCCCAGCCGTACCCGCAGGCGCCCTACCCCGGCTACGGGATGCAGCCGAAGCCGAGCGGGGTCACCGCGATCATCGCCGGCGTCCTGGCCGTGCTCGGCGGGCTGTTCGCGGTTTTCGGCGTGATCGCCGGCGTCATCGGGATCGTCAGCCTCGGGTTCGTGCACTGGCTGTTCATCCTCGCCCTGGTCGAGGACGCGATCCTCGTCGGGACGCTGCTGCCCGGCGGCATCCTCCTGTTCCTGCGCAAGCCGATGGGCCGGATCCTCACGATCGTCGGCAGCGCGTTCGCCATCCTGAACGCCGTCGTGACGGTCGTGTTCAACGTGGTCGGGTTCGGCAGCTTCAGCCCGGGGCTGGTCGCGGCCGGGTCGATCCTCGGGCTGCTGCTCGCCGTGCTGCCGGCCGGGACCACGCTCGTCCTCGCGATCGTGAAGCCGACCGCGGTCTGGTGCGGCGGTTCCGCTCGATGAGCCCGCTCAGCCGCTGACCGGCGCCCGGCCCGCGGCGGGCGTCGTCGAGGAATCAGCTATGCGCGCAAGCTGGTCGCGAGCCGCGCCGGCGACGTCGGCCCGCACGCCGAGCTCGCCGAGCATCTCGGCGGCGGCCGCCATCTCGGAAGTCCGGCGGACGGCGTGCTTGAAGGAGCCGTCGACGAGCCTGTCCACAGTGGACGCGCTCGCGGCGGTGAGCTCGTCGACGATGATCTTCCGCAGCCAGTCTTCGCAGCCCGCGGCGCGCGCGGCCTGAAGCGCCTCGACCACGGCGGCCGACATGCCCTTGAAGAAGACGCTGCGCAGGAGCTTGCGCTCGGCGGCGAGCCCGGCGTCGCCGGCCATGACCTCGACCGCGGCGCCGAAGGAGTTCAACAGCGTCGCGACGGCTTCGGCGGCCGCACCGGTCGCGAGCATCGGCACGCGCAGCCCGCGCCCCGGGACGGGCGCCATGATCGCGATGTCGGCAAGGGGCGCCCCGTGCGCCGCGGCGATCGCGGCCAGCTTGCGCTTGGTACCGGGGGAGGCGGTGTTGAGATCGGCCCAGACGGCGCCGGGCCGCAGTCCGCCAAGCCCGGCTTCCAGCGCGTCGACGGCGGCGGAGGCGCTGTTCACGCTGAGCACCAGGTCGGCGCCATCGGCGGCCTCGGCTTCGGAGCCGGTGAGCACGATGTCCCAGGTGGCAGGCTCGGCAGTCGCTTCCGTGTTGCCGGTCGCGCCAGGTTTGGCGGTGTCCGCCGCGGTGCGTTCGGTGCTCGCATCCGTGGCATTGCGCGCGTTGGCAACCGCGCCGCGGGTGGCGGGAACTAGCGGGTCGTAGCCGCGGACGGTGGCTCCCTCGGCGGCCAGGTCGCGGGCGAGCGCGCTGCCCGCCTCGCCCAGTCCCAGTACCGCGATGGTTCCGGACATAGCAAAATCCTCTCTACAAGCTACGATCGAGTACACGATGTGCTCGACAAAATTGTCAACAAACGGCGTTTTTCCTACCAACGGAGTCGGGGTATGACCGAAAGTGCTGCGGACCGGCAGCCGGGGGAGCGTTCGGTGGTGGCGGCCATCCGGGACGCCATCGTCCGCGGCGAGTTCGTGCCCAACCAGCGGCTGGTGGAGGCGGACCTGTCGGCCCAGTTCGCCGCGAGCCGCGCGACCGTGCGGGCCGCGCTGATCGAGCTGACCAACGAAGGCCTGGTCGAGCGGGTCCAAAACCGCGGCGCGCGGGTGCGCGCGGTGTCGCTGGAGGAGGCCGTCGAGATCTCCGAGGTCCGCATGATGCTGGAGTCGCTGTGCGCGGCGAAGGCGGCGGAGCGCGTCTCCGACGCCGAGGTCGGCGAGCTGAAGGAGCTCGGTGAGCTGATGCAGCAGGCGGTCGCCGGCGGGGACGTCGTCGGGTACTCGGGCCTCAACCAGCGGCTGCACCGCCGCGTCCGCGAGATCAGCGGCCAGCAGACGGCGGCGCAGGTCCTGGAGCGGCTGCGGGGCCAGAGCGTGCGGCACCAGTTCCGCCTCGCGATGCGACCGGGGCGCCCGCAGGTCTCGCTCCCGGAGCACCTGGCGATCATCGACGCGATCTGCGCGAACGACCCCGATCGAGCCGCCGAGGCCGCGCGGGTGCACCTGGCGAGCGTGATCGAAGCCCTCAAGGCGGCCGACGCCGCGGAGGTCTCGCACCTGCGCCCTTGACGCGGAGTGGAATGGCTGACGCCGCCGAGGGGCCGCGCCTGGGTGCGGTGGCATGGCTCGTGCCGTGGAGGAGCCGCGCGTGGCTGGCTGGGCGGCCTGGCTCGTGCCGCGGAGGAGCCGCGCGTGGCTGGCTGGGTGGCATGGCCGATGCTGCGGAGGGTTCGCGCCTGACTGGGGTGGCGTGGCTCGTGCCGTGGAGCAATCGCGCGTGGCTGGCTGGCGTGGCCGACGCCGCGGAGGGTTTGCGCCCGGCTGGGGCGGCGTACCCGACGCTGCGCAGGGTTAGCGCGTGGCTGGGGTGGCGTGGCTGACACTGCGGAATGCTCGCCTCCTCGCACTCACTGTCGCAGGCTTGCGCACCAAAATTGTTGACAATTTCGTCGACCGAACCGTACCGTATCCCGTATGAAGCCCGTCATCGTCACTGATCCGCCGCGTGCCGAGCTCGAGCAGGTGACTCGGCTGGCCGACTACGGCGTTGCCACCGTTCACGAAGCTCTCGGGCGCTCCGGGCTGCTCGGGCCGGACCTGCGGCCGATCCAGGACGGGGTGCGGATCGGCGGCACCGCCGTCACCGTGCTCTGCTGGCCCGGGGACAACCTCATGATCCACGCGGCCGTCGAGCAGTGCCGGGAAGGCGATGTCCTCGTCGTCACCACCACTTCGCCCTGCCGGGACGGGCTTTTCGGCGAGCTCTTCGCCACCGCCCTGAAGTACCGTGGTGTCCGGGGGCTCGTCATCGACACCGGCGTCCGGGACGTCGCCGACCTGCGGGCTCTCGGTTTTCCCGTGTGGTCCGCCGCCGTCAGTGCGCAGGGCACCGTCAAGGCGACCGCCGGCGCCGTCAACGTGCCCGTCGTCATCGGGGGGCAGCTGATCCGGCCCGGCGACGCCGTTCTCGCCGACGACGACGGCGTCATGCGGGTGCGCCGTGAAGATGTCCGAATCGGACTCGAGGCCTCGAAGGCCCGGCTCGAAAAGGAAGCCGCCGCAAGGGAAGCGTTCGCGCAGGGTCAGCTCGGCCTGGATCGGTACGGGCTCCGCGAAAAACTCGAAGCGCTCGGCGTCCGGTACCTGACCGCCGAGGAGTACGAAAAGGAGCAGGCATGACCGGCGTGCGCTGCATGCTCATGCGCGGGGGGACGTCGAAGGGCGCCTACTTCCTCGCCGGCGACCTCCCCGGAGACCCGGCCGCGCGCGACGATCTGCTGATGCGGATCATGGGCACCCCGGACCCGCGCCAGCTCGACGGCCTCGGCGGGGCGCAGCCCGTCACCAGCAAGGTCGCCGTCGTGTCCAAAGCGGACGATCCCGGCCACGACGTCGACTACCTCTTCCTGCAGCTCGGCGTCGAGGAGGCGACCGTCTCCGACCGTCAGACCTGCGGCAACCTCCTGGCCGGCGTCGGGCAGTTCGCCGTCGAACGCGGGCTCGTGCCCGCCGGGCCGGAGCGCACCACCGTGCGCGTTCGGCTGCTCAACACCGGCACCGTCGCCGTCTCGACCTTCGCCACCCCCGGCGGCGAGGTCGACTACAGCGGGGACACGGCCATCTCGGGCGTGCCCGGCACCGCCGCCCCCGTCGAGCTCGACTTTACCGAGACCGAAGGGTCCGTGTGCGGCAGCCTGCTGCCCACCGGCAACGTCCGCGACGACGTCGGCGGGATCGCCGTGTCCTGTGTGGACAACGGCATGCCGGTGGTCGTGGCGCGCGCGGAAGACCTCGGCATCACCGGGTACGAGCCGGTCGAAGAGCTGGCCGGTTCCGCGCTCGCCGAGCGGATCGACGCGCTGCGCGTCGAGGCCGGGAAGCTGATGGGCCTCGGCGACGTGCGCGGCTCGTCGATCCCGAAGACCACGCTCGTCGCGGCGCCTCGCGACGGCGGCGCGATCTGCACCCGGACGTTCATCCCCGTCAAGCCGCACCCGTCGATCGGCGTCCTCGGCGGCGTCAGCGTCGTCACGGCCTTGCTGCTCGACGGCGCCGTCGGGCACGAGCTGCTCGAAGCCGGCGGCGGGCCCGTCCAGATCGAGCACCCGAGCGGCAAGCTCGCCGTGGCGATCGAGTTCGACGGGGCCCGCGTCCGCCGGTCGACCGTGATCCGCACCGCCCGGAAGCTGTTCGACGGCACCGTCTTTCCCCGTCCCTGAGCCGCCTGCCCACAGCTCCGGCTCGACAGCGTGCCTGGACCGAGGTCGAGCGGGCTCAGCGCAGGGCCGGCGCGGTCCTGGTGAGTTCGCGGTAGGCGTCGGCGACGCGGCAGAGGTACTCGGTGTCGCTGCCGAGGTCCTGTCCACCGTGGACGGTCGTGTCGGGCGAAAGCGGTTGCTGCCCTTGCGCTTTGGCGTGCAGTGCGGCGGCGATCTCGGCGGCCTCCTGCGCCTCGCCGGAGCCGGAGCCGCTGCGGTAGGGGCGGATGGCGAGCAGGCCGTCGCGGATCTCGATGACGCGTCGGTAGAGCTGCAGCCGGGTGGGGAACACGGTGGTGCGCGGCGGTTCCAGCGCGATTCCGGGCTCGGCGCGGTAGAGGGCGAGCCAGAGCGGGCCGAGGCGGCGGTACTGCCGGTAGCGCCGCAGCCACCCGGCCGCGGCGGGCACGCCGACGCCGACGAGCACGAGCAGGTGCGCGCTCGTCGGCAACGCCTTGCTCAGCAGGAAACCCCGGCCGGAGTCGAAGCCGAACGGCAGCCGGGCGGTCATCGCGACGACGGTCCGGCACACCATGTAGGCGGCCGCGGCGACGACTCCGGCGACGACCAGGCCGAGCCCGGCGCGCAGGATGCGGTCCGGGGCCGTGCGGGCGTCCTGCAGGCACAGCTGCCCGATCACGGCGAACTCGGGCAGCAGGGCGACGGCGTAGGCGATGCAGTACTCCATGACCAGCGGAGACTGCGGCATCATGTCGGGCGCCAGGACGAACAGCGCGGTCATCGTGGCGGCCGCCGCGACGGTCCACGCCGTGTGCCGTCGGGCTCGCTTTTCGCTTCCGTGCAGGCGAAGCAGGACCTGAGCACCGGCCCAGACCGCGACGACCATGGCGAGGTGGGCGACGAGGAGTTCGACGTTGGTCGCACCGGCCGCCCGGGTGAAGCCGCGGACGGCCGGGGTCAGCGCGGTTTGCGAGACGGCGAGGCCCAGGACGCAGCACCGCACGAGCCGACGACCGGGGGCCGGGCCGGGGCGGAGGGCGATGAGGAGGGCCCACGCCAGGACGGCCGGGCCGTAGCGGCGGATCAGGTCACCCATGGTCGCCGCCGTCGCCCAGGGCTGATCGCAGGCGGTCCGTGACCGAGTCGCCTTTCGGGGTCAGGCCTGCTCGCTGGCCCAACAGTGATGCGAAGAACTCCGCCTCGCGCTCCTCCACGCTCGAGTACCCCGCGCGGCCCAGTACGCGGCGGACCATTTCCGGGGACAGGCTCGGCAGCAGCAGGCGCATCTGCTCCGCCGGCGTGAGCGATACCGGGTAGTGGTCGCACAGCAGGTGGCCGATCTCGTGCAGCACGATGTGGTCCTGGTGGGGCGCGCTCGTGTGCTGCTCGTACGCGATCAGGTCCGTGGTGTCCGTGGCGATCCACAGCCCGCACACCTCCGACAGCCCCGGCAGCGGCAGCAGGCGGATCGGGCGGCCGCGGCGCTCGCCCAGGGCCGCGCACAGCGCCGGGACGTCGAACGTGGCCGGCAGGTGCAGGTCGCGCAGAGCCGCGGCGAAGCGGTGCCGCAGCTGCCGTCGCCCGCGGAAGCTCATCGGTCCGCTTCACCCGCCGGTTCGGGGAGACCTTCGAGCTCGCGGACGCGGTCGACCATGTCGCTGATCGCTTCCAGGCTCTTCGCCGACAATCCGCGCGCGCGAAGGGCGATCTGGCGGACCGGCGCGTCGCGCAACGCGCTGAGCAGCGTGAGCTCGGCGTCGATGCGCTCGGCTTCGGCGTCGTCGAAGAAGTACGCCGGTGGGACGCCGAAGAAGCCCGCGAGTGCTTCCAGATGCCGCTTCGTCGGGTTGTCGCGGAGGCCTTTGCGCAGCTGCCAGAGGTAGGTCGCGGAGATGGTCGGCCCGCCCTGGGCGCGGATCGACTCGGCGACCTCGTCGAAGGTGTACTCGTCGCCGTCGGCGGGCCGCACGACGCCGAACAGGTGGTTCAGCTTCGCGGAGAGCGTCCCCGCGGCGATCTCCTCCGGCATGACCGGAGTCTAGCTGCGATGAGGCCGGTCCGCGGCCGCCGGTTCACGTCAGTTGACCGATTCGGTCACCTCAGTTTACGATCGCGGCCGAGTTCATCAACTGATGTGAATGGGCGAGGGGGCGGTTCACATTCCGAGGAAGAAGTCCGGCTCGACGAAGGTTCCGGTGCGACTGGCCGTGGTGGGGGTCACCGGACTGCTCTACGCCCACTGCATCGGAGGCGCCGGCTGCCCTGCGGGGCAGCGCCATTGAACTGACCACGACTCCGTCGCGCTCGTCGCGGCGACGGCGCCCCGCTGCGCGACGGTGCCCCTCGTTCAGCTCACGCGTATAACGGTCTATACCACGGTGCTGAGCGGATCCGGCCCGCCGGTGCCGGTGGCGTTGACGCGCATCGTCCCGGTCAGGCGGCTGGGACCGGCGGACGCCGGGTGCGGCGGCACCGACCGCTAGCCGCAACGGCGGCATAACACCGCCGCGCGGCGGATCGCATACCCGCGGCGACCGGCCCAGACCGGTCCAGCCCCGCCGAAAGTCGGTGCCGCGCAACGGAAAGCTCGGCCTAGCATCCGGGGCCCGCGGGCGGCTCCCGTCCGCTCAGGACGAGGAGATGCGCCGATGCGGAAACTGCTTGCCGTTCTCTGTTGCGCCTTCGTGACGACGATCGCGGTCGCCGCGCCGGCGTCCGCGACGGGCACCGTGCCCGGCCTGACCGGCGCCGCCGCGAAGGCGGCCGCCGGGCCGATGGCCGACCGGTTCCTCCAGCAGCGCCAAGCGAATGCGGCGGCGCAGCGGCACACGTTCTGGGGACCCGAACCCCAGCTCGCCACGAGCGCGGACGGGCTGGTCGTCACCCAGAGCGTCACGCCGAACCTGCGGCTCTCCAACCGCGACGACGTCGTCTACGCGCCCACGATGAAGCCCACCGGTCATTCGTGCGTCGAGGTCGTGACCGCCTACGGGCTGGGCGAGGCGGCGCAGGTCTGGGCCTGGGACTGGTGCCGTTCGGTGTCACCGGCCAAGGTCGTGCCGATCGACAGCGCTTTCCTGGCCACCTACACCAGCACGGTCGGCGGGCACCCGGCCTACACCGTGCAGGAGGTCAAGACGGCCGGCACCAGCTGGACGGCTTCGCTGTACAACGTCAAGACCGGCGCGTGGGACACGCTGTTCACGCAGAGCGGCAGCGACCAGAGCTCGCTGAACGAAGGCTGGGACATCTTCGAGCTGTACTCGACGCGCAACCCCGCGACGGGCAACGCCTACTACTGCTCCGACGCGCGTGGCGCGGTGTTCGAGTCCAGCTCGATGAAGCTGCGCGTCGCCGGGCACTGGGTCGACGCCTCGCCGACGAACTCGCCGTTGCGCCCGACCGCGAACCCGCGGCCCGCCGACTACGACTGCCCGACGCTGCGGTTCGAGGTCCCGTCGCCGAACTCGCACTGGCGGGTCACCGTGTGAGCAGCTCGCGGCCGCGTTCGCGCCACCAGTCGTCGAACGCGGCACTGCAGCCCTCCCGGCTCGCGTAACTCGCGACGACGGCGGCGTGGATTTCCTCGGCGTGCGCCGCCACCGGCGTGCCGGGCCGGTAGCAGAGCCGCAGCTCCTGCCAGAGGGGCGCGCCTTCGAGCGCGCGCACGGCGATGCTCGCGGGCCGGTCCTCGCGGGTCGCCAGGGCCGGCGCGACCGCCATCCCCGCGCGCACCAGGTCCAGCAGCGTCGCCAGGCACTGCGGCCGGTGCGGCTGGTCGAGCGCGACGCCGTGGCGGCGGCAAACCCGCTGCAGGTAGGCCGACCAGCGCGTGGTGCCCGGCGGGTCGTCGGCCCACGGGTGCTCGCCGAGGCCGGCGAACGGGACTGATTTCCCCGCTGCCAGCGGGTGGTCGGGAGCCAGGATCACGAACACCGGCTCCCGCGGGTGCACCACGAGGCTCGCGATGCCGTCCGGGACCACGGGGCCCGGCAACGGCGGGAGGTAGACCAGCGCCAGGTCGAGCTCGCCCGTGGCGAGCCGGGCGAGGGTGGCGGTCTCGTCCTGGTCTTCGTGCACGCTCACGCCGTGGCTCCACGGCCGGTCGCGCAGCCACCGCGACAGCGCGAGGTGCAGGAAGCCGCAGTACCCGCCGACGCGCAGCGGCCCGGTGGGCTCGCGCCGTTCGGCGATGCGCTCGGTCAGCGCGGACACGCCGGCCAGCACGGTCCGCGCCTCGGCGACGACGTCCGCGCCGAGCCGCGTGGGCTCGCACCCGGTGGGGGAGCGGACGAACAGTGTCCCGCCGACGGTGCGCTCGACGCGGCGCAGGAGCCCGGACAACGCGGGCTGCGAAACGTGCAGCACGCGGGCCGCGCGCGTCAGGCTGCGCGTGTCCGCGACGGCCACGAGTGCGCGCAGGTGGCGCAGTTCCAGCTCCACGACCCCTCCGCCCGGTCCGGTCCCGGTCAGCCGGTTCCAGGGTAGGCCGGGTGATCGCCGGGGACATCCGACCGGAGTCGGGCGACGACGGCGAATCCGGCGCCCGCGACGGCGAGCCCGGTCCGCACCCGGTTCACCGCGTTCCAGGTCGTGAGTGCCGTGGCGACCTCGGCGGCCGGGAACCCGGGAGCGAGCATCGCCGAGTTGGCCGGGACGAAGTAGAGCAGCAGCGCGAAGGTCCCGGCGAGGCACGTGATGGTCGCGAAGCCCAGCAGGGAGCAGGGAAATCGGCCGGGTCTCGTGTTCTCTTCGACGGGTCGCGGGCCGGGTTGACCTGGGTCGACAAATCGCCTGGGTGGGCGCCCGAGAGTGAGCCCATGGTCTCGGTCCGCCCTGCTTCGCGCTTCGAAGACGTCGCCGCGCTGCTCAACCCCAGCGGGAACGAGCGCGCGTGCTGGTGCCTCGCCTACCGGATCACCTCGGCCGAATACAGCGCGTTGCGCGGCGAAGCGCGGGCCGACCGGGTTCGGGGGCTCTGTGCGGAGCAGCCGGCGCCGGGCGTGCTGGCCTACGACGGGGACACGCCGGTCGGCTGGTGCGGGGTGTCGCCGCGGTCGCGGATGGAGCGACTGAAGCGCTCTCGCACGATGCCGCCGCTCGACGACCTGCCCGTGTGGAGCGTGGTGTGCTTCGTGGTGAAGGCGTCGCACCGCCGCCGCGGGGTGTCGGCGGCCTTGCTGGCCGGGGCCGTCGAGTACGCGCGGTCGTGCGGCGCGCCCGCCGTGGAGGGCTTCCCGGTCGACACCGAGGGCGAGCGGATCAGCTCCAGCGCGGCGCACGTCGGGACGACGACGTTGTTCGAAGCCGCCGGGTTCGCGCGGATCCGGCCGACCGGGGCGCGGGCCGATCGGCGGGTGCGCTGGCTGATGCGCTTGGACCTCGGCTGAGTCAGAGATCCAGGACGACGTCCTCCCCGGGGCGGGCGCAGCACACCAGTGCCTCGCCCGCCGCCGGGGGCTCGAGGGGGTCGGAGGTGTACTCCACCCGGCCCGAAAGCACCGGGGTCACGCACGTGTGGCAGACGCCGGTCCGGCACGACCAGCGCGTCGGCACGTCGCACGCCTCGGCGAACTCCAGGAGGCTGGGGTAGCGCTCGCTCCACGGCACGGTGAGGCCGCTGCGGGCGAACGTGACCGCCGGTCCCGTCCCCTCCGCGCCGTCCGGGGCGTGCGGTGGCTTGCGGACGACGTCGGTGAGCCCGGGGTTGATCGCGGACACCCCGCCGAACAGTTCACTGTGGACGCGCGCCGGGTCGAAGCCCAGGGAAACCAGGGCTTCGCGCATCGCGGTCAGGAACGCGTCCGGGCCGCAGAGGTACGCGTCCCCGTCGGCCGGAAGGTCCAAAGTGGACAACGTGGCGAGCGTCAGGCGGCCGGTTTCCGCGGTGTAGCCGACGTGTTCGCGGCCGTGCGGCAGGCCGGCCACCAGCTCGTGCGCCTCGGCCGCAAACGCTTGCTCCTCGGCGTTGCGGACGGTGTGCACCCATCGGACGTCCCGCGGTGACCGGTTCGCGGCGAGCGCGTGCAGCATCGCCAGCACCGGCGTGATGCCGATGCCCGCGGACAGCAGCACCACCGGGCGGTCGCCGTCGGCCAGGACGAAGTCGCCGCGCGGGGCCGCGGCGTCGACGACCGCGCCCGTGGTCAGCCGCGTGGTGAGGTAGCTGCTGACGACGCCGTCGCGCTTGACGCTGATGCGGTACTCGTGCTCGGACGGCGCCGCCGACAGCGAATAGCTCCGGACAGGAGCGGGGTCATCGGCGCCGGGGACGCGCAGGGTCAGGTACTGCCCGGGCTCGGGCCGGGGGAGCGGCGCGCCGTCGTCGGCGGCCAGGTGGATCGACGTCACGGCCGGGCTTTCGGGCACCGTCCGGACGACGCGCAGCGGCCGGAAGCCGCGCCACCCGGTCGGTGCGGCGGCGGGCCGCGAGGCGAGGAGGTCGCGGAACGACGACTGCCAGCCGGGGCTGAGCGCGGGGATGTCGACGGCCTTGCGGAGCGCGGCCTGGTCGCGGTCCGGCAGGTAGAGGAGCGCGTCGATGTCCGCGACGCTCATTTCGTGCCGGCCGCGGCGGGTGCGGACGATCTCGTCGCCCGCCCGGACGTGGCCTTCGGTGATGACGCGCAGGTAGAAGCCCGGCCGGTGGTGCGCGACGAGCAGGGACGGCATCCGCGGCTCGCCCAGGCGCATCCCGACGCGGAAGCACGTGACGCGCGGCTGGGTGACCTCGAACTCAGCGTCGCCGATGCGGTACCGGTCGCCGATGTGCACCTCGTCGTCGGGCAGGCCGTCGACGGTGAAGTTCTCGCCGAACTGGCCGTTCTCGAGGTCGTCGCGGCCGAGGAAGTCCCGCCAGTGCTCGTAGGACCGGCGCTGGTAGACGAGCACCGCGCGGTTCTCGCCGCCGTGCCCGCCCAGGTCGCCCTGGCCGTCGCCGTCGACATTGAGCCGGCGGACCAGCCGCCTGCCGTCGACGGGGTACTTGAAGATTCCGGTGTGGACGGTCCGGCCCTGCCAGGCCACGTCCTTCGGCAGTCCGACGTTGAGCGACACCAAACGCGCCATGGTCGTCCCCTTCACTCCGCCGTGGTGCGAGAACGCTGGTAGTGCCGCCGGGCCTTCATGCGGTTGCCGCAGACCGCCATCGAGCACCAGCGGGCGCTGTTCGGCTTGCTGTGGTCGATGAGGAACAGCCGGCACTCCGGGTTGGCGCACGGGCGCAGCCGGCCGGGGCTCGACTTGGCGAGCGCGTCCCAGGCGAGCACGGCCCGCGCGGCGGCGGAGCGGCCCGGCGGGACGTCGAGGACCCACTCGACGCCGTCTTCGCCGAAGGACGCCCGGTAGCTCACGGCGTCGACGAACCGGGCGGCCGACGCGGGCACGTCGTCGCCCCGCACGATCCCCTGCAGCACGGCCCGCGCCTCGAGCAGTGCGCGGTGCTCGTCCTCGGTGGCCGGCTGGCCGTGGGCGGCCAGCCACGCGCGGCCGGCCCGCTCGTCGGCCAGGTCGTCCACCGGGGTGCCGTCGCGCACCGGCGTCGTGTTCAGCAGGTCCAGCAGCAGTGTCTCGTCGGTCATCGTGAACCTAACCTCCCAACTCCTCCTTGACAGGTTATAGCACGGGTGCTTCCATGTCTAACCATCAAACAAAGTCATAAGGGTTAGGAGAGTGGCATGGGACTGGCCTGGCAGCAAGGACCCCTGGCCACGCGGGCGGTGGGGCACTTCCTGGCCGAGCAGCCGCTGCCCGAGCGGCTCCTGTTCGCCGAGCCGCTGCGACGGCGGATGCGCGTGCGGTTCGGCGGCGAGTGGGTGGCCGACAGCGAGGACGTCGTCCTCCTGCACGAGCCCGGGCGCTACCCGGTGGCGTACTTCCCGCTCGCCGACGTCCGCGAAGGCGTGCTCGACGCCGAGGGCCGCACGACGACCCACCGCGACCTGGGGCCCGCCGAATGGTTCACCGTCCGGGCGGGGGGCCGGCAGGCGCCGCGCGCGGCCTGGCGCTACCCCGGCCTCCCCGGCCACGCGGAGGTCCTGCGCGACCGCGTCGCCTTCGCCTGGCGGGCGATGGACGCGTTCTACGAGGAGGACGAGCGGATCGTCGGGCACGCCGCCGACCCGTACCACCGCATCGACATCCGGCAGACCTCACGTCACCTCGTGGTGCGCGAGGGTGACCGCGTCGTCGCCGAGACCCGGCGCCCGGTCGTGCTCTACGAGTCCGGCTTCGCGCCCCGCTGGTACGTGCCGCGCGAAGACGTCGACATGACGGCGCTGGCGCCGGCGGAGGGCGAGACTTTCTGCCCGTACAAGGGACTTGCCGGCTACTTCGACATCGGCGCGGGCAAGCGCGCCGCCTGGTCGTACCCCGAAGCGTGGCCCGAGGTCGGGCGGGTGTCCGGGTTCGTGTCGTTCGAGCCGGACGTCGTCGACGTGACCCTCGACGGGCGGAAGCTGGCTCTCGAGCCGGGCCAGACCGTCACCCCGCACGGCATCGACCGGGGGCTGGACCCCGACGAGCTGCTGCTGCCGGGCTAGTGGAACGTGACGGTGAAGCCGCGGCAGGAGCCGCACTGGTACATCGTCTGGTTGCCGGGCTCGGTGTCCTGTTTGGACCACGCGTAGGCCTTGGGGCAGTGGGACTTGATCGTGTCGCTGTAGTCGGTCGGCGCGTCGCGGTCGGGGTTGACGCAGTTGACCGGCGCGCCGTCCGGGCCGTGGACGACATAGGCGGCGGGGCAGGCGGGCAGCAGGTCCTCGGGGCAGCCGGCGGTGCCGCACGACGTCGAGCCCGGCGGGACGCTCGCGTCGACGGGTTCGATGGTGATCGGCACTGAGAAGGCGTTGACGTAGCTGACGTCGTACCAGGGGGCCAGGCTGTCGCCGGTGTCGAAGTTGAACTCGGCGAGGCTGGCGGGCTGTTCGCCGGTGGTGCAGTGGTCGGCGAAGGCGCCGCAGTCGCCGACGGCGCAGTGGAAGTCCTGGCCGGACGTCCCGGTGCAGCCCTGCCTGCCGAAGAACTTCCCGCGCCAGTGGCCGGGATCGGCCGACTCGGGGATCGTGACCGTCGCGGACTGCCCGTCCTCGAGGGCCGGGAGGCTGGGGAAGTCGGCCGAGCCGTCGGCGTTCACCGAACTGCCGAGCCACAGCTTCTGCCCGGACCGGTTCACGAAGGTGACGGTGTGGTCGGCCGCGGCCTTGGCCGTGAGAGCCGCTCCGCGGTAGGCGACGCCGCTCGCGTTCGGCGTCGCACCGGTGTAGAGCCCGGTCGGTGCCGTCGACGTCGACAGCGAGAACCAGGCGTACCGCTCGACGAACGAAAGTCCTTCGAGCATCGCGGTGGACTTCGTGACGAAGTCGGTCTGCTGGGCCGAAGACGGGTAACGCGGTGTCGAGCCGGAGAAGTCGGTGAGCGCGTATTCGGTCAGCCAGATCGGGAGGTGGTAGCGGTCGTGCACCTTCTGCAGGTAGGACTGCAGCTGCCCGGTGGCCGCGCTCGAGAAGTCCCCGCCGTACCAGTGCAGCGGGATGAAGTCGACCCGGTAGCCGCGCGCGGCGGCACCGCTCAGGAACCGGTCGAGCCACCCGCCGGCGACGTCCGCGCCATAGGCGACGGCCGGGGCGCCGAGCCGCATCCCGGTGTCCTGCAACTGGGGCCACAGAGCGAGCGCGGTCTCGACGGACATGTTCGCCTGGCCGGCCATGTCGGGTTCGTTGAAGCCGAGCAGGGTGCTGCCCGACGCTTTCGCGCGGCCGAGCTGGTCCTGGTTGACGGAACCCCGGCCCCAGATCATGGGCACGAACTCCGCCCCGTTGGCGGGGGAGATGCCCTGTGGATCGGCCGCCCAGTCGTAGAACCACCGAGCCCCGACATCGCCGAGTGCGGTCCCGGCCTCGGGATAGGGATTGACGCTGACGCCTTTCTTGCCCCCGGCGCCGGCGGCGGGCGCGGCCAGACCTCCGAGCGCGAGCAGGACCACGGCCACGACGGCGAGCACCTTCTTCACGAGCAGCTCCTCTGCGACTCGGAGAATCCCAGGTTGTGAATAACGCACCGTCGAGCCCGGCGGCAAGATCCCGTCGTGCGTCAGGGTAGGAAGAGGAACCGGCCTTGCCCGATCACCGGGGACCGGTTCAGTGCGCTTCTTCGGCCTGCTTGTCGGTGATCGTGTCGAGGATGTCCGCGGCGATCGCCCGGGCGGCCGGCTTCAGTTCCGTGCTGAGGGCGTAGAACAGCTCCTGCGCCGGTTCGGCGGGCCAGGCGGCGGGCAGGTGCTCGCGGGGGAGGCGGGGGTCGGTGCGGATGGTCCGCAGCCAGTCGGACTCGAGGAGCAGGTCGCGGGCGAGGCTGTCCGGCGCCTGGCTTTCGGGGTCCTGCCAGCGGGCCAGGAACGCGCGGTAGTGCCCGGCCAGCTGGTCGATGTCCCAGGCTTCCCGGACGATCCCGGCGACTTCGGTGGGCGGGAGCGCGCGGGCCTGGAAGACCCGGACGTGCCCGTCGGCGCCGAGGCCGTCGAGCAGGGGGACCGTGTCGACCTGGCCCGGGGCGATCCACAGCCCGCCCTGCAGGCTGCCGAAACCCGCCCACAGCAACCGGGAGCGCAGGGCGTGGCGCTGGCGCTGCCACGACTCCGGCATCGAAAACCCGAGCAGCGTCCACGTGCCGTCCCAGTGCCGCTCGACCGCTCCGGCTCGCCAGATGCGCCGCTCGCCGTCGTGCAGGATCGCCCGTGACCGGTCGGTGAGACCGACGTAGACGTGGCGGCCGCGGCGCACCCGGTGCAGCAGGTCGCGGCGGGCCATGCGGCTCAGCGTCGAACGGGTGGCGTGCTCGGAGACGCCGACGCGCTCGAGCACGTCGAGCACGCTGGCGGTCGCGACGTGGATCCCGCGGTCGAGGATGTGGCCGCCTAGGAACGTGAGCAGCAGCGTCTGGGGGCGCGGGGTATCGGCGCTGATGCCTTCGGCGGCGGCCGGCACGGCCAGATCGGTCACTCCGCGAGCATAAGCCTGATCCATATTGGGCAGACTGTTGACGGCAGTCATCAATGTGCTTAACGTTCGTCGCGGCGTGGCGCGGGTCACGCGCAGTCGGCGACGAGGCAGGGCGCGATGGCAGACAACCTCCGACCGCGGGCGCAGCTGCGCCGCGCGGTGCTGTCCAGCTACTTCGGCAGCGTGATCGAGTACTACGACTTCCTGCTCTACGCCACCGCTTCGGCAGTGGTGTTCAACAAGGTCTTCTTCTCGAACCTGGACCCGGTGGCCGGCACGGTCGCCAGTCTGGGCACGTTCACCACCGGCTACCTGGCCCGCCCGATCGGCGGGATCGTCTTCGGGCACTTCGGTGACCTGCTGGGCCGCAAACGGATGCTCGTGATCACGATGTCGATGATGGGCATCGCGAGCACGCTGATCGGCGTTCTGCCCACTTACGCGCAGATCGGCGTCTGGGCCCCGGTCCTGCTCGTCGTGCTGCGCGTGCTGCAGGGCGTCGCCGTCGGCGGCGAGTGGGGCGGCGCGGTGCTGATGTCGGCCGAGCACGCGACCAGCCGTCGCGGGCTGTGGGCGAGCTTCACCAACGCCGGGGCGCCCAGCGGGATGGTGGTCTCCACGCTGCTGCTGACACTGATGGGCGCGGTGACCACCGACGCGCAGTTCCTCGCGTGGGGCTGGCGGGTGCCGTTCCTGCTCAGCGTCGTGCTCCTGGCGATCGGCCTGTTCATCCGGCTGAAGGTCGACGAGACGCCGGTGTTCGCGGCCTCCCGCGAGCGCTCCGGCACGCCGTTGCTGGAGGTCCTGCGCCGCCACCCCAAGAACCTGCTGCTGGCGATCGGCGTCGGCTTCGGGGCCTTCGTCGCGCAGGGCACCCTCACGACGTACGTCCTTTCGTACGCCGTGCACGCGGGCTTCTCGCGCCAGACCGTGCTCAACGCGATCACGGTGTCCTCGGTCGGCGCGGTGATCGGCATCATCGGCTACTCGGCGCTGTCCGACCGCGTCGGGCGCAGGCCCGTCGTCATCGCCGGGGCGATCGCCACCGGCGTGGTCGCGTTCCTCCTGTTCCCCATGATCGACAGCGGCTCGCCCGTGCTGCTGACGCTCGCGGTCGTGCTGGGCCAGTCGGTCGCCCACCCGGCGATGTACGGGCCACTGGCCGCGCTGTGCACCGAGTTGTTCCGCACCCGCACGCGCTACACGGGCGCGTCGCTCGGCTACCAGATCGCCGGGCTGGGCGCGGGGGTCGCTCCCGTCGTGTTCGCGGCGATCGCCGGCGCCGGCACGGGGGTGATCTCCGCGGTGATCGCGGCCTGCTGCCTCGTCACCGTGCTGTGCGTGCTCGCCCTGCGCGAGAGCAACCAGGTCGACCTGGCGGATCCGTCCGTGACCCGGGCCGTGGGAGCGGACCGGTGAAGCGCCTGATCCCGGTGGCGGTCGCGACGCTCTTGGCGGCGGGCCTCGCCTCTCCCGCGGAAGCCGCCGACGCGGGACACCACAGCGGACAGCTGCCCGACGGCGCGACCTGGGTCGCGGACGTCCCGGCGGCGTGGAACGGCACGATCATCCTCTACAGTCACGGTTTCGGCCCGCTCGTCGCGCAGGACGCGCCGGACGGGGCCACGGCGGCGGCCCTCCTCTCCGAGGGCTACGCGCTCGTCGGCTCGTCCTACTCGGGGCCGTCCTGGTGGGCGCTGGAGTCCGCGGCCGGGGACCAGTTCGCGGCGCTGGGCGAACTCGAGGCCCGGATCGGAACGGCGAAACGCACCATCGCGTGGGGGACGTCGATGGGCGGGCTCGTGAGCGCGCGGGAAGCCGAGGACCGCCACGACCGCATCGACGGCGCGCTCACGACCTGCGGGCTGGTCGCGGGTGCGCTGAACCTCGACGACTACCAGCTCCACGGCGAATACGCGCTCTCGCACCTGCTCGCGCCCGGGCAGCCGGTCAAGCTGGTCCGCTACGGCAGCCAGGACGAAGCCGCCGCGGCGGCCGCGACCTTGGCGAAGGTGACGAGCGACGCCCAGGCCACGCCGGCCGGCCGGGCGCGGATCGCTCTCGCCGCCGCGCTGATGAACGTGTCCACCTGGTACACCGGCGCCGCACCACCGGCACCCCGGGACTACGAAACCCAGGAGGCACAACAGGAACAGACGCTCACGGGGTTCGTGCTCGGCTTCGTCATGACGGGCCGGCACCAGGTCGAGCTGGCCGCGGGCGGGAACAGCGCGGCCACCCGCGGCACCGACTACCGGGCCCTGCTCGCCCGCAGCAGTCACCTCCCGCAGGTCCGGGACCTCTACCGGCACGCGGGGCTGAACCTCGACGCCGACCTGGCGAAGCTGACCCGGGACGCGGACATCACGGCCGATCCGGGTGCGGTGGCCACGCTCGCCCGGACGTCCGTGCCGACCGGGCGCCTGCGGGTGCCCGAGCTGAACGTCCACACCATCGCCGACCAGCTCGTGCCCGTGGAGCAGGAAAACTGGTACGCGCGGCGCGTGGGCGACGGGCACCTGCTGCGGCAGGCGTTCGTCGAGGGCACCGGGCACTGCGCCTTCCAGGCCTCGGAGACGATCGCCGCGCTGCACGCCCTCGAGGCCCGTATCTCGACCGGCCGCTGGGGCGACGTCGCCGAACCCGAACGGCTCAACGCGGCCGCCGGGACCGGGCGCTACCTGCGGTACGCCCCTGGGCACCTGGTGGGCTCGGATCCCGGCCCGACGCCACCGCGGTGAGGAGGGCGGCCGCCGCCGCGCAGGCCTCGTCGGTGATGACGTGTTCGGTGCCCGGGGCGATGCGCAGGTCCACCTTCGCCCCGGCCCGGCGCAGCAGTACGGCGGTCTCCTCGACCCGGTGCCGGGGCACCCACGGGTCGTCGGAGATGCTTCTCAGGACGGCCGGAACTCCGTGCAGGACCGGGGTGTCCGGCACGGGCGGGGCTGCCGTGCCCGCGTAGCCCCCGGTGAACAGCACCAGCCCGGCGACCGGGCGCGGCGCCGTGAGCATCAGGTGCGCCAGCAGGCAGGCGCCCTGCGAGAACCCCCACAGCACCACCCGTTCGCGGCCGAAACCGGCCTCGGCCAACCGGTCCAGGCACGCTGCCACGGTCCGCAGCGACCGGCCGAGGGCGGGTTGGTTGCGTTCGACCGGTTCCAGGAACGAGAGCGGGTACCACGTGGTGCCCGGGGCTTGCGGTGCGAAGAACCGCACCGGCACCGCGCCGAGCCGCTCGGCGGTCGTCCGCATGAACGCCGGGTCCTGGCCGCGGCCGTGCACGGCGAGCACCGCCAGCCCGGCCTCGTCCGCCGGGAGGCCCCATTCGACGAGCGCGGGAGTCACCGGACGGCCGCGTGCTCGTCGAGGTCGAGGAACACCCAGCGCGCACCGGGCGCGAGGCCGCTGAGCAGCTTGCCGCAGTTCTGCAGCACGAGCGGGCCGGAGGTGACGTGCTGGGTGCCGGCGTGCAGGTCGCGGAAGAACCGCTGCAGGGTCCCGTGCCGCAGGGCCGCCGTCCCCGCCCACTTGTAGACGGTCTGGCCCACCGCGTGCACCGACCACGTGGTGTTGTTCAGCATCAGGCGGGTCAGCGTCTCCTGCTCGGTGTCCATCGGGTCGCCGCGGTCCAGGGTGGCTTCGCAGTCCGCCCAGACCTCCGCCGCCCAGGCGCGTGCCGCGCGCAGTTTCGCTTCGGCCTGGGCGTACTGCGCGGAGAACTGCTGGGTGTCGACTGTCGCGTTCGGACGGCCGGTCTTCTCGGCGGCCAGCGCCTTCAGCTCGTCGAGCAGCCGGCGGCCGACGCCGAGGGCCCAGCCCGTGTGGCAGATCCCGGCCAGGTTGGCCAGTCCCATGCGGTAGAGCGCGCCGCCGTGCCGGGTTTCCGTGGTGGCGATGCCGTACACGTGGCTCTCCGGCACGAACAGGTCCTCGCACACGTAGTCGTGGCTGCTGGTCGCGCGCAGGCCCATGACGTCCCAGTTGTCGATCAGCCGCGCCTGGTCCTTGGGCAGCGTGAAGACCAGCGCCTCGCCCGTCTCCGCGCAGAACGCGGCGGTGTGGATGTGGGTCGCCATCGAAATCCCGGACGCGAAGTGCCAGTGCCCGCTGATGCGGTAGCCGCCCTCGACCCGGACGGCCGTGCCGAGCTTGGTGCCCTGCCCGGCGATGAGCGCGTGCCCGCCGGCGCCGGCGTCGGGGTAGAGGTCCGCGGCGGCCTCCGGTCCCAGGTAGGCGGCCGTGGTGCCGGTGACCATCTGCAGGGCCATGACGGCCCAGCCCACCGAAGCGTCCGCATAGGACAGTTTGGCGATCGTGGCGATGACCTGGCGAGGGGAGAACTCGTAGCCGCCGAGCTCGCGGGGGATGCCGACCCTGAACACGCCGGTCCCGTGCAGGGCCTCGGCGGCTTCGTCGGGGACGCGGCCGAGGGCCTCGCCCTCCTCGGCGGTGGCCTCGATGACGGGCGTGATCGCGTCGAGCCGCGCCATGAGCGCGTCGAACTCGGCGCTGACGTGCAGCTGGTTCATGCGGTCCCTCCCCGGGCGGCCCGGATCCGGCCGGTGATCTCGTGCCCGCCGGCGACGTGCCGTGCGGCCATCGCGGCCGGCTCAGATGTCGATCGGTTCCAGCCGGCCCAGGATCTCCTCGCGGCGGTGCTCGAACTGCTCGGGCAGCTGGAAGCGCTTGCCGAGCTCGTGCGGGGACTCGTCGCAGGTCCAGCCGCCGTCGGCGTGGGTCACCGCGAGCTCGAACAGCGCGCCGCTCGGGGTGCGCACGTAGACGCTCTTGAAGTACTTGCGGTCCTTCAGCTCCGAGATGTCGGTGTAGCCGCGTCCTTCGATCTCGAACTTCACCGCGTCCTGGTTCTCCAGGGTGGCCACGTTCCACGCGAAGTGGTGGTAGGTCCCGGCGCCGTAGGACCAGGTGCCCTGGTCGTCGGTGCGGTTGACGGTGATCTCGAGGTGGTTGCCGTGCTTGGCGTCGCCGATCCGCAGCCCGAGGACGTCGCCCTCCTCGGCGAGGCCGTCCTGGGCGAAGAAGGACTCGCCGGCGAACTCGACCATCCGGTCGGGGGTGGCCATGTGCACGCCCACGCCGTGGATGCCGTGGATCGCGTGCTCCTGCGGCACGCCGTGGCCGGGGTGGCCGACGCGCTCGTCGCCGTCGTTGCCGACGAAGAAGTACTCGATGCCCGACGGGTGCCGGAACGCGAGCCGGCGCCGGCCGAACCGCTCGACGTCGGCGACCTCGACGCCGTGCTCGCTCAGCCGGCCGTGCCAGAAGTCCAGCGAGTGGCCGGGAACCGACAGCAGGACCTCCCGCGCCTGGTTCGTGCCGCGCTTGCCGAAGAACCCGGCCTGCGCCCAGGGAAAGGTCGTCACGACGCTCGAGGGGTCGCCCGCGGCGTTGGAGTAGTACAGGTGGTAGATCGGCAGCGAGCCGTCGAACAGGACCGTGCGCTTGATGAAGCGCATCCCGAGGATCTTGACGTGGAAGTCGACGTCTTCCTGCGCGTCCGCCACGGAAAGCGTCACGTGGTGCGAACCTTGCACAAAGGTCATGGTGGCTCCTCCACACTGAGATGTCCGCCGGGCCCGACTCTAGGAATACCGCGCCTCCGCGGGTGGCGCGAGCGCGCACGACGGTGTCGAACCAGCGCGCGGTTGGTACCGTGGGCCGGACCGACCGTGGAGCCGACGATGACGTCATTCACCGCACTGACGGAGCAGTTCGACGGCGTGGCACCGCGCCCGATCGCGTTCACGTCCTGGGCCGACGCCGTCCGGCGCAGCGTGCTGAGCTTCGAATTCGACTGCGACCGGCCGGAGGAGTTCACCGGCCGGGTCCGGGACCGGCGCCTGCACGGGGTCAGCTTCGTCGACATGGCCTCCGGCCGGCACGCCGCCTACCGCGACCACCGGACGATCCGGCCCGCCGACGCCGGGTTCTACGTGCTCACCCTGCAGCTGGCCGGCGAGATCCGCATCGCGCAGGACGGCCGCGTCGCCCGTCTCGAGCCGGGCCTGTTCGCGCTCTACGACTCGGGCAAGCCGGCCGCGCTGACCGTCGGCGACGGCTACCGCTCCACCTGCATCCGCTTTCCCAAGACCGCGATCTCACCCCGGCAGGAGGACCCGCTGGCCGAGATCACGGCGAGGCCGTTCGCGTGCGCGCCGGGCCTCACCGACACGGTGTGGAGCGCGGTGCTCAGCCTCAACCGCAACCTCGAATCCCTCGGCGTGCACGGGCCCACCGCCGTCCGGTCCCTGATGACGCTGGTCGGCACGATGCTGCGCGCCGAGCTGGGCCACCACGTCCCGGCCCGGCCCCCGCACGAGGAGCTGCTCGACCGGATCCTCGACCACATCGACGCCCACCTGACCGACGCGGCCCTCGGCCCCGGCCCGATCGCCGCCGCCCACTTCCTCTCGCCGCGCGCCTTGCACGCGTTGTTCGAGCGGACGGGCAGCACGGTGTCCCGCCACATCCGCGAGCGGCGCCTCGAGCGGTGCCGGTCCGACCTGGCCGACCCCGTGCTGAGGCACGTCCCGGCGGCGGCGATCGGGGCTCGGTGGGGGTTTTCCAGTGCGTCCCACTTCGGGCATGTTTTCAAGCAGGAGACGGGTTTGACGCCGGCGGAGTACCGACGGCAGACGGTGGGCACCGGACTCGTCACCTAGTCGGCGAGCGAGGTGACGCGCGTCATCTGGACTCTTCGTCCAGGCGCTATACAGTCTGTCTGGTGAGCAGTGGTGACGCCCTTGGCCGGGTGCGCGATGTCTGAGCGGGACGCCATTCTCGCCGCGCTGGCTCCCGTCGCCGACGGTATCGCGGCGACCCTCGGCTCCTTCTGCGAAGTCGTCGTCCACGACTTCCGCCGGCCCGAGACGTCGGTGGTGGCGATCGCCGGGTCGGTCACCGAACGCAGCGTCGGTGGGTCGATGAGCGAGATCGGCATGGGCCTGCTGGCGCGGGGGGACGACGCCGAGGACCAGCTGAACTACGTCACCCGCACCGCGTCCGGGAAGCTCATCAAGTCCTCGACCATGCTGGTGCGCGACAGCGGCGGCTCGGTGTTCGGCGCCCTCTGCGTGAACCTCGACGTGACGGCCCTGGGGCAGCTGCGGACCCTCGTCGGCGAGCTCGCCGACGTCGGCACGGCCGCCGAGACAGCGACCACGACGTTCGGCGACGACGTCGAGGCCGTCGTGGACGCGATCGTCGACGAACACCAGCTGCGCCTGAACAAGCCGTGGGCCGCGCTGAGCCGCGACGAACGCCTCGACCTCTTCCGCAGCCTGCACCGGCGCGGCGTGTTCGCCATCCGGGGCGCGGTGCCGCAGGTCGCCGCCCGCATCGGCATCTCCCGCGCCTCCGCCTACACCTACCTCGCCGACGTCCGAGCCCCAGGAGAAGCATGACCCCGCCCGTGACCCTCGCCGACATCCGCGACGCCGCCGCCCGGCTGGCCGGCGTCGCCCACCGGACCCCGGTGGTGCGCTCCCGCACGCTCGACGACCTCGTCGGCGCCGAAGTCCTGCTGAAGTGCGAGAACCTCCAGCGCATCGGCGCCTTCAAGTTCCGCGGCGCGTACAACGCCGCCTCCCGGCTCTCGCCGGAGCAACTGGCCAAGGGGATCGCGGCGTACTCGTCGGGCAACCACGCCCAGGCCGTCGCGCTCGCCGCCCGCGAGCTCGGCAGCAGCGCGGTCATCCTCGTCCCCGAGGACACCCCGAAGTCCAAAGTGGACGCGACCAGGGGGTACGGCGCCGAGATCGTCACCTACGACCGCTACACCGGCGACCGGGTCGCGCTCGGCGAGGCGCTGGCCGCCGACCGGGGCCTGGCCCTGATCCCGCCGTACGAGCACCCGCACGTCATCGCCGGCCAGGGCACCGCGGCGCTGGAACTGCTCGAAGACGCCGGGCCGCTGGACACCCTGGCCGTGCCGGTCGGCGGCGGAGGCCTCATCGCGGGCAGTTCGACCGCGGCGAAGGCGGTCCAGCCCGGCATCCGCGTCGTCGGCGTCGAACCCCAAGAGGGCGACGACACCAAGCGGTCCCTCGACGCCGGCGAACGCGTTGCGATCGCCGTGCCGCGGACCATCGCCGACGGCCAGGCCGCGTCGATCCCGGGCGAGCTGACCTTCTCGATCAACCGGAACCTGGTCGACGACATCGCGCTGGTGTCCGACGACGCCGTGCGCGAGGCGATGCGATTCGCGTTCGAACGCCTCAAGCTCGTCCTCGAGCCCAGCGGCGCGACCGGTCTGGCCGCGCTGATCAGCGGCCAGGTGGCCGCGTCCGGGCGCGTCGGCGTGATCCTCAGCGGCGGGAACGTCAGCCCGGAGCGCTTCGCGGAACTGATCGCCTCGTAGCCGTGGGGGTGCGCATCCCGGCCGCGAGCTGGGCCGTGAGCCGTTCGAGCGCGGCCTGGTCGCGCGCGCCGAGCAGGGTCTCGACCAGGGCCGAGCCGACGATCACGCCGTCGGCGAACGCGGCCACCTCGGCGGCCTGCCGGGCGTCCGAGATCCCCATGCCGACGCACACCGGCAGCGCGGTGACCGCGCGGAGCCGGCGGGTGAGGACGGCGGCGGCCTCGTCCACCGCCTCGCGCGTGCCGGTGACGCCCATCAGCGCCGACGCGTAGACGAACCCGGTGCCGGCCGCGGCGGTTTCCGCCAGCTGGGCGTCGGTGCTGCTCGGCGCGACCACGAACACCGTGGCCAGCTCGTGCGCCGCCGCGTGCCGCCGCCAGGCCGCGGACTCCGCCACCGGCAGGTCCGGCAGCACGCAGCCCGAGCCGCCGGCCGCGGCCAGCTCACGCGCGAACCGCTCGGCGCCGTAGCGGGACACCGGGTTCCAGTAGGACATCACCAGCACCGGCTTGCCCGTCGCGTCGTGGACCTCGCGGACCGTGCGCAGGACGTCCGCGATCCGGACGCCGCCGCGCAGCGCGATGTCGTCGGCGGTCTGGATGACCGGGCCGTCCAGCACCGGATCACTGTGCGGCAGGCCGACTTCGACGATGTCCGCACCGGCGTCGAGGACCGCCCGGAGCGCCGCGATCCCGCCGTCGACGGTGGGGAACCCGGCCGGCAGGTAGGCGATCAGCGCGGCCCGGCCGTCCTTCTTGGCTGTTTCGAAGGCTTCGGTCAGCAGGCTCATCGCGCGCCCTCCAGTCCGAAGTGGACAGCGGCGGTGTCGAGGTCCTTGTCCCCGCGGCCGGACAGGTTCACCAGGAGGACGGCGTCCGGGCCGAGCTCGGTGCCGACCCGCAGTGCCCCGGCCAGCGCGTGCGCGCTTTCGATCGCCGGGACGATGCCTTCGGCCGAGGCGAGCAGGCGGAACGCGGCCATCGCCTCGTCGTCGGTGACCGGGCGGTACTCGGCCCGGCCGGAGTCGTGCAGGTGCGCGTGTTCCGGGCCGACGCCGGGGTAGTCGAGCCCGGCCGAGATCGACCAGGCCTCCTGGATCTGGCCCTCGTCGTCCTGCAGGACGTAGGAGCGGGAGCCGTGCAGGACACCGGGCTCGCCCGCCGAGAGCGACGCCGCGTGCTGCCCGCTGCGGACGCCGCGGCCCGCGGCTTCACAGCCGATCAGGCGGACGCCGGGGTCGTCGAGGAAGGCGTGGAACAGCCCGATCGCGTTCGACCCGCCGCCCACGCAGGCGATCGCGGCGTCGGGCAGCCGCCCGGTCCGCTCGAGGAGCTGACGGCGGGCCTCCACGCCGATGACGCGCTGGAAGTCGCGGATCATGGCGGGGAAGGGGTGCGGCCCGGCGACCGTGCCGAACAGGTAGTGCGTGTCCTCGACGTGGGCGACCCAGTCGCGGAAGGTCTCGTTGATGGCGTCCTTGAGGGTGCGGGACCCCGACGTCACCGGGACGACCCGGGCGCCGAGCAGGTCCATCCGGGCGACGTTGACCGCCTGGCGGCGCATGTCCGTCTCTCCCATGTAGACGGTGCAGGCGAGCCCGGTGAGCGCGCAGGCGGTGGCCGTCGCCACGCCGTGCGAGCCCGCGCCGGTCTCGGCGATGACGCGGGACTTGCCCATGCGCACGGCCAGCAGGGCCTGGCCGAGCGCGTTGTTCACCTTGTGGGAGCCGGTGTGGTTCAGGTCCTCGCGCTTGAGGAACACGCGGGCGCCCCCGGCGTGCTTGGCGAAGCGCGGCACCTCGGTGAGCGCGCTGGGGCGGCCGACGTAGTGGGCGAGCAGGTCGTCGAACCGGGCGGCGAAGGCGGGATCCGCTTTCGCCCGCCGGTATTCGGCGGCGACCTCCTCGACCGCGGCGACGAGCGCCTGCGGGACGAACTGGCCGCCGAAGGCACCGAAGTACCCCTTGGCGTCGGGAAAGGGCCCCGGCGCGGCCGGGAAGAAGAAGTTCATGGTGGATGTGCTCCTGACCCGGGACGTCCCGGGTGGTTCGTGGCTGGTCGGGGATCACCGGAGCGCACGACCCCGCGGGCTCACCGGGAAGAAGATCCCTCAGCGACCCCACGCGACGCGCGGCGCACGGTGCCATCGCATCCCGTCGACCTGGCCCGCCTCGGAGCCGATCGCGTACCGCACCCGCCGCCCGCGCACGCGCCGCGCGGGCGCCTGGCAGCCACGCGGCCGGCGGCCACGGGCGAAACGGACGGTGAGAGGCACGCGGCCAGCTTAATCCGACGGCGCATGGTCGTCGCAAGCGTTTTCGGCGTGAGCCCGGTCGCCCCGCACGGCCCGGTTCGGGCCAGTGTCGAGATACCGACCGTTCTCTCTGTTAACCTCGGTGGTTACGCAGCCGAAGCCGGTGCACCTCCGGAACGACCCCGGTTTCGCGCGCTACACGGACTGCTGACCGGCAGGGAACTGGAGAAGGCCGTGAACCTCGCCTCCGTCGACGACCCGGACGCGCTGCGCTGGTACGCCCGGTTCGCCGCGGACCGGGCCCGCTGACGTGCGCCTGGGAGCGACGCTCGCCCGCCTGGCCCCGGGCCCGCCGATCGCGCTCGCCGAATGGGCCCGGCGCCTTGCGGGCGAAGGGTTCGAGAGCCTGTGGACGCCCCAGATCGTCGGGCGCGGCTTCCTGGTGCCGGACCCGTTCGTCACCTTGGCGGTCGCCGCGACGGCGACCGAGGGCGTCGAACTGGGCACGGCCACCGTGCAGGTCCCGCTCCACCACCCGGCCGACCTCGCGCACCGGGTGCTGTCGCTCGTGTCCGTGTGCGGCGACCGGTTGACCCTCGGCGTCAGCCCCGGCTCGACCGACCTTGACTACGGCGTCTTCGACCGGGACCACGCCGAGCGCTTCCGGACCTTCCGCGCGAACCTGCCGCGGCTGCGGGACCTGCTCGAGCACGGGCGGGACGAGCACGCCGACCTCGCGCCGCCACCGGCGTCCGGCCGGCCGCCGATGCTGCTCGGTTCGTGGGGCGCCAACGTCGAGCGGGCCGCCCGCGAGTTCGACGGCTGGCTGGCCTCCGCGTACCGCCGCAGCGCGGACCAGATCATCGCCGCCCACGAACGGTTCCGCGCGGCCGGCGGCCGCCGGGCGGTCGTGTGCGCCGTCCCCCTGTCCGGAAAGGACAGTCTCGGGCCCGCGCGCGAGGTGCTGCACCGCTACGCGGAGGCCGGCTTCGACGACGCCGTCGTGCTGATCGGACCGGAGGGACCGGATCCCGCGGAGGTCCGGGCGCTGTACCCCTAGGGACCGGTGGCGCCGTCGGCGTAGTTCACGGTGACGTTCTTGAAGCCGAGCGACTGCAGCAGGCCGGTCAGCATCGTCCGGGTGTTGCGCTCCGCGTCGGCGATCAGCGGGCTCTTCGCGGCCGCGCCCTGGATTTCCTTCTGGGCCAGTTCGTACAGGGCCTGCTGGGAGTTCGGGTTTCCGCCGAGGAACTCGTTGATCTTGGTGAACAGGCCCTGCTGCTGCGCGTAGACGCGGGATTCGTGCACGTCCAGGGTCGCCGGCTCCAGCTGCGCGTGCCCCAGGGTGACCGTGGCGGACTGGCGGTCGTCGGAGACCTTGACCGCGTCTCCCTTCAGCCGCGAGAAGTCGACGAAGGCGTTGTCCTTGCCGACACCGATGAACAGGGTCTGGCTGCCCGCGAGGAAACTGGGCAGGATCGAACTGGTCGTGATGTCGACGACCACCTGGAACGACCCGCTGGCGGCCTCGTAGCGCGAAAGCTCGACGATCGACTGCAGCAGCACCGGACCGGAGTGCTCTTCGGTGTGTTCGGCGAACGGGTTCCGCAGTTGGGGTAACAGGTGTACGGCCGATCCGACGAGGACGGCGGCGGCGAGGACCACCACTGCCACAGCCAACGCGACGAGCCGCTTGCCCCAGGCACCCATGCCGCCAGGAATACCCACCCGGCGGGCGAACCAAGCTTTTCCGAGGTCAGTACCGACCGGCGGTCGCGCTCGCCGGCGCTACGGTTCGCGCAGGACGTCCTTCAGGGCGGCGGCGACGACCGCGGTCGGCAGCAGTGCGGTCAGCCGGTCGGTGAGCCGGCTGTCGCGGACCAGGGTTCCGTCGGCCAGCCCGGCGCTGACGGCGGCCGCGTCCGGCTGGCGCCGGGCCCAGGTTCGCGCCAGTTCGCCGTCGAGCAGGAGCCGGTAGTCCTCGCGCATGTGCCAGCCGATGCCCGGGTCCAGGCGGGTGTTGGCGGCGAACGCGGCTCCCGCGTTGGCGACCTTGCGGGTGAACTGCGCCAGCCCGCGGTCGGGCACGTGCAGGATCGTCAGCGGCCGCTCGGGGGCGAGCTCGCCCAGAGCACCGGTCGCGCTGTGGTTGCCGACGCCGACCGTCACCGCCGGATCGGCGCGGTGGCACACCTTGTTCCCGATCCGGGTGCCCCGCGCCGACAGCGACAGGGTGTCGCGCAGGACGTGCGTCGACGGCCACGGGCCACGGCGAGCGGGATCGGCCACCAGGTTGTCGCGGACCATTTCGACGGTGCCGCACCGGCTGTCGACGGCGGCCAGCGCGTCCGCGATGGCCGTCCGGCCGGCTTCGGTGGCCGCGCCGGGCCAGAGGAACTCGTCGGCGTCACCGTTGATCACCCAGTCGGCGCCGTGCGACTCCGCGGCGCGCCGGGCCATCGCGGTGACCCAGCGGGCCTGCTCGTAGTCGCGGCCCGGCTCGTGCCACAGCTCGAGCACTCCGGCGTCGCGGTAGCGTTCGAGGATTTCCGTGGTGCCGTCGACGGACCCGTTGTCGGTCGCCACCACGAAATCCACGCCCGCGGCGAGGTGGTGCTCGACCGTGGCCGCCACGATGTCGGCCTCGTCGCGCACCAGCAACGTCATCACGATCCGCACTCGCCGGCCCCCGTCGCCTGCACCGGAGATCAGCATACAAAGGCGCGACGGGCCGTCCCCCTCGGAGTGAGGGAGACGGCCCGCCGGCGCGGCTCAGCCGTGCGCCACCGCGACTGTCCGGTCGGTGGCCGGCGGCATCAGCTTCGGGTATTCCTTCTGGAACTTCTCGATCATCGAGGCGGTCGGGACGATCCGGTTCGGGTTGCCCTGGCTCGTCGCCTGCTTCTCGCCCCACGCGCCGGCGGCCTTGCGCTGGTCCGGCGTGCCGTGGCTGTGGTAGCAGTCGCCGATGGAGGCGTCCAGGTAGGTGACCTCCTGCTGGGTGCGGGCGTCCCACGCGAAGCCCTTGGCGTGCGCGACGAAGTAGCCGCCGTAGGCGTCGGGGCCCATCTCGGACGACTCGTTGCGCGGGTGGTTGTCGTGCGCGAAGTCGACCTGGTGGCCGTACTCGTGGCCGACGACCGACTCCACCGAGACGTCGTCGAACCCGAGGAGGTCGACCGTGTCGAGCAGGCCGTCACCGAGGGCCACGCGCTTGCCGCCGAGGCTGTCGGCCGGGGCGGAGAACGCGTTCAGGGTGAGCAGCGGGTGGCGGCCGCCCTGCAGGGCCGGCACTTCGTAGAGCACCTTGGTGGCGAGCGCGGCGGCGTCCTTCACCTTCGCCGGCGCGAGGCCGAGTGCGAAGGTCTGCGCCATCTTCGCCTGGCTGCCGAGGTCGGTGCCCTTCCAGGCGACGAGCTGGATGTTCCAGCTCTCGATGTCCCAGAAGCCGCGCAGCTTGTCGATGGTCCGGGTGGCGCGCGGGGTGTACTGGCCGTCGGTGCCGAAGACCTGCGGGGTCTTGTCCGACGCGACGCCCTGGACGTAGAGCTGGCTGAGCCCCGACAGCGCGTTGAACGCCTGGTTCTCGAGCGGGGTGAGCTGCGCCGCGAGCTTGTTCGCGTAGGTCAGCAGCGAACCCTCGGTGCAGCCGGGAATCGGCCCCGCCGCGGCCCGGCGCTGCGGCCCGATCGGCGGGATGGGCGACTCGATGAGCCGGTCGACGCCGCGCACCGCGCTCGCGGGCAGACCGTTGTAGAGGTCGACGACGTCCTGGTACAGCTGCGCGACGTCCTGCTCGACGGTGGACGGCGCGGCCGCCGCGGGCACGGCCGTGGCGAGCGCGAGCGCCGCCGCCGTGCCCGCGGCCGCGAGCGTTCTGCCGAAAAATCGGGTCCGGTCTGGCACGGTGGTTCCCCTCTTCTGAGCCGGTTCAAGATCACGAAGCACCGCCACGTTAGGGCGGAGATTGACGGCAGAACCGGCACCGGCCCGAGAACCCCGGAATGGCTCACGCCTTTCGAAGGGTTTTCGCCGTGCGACATCGGCCGAAAGTACTAGGTTCACCGCGGCGGCGCGGATCGTCTTCACGAGGGGGAACGGACGCTTTCCCGCGCGACTGGCCACCAGGGTTCCCGGCTCCCGGTCGCGATGGACAAGCCTTGCTGTCGCGCACCTGGCCACGGGCGCCGCAATCGAGGAGACGTGCGTGTTCCGGCCGGTCGCCACTATGGGAACACGCACGGCGAACCCATGAGGAACGCACATGAACGGCAGTGAGTCGCACCCGGAGTGGGCCACGCCGAAGCAGCCTCCGCGCCGGGCGACGTCCATTACCGATCGAGGAAGGAAGTACCCCGCACATGCTGGAAATCTTCGAGTCCATCGAGAACGAGAACGAGCTCGCCATCCTGGCGAACAACAACGTCGCCCCGGAGATCGAGTTCAGCTGGGACGAAGACTGATCACCCGCTGATCGGATTGGTCCCCGGGGTGCGTCCGTAGCACACCCCGGGGACCAACCGGCATGTCCAGGATAACGCGCGCAGCAGCGTGGAGGAAGCAGATGTCACCTGAGTGGATCGCCGGGCACGTCCGGGTCGTCGCCGAGGGGCCGGACCGCTGCCTCCTGGTGCCGCCGAGCCGGACCGTTCTCCGCGTGCGCGTCGCCGCCGGGCGGATGCGGGACTGGCTCGCCCTCCTCGACGGGACCCGCACCGAGGACGAACTGCTGGCCGCGGCGCCCGACCCGGGTGAGTTCGCCGAGGTCTGGGCCGCGCTGACCCGCGACGGCTGCGTCCAGCCGGTCGCCGACACCCGGGACCGGTCCTGGTACCGGCTGCTTCCCCAGGCCCTGCGCACGCAGCGGCTCCACGACTACAGGTTCCTCTGGCTCGGCCCCGCCGGGCCCGTGTCGGTGCTGGCCGAGGCCTGGCAGGCCGCCGGCCTGCGGGCCGAAGCCCGGGCCTGTGCCCAGGACGGCCTGCTCGCCGCCGCCGAACAGGCGCTCGACGAGCGCCTCATCGTCTGCCCGGTGTTCAGCCACGCGCCGGCGAAGGCCGTGATCGCGCTCGACGACGAGCTCGAACGGCTCGAGGCGCTGCGGCTGGTCGTCCGGCTGCTCGACCACAAGGTCTTCGCCGGGCCGGTGATCAAACCCGGGACCGGCGCGACGATGTCGGACGTCTACCGCCGCCGGGAGGCCGCCGCGGCGTCGCCGGCCCTGTTCCAGGCCGAGCACCGGGATCCGCCGCCGGCCGAGCCGGATGCGGTGCGGCCCGCGGAACTGCGCTGGGCCGCCTCGACGCTTGCCGTCCAGGCCGAGCGCTGGCTCGCCGGGGCCGCGCGCGCGGAGATCCAGTCGGCCGAGCTGGTGCTGGACTGCGCGCACCTGAACGTCGAGCACCACGGCATCCTCGCCCTGCCCGACCAGGGCGATCGGCGTCGCGCGGTCCGCCGCACCGACGCGTGGCACCTGCGCGATCCCGAGGCCGGGGTGATCCGCTCGGTGAAGGCGCAGCCGACGCCGGCGCACTTCCCGCGGTCCCTGCACATCGCGGTGGCCCGCGCGGCCGACATGCGCCGGGTGATGGACTTCCCGAACGACCTGACGGCGTTCGGCTCCAGCTGGGAAAGCGCCGCGGCCGCGGAAGGCCCGGCGATCGGCGAGCTGATCGAGCGGTACTGCGCGAACTGGGTTTCGCCGCGGACGCCGAGGGTGTCGGCGAGCCACGCAGAACTGACGCGCCGCGGGCTGGCCGCGGTGGCACCCGGCAGCCTGGTCGGGTACTCCGCGCAGCAGCACGCGGAACGCGGGTTCCCGTTCGCGCCGCTGGACGAGCACACGACCGTCGCGTGGGTGCCCGGCCGCGGGCTGCTGAGCGGCGAAGAGCGGTGGGTCCCGGCGTGCTGGGTGTACGTGTCGTGGAACTCCGTCCGGCCGGACGGCGAACAGCGCCACCTCTACCCGAACCTGTCCGGCATCGCGGGCGGGCGGACCTGGGCGGAAGCCGTCGCGAACGGCCTGTCCGAGACGGTCGAACGCGACGCGTCCATGGTCTGGTGGGCGAACACGCCGGTGCTGCCGCGGGTTCCGCTCGAGGACTTCGCGCCGGAGCTCGCCGCCGAGCTCGGCGACCGGTTCCGGACGGCGATCATCCCGATCTCGGACCGGTACGGCATGGCCACCGCGGCCGCCTGCGTGCAGGACGTGCGGTCGGACTTCCTGGCCATCGGGTTCGCGACCCGGCCCGGTTTCGCCGAAGCGGGGCGGAAAGCGCTGGCCGAGGGGATCGGTCTGCAGTGGACCGGGCTGACGATGGCGGGGGCGCGACCGGGCAGCGCGCAGGCGAACGTCCTTTCCGCGCAACGGAACCTGAAGCCGTTCCGCGAGGACGGGCGGTACCTGGACTCCTACCGGGCCGACTTCCGGGACGTCAAGGACCTGTCCTGCCAGCTGCAGATCTACCTGGACCCCCGCGCGGCCGCGCACGTCTCGCCGTGGACGCTCGACGTCCCCGCCGGACCCCGCCCGGCCGAGCCGGCGCACGCATCGCAGTCCGCGGACGCGGTGATCGGGCGGATCGCCGGGGACCTGCGGGCGGAGTTCGGCGAAGAGCCGATCGCCGTCGACCTGACCACCCCGGACATCGCCGAGGCCGGGTTCTCGGCGGTGCGCGTGCTCAGCCCCGGCCTGGTGCCGAACTTCCCGGCGGCGTTCCCGCAGTGGGGCCGGGACCGGGTGAGCCGCGCCGCCGTCGACCTCGGCTGGCGCGAAACGCCCCTGCCGGAGTCCGGGCTGAACCGCTTTCCCCTGGCCCACTACTGAGGAGGCAGCATGTTCGCCCGCTGGACGCAGCTCGACCTCACCCGCATCCCGCGCGGGCGGTCCGTGCTCGCCTCCGTCGCCATCGACTCGGTCGCCACCGGTGCGCTGCTGCCGTTCGTGCCGCTGTACTTCGTCTTCCGGGCCGGGCTTTCCCAGGCCGAGGTGGGCGTGCTGATGACGCTGGCCGCGGTCCTGGCCCTGCCGGCCGGGACGCTGGCCGGCCGGTTCGTCGGGCGGTTCGGCTCGGCGCGCTGCCTCGTGGCCATCAACTACGTGCGCGCGTTCGCCGCGGTCGGCGCGTTGTTCGCGACCAGCCGGGTGCTCGCCCTGGTCGTCCTGCTGCTGTCGACGGCGGGCGACAACGCGTTCTGGGCCGGGAACTCGACGTTCGTCGCCGACATCACCGGCGACCAGCGGCGCCGCTGGTACGCGCTGGAAGGCAGTCTCCGCAACGCCGCGATGGGGCTCGGGGCGCTGGTCGGCGGGCTCGCCGTCGGGTTCGCCGGGAGCGGCGGGCTGACCGTGTTCATGGCGCTGAACGCCGTGTCGTTCGTGGTCGCGGCCGTGCTGCTGCGCGGAGTGCGCACGACGCCGCGGGTCACCGGCTCCGAACGCCCGGCGCGCGCGTTGTCCGTCTACGCGGACGTCAAGTTCGGCTTCTTCCTGATCGCCTCGGTGCTGCTGGTGGTGCCCCTGCTGGCGATGCCGTCCGTCCTGACGCTGTCTCTCGTCCAAAGAGGACAGTGGGGTGCCGGGCTCGCCGGGGTGCTGATCGCGCTCAACGTCGTGATCCTCGTGCTGATGCTGCCCGTGGTGTCGCGGCGGGTGGAGCGGTACGCCCACCGCACGGTGATGATCGCGGCCGCGCTGTCGATCGCGGGCGGGGCCGCCGTGCTGGGTGCCGGATTCCTGCTGCCGTCCGGGGGGACGGCGGCGTGCGCGGTGCTCGGCATGGTCGGGATGACCGCCGGCGAGCTGCTGAGCACGTCGGTGATGAACGACTTCGTGGCCCGGATCGCGCCGCCCGCCCGGCTCGCCCAGTACATGGCGGCCTACCAGCTCGGCTGGGCCGCCGCCGGGCTGCTCTGGCCGGTGGTCATGCTGTCGCTGACCGCCCGGGGCGGGGCGGTGGTGTGGCTGGTGACGGCGGCGTGCGGCGCGGCGGCCGCCGGGGCCTGCACCCTGGTCCGCCCGGCCCCCGTCGACGCGCCGGTCGCGCTCGCGGCGGTCCGGTGATCGTCGTCGAACGGCAGCGGGGCCGCGCGCTGCAGACGGTCTGCCTCACCTTCGGACGCGGGCAGCGTGACGAACCGCTGCCCGGCATGGCGCACCTGGTGGAGCACGTGTTCCACTGCCGCGGGCAGGCAGGGTCGGGGCAGTTCTTCGCCTCCCTGCGGACGGCCGGGGCGATCTGCAACGCCTACACGGGCGCCGATTACGTCCAGTTCTGGGTGAGCGTGCCCCCGGCCGGGCTCGGCCGCTGGGCGCGGATCGCCCGGCGGCAGCTCGCCGACCCGGTCCACGAGCCGGCCGCCGTGCGGCGCGAGCTCGACGTGATCGCGCAGGAGGTGGCGCTCAAGGTGCTGCGGCACCCGCAGCGCGGGTTCAGCGTGCAGTACAACCGGGCGGCCCTGTTCGACGACGAACCCAACGCGCACACCGGCTTCGTCGACAACCCGGCGCTGCGGGAACTGACGCCCGGTGACCTGGACCGCGCGTTCCGGTTCTTCCTCGACCCGGCGGTCGCGCAGGTCGCGAGCGTCGGGCCGCTCGGGCCGGACGACGTGGCCGAGCAGCTGTCGCCGGTGCTCGACGTGCTCGACGGGAGCGCCGTGCCGGGCGCGCCGCGTCCCCACGAGCCGAGCGGGCCGCGGGTCGTCCGGATCGGGCGGGCCGACGACTCGCCGCACGCCCGTGCGGTGTGCTTCCCGGTGGTCCGGAGCGGGCGGTGGCTGACCGATCTCGCAGTGGCCCAGGTCGTCGCGGCGCTGCTGGGCCAGGGTGGCGCACGGTCCCTCGTCGGCCGTCACGCGCCCGCGGGGACGAGCGTGACGGCACGCGTCGGGATCAGCGGCGACCCGAACGAGGACCGCTCGCCGACCTGCCTGACCGTCGAGGCGACGGGGGAGACGGACTGGCTGCCGGACGCGCTGGGCTCGGCGCTCGGGGTGCTCGCCGACGGGCCCGGCCCGGCGGCGGTGGCGGACGCCGCGCGCTGGGTGCGCACCGGGGCGCTCAAACGGTTCGACCGGCCGGTGCCGCGCACGCGCGCCGCCACCTGGTTGCGGATGTTCGCCGGGGCGTCCGTCGGCGACCACCTCGCCGCGCTGTCCGATGTGGACGGTGAGCGGGTGGCCGAGGCCGCGGTGGAGCTGGCCGCGCACGGTGGCCGGGAGATCGTGCTGTGACCGCCGTCCTGGACTGCCTGCCCGAGCGGATCGCGACCGGGTGGCCTGCCGACGTGTACCGGTCCGGGATCGCGTCCGGGCTGGCGCACGTCCGCTGGACGCTGGACGCGACCGGCGCGTCCGCCAAGGTTGCCGAGGCGTGGAAGCGGGCGCTGGTCGCGCGTCCGGGGTGGCGGGGGACGGCCGCGAACACCGGTGCCGGGGTGGGCACGAAGGTGCTCGCCGGACGCCCGGCGTTGTCGTTCACCGTGACCGAAGACCGGCTCGACGAGCTGCTCGGATTCCTCGGCGGCACGGCGCTGACCTGGGCGGATCTGGACGTCGCCGGCACCGGGCCCGCGGGGAGCCCGCGGCTGGCCGCCCGGCGCCTCGCCGTGGGTGAAGACCCGTGCGTCCGGGCGGACGGCCCGCTCGGGACGCACCTCACGGTCCTCGCGGACCTCGACGGAACGCCCGAGCCTCTCGCGGTCCGCGAGCCGCCGGCCACCACCGCACGGCCGAGGCGCGGTGGCGAAACGCACCAGGACGGAACGGGCGGGCAGGCCTGGTACGCCGTGTGCTGGGACCTGCCGCCGGTGGACGCCGAACAGGCCGCGGCGGCGGAGCTGTTCCTGTTCGGGGTGGCCGGAGCGCCGTTCGCGCCGCTCTACCAGGCGCTGCGGGACGATCTCGGGATCAGCTACGGCCTGCGCACGAGCGTCCAGTGCCGGCCGGGCGCCACGCGGGCGTGGCTCGAACTGGGCTTCCCCACCGAGCGCGCGGCCGAGGTGCGCGAAGCGATCGAGCGCGTGCTCGGCCACGACGACGTTCCCCGGTGGATGGAGAACGCGCGGAACGTGCTGCTCTCGTCGGTGCTCGCCGCGCTCGACTTCGGGAGCGGGCAGGCGGACGCGCTGGCGTTCGGGCACGCCGTCGGCGATCCCGCACACTCGTGGCAGGTCGCGGGACACCTGGGCGGCACCGGGCGGCTTTTCGACCGCGTCCCGGCCGCGCTGGGCACGCTCGCGACCGCGAACATCGGCAGCTACCACGCATGAGGAGAAGAACCGTGCTGATCCGAAGGGCCGTCGAGGCCGACGTCACCGCCATCGCCGCGGTCGGGCACCGGACCTGGCCACCCACCTACGAACCCTTGGCGGGCAAGGACTACGTCGCGAACGGGCTGGCCCGGTGGTGGTCCGGCGACCTCCTCAGCCAGGCCGTGGCGCGCACCTTCGTCGCGGAGGACGCCACGGGGGAGATCGTCGGCATGACCAGCTTCGGGCCGGTCGACGACGTCCTGGTCGTATGGAAGCTCTACGTCGTCCCGGAGGCGCAGGGCACCGGCGCCGGGTCCGCGTTGCTGCGCAAGGTGCTCGACCACGCGGCGGGACGGCACCGGGCCGTGCGGCTCGCGCACATCGCGGGGAACGAGCGGGCGGCGAAGTTCTACGCCCACCACGGCTTCACGTACCTGAGGCGGGAGAGCGACGCCGACGGCGGCCCGGATTCGGTGTGGCTGGAGCGGCCGTCCGTTGTTACGACTGGACCAGTCTGATGTTACGAACGTAACCTGGCGGCATGAGCATCGAACCCCGTGCCCGGGGCTGGCTGGTGATCAGCGTGTCGACGGCCGGCGCCCCCGACTCGCTGCGCGTGCAGGTCTGGCGGAAGCTCCGCTCGCTCGGCGCGCTCTACCTGCAGCAGTCGGTGTGCCTGCTGCCCGCCCGGCCCGAGGTGGTGCGGGAGGTCCGCCGCCTGGTCGACCGGGTCCGCCACCAGGGCGGGACCGCACGGGTGCTGCCGATGCAGTTCACCGACCCGGCCGAGGAACAGGCCGTGATCGCCGAGCTCGACGCCGCCCGCGACGTCGAATACCACGAAGTCCTCGAGCGGCTGCCCGCGCTGCGCCGCGAACTCGCCGACGAACGGGCGCGCGGCAACGTCACCTACGCCGAAGTCGAGGAGTCCGAGGCCGACCTGCAGCGCTTCCGGAGCTGGCTGGACAAGATCGCCGCCCGCGACTACTTCGGCGCGCCGGGTGGCCAGGCCGCCCGCGAGGCCGTCGACCTGGCCGCCACCGAACTCGCCGACTTCGAAGAAGCCGCCCTGCACGCCGAAGCGCCCGACCGTCCGGCGCCCCGCCTGCGCGTCGTGGACGAGCGGTGACCGGTTCGTTCTGGGCGGACCTGCTGATCGGGGCCGGCGCCGCGCTCGTGCTGGCGTGGGTCGCGCTGATCGTCGCGCTCGTGCTCGTCCGGCCGCGGGGCGGGCTCCTGCGCGAGGCGCTGCGGTTGCTGCCCGACGTGCTGCGGCTCATCCGGCGCCTGGCCGCGGACCCCGCCCTGCCCCGCGGCGTCCGGATCCGGCTCGCCCTGCTCCTGGCCTACCTCGCGCTGCCGATCGACCTGATCCCCGACTTCATCCCCCTGCTGGGCCACGCCGACGACGCGATCATCGCCACCGCCGTGCTGCGCGGGGTCGTCCGCCGGGCGGGGATCGACGCCGTGCGCGCCCACTGGCCCGGCACCGACGACGGCTTCGCCGCGGCAGCCCGCCTGGCCGGAATCCGGACCCAGGCGGGCTGAAGCGGCTCGCCTCAGGCGAGCACCGGACGGCCCAGCGGCAGCGGCTTGCCGCCCGTCGCGGCGGACACCGCGCCCGCGAAGAGGTACACGCCGACCGCGGTGAACGCGAACACGGCGTAGCCGCCCAAGGTCGTCGCCGTCGTCGAGCCGGCCACCGTGCCGTACAGCACCAGCGCGAGCGCGAGGTCGACCAGCGCGAACAGGACCGTGAACGCGGCCGGCAGCCGCAGCGTCGTCAGCGTCAGCAGGACGATCGTGACCAGCCAGGCGATCAGGAACAGGCCCTGCGTCGCGACCGCCGCGTCGGGGGAGACGCCGAACCAGCCGTGGATCAGGCCGAGGACCAGCGCCGCGTAGCTGAGCCAGAACCCGGCGAACACCCCGAACACCGCGGCGACGGCGCTCTCGCCCAGCGCGGCCGCCCACACGGCGGCGACGAGCTGGCCCACGCCCGTCGCGGGCAGGATGATCGCGATCGACGCGCCGACGGCGGCGGCCGGGACGTACCCGGTCAGCACCAGGCCGAGCGCGGTCGCGCCGACGATGAAGGTGGGCACGCCGATCAGGGCGGGATCGCCCGGGGGTGCGGAGCGGGCGGGGGCTTCGGTGGCAACGGCGGTGGTGGTCATCGGGTACTCCTCGTTGAGCGCGATCGATCCCCGGGTGCGTCGGTTCTCACCGGGGCTGGGGCCACATCCCCGACAGCTCGGGGTGGTCGTCGTCGAGCAGGCGGTTCGCCAGCGCGATCGCCTCCTTCGGGTCGACCTGGTCGAAGGCGGGGTCCCCGTGGGCGACGCGCTCGAAGACGTCCGCCAGCTCGTTCGCCGCGGCGGGGGACAGGCTGGTGTCCTGGCTGCATTCCACGTACCGCAACCGAAGCACGCCGGCGGCCTGCAGCATCAAGGAGCTGTAGGTGTCGCGGGCACGTGTTTTCCGGTCTTCCACGCCGGCTCCTTCCCGAGGTTCAGCGGGTGGCGTGCCGCTTGAGTTCGGCCGCGGCGGCGCCGGGGTCGGGGGCGTTGTAGATCGCGCCGCCCGCAACGGCGACGACGGCACCGGCTTCGCGGACGGAAGCGATGGTGCCGGCCTTGACGCCACCGGCGATGGAGAACGGCACTCCCGCGAGACGGCCGTCTTCGAGCAGCTGCTCGATCGAGTAACCCGGACGCGCCTGCTCGTCGAGTCCGGCGTGGATCTCCACGAACGAAACACCGAGCTTGGCGACTTCGCGGATCCGGGCGACGCGGCCGTCGACGACGCCGATCATGTCGGCGACGACCTGCTTGCCGTGCTGGCGGCCGGCGGCGACCGCGCCGCGGATGGTGTCGTCGTCGACGGTGCCCATCACCGTCACCAGGTCGGCGCCGGCCTTGAAGGCCAGCGCGGCTTCGAGTTCGCCGGCGTCGGCGGTCTTGAGGTCGGCGAAGACCAGCTTGTCCGGGTGCGCGGCCTTGATCGCGGTCACCGCCGCGATCCCCGCCGACTTCACCAACGGCGTGCCCAGTTCGAGGATGTCGACGTGCTCGGACACCTGGTGGGCCAGGGTCAGCGCCGAGGGGAGGTCCAGGACGTCCAACGCCACCTGCAACTGCACGATGTTCTCCTCATCGGTACGGGAACGGCTGAGTCCACCCACCATCACCGCCGCACCCGAACCCCGGCAACCGCCCCGGACATGCGAAAACGCAATCCCCCGATGCGCAGATCGAATACCCGGCCGGACCGCGCGCCGCTCGTGGCCGGGCGGTCGCCGTTCGTCCGTGATCCGGCGCCGGTCGTTCGCGGGCGGTTGCCCCGTCCCGGCGCGGGCGCGGAAGGTGGTGGCCAGGCCGACGGTGCGGGAGGGGTGAGGGTGGTGTTCGTCCATTGCCTCGGCGCCGCGGCGGGCGGCGGCTATCCACAGTGGAACTGCGCGTGCGCCGGCTGCCGGAAGGCGCGCGCCAAGCCCGAAGCCGCGACGAACCACGCCGGGATCGCCGTTTCCGGCGACGGCGAGCGGTGGTTCCTGCTGAACGCGACCCCGGACGTCCACCACCAGATCGCGGCGGATCCCGCGCTGCACCCGGGCCCGGGGATCCGGGAGACGCCGGTCGCCGGGGTGCTCCTGACGGACGCCGAGTTCGACCACACGATCGGCCTGCTGGTGCTGCGCGAGGGCTCGGCGCTGACGGTGTACGGGACGGCGCCCGTGCTCGAGGCGCTGACCTCGTTCTTCCCGGTCCGGGAGCTGCTCGGCGACTACGCGGACCTCACCTGGTCCCGGATCGACGTCGGCACGCCCCTGGACCTGGACGACCGGGTGCGGGCGACCGCGTTCCTCACCGGGTCCAAGGCACCCCGGTACGTCGGGAGTTCGCGGCACGCGCCGCAGCGCGCCACGGCGGAGTGGGAGATCGGCTTCCGGCTGGAAGACAAGGTCACGGGCGGAACCGTGGTGTACGCGCCGACGCTGCCCCGGTGGGACGCGGACTTCGCCCGGCAGGTGGCCTCGGCCGACTGCGTCTTCGTGGACGGCACGTTCTGGACCGACGACGAAATGTCGTGCCGGGGCGCGGGAAGCCGGACCGGCCGCTCGATGGGCCACCTGCCGGTCGGCGGCGCCGACGGTTCCGCTCGCGCGCTGGCCGCGTTGACCGCGAAACGCAAGATCTACACGCACATCAACAACACGAACCCGATCCTCGACGAAGGGTCCCAGGAGCGGCAGTGGCTGACGAGCCTGGGCATCGAGGTCGGCAGAGCCGGTCTGGAGGTGGAAGTATGAACGCTTGGTCCGCGGAAGAGTTCGAAGCGCGGTTGCGGTCGATCGGAGAAAAGCGGTACCACCATTTGCACCCGTTCAACGAACGGATGCACGCGGGCTCGCTGACCGAAGAGGAGTTCCGGGGGTGGGTCCGCAACCGGTTCTACTACCAGGTGAACCTGCCGGTGAAGGACGCGTTCATCCTGACCAAGCTGCCCGGCCGCGACGACCGGCGCCGGTGGATCCAGCGCATCATCGACCACGACGGCCGCACCGGGAACGAAGGCGGCATCGAGAAGTGGGTCCGGCTCGGGGAAGCCGTCGGCCTGACCCGTGAGCAGCTGTTCGACACCGGCACGGTGCTGCCCGGCGTCCGCTTCGCCGTCGACGCCTATGTGGACTTCTGCCGCACGCAGCCGTGGCTGGAGTCCGTGGCCTCGGCGCTGACCGAACTGTTCGCGCCGGACCTGCTCAGCCGGCGGATCACCGACGTCAGCCACCACTACCCGTGGATCGCGCCGGACGGCCTGGAGTACTTCCGGGCGCGGCTCACGCAGCAGCCCAAGGACATCGCGCACCTGCTCGAGCTGGTGCTGAACCACGCCACCTCCCGGGAGCAGCAGGATGCGTGCGCGCGGGCACTGGAGTTCAAGTGCGACGTCCTCTGGAGCCTGCTCGACGCCGTCGAACTCGCCTACGGCAAGAGCTCGTGATGGACGCGGACGACCTCACCGCCATGCCCCGGCTGGCGACCAAGGCGATGCTCAAGCACGACAGCGTCCGGGACGTCGAGCTGCTCCTGCTCCCGGAACGGGTGGTGCTGCTGAACAAGTCCGGCGCGGCGATCCTGGGCCTGTGCGACGGCAGCCGGACCGTGCGGCAGCTGGTCGACCAGCTCGAGCGCGACTTCGAGGCGACCGACCTCACCAACGACGTCATGTCGTTCCTCGAGGACGCCAGCGGCCGCGGCTGGGTGGTGGTCCCGTGACCCCGCAGCCGTTCGGCCTGCTGGCCGAGGTCACCCACCAGTGCCCGCTGCACTGCGTCTACTGCTCGAACCCCCTGGCGCTGATCGAGCGGCCGGACGAGCTGGCCACCGAGGACTGGACCCGGGTCATCGGCCAGGCGGCCGAGCTCGGCGTCGTGCAGGTCCACTTTTCGGGCGGGGAACCGCTCGTCCGCGGCGATCTGGAGTCGCTGGTCGCCGAGTGCCGCCGCCTGGGCCTGTACACGAACCTGATCACCAGCGGCCTCGGGCTCACGGAGAAGCGGGCGGCGTCGCTCGTCGCGGCGGGGCTCAACAGCGCCCAGCTGAGCATCCAGGGCGACGCCGCCGAATCGACGGACCTGGTCGCGGCGAGCAAGCGGTTCGACAAGAAGGAAGCCGCCGCACGGATCATCCGCGACGCCGGGCTGCCGTTGAACATGAACGTGGTCCTGCACCGGCTGAACCTGGGCCGGCTCGACGCGATCATCGACGTCTGCGTGCGGTGGGGCGCGGAACGGCTGGAGCTCGCCAACGCCCAGTACTACGGCTGGGCGCTGCGCAACCGTGAACTGCTGATGCCGAGCAAGACCCAGCTGGACGAGGCGGTCGGCGTCTACGAACGCCGGAAGGCCGAACTGGCGCGGACCACGGAGCTGCTCTGGATCCTCCCGGACTACTACGAGCCGTACCCCAAGCCGTGCATGGGCGGCTGGGCGCAGAACGCGCTGACCGTCGCCCCCGACGGCGTCGTCTACCCGTGCCCGGTCGCCGCGGAGATCACGACGACGGAGTTCCCTTCGGTGCGCGACCACGACCTCGGGTGGATCTGGGGGGAGTCGCCCGCGTTCGAGGCGTACCGGGGCACGGACTGGATGCCGGACCCCTGCCGGAGCTGCCCGCGCAAGGAGCTGGACTTCGGCGGCTGCCGGTGCCAGGCCTTCGCCCTGACCGGCGACGCGGGCCGGACCGACCCGGTGTGCCAGCACTCGCCGGACCACCACCTGGTGCAGGACGCCCTGGTCCGGGCGAACCAGGAGGACGCCGGTGGCGGGGAGCCGAAGTACCGCCGGCCGACGGTGTCCGCACGAGGCCGATGACCCTCACCCGGGACGAGGCGGCCGCGCGGTCGGCCGAGGTCTTCGGCGTCGAGTACACAGTGGACCTCGACCTGACCGCCGGGGAGCGGGACTTCGCGACGAGCACGGTGGTCCGGTTCCGGGCGCGGACCGGCGCGCCCGTCTTCCTCGACTTCGAGGGTGCGGTCGAGTCGGTGTCGTGCAACGGGTTCGAGGTGCCGGACGCGCACGCGGGGACGCGCGTCCGGCTCGACGTCCGGCCGGGCGCGAACACGGTCCGGGTGACCGGCACGGCGCCGTACTCGCGGACCGGCGAGGGGCTGCACCGGTTCCGCGACCCGCTCGACGGCCGGGTCTACCTCCACACCAAGTTCGAGCCCTTCGCGGCGCACAAGGTGTTCGCCTGCTTCGACCAGCCCGACCTGAAGGCGACGGTCGAGCTTTCCGTCGCGGTAGCGGACGACTGGGTCGTCGTCGCCAACACCGACCCGGCGGAGTCCGGTGCGAAGTGGCGGTTCGGCCGGACGCCCCCGCTGCCGCCGTATCTGGTGGCGTTCTGCGCGGGCCCGTTCCACCGGGTGAGGTCGGCGCACCGCGGCGTGCCGATGGCGCTCTACGCCAGGAAGTCGCTCTCCGAGGAGCTCGCGGGCGACGCGCCCGAGATCTTCGCCGTGGTCGGCCGCGGCCTCGACCACTACGGCCGGCGGTTCGCCCTCCCGTACCCGTTCGCCAAGTACGACCACGTCTTCGCGCCGGAGTATGCGTTCGGGGGCATGGAACACCCCGGCTGCGTGACGCTCAACGAGCGGTTCCTGTTCGCCGGCCGCGTCACCGAGGACGAGCGGCGGCGGCGGGCCGAAGTACTGCTGCACGAAATGGCGCACATGTGGTTCGGCGACTACGTGACGCTGCGCTGGTGGGACGACCTGTGGCTGAACGAGGCCTTCGCGGAGCTGATGTCGGTCGTCGCGCAGCCCGAGGTCACGCGGTTCGGGGAGGGCTGGACCGCGTACGCCCACCACGCCCTGCCCGCGGCCCGGCACGCCGACCGGCTGCCCACCAGCCACGCGATCCGCGCCGACACCCCCGACACGGAGGCGGCGCGGGTGAACTTCGGCCCGATCGTCTACAAGCGAGGCGCGGCCGTCCTCTACGACCTCGCCGAGCGCGTGGGCTGGGAGGCCTTCTACGCCGGGGTGGGGACGTACCTGCGCACGCACGCGTGGGGCAATGCCGCCCTCGAGGACTTCGTGACGGCTTTGCGGGACGTGTCGGACGTGGACGTGGACCGCTGGGTGGCCGAGTGGCTGGTGCGCCCCGGTGTCAACACGGTCAAGGTGTCCCGTGTGGACGGTCGAGTGAGGCAGCTGCCCGGCGTCCCGCCGCGAGACCTGAACCTGCGGATCGCCGCGTTCGATGATCTTCTGGTGCCCAACGCCGACGCGGCGTGCCACGTCAAGGTCCGGCTGGACCCGCGGTCGCGGCGTTCGGCGTTGCGCGGTTTGTCCACAGTGGATGACCCGCGCGCGCGTGCGGTCGTCTGGGGAGCACTGTGGGACGACGTGCTCGACGCGCGCCTGCCCGCCCGGGACTACGCGTCCGCCGTGGTCCGGCACGGACTGGTGGAGAGCGACGGCGTCCTGGAGACGCTTCTGGAGCGAGCCGTCACGGCGGTCCAGGTCCACGGGGATCCCGCGGCGTGTCGCGTGCTGGCCGGCCGGGTGCGGGAGCGGCTGGCCGGTGCCCGTCCGGGCAGTGATCGGCAGCTGGTGCTCGTGCGGGCCTTCGTCGCTGTCGCCGAGGCCGACGAGCACGGCCTGCTGCGGGAAATGGTGCACGGGCGATCGCCTTGGGCGCAGCCGGCCGTGGACCGGGACCTGCGGTGGCGGTGCCTGGTCCGGCTAGCGTCGACCGGAGGGGACATCGACGGGCTGCTGGACGTCGCGCGGGAAGCCGACCCCGGGGAAGCCGGTCGCCGCAACGCCTTGACGGCCGAAGCCGCACGGTCCACAGAGGCCGCGAAGGAAGAAGCGTGGGACCGGCTGCTCGGCGACGACCTTTCGCTGGCGGAGAAGAAGGCCGTCATGGCGGGATTCCGGCAGCCGGGGCAAGAGACGCTGCTGACCCCGTACGCCGACCGCTACTTCCGGGCGCTGGCGGACGGTGCGCGGCCCGAGTTCGCCCGGGCGCTCTACCCCCGGTTCACCACCGTCGAGCCGCGCGTGCTGGCGGACACCGATGCCCTCCTGGAGCGCGAACCGCTGTCCGAAGAGGTGCTGAAGGCCGTGCGGGACGAGCGTGCCGAGCTGCTCATCATGCGGGCGGCCCGAACGAGCGGCGGTCCGCCGAGGACGAACGGCGCCGGTGGTGCCACGAACGGGACCGTGAGCCGCGTCACGGCCCCCTGAACGGCGAACGGGCCCGCAGAAGGCCCTTCGCGCGCCGTTCGTGCCTGTGCCCCGTCTGTTCGTGCCCGGCCCGTTGACCACGGATTCCGTTGCCGGGCAAGGTCGTTGCCGACCGCGAGTCGCAGGTTCCGAGCGAGAGGGTGAAACCATGGTTCTTCCGTCCAAGATGCCTCAGCTCGCCGACCTCGATCTGCTGCTGTCGGTGGAAAGTCACGGCAGCGTGGGAAAAGCCGCGCAGGCGCACAGCCTTTCCCAGCCGGCCGCCAGTATCCGGATCAGCGCGATGGAACGCCGGCTCGGGCTCCGGCTGCTGGAACGCTCGCCCGCGGGTTCGAAGCTCACCGAAGACGGCGAGCTGCTGGCGAAGTACGCCCGCAACGTCATGCAGGCGGCGCGCGAGCTGCTGGAGTTCGGTTCCGGGGCAAGGTCTTCGGAAGCGAAACGGCTTCGCGTCGCGGGCAGCCCGGCCATCGCCGAGCACCTGATCCCCGAATGGCTGAACCGGCTCGGGTTCTCCTTCGGCGAGGCCCGGGTCGAGGTGCAGACCGGCAGCGTCGACTCGCTGCGGCAGCTGATCCGCGCGAGCCACGTCGACCTCGCCTTCATCGACGGCTGGTGCCAGGCCGGCGGACCCCGGCAGCAGGCCCGCGACGAGCTCGTGACCCGGTACATCTGCGACGACAAGCTGGCCGTGGTGGTCGGCTCGCGGCATCCGTGGGCGGCGCGAAGCACCCCGTTGACGGTGCCGGAGCTGGCGGCCGCGCCCCTGGTGCTGCGTGAGCGCGGCTCCGGGCTCCGGGAGTTCACCGACGAGCTGCTCGGAACCGCGGGCGTGCCGCAGGGCTACGTCGAGTTCCCGTCCACGTCCGCGATCAAGCAGGCGGTCGCGACCAGCCGGCGGGTGACGGTGCTGAACGTCTCCACCGTGCGCGCCGAGCTCGCGGAAGGGCGGCTGCACCTGGTGCCCGTCGACCGGGAAATGCCCGCCAAGCCCCTCTACGCGGCGTGGAGCGAGCGCCGGGGCCTCCCGGAACACGCGGAAGAGCTCGTGGAGATCGCCGCGTCGAAGGGCGCTCCCGTGCCCGTCGTCGTGCCGGGGCGAAAACCGGGAGAAGCCGGCTCGCGCAAGCGGCCGAGGACGCGCAACCCCAGCTTGGCGATCGACGTCCACGAATCCATCGCCTGAGCGCCGACCGCAGGAGGAGCAAGGAAAGTGTCTGCCCTGAACAAGATCGCGCGAACCATGGTGTCCGACCGCCGCGGCATCCTCGCCGCCGACGAGAGCATCGGGACGATGTCCGCCCGGCTGGAGAAGGTCGGTGTCGAGGCCACCGCGGAGAACCGCCGGGCGTACCGCGAGCTGATCGTCACGACCCCGCGGCTGTCCGAGTCGATCAGCGGCGTCATCCTCGCCGACGAGACGTTCCACCAGCAGCTGAGCGACGGGCGCACGTTCCCGCAGTACCTCGAGGACATCGGGATCCTCGCCGGGATCAAGGTCGACACCGGGGCGAAGCCGCTGGCGGGCGCGCCGGAGGAGAAGATCACCGAAGGCCTCGACGGGCTGCGCGAACGCGTCGCGGCCTACGCGCGCGGCGGGGCGACGTTCGCCAAGTGGCGTGCGGTGATCACGATCGGCGACGGCACGCCGTCCGCCGCCGCGGTGCGCGCGAACGTGCACGCCCTGGCCCGGTACGCCGGCCTCTGCCAGGAGGGCGGCCTCGTGCCGATCGTGGAACCCGAGGTGCTGATGGACGGCGACCACTCGCTGGCGCGCTGCCGCCAGGTGACGACCGCCGTCCTGGCGGAGCTGTTCGAGGAGCTCGACCTGATGCGGGTCCAGCTCGACGGCATCGTCCTCAAGCCCAACATGGTGGTCGCCGGGACCGGCAGCGGTGAGCGGCCCTCGGTCGCCGAGGTCGCCGAGGCCACGGTCGAGGCCCTGCGCGAGACGGTGCCGGCGTCCGTGCCGGGCATCGCCTTCCTCTCCGGCGGGCAGCGTCCGGAGGTGGCGACGCAGCACCTCGGCGCGATGCAGCACCTCGGCCCGCGTCCGTGGGAACTCACGTTCTCCTTCGGCCGGGCCCTGGTCGGGCCCGCCCTGGAGACCTGGCGGGGCGACGACGACAACCTGGCCGCGGCTCAGAAGGCCCTTTCGGAGCGCGCGATCGCGAACGCCGCCGCGCGCTGACCCCGATCCGCCGCGGGCGGCCGGAAGCCTTCCCAGTGGTCCCGATCCGGCCGTCCGCGGTATCCACCCGAGTGAATCGAGAGTGATGAGTACTCAGGAACGGGTCGCCACCGGCGTTTCCCGGGGACCCGGCCAGGCGCTCGCGCTCGAACTCGTGCGGGCGACCGAAGCCGCCGCGATCGCGGCCGGCCGGTGGACCGGCCGCGTCGAACGGGACAGCGCCAAGGCCGCCGCGACCGGCGCGCTGCGCGACCACCTCATGGCCGTGCCGATGCGCGGCGTCGTGGTGGCCGGCGAAGACGAGCTGCGGGGCGAAGACGTCGGGTGCGGGGACGGGCCGGTGTGCGACCTCGCCGTCCTCGCGGGTGACGGCGCGCTGTCGCCGGTCCGGGACGTGCCGGACTCGCTCGCCGCGGTCGTCGTGGCGGAACGCGGTGCGCTCTACGACGCCCCGCCGGACGCCGTGATGGAGAAGCTGGCGGTGGGCCCCGAGTGCGCCGACGTCGTCGACATCGCCCGGCCGGTCGCGGAGAACCTGCGCGCGGTCGCCGAGGCCAAGGACGTCCGGGTGTCGGACGTGGTCGTCGCGGTGCTCAACCGGTCACGGCACCGGGAGCTCGCGAACGAAATCCGCGACGCCGGCGCGCGGGTCCACCTGCTCGAGGGCGGTGAAGTCGCGGGCGCGATCGCCGCGGCGCGTCCCGAGAGCGCGATCGACCTGCTGATGGGCACCGGGGGAGCGGCGGCGGGCGTTCTCGCCGCGGCCGCCCTGACCTGCCTGGGCGGGGCGCTGCAGGCCCGGCTGCGGCCCGAAGGCTTCGACACGGTCCTCCACACCGGCGACCTGGTGCGCGGCGAGCGCGTGCTGTTCTGCGCCACCGGCGTCACCACCAACGAGCTGCTGCGCGGGGTCCAGCACCACTGGGGCCGCAGCACCACGCAGTCGATGGTGCTGAGCTCCCGGCCGGACACCGTGCGGATGGTCAAGTCCGAGCACCGGTTCGCATGACGTCGCTCGTCGCCCGGTACCGCGGCCTCATCTGCGATCTCGACGGCGTGGTCTACCGCGGCCGGTTGGCCGTTCCGCACGCCGTGGCGACCCTGAACCGGGTCACGGCGGACGGCGTGCCGATCGTGTTCGCGACGAACAACGCGTCCCGCGCCCCCGCCGACGTCGGCGACCACCTCCGCGAACTCGGTGTCGCGGGGCGGGGCTGGTCGGTGGTGAACAGTGCGCAGGCGGCCGCGGCGCACCTGGCGCGGCGGCTGGCCCCGGGAGCACGCGTGTGCGCGGTGGGCGGGCCGGGCGTCGCGCAGGCCCTCGCCGAAGCCGGGTTGACGCCGGTGCGTGTCGCGGACCTGGCCGACAAGCCGGTCGAAGCCGTCGTGCAGGGACTGGGGTCCGACGTCACCTGGCGCGAGCTCGCGGCGGTGGGCCACCTGGCCGAAGCGGGCGTCCCCTGGGTGGCGACGAACGTCGACTTCACCCTGCCCACGCCCTCGGGGCGAGCGCCCGGCAACGGCGCGCTGGTGGCGGTGGTCCAGTCGGCGACCAGCGCGTCGCCGCACGTGGTCGGCAAGCCGCAGGCCGCGTTGTTCGACCTCGCCCGCGCCCGGCTCGGCACCGACCGGCCGGGCACCCTGGTGTGCGGGGACCTGCTGGGCACCGACATCGAAGGCGCCAACTCGGCCGGCCTCGACTCGCTGTTCGTCCTGAGCGGGTCTTCGCGGCTGCGCGACCTGGCCTTCGCCGGGCGCGCCACGCGTCCGACGTACGTCGCGGGCGACCTGAGCGGGCTGCTGCAACCGGCCCGGCCGCTGCGGGCCGTCCCGCGGGAGGCCCGGCTCGGCATCGGGCCGGACGGCGTGCTCCGCGTGCCGGACACCGGCGACCACGGCGAGCTGCTCGCGGCCGTGGTCGCCTCGGCGTGGGCCGCCCGCGACGCGGGCCGCGCGGTCTCCGACCACCCGGGCCTGTGGGAGCGGATCGAACACCGCCTGCGGTCGTGAGCGGTGTGCTGTCCCAGGACCTCACGGACAGATTCGTGTCGGGACTTCCCGGACGGCTGGCGGGCGGCGTGCTCGCGACCGGACCGTGCCACGGTGATCTTCTCGCGGTGGGCGGCCGTTCACGCACACGACGGGCGGGCCGTCAGGGGAGGGCGGGTGGCTCGCCGGTGCGTTCGTAGTCGTCGAGCAGGGCGTGCCGGCGTTGGTGGCGGCCACCTTCGAACTCCGCCGCGAGAAACGCGTCCACGATGCGCTCGGCCTCCTCGACCGGGTGCATCCGGGCGCCGAGCGCGGCCAGCAGCGCGTTGTTGTGCCGGCGGGCCAGCCGGGCGGTGTCGACGTTCCACGTCAGCGCGGCGCGGGCGCCGGGCACCTTGTTCGCGGCGATCTGTTCCCCGTTGCCGGAACCGCCGATGACGACACCGAGACTGCCCGGGTCGGCGACGACGCGCCGTGCCGCTTCGACGCAGTACGGCGGGTAGTCGTCTTCCGCGTCGTAGGTGTGGGGGCCGACGTCGGTCACCTCGTGGCCGAGTGCGGAAAGCCGTGCGGCGAAATGGTTCTTCAGGTCGAGGCCGGCGTGATCGGAGCCGAGGTAGATGCGCACACCCGAAGTCTAAGTCCGCATATCGGGTGTAGTGTCATAGCAATTGCCGGGTGGGCCTTCGGCTTTTCCCATGCCCCGCACCGTGTCACGCAGTGTAGCCTCCGTGGTCGCCCGCGCCGGCACTGCCGGTGCCCCCGCCCTCCCCGCTCGTGGTTCCCGGGGTGCCGTTCGGCACCGGTTGCCGACCACTGGTTCGAGGTCGGTTGCGGCTGCTCCGTTAAATCCAAGATGCTCCTTGATGACCGCGAAATTTCGCGACGTTGTCCTCGGAGTTGCGCGGAACACGAATGCCCGGTCGACAGGAGGAGCAGGACATGAAGTGGGAAACCCCGGAGTACACGGTCGTCGAGGTCTGTGCCGAGGCCACCGGCTACTTCTACCGGGGCTGACCGCCGGGCCGCAGAGCCCGTGTCGCCCCGCGCCGGCGCAAGGCCCCGGATCCCGGAAACCTTCTCGGGCCGGGGCCTTGTGCCATGCGCAGCCAGCCGCTCTCCCCGCAGCACCCTGGTCTTCCTTTCGAGGTGGTTCAAGTGACTCTTGAATTTCTTCCGCTGCTCGCCCTCGCCTTCGGGCTCAGCCTCGACAACTTCCGCTCGTCGATCGCCATCGGCACCATCCCGTTCGGCTGGCGGCGCGCGCTGCAGGTGGCGCTCGTCTTCGGGGTGTGGGACGCCGTGGGCCCGCTGGTGGGCGGGTTCCTGGGGCACTACCTGGGCGACTTCCTCGGCGACTCGGCGGAGTACATCGGCGCGGCCGCGCTCGGGCTGTACGGCGTGTACTTCATCGTCGGCGCGATCCGGAACCCGGAGCCGGAGGACATGGACCACCCGTGGGTGACGCTCTTCGGGATGCCGCTTTCGCTGACCATCGACAACTTCATCGCCGGAGCCGGCCTCGGCATCGCGGGGTTCTCCCTCGTGATCCCGATGCTGACGTTCGGGGCGATGACCGTGCTCATGTCGTTCGCCGGGCTGTACATCGGGCGGATGGCCGCCAAGGTCGTCCGGGTCCGCGCCGACCTCTTCAGCGGGATTTCCCTGGTCGGCGCGGCGATCCTGCTGCCGCTCGTGTTCGGCTGAACCCTTGGGGGGCGAGGAATCCGATGCCCGAGAACCCCGACACCCACACCTACCGCACCTACGACAAGGTCCTGGGCGAGACCCGGCCGGCGGCGCGCCGCACGACCGCGGACCGGTGGCCGGAGCGGGTCGACCTGAAGCCGTTGCGCCGCAACCTGCCCGAAGCCGGCCCGCTGGGCGCGGACTTCGACTACGCCGGGCAGTTCGCGTCGCTGGACCTCGGCGAGGTCGCGCGGGACATCGACGAAGTGCTGACGACGTCACAGGACTGGTGGCCCGCCGACTTCGGGCACTACGGGCCGCTCGTGCTGCGCATGGCCTGGCACGCCGCGGGCACCTACCGCGTCAGCGACGGCCGAGGCGGTGCGGGCGCCGGGATGCAGCGCTTCGCCCCGCTGAACAGCTGGCCGGACAACCGCAACCTGGATAAGGCACGCCGGCTGCTGTGGCCGGTGAAACAGAAGTACGGGCGCAAGATCTCGTGGGCGGACCTGATGGTCTTCGCGGGCAACCGGGCGCTGGAATCGATGGGGTTCAAGACCTTCGGGTTCGGCGGCGGCCGGCCCGAGGTGTGGGAGCCCGACGAGACGTACTGGGGCCCGGAACTCAAGTGGCTGGCCGAAGACCGCTACCGCGGCCTGCGTGAGCTCGACGAACCCCTCGCGGCCGCGGAAATGGGGTTGATCTACGTCGACCCGCAGGGCCCGGCCACCAACCCCGACCCGCGGCTCGCGGCCCGCGACATCCGCGAAACCTTCAAGCGGATGGGGCTGGGCGACGAGGAGACGGTCGCGCTCATCGCGGGCGGGCACACCTTCGGCAAGACGCACGGCCCGGCGGACCCGAACCTCGTCTGCGGCCCCGAGCCCGAGGGGGCGCCGCTCACCGCGCAGGGCCTGGGCTGGGCCGGCGGGCACGGCCGCGGCATCGCGGCCGACACGGTCACCAGCGGACTGGAAGGCATGTGGACGCGCACGCCCGTGCAGTGGGATCACACGTTCTTCGAGACGCTGTTCGAATACGAGTGGGACGTCGAGCTCAGCCCCGCGGGCCTGTGGCAGTGGATCCCGCGGGACGGCGGGGGCGAGGGCACCGTGCCGGACCCCTTCGACCCGGACGTGAAACACCACCCCGTCATGCTCACCACGGACCTCTCGCTGCAGGAAGACCGGCGCTACGAGGCGATCTCGCGGCGGTTCCTGGCGCACCCGGACCAGTTCGAGGACGCGTTCGCGCGGGCCTGGTTCAAGCTGACCCACCTCGACATGGGCCCGATCGAGCGGTACCTGGGGCCGCTCGTCCCGGCCGAACGGCTGATCTGGCAGGACCCGGTGCCGCCGGTGGACCACGAACTCGTGGACAGCGACGACATCGCCGCCCTCAAAAGCGAAATCCTCGCCTCCGGCCTGACCGTCGCCCAGCTCGTGGCCACGGCGTGGGCGTCGGCTTCGACCTACCGCGACAGCGACAAGCGCGGCGGGGCGAACGGGGCGCGGATCCGGCTCGAACCGCAGTGCGGCTGGGCGGTCAACGAACCCGGGCAGCTGGCCGTCGTGCTGCCGGTGCTGCAGGGGATTCAGGAGCGGTTCGACGCCGGGGGAGAAGGCAAGCTGGTCTCGCTGGCCGACTTGATCGTGCTCGGCGGGTGTGCCGCGGTGGAACACGCCGCCGCGGCCGGTGGCCACGAGGTCGGCGTCCCGTTCCGGCCCGGGCGCACCGACGCGACCCAGGAGTGGACCGACGTCGAGTGGTTCGAAGCGTTGCGGCCCACGGCGGACGGCTTCCGGAACTACCTGGGCGACGGGTTCCGGCTGCCCCCGGAGCACCTGCTGGTCGACCGCGCGAGCCTGCTCAGCTTGAGCGCGCCCGAGATGACGGTGCTGGTCGGCGGGCTGCGGGTACTGGGCGCCACCCACCGCCGGTCTCCGGTGGGGGTGCTGACGGAGTCGCCGGGTGTGCTGAGCAACGACTTCTTCGTCAACCTCCTCGACATGAGGACACTGTGGACACCGGGCGAGCACGGCAACCGTTACGAGGGCCGCGACCGGGAGACCGGCGAGCCGAAGTGGACGGCGAGCCGCGTCGACCTCCTGTTCGGATCGAACTCCGAACTGAGAGCGCTTTCGGAGGTCTACGCGAGCGAGGACGCCGGCGGGAAGTTCGTCCGGGACTTCGCCGCGGCGTGGGGGAAGGTCATGGAGCTCGACCGGTTCGACCTCCGTTGAACGGTACCTCTCGCCGGGTGAACGGTGGAGCAGAGCCATTGTGTGGCAACGGATATCGGAACCACTCCGCCGGAGGTAGTGTCCGAACGCGTTGCAGGACAACGAAAAGTGCGAACCAGCCGCTGTAGGAGGTGAAGTCCGATGACGATCGCCCGGGAACGCGAAGATCTCTTGGCCGAGCTCAACGGGCAGAACAAGGCGACCATCGGGGCCGTGCTCGGCACCGGTTCCATCGCCAAGGCGACCGAACGTCCCGACGGGACGATGGAAGCGACCATCCGGATCCCGGAGGACGCGATGGCGTGGGAGCCGGGCGTGCTGATCATGCCGCACGCGGGCACCCTCGAGCTGACGATCATCAACGACGACAAGAACACCCACGCCTGCTTGCTGCCCAGCAACGGCGACCGGCAGTTCATCGGGCTGCTGAACCACTCCAAGGGCAGCGCGACCCTCGAGCTGGACGGCCCCGGCTGCTACTGGTACGGCTCCCCGGCCGGCAACGACGAGGGCCGCGGCCTGCAGGCCGCCATCGTCGTGACCGGCGAGGTGCCGCCGGAAGCCAAGCTCGACCGACCCGCCCAGCCGCGGCCGTAGGAAGGCAGGAACCACCATGACCCTCGAATACGTCGACGCCGGCAAGGCGTTCGACCACAGCAAGCTGTCCAACCTGCCGCACCGCGCGCCGGACGTGACGCGCGGCGTCGACTACGAGCGCATCCTCCGGGCGCGCAGCGAGGCCGACAACTGGATCACCTACTACGGCGACTACGACGGCAAGCGGCACAGCCTGCTCGACCAGATCACCGTCGACAACGTCAAGAACCTGAAGGTCGCTTGGATCTTCCAGGCGAGCGCGACCGGCATGATCGCCTCGACCTCGACCTACGCGTTCGAGGCCTGCCCGCTGGTCGTCGACGGCGTCATGTTCGTCACCGGCTGGGACGGCTGGCTGTGGGCGCTCGACGCGAAGACCGGCGAGCAGCTGTGGCGCTACAAGCACGCGATCCCGATCGACGTGACGCTGTGCTGCGCCAACGTCAACCGCGGCTGCGCGGTGGCCAACGGCAAGGTGTACATGGTGACCCAGAACGCGCAGCTGGTCGCGCTCGACGCCACCACCGGCCGGAAGGTCTGGCAGAAGACCATCGGCGACGTGCGCGCGGGCGAGAGCGCCTCGATCGCCCCGCTGGTCATCAAGGACACGCTCATCACCGGTTCCGCCGGCGGCGAGTACGGCGTCCGCGGCCACATCGACTGCTGGGACCTGGAGACCGGCGAGCAGCGCTGGCGCACCTACACGGTGCCGAAGCCGGGCGAGCCCGGGTCGGAAACCTGGCCCGCCGACGGCGAGGCCTGGCAGCGTGGCGGCGCGAACCACTGGGTGACCGGCACCTTCGACCCGGAGCTGAACCTCTACTACGCCGGTACCGGCAACCCGGCGCCCGACTTCGACGGCGAGGTCCGGGAAGGGGACAACCTCTACACCGACAGCGTGGTCGCGCTGGACGTCGACACGGGCGAGATCAAGTGGCACTACCAGTTCACCCCGCACGACCTGTGGGACTACGACTCCACGATGGAGATGACCCTGTTCGAGCGGGACGGCAAGAAGCTGCTGGCCCACTTCGACAAGAACGGGTACATGTTCGTCCTCGACCGCACCAACGGCGAGCTGCAGCACGTGACGCCGTTCGTGGACCGGATCGACTGGGGCGTCATCACCCGCGACGGCAAGGTGACGCCGCGGAAGTACCCGGACAAGGAAGGCGAGCCCTGCCACTTCTACCCCGGTCCCGCCGGCGCGAAGGAGTGGACGCACGCCTCCTACAACCCGGACCTCGACCTGTTCTACGTGCCGGTCGCCGACGTGGGCGCCACGGCCACCCGGCGTCGCCGCGAGTTCAAGGAGGGCATGCCCTACTGGGGTGCCGCCGTCGAGGTCGACATCGACAACATGGCCGGCTCGGTCAGCGCGTTCGACTCCCACGGCGAGGAGAAGTGGCGCCACCGGATGAACAACATGCCGATGGCCGCGTCGACCCTCAGCACCGCGGGGAAGGTCGTGTTCGCCGGCACCCCCGAGGGTGAGTTCCTGGGGCTGCACGCCGAGACCGGCGAGAAGCTCTGGAGCTTCCAGTGCGGCAGCGGGCACCACAGCAGCCCGAGCACCTTCACCGTCGACGGCAAGCAGCACATCGCCGTGCCGGTCGGCTGGGGTGGCTGGCTCGAGGGCATCGTGCCCGGCATGTCCGGCCAGGGACACGGCGCCGCGCTGATCGTGTTCTCGCTCTGACCGGGGAGTCCCCCCGAGGTGTGCCGGCCGGTGGCCGGGTCGTCGCGGCGACCCGGCCACCGGTCTCGGTGCTTTCCGCCACCGGCGAGGAGAAAGGTGAGGCGATGAACCAGCCGTCCGCACCGCCGCAGGAGCGCCTGCCGTGCCTGTACTGCGGGGAACGCTACGGGCCCGACGAAGTCGCGCGGCACACGGAACCGGTCGCGTGCGGGCCCTGCATCACGTGCGTGGGCAAGCCCGCGTGCTTCGAATGCCGGCTGATGTACTGCGTCTGCGAGGTGCACCAGTACCGTGGCTGACGGGCCGGGGTCAGATCTCCAGCGCCCGGCGCACGGTCGGCGTGTTCCGCCGGGAGACCGGCACCATCGTCTGGTCCGGGTCGTCCATGACCAGGACCAGCTCGCTCCTGTTCCGGCGCTCGACCTCCCGGATCCGGCTGAGGTTCACCACGTACTGGCGGTGGACCCGGAGGAACCCGGCGTCGGTCAGCTCGGTTTCGAGCCGGTCGAGACCCGGCGAGGCCGAGCGCAGCAGGCCCTGGTCGGTGGACAGCCACACGTCGTTGCCGTCGGACTGCGCGAAGGAGACTTCGGGCAGCCGCAACAGGACCATGCGGTTCTCGCGCGTCGCGACCATCCGGTGCGGCTGCGTGCGCAGCGGCGAGTCCTCGCTCGCCCGGGGCAGCGGATCGCCTTCGGAGACGCCGAACGTGACGACGTTGCCGACCAGGTGCCCGGTCAGGAACACCGGCCGGAAGCTGATCGACGTCGGTTCGTTGGCCAGGCGCGTGAGGATCTGGGTCGAGCCGGACCAGTCGTGGTTGCGGGTCGCCTGCCCGGCGGCGTACTTGGCGGCCCGGATGAACTCCGGCAGTTCCGGTTTCCACCGCACCGCGGGATCGGGGGCCGGCGTGGAGCCCGGGATGCCCAGGAGGACGCCCGCCGTGTCGTCGGCGAGCACGACCCGGCCCGCGGCGTCGACGGCCGCGAGCGGCGCGCTCGTGCCCGACCGGGCGTGGTTGAAGGCGGCCATCAGCTCGGCGCCGTCGTCCTTGGCGCGCCGGCGCAGGATGCGCTGCGTCATCGTGGCGGCGTTGCCGAGCCAGGCCCCCACGGTCGCGGGGAGGTCGCCGCGCCAGCACGAGATGTTGAGCACCGCGACCGGTTCCCGGGTCACGACGTCCCGGACCGCCACGCCGGCGCAGGTCCAGTCGTGGAAGGCCTGGCACCAGTGCTCGGCGCCGCGGATCAGCACGGGGGCGTAGGACATGAGCGCGGTGCCCATGCCGTTCGTCCCGGTGGCGCCTTCGGCCCAGCAGAACCACCGGGCGAGGTTGGCTTCGGCGGCGACGGCGCTGGTGGCCTGGTCGCCCCACTGGGCGAGCACCCGGCCGGTGCCGTCGGTGAGGGTCACGATGCCGCCGTGGGTGCCGACCTCGCGCGCCAGGGAGGCGGCGCGGAAGCCGAGTTCGGCGAACACGACGTCGTGCTCCAGTGCGTGGCCGACCTCCGCGACCGCCGCCGGGGCCGCGGTCAGGCCCGGGTCGACCCCGTACTGGTCCCGGCACCGGTGCCAGGAGATCGCGATCTCGGGCCGGACGCCGCGGAGGTCGTCCTCGCCGCGCGCGAAGCGCTCCCACGCCTGGTACACGGTCGCCTCGCCGCGGCCGCGGGAGCCCGGGTCGAGCCGGTGTACCTGGGGCATGGGAGACCGCCTTTGGTCCGTGGGGCGGGACGTGGTGATTCGCCTTCGTCGCAAGCTAAAACCCGGGCCGGACCGAGGGCAAGGAGAGTGGGATGACGGTCGGCGGACACCTGACGAACGGTCGTGAAGCGAGGACCGGCGGCGCCCGGGCGCCCACCAGCGGTCGGGTGGCGCGGGCGAACGCCCTTGCTGGTAAACCGGAACGGTGGTGCTGCCGGGCTACCTGTCCGATCGGGTAGTTCTACAGCGATGCGGCCGAACGACGTGAACATGTCTTGAAAAGCGTTGCCGCAGCGAGTTACTTTGTGACGACTTTCAGTGCCCGGCGGTGACGGAAAGCCCCCGGCGCACCCGGCGACAAGGAGGTCGCGATGACCGGGAGAGTGCCGCCGCTGGTGATCGCACCGAGCCGGCCCGGTGGACGTGACCGCGCGCCCGGCGGCTCCCTGGTGGCCACCTCGTCGGCGAAGGAAGTGGCTCGCGCGTGGGAGAACTTCGCCGCGGGTGAAGACGTCGAAACCGGCGTCCGGCCCGAGATCCTGGCGTCGTGGTACCGGTGCCGGGATCGCTACGACGTCGACCGGACACTCGACGTCGCGCCGGGCGCCCGGGGCGACGAGGCCCAGCGGATCGACAACGGCGTCATCTTCACCGCGCTCGGCGGCCTGGGCGCACTGGCCGGCCGGGAAGTCGAACGCGACGGCGCCGTCGTCACCGTGACGGACGGCGACGGGCGCGTCCTGGGCGCGTGGGGCGATCCGGCCGCGCAGCGGCGCGCCGAGCTGCACAACCTCGCGCCCTGGTCGTCGTGGTCGGAGGAGTGCACCGGCACGAACGGGATGGGCACGTCGCTCGAGGTGTCCGGCCCGGTGACCGTGACCGGCCCGGAACACTGGTGCGAAGCGTTCCACCAGTGGGCGTGCGCGGGTATCTCCATCCGCGACGTCGTGACCGGCTCGCCGGTCGCCTCGATCAACATCTCGCGCTGGAACGCGTCGTTGTCCAAGCTCGTACCGCCGTGGCTGACGAAAGCGGTCGCGTGCGTGGAGCAGGAGATCTACCGGCGGGCCATCTACGAAGCCGACAAGGTGATCGCCGAATTCACCCGGAAGTGCCTGCAGGCCAGCGGCTCGTTCATGGCGATGGACCGCGGCGGGAACGTGATCGCCGCGAACGAGGCGGCCGTCGCGATGCTCGGCCTGGCCGGCGAAACCCCGATCGTCGCGGGCGCGACGGAGCCCGCCGAGCGCTGGACCCCGGACATCGCCGGTCTGCCGGAAGTGCTGCGGTGGGCCAAGGAACGGGCGCAGGGCAGCGCGGAGTGGAGCGGCTACGCGCGCCTGCCGGTGTGCCCGGGCGAAGAGCCCACGTCGCTGACCATGCGGTCGGTCGTCGACTCGAACCACGTGGTGGGCATGCTGTGCGCGTTCGGCGTGCAGGAAGGCGAGCCCTACGAAGGGAATTCCGACGACGCGGTCGGCCCGCTGCCGCGGTGCGTCATCGGGATGCGCAACGACCGGCTCGTCCTGCTGGCCCCGTCGGAGATCCGCTACGCCGAGGCCGACCGGAACATCGTCTGGCTCGTCACCGAACGCGGCCGGATCCAGGCGGCGACCCGCGGCCTGGACAACGTCGAACGATCGCTGACGTCCTACGGGTTCCGCCGGGTGCACCGGCGGTTCCTGGTCAACCTGCGCCGGGTGGCGGAGATCGAGCGGGGCATCAAGGGGGAGCTGTTCCTGATCATGGACTCCCGGGCCCACGAGTTCGTGCCCGTTTCCCGGCGCCACGCCCCGGATCTGCGGCGCATGCTCGGGGTGTGAGTCAGCGGCACAGGGCTTCCACCTGCCGGCGCAGGCCTTCCACGGCCTGCGCCGGATCCGTGGCCGCGTAGACGGCCGAACCGGCGACGAAGCAGTCGACGCCGGCCTCGGCCGCCTGCTCGATCGTGCCGGCGTTGATGCCGCCGTCGATCTCCACCACCAGGTTCAGGTGGCCGGTATCGACGAGCCGGCGGGCCTCACGCACCTTCCCGAGGACGTCGGCGATGAACTTCTGCCCGCCGAACCCGGGTTCCACCGACATCACCAGCAGGGTGTCGTAGTGCTTGAGCACGTCGAGGTAGGGCGCCAGCGGCGTGCCCGGCTTGATGGCCAGCCCCGCCTTCGCACCCGCGGCCCGCAGGTTCTTCGCGAGCATGACCGGGTCTTCGGCGGCCTCGACGTGCACGGTGACGTTGTAGGAACCCGCTTCCGCGTAGCCGATCGCCCAGTGGTCCGGCTTCTCGATCATCAGGTGGCAGTCCACCGGCAGGTCGGTGGTCGCCAGCAGTGAGCGCACGACCGGCAGGCCCAGGGTCAGGTTCGGCACGAAGTGCGCGTCCATGACGTCCACGTGCAGCCAGTCCGCGCCGCGGTTTCCCTGCACGGCGGCGACTTCCTCGGCGAGCCGGGCGAAGTCGGCGGAGAGGATGGACGGGGCGATCAACGGCTGGTTCGTCACGTTTCGAGCGTAGGAGCCTCGGCCGGTGCGCGGTTATCGGCGCTGTGTATCGGGGGATTGCCGTTTCGCATGTGCCGGTGTATTGCCGCGGCTCGCGAGGCCGGGCGATGGTTGGGGGGACTTCGCAATTCCCCGTACCGATGAGGAGAGTGCCGTGCAGTTGCAGGTGGCGTTGGACGTCCTGGACCTTCCTTCGGCGTTGACCCTGGCCCACCAGGTGTCCGAGCACGTGGACATCCTGGAGCTGGGCACGCCGTTGGTGAAGTCGGCGGGGATCGCGGCGGTGACCGCGATCAAGGCCGCGCACCCGGACAAGCTGGTCTTCGCCGACCTCAAGACCGCCGACGCCGGGGAACTCGAAGCCGCGCTGGCCTTCGAGGCCGGTGCCGACCTGGTGACGGTGATGGGGTCGGTCGACGACGACACCGTCCGCGGCGCGGTCGCGGCCGGCCGCAAGTACGGCAAGCAGGTCGTGGCGGACATGATCGGCGTCGTCGACGGCCGGGTGGCCCGGATCCGCGAGGTCGCCAAGCTCGGAGTGTCCTTTGTGGAGATCCACGCGGGACTGGACGAGCAGGCGCGTCCGGGTTACTCGATCGAGCAGCTGCTGGAGGACGGCCGTCTCGCGGGGGTGCCGTTTTCGATCGCCGGGGGCGTGAAGGCCGGCACGATCGGCTCGGTGCGGGACGCCGGTGCCGTCGTGGCGGTCGCGGGTGGTGCGATCTACAACGCCACCGACCCGGGTGCGGCCGCGGCCGAACTCAAGAAGCACGCGACCCGCTGACCGAAACCACCCGAGGAGCGCGTGTCCATGGCACCGAACCACTCCGCCGACGAGATCGTCCGCCTGACCACCCGGCGGCTTCCCGAAGACTGGTCCGATGTGGACCAGCGTGCGGTCGACACCGCCCGGGTGCTGGCCGCGGACGCGGTCGAGCACTGCGGGAACGGCCACCCCGGCACCGCGATGAGCCTCGCACCCGTCGCCTACGCGTTGTTCCAGCGGGTCATGCGGCACGACCCGGGTGACGCGCGGTGGCTCGGGCGCGACCGGTTCGTGCTCTCGGCCGGGCATTCGAGCCTCACGCTGTACATCCAGCTGTTCCTCGCGGGGTACGGCTTGGAGCTGGCGGACCTGAAGGCGTTGCGCACGTGGGATTCGCGGACGCCGGGCCACCCCGAGTACGGGCACACCACGGGCGTGGAGACCACGACCGGCCCGCTCGGGCAGGGCCTGGCGAACGCGGTCGGGATGGCGATGGCCGCCCGCCGCGAGCGCGGCCTCTTCGACCCGGACGCCGAACCGGGCAAGAGCGTGTTCGACCACCACGTCTACGTGATCGCCTCCGACGGCGACATCGAAGAGGGCGTCACGTCGGAGGCCTCGTCGTTGGCCGGCACCCAGCAGCTCGGCAACCTCACGGTGGTCTACGACAGCAACGAGATCTCCATCGAAGACGACACCCGCATCGCGCTGTCCGAAGACACCGCCAAGCGGTACGAAGCCTACGGGTGGCAGGTCCTCACGGTCCACGGCGGTGAGGACGTCGCGGGGTTCCTGGACGCGGTCGAGCAGGCCAAGGCCGAGACCGCCCGCCCGACGCTGATCGTGCTCCGCACGGTGATCGGCTTCCCGGCGCCGACGAAGATGAACTCCGGCAAGGCGCACGGCGCCGCGCTGGGTGCCGAGGAGCTCGCCGGGGTCAAGCGGGCCGTCGGGTTCGACCCGGAACGCAGCTTCCAGGTCGAGGACGAGGTCCTGCGGCACACCCGCGAGGCCGCCGAGCGCGGCCGGGCCGACCACGAAAAGTGGCAGCTCGAGTTCGACGCCTGGGCGCGGGCGAACCCGGAGCGCAAGGCACTGCTGGACCGGCTCGCCGAACGCGAGCTGCCGGCGGGCTTCGCCGGCAACCTGCCGAAGTGGGAGCCGGACGGCAAGGGCGTCGCGACGCGCAAGGCGTCGGCCGCGGTGCTCGCCGCGCTGGGCCCGGTGCTGCCCGAGCTCTGGGGCGGGTCGGCGGACCTGGCAGAGAGCAACAACACCACGATCGAGGGCGCGGACTCCTTCGGCCCGGCCGCGATCTCGACCGGCGCCTGGACGGCCCAGCCGTACGGCCGGACGCTGCACTTCGGCATCCGCGAGCACGCGATGGGCTCGATCCTCAACGGGATCGCGCTGCACGGCGGGACCCGCCCGTACGGCGGCACGTTCCTCATCTTCAGCGACTACATGCGCCCGGCGGTGCGCTTGGCCGCGCTGATGCGGCTGCCGGTCGTCTACGTCTGGACGCACGACTCGATCGGTCTCGGCGAGGACGGCCCGACCCACCAGCCGGTCGAGCAGCTGGCGTCGCTGCGGGCGATCCCGGGCCTGTCCGTGGTCCGCCCGGCGGACGCGAACGAGACCGCGCACGCCTGGAAGGCCGTGCTGGAGGACACCGGCGGCCCGGCCGGGCTGGCGCTGACCCGCCAGAACGTGCCGACGCTGGAAGGCACGTCCGCCGAAGGTGTTTCCCGCGGCGGTTACGTGCTCGCCGAGGCTTCGTCGGGCCGCCCGGAGGTGGTGCTGATCGGCACCGGCTCCGAGGTCCAGCTGGCGGTGGCGGCCCGGACGGTCCTCGAAGCCGAGGGCATCGCCACCCGCGTGGTGTCGATGCCGTGCGTCGAGTGGTTCGACCGGCAGGACCGGACGTACCGGGACCGGGTGCTGCCGCCGTCGGTGCGGGCCCGGGTGGTCGTCGAAGCGGGCGTGGCCCAGCCGTGGCACCGGTTCGCCGGCGACGCGGGCGAAATCGTGTCGCTGGAGCACTTCGGTGCTTCGGCGGACTTCAAGACCCTGTTCAGCGAGTTCGGGATCACCACCGAGGCCGTGGTCGAAGCGGCCCGGCGCAGCGAGAGGAAGTCGCGGTGACGAAGTCGATCGAGAAGGAGCTCGACGCCGGTCTGTTCTCGGACGCGACACGCGCGGTCGTGGGCGAGGTCGACCGGGTCCGGGCCGGGGTCCGGTCCGAGGCCTGGGTGCGGGCCGGGGAACTGCTGCTCGGCGCGCCGAAGGTGTTCACCGTCGGCACCGGGCGCAGCGGGCTCGCGCTGCAGATGGCCGCGATGCGGTTCATGCACCTCGGGCTGCCCACCCACGTCGTCGGCGAGGTGACCGCGCCGGCGATCGGCGCGGGGGACGTCCTCGTCGCAGCCTCGGGCTCGGGGACGACGGGCCGGGTGGTGCGGGCCGCGCAGACGGCCCGCGACCAGGGCGCGGACGTGATCGCCCTGACGACAGCGCCCGGATCACCGCTGGCGGAGATCGCGACCGAGGTGCTCGTCGTCCCGGCCGCGGACAAGCAGGACTTCGACGGGACCGCCTCCGTCCAGTACGCCGGCAGCCTGTTCGAACAGTCCGTCCTGCTGATCACCGACGCCCTGTTCCACACGCTGTGGAAGACCGGCGGCAGCCAGGCCCGCGAGCTGTGGCGCCTGCACGCGAACCTCGAGTGACCACCGCGGATTCCCCCGTCCCGACACCCCTTCTGCCCCGAGGAGCGCCGATGCCGGCCACCGATATCAGCACGTTGGAAGCGGTCGCGCTGGCCGCTACGCGCAGCGCCGCGGTGGCCAGCCACGCCTGGGTGGGCCGCGACGACCAGAAGGCCGCGGACGCGGCGGCGACCGCGGCCATGCGCGCGGCGCTGGCCGGAGCGCCGGGACGGGGGACCGTGGTCATCGGGGAGGGCGAAAAGGACGACGCCCCGATGCTGTTCAACGGCGAAGTGGTCGGCACCGGGTACGGGCCGGACTTCGACATCGCCGTCGACCCCCTGGAAGGGACGTCGTTCTGCGCGCGGGACCTGCCGGGTTCACTGGCCACGATCGCGTTCGGCGAATCCGGCACCCTGTGGTCGCCCGGCCCGGGGTTCTACATGGACAAGATCGTGGTGCCGCCGCGGGCGAGGGACGTCATCGACCTCGACGACCCGCCCGAGCGGACGCTGGAGCGGGTCGCCAAGGCGCTCGGCAAGCAGGTCGGCGACCTGCGCGTCATGATCATGGACAAGCCGCGCCACAAGGAGCTGATCGACCGCGTGCTGCGGGCGGGCGCCTCGGTGCAGACGCCGGCGGGTGGCGACGTCGGCGGGAGTCTCGCGGTGCTGCTGCCGACCCTCGACGTCGACCTGCTCCTCGGCGTCGGCGGCACGCCGGAAGGGGTGCTGACCGCGGCGGCGGTCCGGGCGCTGGGCGGCGGCATGCTGGGCCGCCTGGCCCCGCAGCGCGACGAGGAGGCCGACGCCCTCCGCGCGGCCGGCCTGTCCCTCGACCGCATCTACGACTGTGACGAGCTCGTGTCCGGCGAAGCGTTCTTCGTCGCCACCGGGGTCAACGGCGGGCCACTGCTCGGCCGGCCGCGCCGCGGCGGCGGCACGACGGTCGCCGAGTCGCTGCTGATCTCCCGGGGTCAGGTCCGGCACATCACGCACACGACGTTCGACTGAGGAGATCCGGTGACGCTGCACCTCGACGACCTCCGCGTTCGCCGCCTCGGCGAGTGCCGCTTCGATTCGCCGTTCTCCGCGGCGCTCTCCACCAAGGAGACTTCGCCGCACTACGTGGCGGAGGGCGACCGCGTCCTGCTCGAGGACACCGTGTCCATGCTGGCCGGGCACGGTCTCCCGGCGGGCCTGGTGCCGAGCTTCGAAGCCGCCGGACCGCGCCGGAAGATCTACTTCGACCCCGCGAACGTGACCGCCGGCGTCGTCACCTGCGGCGGCCTGTGCCCCGGTCTCAACAACGTCATCCGCGGGCTCGTCCAGGAACTTTCCGTGCACTACCGGGTGAAGCGGGTGCTGGGCTTCCGGAACGGCCTCCGGGGGCTGACCGCGGAGAACCGGTACGACACCGTCGAGCTGACACCCGAGGGCGTCCGCGACATCCACAACGCCGGTGGCACCATCCTGGGCAGCTCTCGCGGCGGCCAGGACGCCGGCGAGATGGTCGACACCCTCGTCGCGCGCGGCGTCGACATCCTGTTCGTCATCGGCGGCGACGGCGGGATGCGCGCCGCGACCTTCCTGGGCGAGGCGATCCGGGCGCGCGGGCTCGACATCGCGGTCATCGGGGTGCCGAAGACGATCGACAACGACCTGCCCTTCACCGACCAGTCGTTCGGGTTCCAGAGCGCGTTCGCGCGGGCCACCGACTTCATCTCGGCGGTCTCCGTCGAAGCCGCGGCGAGCCCGAACGGCGTCGGGATCGTGAAGCTGATGGGGCGGCACTCGGGGTTCATCGCCGCCTATGCGGCGTTGGCCGCGGCCGCCGCGGACATCGTCCTGATCCCCGAGATCCCGTTCGCCCTCGGGGGAGCGGACGGCCTGCTGGCCCACATCGAGCAGCACGTGCGGGCCAAGGGCCACGTGGTGATCGTCCTCGCCGAGGGCGCGGGCCAGGACCTCGTCGAGGAGCACGGCCTGCCGCAGCACAACGGCCGCGGCACCGACGCCTCGGGCAACGTCAAGCTCGGCAACATCGGGGAGCTGCTCAAGGAGCGCATCACGGTGCACCTGACCGCGGCCGGGCTGGTGCCCACGATGCGGTACATCGACCCGAGCTACGCGGTCCGCAGCATCGCCGCCAACGCCTACGACAGCGTCTACTGCCTGCGGCTGGCCCACGCCGCGGTCCACGCGGCGATGGCCGGCCACACGGAAGCGGCGGTCGCCCGCTGGCGGCGCCGCTTCGTGCACGTCCCGCTGTCCCTGATGACGAGCCGCCGCAACCAGGTCGACCCCGACGGCGACCTGTGGATGTCGGTGCTGGAAACCACCTGCCAGCCGGCCGAGTACGGGTCGGGGGTGGGCCGGGAGAAGGTGCGCGCGGGCTTCTGCTGAGTTCGGGCGGCCCGGCGCACTCGATTGAATGGTCATTGCGCGTCGCGACGGCGAATTGTTCGGAAAAGCGGCGAACATACGCGGCGATGGTGCCGGGGAATCGGTCCTATACTGTCCGGATGCGCGAGAAATTCCACGGTGAATTGGCTGAACTCGGCGAAGAGCTGACGCGGATGTGCCGGCTGGCGGCGGAATCCATGCGCCGGGCCAGCACCGCCCTGCTGACCGCCGACCTCGCGCTGGCCGAGCGGGTCCTCGGTGCCGACGACGACCTGGACCGGGCGCGGGTCGAATGCGAGTCGCACGCCCATTCGCTGCTGGCGCTGCAGGCGCCCGTCGCCGGGGATCTGCGCACCGTCCTGGCCGTGATCTACTGCGCGGAGAAGTTCGAGCGCATGGGGGACCTCGCCGCGCACATCGCCGACACCACGCGCTTCACCCATCCCGGCCGCGCCGTCCCGGCCGAGCTGCACCCCGTGTTCGCCGACATGAGTGCCACCGCCGCGCGGATGGCCGACCAGCTCGCGGACCGGATTTCCGGTGACGCGGCCGGCGCGTTCGACGAGCTGGACGAAACCGATCACGTCGTCGACGCGCTGCACGCCGACGTGCTGCGCCGGATCACCAAGGACGAATGGCCGCACGGCGTGCAGGCCGCCACCAGCCTGGCGCTCCTGGCGAGGTTTTACGAACGGTTCGCGGACCAAGCCGTTTCCGTCGCGAAACGGCTCGAGTTCGCCGAATCCGGCGACCTTCCGATTCGCTCGGGGTGAGCTGCTCGGCTGTCCTCGTGCCGTGGGCGGGCGATTCAGCCGCTACCGGGTTTCGGCGGCGAAGGAGGCGAACATGTCGAGCAGTCCCTGAGGGGAGTCCTCGCGGAAGAGGATCTCCAGGCTCCGCGCGGATTCGCCGGCGGATTCCGCGGAGCGGGGGAACAGTTCGGTTTCGTAGGCGAGCAGCGCCGCCTCGGTGTCGCCGGGGTGATCGGCGATGGCCAGCGCCAGCGCCATTCCGTCGTACATCGCCAGGTTCGCGCCTTCGCCGGCGAACGGGGACATGAGGTGGGCGGCGTCGCCGAGCAGGGTCACGCCGGGGACGCGGTCCCAGGAGACACCGACGGGCAGGGCGTTGATGCGCCGCGGGGTCAGGCCGGTATCGGCGTGGGCGATCATCCCGCGCAGCGCGTCGTCCCAGCCTTCGAGGCGGGCCAGCATCTCCCGCTTGGCGGCTTCGGCGTCGTCCCAGTCGACCGTGTCGATCCAGTCCTCGGGCACGCGCAGGCCGAGGTAGACGTGCAGGCTGCCGTCGGTTTCGAGGTGGCCGAGGATGCCGGTTTCGCCGTGGAGGGCGAACAGCGCGCCGGCGCCCATGGCTTCGGCCTCGGCGGGGTGCCGGGTGGCGGCGTCGTGCAGGTCGGCCTCGACGAAGGAAATGCCGGTGTAGGCGGGCCAGGCGTCGGTCAGCACGCGGCGCACGCGTGACCACGCGCCGTCGGCGCCGATGAGCAGGTCGGTGGTGATCGTCTCGCCGTCGTCGAAGCGGACCGTCCAGCGGCCTTCTCCGGCGGCGACGTCGACGACCCGCCGCCCCCACCGGATGGTGCCTGCGGGAAGCGAGTCGATGAGGATGTCGCGCAGCTGGCCGCGGTCGACCTCGGGGCGCTGGAGCTCGCCGTCGTCGTGCTCGTCGAACAGCACGGTGCCCCGGGAGTCCAGGACGCGGGTGGCCTCGCCGCCCGGGTGGATGATGCCGGCGAACTCGTCCCACAGCTCGCCGGCGCGGATCGCGCGCTGGCCGTTGTACTCGTGGATGTCGAGCATGCCGCCCTGCACGCGGGCGTCACGGCCGGGTTCGAGCTCGAAGACGGTCGCGGGGATCCCGTGGACGTGCAGGACGCGCGCGGCGGTCAGCCCGCCGAGGCCCCCGCCGATGATGGCGATCGGGTGGTGGGTGGTCATGGTCCGGTCCTTTTCGGTGTGCGCGAAGGGGTTCACGTGCGCAGCTGCGGGTCGAGCCGTTCGTCATCGGCGACGCAGGCCGGGGCCGAGCGCGGTGAAGATCGGGCCTTGCCGCCCACTCGGCGTGGAGGTGGTCGATGACGAACATGTTCGTTCACCATAGCTGGCGACGAACATGTTCGCAACGAACATGTTCGTAGGAGTGACGCGCGTCCCCTCGCTACGAGTTCATCCCGCGGCTAGGACGTGGCGCCGAGGATCCGGGTGAGGCTCTTCTCCGTGTCGGCGCCGACCTTCTCGAACACGGCCTTGGCCAGCGGTGCGGCGAGCCGCGCCGCGCCGTGGAACTCGATCGTGGCGTGGTAGGTGAGCTTGGTGGCCTCGCCGTCCGCGGTCAGGCTGATGTCGTCGGTGGACGTCGCCGTGTCGTTGCGGCCGACGAACACCACCCGGCCGGGCTCGAGCCGGGTCAGCTCGTAGGTCAGCTCCGTCTCGATGCCGGCGATCTTCGACACGTTGCGCCAGCGCGACCCGACGGCGACCGGCCCGCCGTCGAGCCGTTCACAGGACTGCGTGCCGGGGTCCCACTCCTTGGCGTTGGCGAAGTCCTTGAGGTAGTCCAAGGTCTCCCGCGGCGCGGTGGCCACGGTGAAGGTACGGGTCACGTCGACCATGTCGGGCTCCTCGGTTCGTCAGTCGGCCACGCCGTTGTTCTGGTCGATGAAGGTCTGCCGTTCGGGCGTGACGCGCAGGATCACGCGCTCGGACTTGATCGCCTCGGGCGGGTAGTCGCCGCCGGTGTACTTGCGGGCCAGTTCGTCGACCTGGCGGCGCGCGCGTTCGCCGTTCTCGACGCCGGTCACCCTGCCGCGGACCTCCGCGTAGCGGTACGGGTCCTGTTCGTCGCGGATGAGCACCGTGATCCGCGGGTCGCGGGCGACGTTGCGGCTCTTCGCCCGGTGGGCCTCGGTGTTGAGCACCAGTTCGCCGTCTTCGACGTGCACCCAGACCATCTGGGTCTGCAGCCGTCCGCTCGGCAGCACCGTCGTGACGGCGGCGAAGTTCTTGCCCGTGGCGAGTTCTTCGGTCTCGGGCAGCAAAGCCGGGCCATCCGCGGTCCGTGCGGGCATGACGGCTCCTTCCGGTCGCGGTGCGCCATCAGCTCCACGGCTACCCGGCGAACGGAGCACCAAACGCGCGCACTGCTGCCCTCAGGCCTCCCAGCCGGCGATGACGGCGTCGGTGTCCGCGCCCGGCCGGGGCGGGGAGGCCGGACGGGCCGTGGCCGTGCGGGAGAAGCGCGGTGCCGGCGCGGCCTGCGGGACGCCGTCGACCTCGATGATCGTTTCCCGGTGGGCCAGGTGCGGGTGGGCGGGCACCTCTTCGGGGGCCAGCACCGGCGTCACGCAGGCGTCCGTGCCGGCGAAGACCTCGGCCCATTCGTCGCGGGGGCGGGTGCGGAAGACGCCGGCGATGCGGTCGCGCAGCCGCGGCCAGCCGGCGCGGTCGAGCTGGCCGGGGAGCGTGGCCGGGTCGAGGCCGAGGCCGTCGAGGAGGGCGCGGTAGAACTGCGGTTCGATCGCGCCGACCGCCACCCAGCGGCCGTCCGCGCAGGTGTAGGTGTCGTAGAACGGGGCGCCGCCGTCGAGGAGGTTCGCGCCGCGGTCGTCCGACCACGTGCCCTGCCCGCGCATGGTCCACAGCATCTGCAGCAGGACGCTGGTGCCGTCGACCATCGCCGCGTCGACGACCTGGCCTTCGCCCGAGCGTTCGCGCTCCCACAGGGCGGCGAGGATGCCGGTGAGGAGGAACATCGAGCCGCCGCCGAAGTCGCCGACCAGGTTCAGCGGCGGCACCGGGCGCTCGCCGGCGCGGCCGATGGCGTGCAGCGCTCCGGTGAGGCCGATGTAGTTGAGGTCGTGGCCGGCCCGCTGGGCCAGCGGCCCCTCCTGACCCCAGCCGGTCATCCGCGCGTAGACGAGCCGCGGGTTCAGCTCCCGGCACGCGTCCGGGCCGACGCCGAGCCGTTCGGCGACGCCCGGCCGGAAGCCTTCGAGCAGCACGTCGGCCTTGGCGATCAGGCGGCGCGTCAAGGCGCGTCCGTCGTCGGACTTGAGGTCCGCGGCCACCGAGCGCCGGCCCCGCAGCAGGTGGTCGGGCCGGCCGCCGGTCAGGTCGAGGGTGCCCCGGGGGCGTTCGATCCGGACGACGTCCGCGCCGAGGTCGGCGAGGACCATGGCCGCGTGCGGGGCCGGGCCGATGCCGGCCAGTTCGACCACGCGCAGCCCCGTCAACGGTCCTGTCATGTCGTGCTCTCCAGTCAGTGGAACTTCGGCGTTTCGTCGCGACCTGGGCCGCCTCGACCCGGAAGCCAAGCGTCGCACGACGCGAGCTCATGACGTGAGGCAGCCGCACCGCGGCGGGGCCGGACGAGCACCTCGACGAGCGCGTACGGTCGGTCCGGCCCATTGCCCGGTCCTGTTCAGGAGTGACGCGTGTTCGATTACGATCTTCCCGCCCCGTCGCCGCGCGCCCGCGAGCTGCAGGAGCGGATGCTGGCGTTCGTGCGGGACCGGGTCCTCCCGGCGGAGGCCGAGTACCTGGCGCACCGCCGCGCCGCGGGCCCGGACGACCACGTCGTCCCGCCGGTCGTCGAGCGGCTGAAGACGGAGGCGCGCGCCCAGGAGCTGTGGAACCTGTTCTTCCCGGCCGAATCCGGGCTGACGCAGCTGGAGTACGCGGCGATCGCGGAGCTGTCGGGCTGGAGCCTCGACCTGGCGCCCGAAGCCATCAACGGCCAGGCGCCCGACACCGGGAACATGGAGCTGCTGCACCTGCTCGGCAGTGAAGCGCAGAAGCGGGACTGGCTCGCGCCGTTGCTGGCGGGGGAGATCCGGTCCGCGTTCGCGATGACCGAGCCGGACGTCGCCAGCAGCGACGCCACGAACATCGCCACCCGCATCGTGCGCGACGGCGAGACCTACGTGATCACCGGCCGCAAGTGGTGGACCAGCGGGGCGATGGACCCGCGGTGCGCGTTCTTCATCGTGATGGGCAAGACCGACCCCGAAGCCGCGACGCACCGGCAGCAGACGATGGTGCTCGTCCCGCGCGACACCCCCGGCGTCACGGTCGTGCGGGACCTCCCGGTGTTCGGCCACCACGACCGGCACGGCCACGCCGAAGTCCGCTTCGACGACGTCCGCGTGCCGGTGGAGAACGTGATCGGCGAAGAGGGCGGCGGGTTCGCGGCCGCGCAGGCCCGCCTCGGGCCCGGCCGGATCCACCACTGCATGCGTGCCCTCGGCGCGGCCGAACGCGCGCTGGCGCTCATGGTTTCGCGGGCGCGGGACCGCGTCGCCTTCGGCGGTCCGCTGGCCGATCAGGGTGTGGTGCAGCAGCAGATCGCCGAGTCCCGGCTGGAGATCGAGCAGGCGCGGATGCTGTGCCGGCGGGCGAGTCACGTCATCGACGTCTCGGGCAACAAGGCCGCCCGCGACCTGGTCGCGATGGCGAAGGTGGCGGTGCCCCGCGCGGCGACCCGCGTGATCGACCGCGCGATCCAGGTCCACGGCGGCGCGGGCGTCACGGACGTGACCCCGCTGGCGGCGATGTACGCGTGGCACCGCGCGATGCGGCTGTTCGACGGCCCGGACGAGGTCCACCTGCGGTCGATCGCGAAGGCGGAGCTCCGGCGGGACCCGGTGCTGCCGCCGGCCTGACCCGGGTCAGGCCGGCGGGTAGGGCATGCCGTACGGGACCGGGCGCTTGGCCGAGGTGAGCCGGACGATGCCGAGGACGCCCGCGACGACGAGGGCGATGAGCACGAACAGCACCGCGATCATCTGGATCACCCGGAACCCCATCGCCTCGGAGACCAGCTGGCCGATGACCGGCGCGAGCACCAAGGCGAGCACCGCCAGCGCGCCGAGCACCCCGGCGATGAGGCCGCGCTTTTCGCGGACCTTCAGGATCAGGGCGACCGTCGCGCCGGCGGCCGCGCCCGTGCCGAGTCCGGCGAAGACGCGGCCGGCCGCCAGGAGGCCGCCGCCGTCGGCGAAGGCGGCCAGCAGGACGCCGACCAGCAGGAACCCGAGCGCGGGGAGGGTCACCGCGGTGGGGAAGCGGGCGCCGAGCAGGAGCCCTGCGGGCAGCGTGAGCGCCATCCCGGCGAGGTAGGCGACCAACCCGCCCAGGAGCAGGCTGTGGGTGGACAGGTGCAGCGCACGCTGGATCTCCGACATGCCGTCGAACCGGTAGATCACGGTCAGCAGGAACAACCCGATCAGCGCGGCGAACCCGGGGCCGATCACCTGCCACCACACGGGCGCGGCAGCCGGGCGGGCGACAGGGGGCGTCACGTGCATGGGCTCACCGTATAGCGCCGAAGGTGGCCTTGTACGGCGTTTTCGGGACTACGTGCAGCCAGGGGAGGGGGACGCCCGCGTAGTCCGGGCTGAGCCGCTCTTCCAGCCGGTCGAAGCGGTGTCGAGCCGTTCGGCGGCCGGCGCGTCCGGGTCCGGGCTGCTCATCGCTCCGTGGCGTCCCGAAGATCCTTGCCCGTCAAGGCATTGCCGGATCATCCACGCCGTACCGACCGGATGGTATGTTGACGCCGTGATCGCAGTGGCGCGCCGGACCTGGCGCTACCTCGAGCCGTACCACGGGATGATCTACTTCGCCCCGGAAGCCGCCGCCGCGTACCGGGAACTCGGGGTCACCGGCCGTGCCGGGTACTTCGCCTCCCGGTCGGCCGCCCTCGGTGCCGTTTCGGCGTCCGTGGTCGTGGCGACCTTCTACAACTTCAACCCCGCCCTCGTCGGGGAGTCGATCGCCGCGGCCTGGTCCGCGACCGAACCCGCCGCCGTCCTCGAGGCCCGCTACGCCGCGGCCGACCAGGCCCTGCGCGGCATCCTCGGCGACGCGGTCACCTCGCCCGAGATGCGCCGCGCCGCCGCGCTCCTCCGGGAGGCCGCGGAGACGGTCGTCGAAGACGTCACCGGCCGTCCCCTCTTCGCCGCCCACGCCGCCTTGCCGTGGCCGGCCGAGCCCCACCTGGTCCTGTGGCACGCGCAGACCCTGCTCCGGGAGTACCGCGGTGACGCGCACGTCGCCGCCCTGCTGACGGCCGGCTTGAGCGGGATCGAAGCCCTCGTCACCCACGCCGCCTCCGGGGCCGTCCCCGCCGAAACCCTGCGCACTTCGCGGTCCTGGTCGGAAGACGACTGGAACCGGGCCGTCAGCGGCCTGCGCGAGCGGGACTGGCTCACCGGCGACGCCGACCCGGCGTTCACGCCCGCCGGCGCCGCCCGCCGCGCGGAAATCGAGAAGGCGACCGACGAAAACAGCGTCACGCCCTACGCCCAGATCGGCGAGTCCGCCTGTGTCGAACTGCAGACGCTGGTCCGCCCGTACAGCCGGGCGCTCGCCGAAAAGCTCATGCCGTGGGCCGCCGCCAGGACCTAGCGCAACCACCGCAGGGCCGCGTCGGCGCAGTCCTCGGGGCTGGTGTTGAACGCGATCGCCGCGTTCGGCGCGTACCGCCGGACGTCGTTGACGACCCGTTCGAAGAGCCCGAGCAGCGGTTCGTGCGCGCGGATGCCGCCGCCGATCACGACGCAGGCGTAGTCGTTGCCCCGCAAGGCTTCGACGACATCCGCTTCGGGGTGCTCGTCGACGGTCAGCAGGCAGTAGTCCGCGTCGATGCCGTGGCCGTCGAACCGGGCCCGGCCGCGTGCCACCGCCGCTTGGACCGGCTCGGGGTCCCAGCCCTCGAGCTTGGCCGGGTCGAGACCGATCACCAGCACTCGTCCGAAAGTCACGCGGTCAACGGTAGCGTCAGCGCCGAGTGCTCGGGGCGTGGCTTGGCCGAGGGCGCCGCGGCGCGCTGCCGGAGCGCGGAGTTGCGCTGGGCGAGGGCTTCCGCCGTGGTGGGGAACAACGTGGCCCGGCCTTCGCCGACGGTGGCCTGGTTGCGTTCGACGAAGTCCCGCACGCCGGTTTCGTAGGCCGCGAAGGCCGCCGTGTGGTCCGGGACGGTGGCCAGGGCGTGGCCCAGCATGTAGGCGCCGACGAGAGCGAGGCTGGTGCCCTGTCCGGTCAGGAACGAAGGCGCGTACGCGGCGTCGCCGACCAAGGCGACCCGGCCGTTCGTCCACTGTGGCAGGTGGATCTGGCTGACGACGTCGAAGAAGAGGTCGTCGGCCACGGTCATCGCCTCGACCAGGCGCGGGATTTCCCAGCCCTCGCCCGCGAACGTGCGCGCGACGAGGTCGCGTTGTGCCTCGGGGTTCCGGAACGCCTCGATCGGCGCGTCCGGGCGGGCGAAGACCAGGAACCCGTGGATCTCCGGGCTGTCGCGCACCGCGTAGAGCGCCGCACCCTTGCCGGGCGTGCTCCACACGAGCCCTTCGCGGTGGAGCCCGAAGTCGTTCGGCAGGGTGAACCCGGCGAAGCAGTAGCCGAGGTAGTGGTGGAACTGCCGCTCGTCGCCGAAGACCAGGCCGCGGGTGTGCGAGTGCAGGCCGTCCGCGCCGAACACCAGGTCGTAGGTCTCCTGCCGGCCGCCGCGGAAGGTGACGTCGACGCCGCCTTCGTGCTGCGCCAGGGTTTCCACGCTCTCGCCGAACCGGAAGGCGACGTCGTCGCGCACCAGGTCGTAGAGCGTCCGTGTGAGGTCGCCGCGGCGGATCTCGACGTCCTGGCCTTCGACTCCGCCGGCGACCTCTTCGGGGCCCAGCGACGCCACTTCGCTGCCGTCGACGTCGAGGAAGGTCAGCCGGCGGGTCGAGATGTGCAGGTCCCGCAGGGCGGGCAGGATCCCCATCCGCCGCACGGCCTCGAGGGCGGTGCCGCGGATGTCGATCGGGTAGCCGCTCGCGCGCAGCTCCGGCGCCTTCTCCACGACGGTCACGGCGTACCCGGACCGCCGCAGCCAGTAGGCGAGCGCGGGTCCGGCGATGCTCGCGCCGGAGATCAGAACTCGGGTGGTCATCGGTGCCTCCGATAGCTAAGTTAGGTATCTGTTGTCCGGATGCGACAATGCCCGGGTTCGCTCCGGCGACAGGGTCAAATATATACCTAAGTTAGCTATCTAAGGGGTGTGATGGCGGTCACCGGCGACGCGGCGGACCTGCGGTCCGTGCTGCCGCGGATCATCCAGCTGGGCAACCTGCTGAACCGCAGTGGCCTGGGGGAGCGGGCGTTGAAGAGCATCGGCGCCGACCTCGACCGGCCCGGGTTGTCGATCATCCTCGCCCTGCACATGACCGGGAAGGCGATGCGGGTCGGCGAGATCGCGGACCGGATGCAGGTCGCCGGGCCGCACGTCACGCGCCACCTGCACGTGCTCGAACGCCGCCGGCTCGTGCACGGCCTGGCCGACCCCGACGACCGCCGGGCCCGCCTGGTCGAGCTGACTCCGGAGGGTGCCGAGCTGGCCGGCCGGTACGTCACGACGCTGCTCGGCTGGTTCGGCGACGCGCTGTCCGGGTGGTCGGCGAAGGACCGCGAAACCTTCTATTCCCTGCTCCTGCGCTTCACCGACGACCTCTCGGCGTTCCTGGCCTCGGCCGGCGAAGCGGAGTGACGCGCCGCCCGGCGGATACTTGCACTCCGTAACGATCTAGGCTGTGAACAAATCTGCGACCTTCATCCGGTTCGCACGATTTGTCCGGACAAGGTCGTCTCGTGAGGACTGCGCATGCCATCGACCGACGTGGCCCGGCCGCGGGAAGCGCGGCGGTACCGGCCGGAGCTGCAGGGGCTGCGCGCGGTCGCCGCGCTGCTGGTCGTCGTCTACCACGTGTGGCTGGGCCGGATCTCCGGCGGCGTCGACGTGTTCTTCCTGATCTCCGGCTTCCTGATCACCGGGCAGCTGGTCCGGGCCGCCGGGCGGGGGCGGATCGCCTTCGCGCCGATGTGGGGCCGGATGATCAAGCGGCTCTTCCCGGCCGCGCTGACCGTGCTGTTCGCGGTGCTGGTGGCGGGGATGGTCCTGCTGCCGCAGGACCGGTGGTTCCAGACCATCAAGGAAGTGTTCGCCTCGGCGCTGTACGTCGAGAACTGGCGCCTGGCGGCGGACTCGGTCGACTACTTCGCGCAGCACAACACCGCCAGCGTCGTCCAGCACTACTGGTCGCTGTCGATCCAGGGCCAGTTCTACGTCGCGTGGCCGTTGCTCGTCGCGCTAGTCGCCCTGGTCGCGGCCCGGCTGCGCCGCTCGCTGACCGCGTCCGTGGCGGTCGCGCTCGGAGTTCTGTTCGCCGGGTCGCTGGCGTATTCGGTGCACCTGACCGCGGTCAACCAGCCGCTGGCCTACTTCCACTCGCTGACGCGGGTGTGGGAGTTCGCGCTCGGCGGCCTGCTCGTGCTGGTCGTCGACCGGGTCGTGCTGCCGCGCGTGCTGCGGGTCCTGCTGGGCTGGGCCGGCCTCGCCGGCCTGGTGACCTGCGGGATCGTGCTGAACGTCGGCGAGGTGTTCCCGGGCTGGGCGGCGCTCTGGCCGACCCTGTCGGCGGTGCTGGTGATCCTGGCGGGCGCCACCGGCAGCCGCACGGGCGCCGACCGGCTGCTGTCCTCCCGGCCGCTGGAGTACCTGGGAAACCTCAGCTACGCGCTGTACCTGTGGCACTGGCCGGTCCTGTTGTTCTACCTGATCGCCCGGCACCGCGAAGCCGTCGGACCGCTCGGCGGCGCGGTCGTGATCGGCCTGTCGGTGCTGCTCGCCGCCGCGACGCACCACCTCGTCGAACAGCCGGTGCGGGCTTCGAAGGTGGGCGACCGGACGCGCTGGGGCGCCTACCGGTTCGGCGTGCTCGCGCTGCTGCCCGTCCTGCTGGTCGCGTTCAGCTGGCAGGTCGTGAGCACGAAGAAGGCCGCCTTCTCGATCGCGCTGGACGACGACGACCACCCGGGCGCGCTCGCCCGCGACCCGGACTCGCCGAAGAAGACGTTGCCCGGCAAGAACGTCGTGCCGCCACTGATCGCCGTGCCGAACGACTGGGGCGGCATCCCGGGCGCGACGTGCGTCCCGTCGCGCTTCGACAAGATCCTCGAGGTGTGCACGGCGCGCCCCGAAGGGACACCGGTGAAGCGGATCGTCGCGGTCGGCGACTCGCACATCCAGCAGTACCTGGCCGCGCTCAAGCCGATGGCCGAGAAGAACGGCTACGAGATCACGTTCATGCTCAAGGGCGCGTGCCCGTTTTCGACCCGGTCGGAGGCGATGCCGGACGATCCGGGCTGCCTCGCGTGGAACTCGGCGGCCCAGCGGGAGATCCTCGCGCTGCACCCGGACGCGGTGCTGACGCTCGCCAGCCGCGACGTGCGGCCGGGCCTGACCGAACGGACGCCGCAGGGTTTCGTCGACCAGTGGAAGGTGCTGGACCGGGCGGGCATCCCGGTCGTCGCGGTCCGCGACAACCCGCGGCTGGGCTTCTCCCCGACGACGTGCATCGACACCCGCGGCACCAAGGCACCCGAGTGCAGCGTGCCGCGCAGGACCCTGCTGGCCGAGCCGCCGCCGTACGCCGCGGTGGCCGGCATCCCGCCGTCGGTGTCCGTGCTCGACTTCAGCGACTACTTCTGCGGGCACAGCCTGTGCCGCCCGGTCGTCGGGAACGTCCTGGTGTACATGGACGACAACCACGTCACCGCGAGCTTCATGACCACGCTCTCGCCGGTGCTGGAGAAAGCGATGGTCGCGGCACTCGGCTGGTGACGCGTCAAGCCGGGGCCCGGCGGGCGGTCAGCCCTTGTCCCGCGCGGCCTTGAAGCGCCGCGCGCCGTCGCGCAGGTCGACGATGGGGCCGGGGTAGCCGACGTCGTCGAGCTTCCAGGGCTCGTGGACGGCGCCGCCCGGGACGCCGGCGAGCTCGGGGACGCAGCGCCGGACGTAGTCGCCGTCCGGGTCGTAGCGGTGGGCCTGGGCCAGCGGGTTGAGGACGCGGTTGGGCCGGGTGTCGGGGCCGGTCCCGGCGACCCACTGCCAGTTCAGCTGGTTGTTCGCGATGTCGCCGTCGACCAGGAGGTCGGCGAAGTGCCGGGCGCCCAGGCGCCAGTCCACGTAGAGCGTCTTGGTCAGGAAGCTCGCCGCGATGAGCCGGGCCCGGTTGTGCAGCCAGCCTTCGCGGGCGAGCTGGCGCATGGCGGCGTCGACGATCGGGTAGCCGGTCCGGCCGTCGCGCCAGGCCGCGAGGTCGCGGTCCGAGCGGCGCCACCGGTCGCCGTGGGGCCGGTAGTCCTCGCGGGCGCAGTCCGGGCGCGCGGCGGGCACCTGGTGGTGGAAGTCCCGCCACGCCAGCTGCCGCGAGTACGCCCGCGCGCCCTCCGAGCCGTCGCCGGCCCGGTCGAGGAGCTCGGTGACCGAAATCGTGCCGAAGTGCAGGTGCGGCGACAACCGCGAGGTGCCGTCGCCGGCGAGCGCGTCGTGCTGGGCGGCGTAGTCGTCGAGGCCGTCACGCAGCCACGACGTCACGAGCTTGCGGGCGGCTTTTTCGCCACCCACGGGCAGCTCCGGGGACGTCCGGCCGGGGCACAGCTGCTCGGCGCGGGACTGACGCCCATTTGCGGAAGTAGGGCGTGAAGACGGCGAAGTGGTCTTTGCCGCCGGTGGGGGTGAGGAACAGCGGAGCCACGGCGGCGGTGACCGTGTCGTGGACGTGCAGGTCGACGCCGAGCTCGCCGAGGTGCTCCGCCAGGGCGTCTTCGCGCTGCCGGGCGTACTTGCTGACGTCGGCGGCGAGGTGGACCTCGCCGACGTCGTGCCGGCGGACGATCGCGAGAAGCTCGTCGAGCGGGTTCCCCTTGCGCACCACCAAGGCGCCGCCGCGGTCGAGGTCTTCGAGGCAGCCGGCCAGGAACGCGGCCCGGTTGGGCCTGCCGAACGCGCGGCCGATGGCGTCGTCGACCACGAACAACGGGATGCACCGCTCGGCCGTGGCCGCGGCGTGCAGCACGGGGTTGTCGTGCACCCGGAGGTCGCGGGTGAACAGGGCGATCGAGGTCCGGCCGGTGCTCATCACGTCCGCGTACCCACCGGCGGGCCGGTCGACGCGGATCGCGCCGGGACTAAACGCTGCGAGCCGGGGTATTCCGTCCCGATGAGATTGGCTGTACTGGACATCGGGTCGAACTCGGCCCAGCTGCAGGTGGTCGACGTCTCCGCCGGGGCGCCGCCGCTGCCGGCGCACGCGGTGAAGGAACCGACCCTGCTGGCCGAAGAGCTGCTGCCCGACGGCGCGCTGAGCGAAACCGGGATCGAGCGGGTGGCCGCCGCGGTGGGCCGGTCGGTCGACGCGGCGGTGCGGCTCGGCGTCGACCACCTGTACCCCTTCGTCACCGCGGCCGTGCGCGACGCGGCGAACCGCGAAGAGGTCATCGACCGCATCCAGGCGGATTCCGGGCTGCGGCCGCAGTACCTGTCCGGTGAGGAAGAGGCGCGGTTGACGTACTTCGCCGCCCGTCGCTGGTACGGCTGGTCGGCGGGCCGGCTGCTGCTCGTGGACATCGGCGGCGGGTCGATGGAGCTGGTCCTGGGCCGCGACGAGGAACCCGAGCTGGCGATTTCGCTGCCGCTGGGCGCGGGCCGGCTCACCCGCGAGTTCCTGACGGCCGATCCGCCCACGGGCAAGCAGCTCAAGGCGGTGCGCCGGCACGTGCGCGACGCCCTGTCCGAGGTCTTGGACCGGTTGCGCTGGGAGGGCCCGGCGCGGCGGGTGGTCGCGACGTCGAAGACGTTCAAGCAGCTGGCCCGCCTGGCCGGCGCGGCCCCGCAGCGCAAGGGCCCGTTCGTCGCGCGCGAGCTGGCGACGGCCGACCTGCGCAAGTGGATCCCGCGGCTGGCCCGCGTCCCCGCGGCCGAACGTGCCGGGCTCCCCGGCATCTCGCGCCCGCGCGCGCCTCAGGTGGTGGCCGGAGCGCTGGGAGCCGAAGCGACGCTGTCCGCATTGGACGTGTCCACTGTGGAGGTCTGCCCGTGGGCGCTGCGGGAAGGGATCCTGTTGCGCCACCTGGAACGGGTCGCCGACTCGCCGGACCTGCCGCTGCAGCCGTTGACCCGCCACCCGGACGCCACGGTCCGCCCGTTGCACGCGATGGCGGACCAGCCGACCTGAGCTACGGCAGCGGGACGGCCTCCGCTTCGGAGCGGTGGCGGCGGCAGGCCGTGCACACCACCGTCTGGCCCAGCAGCGTGCCGTCCCCGGCCACCAGCCGGGCGACGTGCAACGCGGGCAGCCCGCACGCCTCGCACGGGATGGGCCTGCTGTCGCGGCTGATCATGACTCGGTTGGGCACGGTGGAGCCCCCTGACGGGATCGAAGGTCCCGCCCGCATACCCCGTGGCCCGCGCCACACTCGTCCGGCGCAAGAGACTCACCCGAAAGGAGTAGCGCGCTGGTTGACGCGCCGTGAGGCGGGGTACGAGGTGGGCGCGCGCCGACGAAGGGACGTCCATCCATGCGCTTCACCCCACGGGGTACCCGGTTCTTCGACCTGCTCACCGACGCGGCGGGAAACCTGGTGGCCGCGGCCGCGCTGCTGCGTGAGCTCACCACCGCCGAGCCCGGCGACCGGGAGGCCCTGGCCAAGCGCCTGCACGAGGTCGAGCACCGCGGCGACGAGCTCACGCACACGATCATGGTGGAGCTGAACAGCTCGTTCGTGACGCCGTTCGACCGCGAGGACATCCAGGCGCTGGCCGCGAAGATCGACGACGTGCTCGACTTCATGGACACCGCGGCGGACCTGGCCGTCCTGTACCGGATCGACGCCTTCCCGCCCGGCACCGACCTGATGGTCCGGGTGCTGTGCCGCGCCTCCGAGCTCACCGCGAACTCGATGCCCGGCCTGGCCAAGGTCGGGGAGCTCGAGCCGTACTGGATCGAGATCAACGAGCTGGAGAACGAGGCCGACCGGATCTACCGCCGGATCCTGGCGCACCTGTTCGAGCCGGGCGGCGACGCCCTCGAAGTGCTCAAGACCAAGGAGGTCGTGGAGCAGTTCGAGCTGGCCGCGGACGCCTTCGAGCACGTCGCCGACGTGGTGCAGACCATCGCGGTCAAGGAGTCGTAGTGACCGGCACGGCCGCCCTGGTCGTGGTGATCGTCCTGACGCTGTTCTTCGACTACACCAACGGCTTCCACGACGCGGCGAACGCGATCGCGAGCGCGGTGTCGACGCGCGCGCTGACCCTGCGCGCGGCGCTCGTGCTGGCGGCGGTGATGAACCTGGCCGGCGCGCTGCTGTCCACCGGCATCGCCGCGACGGTGGCGAAGGGCATCATCGACGTCCCGGCCGGGCCGGACGCGCTCACGGTCGTCTTCGCCGCGCTCGCCGGGGCGATCACCTGGAACCTCGTGACGTGGTACTTCGGGCTCCCGTCGTCGTCTTCGCACTCGCTGATCGGCGGGATGGTCGGCGCGGCCCTGGCGGCGGCGAGCACCGTGCACTGGGCCGGGATCGCCGAGAAGGTGCTGATCCCGATGGTCGCGTCGCCGCTGCTCGGGTTGGGTCTGGGCTACCTCGCGATGGTAGGCACGCTGTGGCTGCTGCGCCGCGCGAACCCGCACCGCAGCGGTCGGGTGTTCCGCCGGTTCCAGATCCTTTCGGCGTCGGCGCTCGCGCTCGGCCACGGCCTGCAGGACGCGCAGAAGGGCATGGGCGTCATCGTGCTGGCCCTGGTGGCGGCCGGGCAGCAGGCGACGTTCGCGGTGCCGTTGTGGGTCACGCTGCTGTGCGCGGCGGCGCTGTCCCTTGGCACCTACTCGGGCGGCCTGCGGATCATGCGGACGCTGGGCCGCCGGGTGTTCCCGCTCGACCCGCCGCACGGGTTCGTCGCGGAGTCGGTGGCGTCGTCGGTGCTGTACGTGACGGCGTTCGCGGTGAAGGCCCCGATCTCGACGACCCACGTGATCACGGCGGCGATCATGGGCGTCGGCGCGACCCGCCGCCTGTCGGCGGTCCGGTGGGGCATCGCCCGCGACATCGTGCTGGGCTGGGTCCTGACGTTCCCGGCGGCGGCCGCGGTTTCGGCCGCGGTCTACCTGGTGGCCGACGCGCTCACGTGAGCCGCCGGACCGATGCGTCGAGCCTGCTGTCACGAACCGCGACCCGCCTCCGGCTCCGTGTTTCAATACGGGTTCAAGCGAGGAGGCCGGATGGGCAGTACCGCGGGCGCGCGGTCGCTCGGTTCCAATGAGGTGGCGCGGATACTGGGCGTGTCCCAGGTGACGCTGCGCACCTGGGAACAGCGCTACGGGATCGGCGCCGCGGAGCGGGAGGCCAACGGCCGGCGGCGGTACACGCCGGAGGACGTCGAACGGCTGCGCCGGATGCGGGCCTTGCAGGCACAGGGGACGAGCGCGCGCGACGCCGCCCGGCTGGTGCTCGACCGGTCCGCCGCCGAAGTGACTTCCGGGCAGCGGCGGCAACGGCTCGCCGAGACGGCGGAGCTGCTCGACCTGGCCACGATGGGCGGTCTGGTCGACGACGCGCTCGGCACCCTCGGCGTGGCGACGGCGTGGACCGAGGTCGTCTCCCCGGTGCTGCGCGCGATCGGGGAACGCTGGGCGCAGCTGGGCGACCGCACCGCGATGGCCGCGGAATGGGCGCTCGCCACCGCGGCGTCGGGAGCGCTCGACCGGTACCCGGCGCCCGCGCCGGCCCGGACGGGCCGGGCACCGGTGATCTTCGTGTGCGGTCCGGCGGAACGCCACGAGCTGCCAGTCAAGATGCTCAGCGCCGCCCTGAGCGACGTCGGCGCGCCGGCGATGTTCCTCGGCGGCCTGGTGTCGCTCGACGTCCTGCGCGTGGTCACGGCCCGGTTCACCCCGAGCGAGGTGGTGGTGTGGTCGATGACGTCGCCGTCCGCGGACGTGCGGATCCTGCGCGCCCTGCACGGCGACGGCGTGCCGGTCCGCCCGGCCGGACCGGGCTGGCGGGGCCTGCCGACCGTGGGCGAGCCGTTGCCGCCGTCATTCACCGCGTCCCTGGCCGGCTTCGGCGGCTGACCGCGTCAGCCGCCGCCGCGTCTCCCGGGGCCGGTAGCCGTTCGCGTGGTCGCTGCGGCGGGGCGGGACGTCGTTGGCGATCAGCACCGCCGCCCACGGCAGCGGGACGGAGATCGCCAGGAAGGCGAGGGCCAGCCACCAGATGTGCGCGGTGAGCCCGGCGAGCACGAGGCAGGGGATCCGGCAGGCCATCATCACGACGTACTTGCGGCGGCGCCGGGCCAGCTGGTCGTCGGCCGAGGGGGCGGCCGTGGTGATGAGGACGGGGCTGCGGTCGCGGCTCACGAAGGAGTCCTCCCGGGTGGTGGGTGGACGGCGAGCACGGCGAGCGGGCCGACCGTGGTGGTCAGGACGCAGCTCAGGATCGCCAGGGGCTGCCCGGGAAAGTGCCGGGTGGCGGCCCAGAGCGACCCGGCGACCAGGAGAGCGGCCAGCGCGCGGCCGACCACGATCGCCGTGCCGCGCAGGCGCGCGTCGCGGCTGTCCACAATGGTCAGGTTCAGTCCGGCGTGGACGGTCAGGGCCACGCACGCGGCCGGCAGCACCGACTCCAGGGGCGACCACGTGAGGCTGACCGTCGTGGCGACCGCGGACAGCACCGCGGCCGCGACCGCGCACGCCTGCGCGAACCGGTGCGTCAGGCGGGTCGCCGTGGCGGTCCGCGGCAGGGTCGCGGTCATCGGCGGCCCCGGTCCAGGGCCCGGGTCTCCTCGGGCGGGTCCGGGCTGAGCAGCGAACCCGGCACGGCGTGCCCGGCCGAGCCCAGCTTGTTCATCTTCTTCGGCACCGGGGCGCCCTGGTAGTCCAGCGGAACCCGGGCCAGCGGCTGGTGGATTTCGATGAACTCACCGTGCGGCAACCGTTTGATGATGCCCGTCTCGACGCCGTGCTCGAGCACCTCGCGGTCGGCCCGCTGCAGCCCGACGCACAGCCGGTAGGTGGCGAAGTACACCAGCGGCGGCCCGACGAGGAGCCCGATCCGGCCCGCCCAGGTCATCGCGTTGAGCGAGAGGTCGAACTGGACGGCGAGGATGTCGTTGAAGCTGGACAGCGTGAGCACGGCGAAGAAGGTGATCGCCATCGCCCCGATGGACGTGCGGACGGGGGCGTCCCTCGGGCGCTGCAGGAGGTTGTGGTGCGCGGTGTCCTTGGACAGCTTCCGCTCGATGAACGGGTAGCTCAGCAGCAGCGTCACCAGGACGGCGATGCCGATGGCACCGGCGAAGAACACCGGCGGCACCGTGTGGTCGCCGAGGTAGAGCTCCCACGGCGGCCACACGCGCAGGAGCCCGTCGGCCCAGCCCATGTACCAGTCCGGCTGGGATCCGGCGGAGACCTGAGCCGGGTTGTACGGGCCGAAGTTCCACACCGGGTTGATCTGGAACAGCCCCGACATCAGCGCCAGGACCCCGATGACCAGGGTGAAGAACGCGCCGCCCTTGAGCGCGAAGTACGGCATGATCCGCACGCCGACGACGTTGGTCTCCTTGCGCCGCACCCCCGGGAACTGGGTGTGCTTCTGGTACCACACCAGCGCCAGGTGCACCCCGACCAGCGCCAGCATGATCCCCGGCAGCAGCAGGATGTGCAGCGTGTACAGCCGCGGGATGATCTGGTCGCCGGGGAACTCCCCGCCGAAGAGCGCCCAGTGGATCCAGGTACCGATCACCGGCACCGACAGCACGATCCCCGACAGCGTCGCCCGGATCCCGGTGCCCGAGAGCAGGTCGTCGGGCAGCGAGTAGCCGAAGAACCCTTCGAAGCAGCCCAGGATCAGCAGCAACCCGCCGATCACCCAGTTGGCCTCACGCGGGCGCCGGAACGCACCGGTGAAGAAGATCCGCAGCATGTGCACGGCCATCGACGCCACGAAGATCAGCGCCGCCCAGTGGTGCAGCTGCCGCATGAACAGCCCGCCCCGCACGTCGAACGAGAGGTCCAGCGTCGTGCGGAAGGCCTGCGACATCTCCAGGCCCTGCATGTTCTTGAAACTGCCGTGGTAGACGACCTCCTGCATCGAGGGGTCGAAGAACAACGTCAGGTACACACCCGTGAGCAGCAGGATGATGAAGCTGTAGAGCGCGATCTCGCCCAGCAGGAACGACCAGTGCGTCGGGAACACCTTGTTCAGCTGGTGCCGCAGGCCCTTGGCCAGCATGTACCGCTGGTCCGCGCTGTCCGTGGCCTCGCCCAGCGCCTTCTCGACCGGGCTCGACCCCTTGGTCGGCGTGGTCAGTGAGCTCATCGCCCCCTCCTGGCTGGTCGGCTCCTTCGATCGTCACACCGGCACGGCGGCAACGCACGCGCTTGCATCGAAGATGAATCGCAAATGAGCAGCCAAAGCAGCGGAAATCGCCAGCTCAAGCTACGGTCTGACGCATACTGAATCGGAATCGCATTGGAGGCGAAGAGGGTCATGGAGTTCACCGGGGTCGTCTCCGCGCCGCTGGACGAGGTCTTCGCCTGGCACGGCCTGCCGGGCGCGATCACCCGCCTCACGCCGCCGTGGCAGCCGGTGCGGGTCGGGGCGGAAGCCGACTCGCTGCGCGACGGCCGGGCCGAGCTCGTCCTGCCCGGCGGGGTGAAGTGGATCGCGGCGCACGAGGCCGCCGGCTACCGGCCGCCGCACCACTTCGTCGACCGGCTCGCCACACCCGTGCTGTCGGCGGTCGTGCCGTGGCGGCACACCCACCGGTTCGAGGCCGACGGGCCGGACCGCACCGTGGTGACCGACCGCGTCGAGACGCGGGTGCCGGAAGCCTTGCTGCGCGCGATGTTCGCCTACCGCCACCGCCAGCTGGCCGACGACCTGGCCGCGCAGCGGCGGTATTGGCACGAGCCGCTGACCGTGGCCGTGACCGGGGCGAGCGGCCTGGTCGGCACGGCGCTGACCGCGCTGCTGAGCACCGGCGGGCACCGGGTGATCCGCCTGGTGCGCCGGCCCGTGCGCAGCCCCGACGAGCGGACCTGGAACCCCGAAGCGCCCGCCGGCGACCTGCTCGCCGGCGTCGACGCGGTCGTGCACCTGGCCGGGGCTTCGGTCGCCGGGCGGTTCGGCGACCGCCACCGGCGGGCCGTGCGGGACAGCCGGATCGGCCCGACCCGGAAGCTCGCCGAGCTGGCCGCGCGTACCCCGGACGGCCCGGGGGTGTTCGTCTCGGCGTCCGCCGTCGGCTTCTACGGGCCCGAGCGGGGTGACGAGCTCCTGGCCGAGGACAGCGCGCGCGGCGAAGGCTTCCTCGCCGACGTCGTCGGCGACTGGGAGGCGGCCACCGGACCGGCGTCCGCGGCGGGCCTGCGCGTGGTCCGGGTGCGCACCGGGCTGGTGCTCAGCCCGCGCGGCGGCGTGCTGCGGCTGCAGCACCCGCTGTTCGCCGCCGGGCTGGGCGGCCCGCTCGGGACCGGCCGGCAGTGGATGCCGTGGATCGGCATCGACGACCTGACCGACATCTACCTGCGCGCGGTGACGGACCGGTCCCTGAGCGGCGCGGTGAACGCCGTCAGCCCGGAACCCGTGCGCAACGCCGAGTACACCCGGATCCTCGCGCAGGTGCTCAACCGCCCGGCCGTCCTGACCGTGCCGCCGCTCGGCCCGCGCCTGCTGCTCGGCCGCGAAGGCGCGCGCGAGCTGGCGTTCGCCGACCAGCGGGTGCACCCGGCGCGGCTGCTCGACGCCGGTCACCGATTCCGGCACCGGCGGGCCGAGGACGTCCTCGCCCACCTGCTCGGCACCGCGACCGCTCCGACTGCGCACCCGACCGTGGGAGAACCGGCATGACCACCGTCCACCGTCCCGCCCCGCCGCTCGCGCTGGCGGGCTTCGTCGCCGCGGTGGCCGTCGTCGCCGCCGTCGGCAGCCTGGCCGCGACGCGGTCCCGCGCCGTCTACTCCGGACTGGCGCAACCGCCGTGGGCGCCGCCCTCCTGGCTGTTCGGTCCGGTGTGGACAGTGCTCTACCTGGTGATCGCCCTGTCCGGCTGGCTGTTCTGGCGGGCCGGGGGAACGCGGCGCGAGTTCGGCTGGTACGCCGCCGGGCTGGTGCTCAACGCCGCCTGGACGCCGTTGTTCTTCGCGGCCGGGGCCTACGCGGTGGCGTTGGCGGAGATCGTGGTGCTCGACGTCGTGATCGTGGGCACCGCGCTGGTCTTCCGGCGCCGCTCGCGCGCGTCGGCGGCCCTCCAGCTGCCGTACCTGGCTTGGACGCTCTTCGCGACGGCGCTCAACGCGGCGATCGTCGTCCTGAACTGATCGGAGTTTTCCTTGCTGCTGCTCGACACCCTGCTCGACCGGACCGTGGTCCTCGGGTACTCCCGCGTCGGCTACGCGCTGCGCAGGCGCACGTGGGCGGTGGACGACCCCGCGCCGGACGCGCTCGGCGGCCGGGTCGCGCTGGTCACCGGGGCGAGCTCCGGCCTCGGTGAAGCCACGGCCGCCGGCCTGGCCCGGCTGGGCGCCGAGGTGGTGCTGGTCGTGCGCGACCTCGAGCGCGGGGAGCGGGCGCTCGGTCGCGTCCGCGCGGCGGTGCCGGAGGCGAAGGTCCGGACGTCGCGGTGCGACGTCGCGGACTTCGCTTCGGTGCGGGAGTTCGCGGCCCGGGAGTCGCGAGTGGACGTTCTGGTGCACAACGCGGGCGTGTTGCCGCCGGAGCGCGCGGAGAGCGTCGACGGGCACGAGGTCACGTTCGCCACGCACGTGCTCGGGCCGTTGCTGCTCACCGAACTGCTGCGGCCGGCCTTGCGGGCCTCGGCCGACGCCCGGGTGATCTGGGTGTCGTCCGGCGGGATGTACACCCAGCCGCTCGCCGCCGAGGACCCGGAGTACCGGTCCGGCCGCTACCGCGGCGCGACGGCGTACGCGCGCACGAAACGCATGCAGGTCGAGTTCACGCCGCTGCTGGCCGAACGGTGGCGACCGGACGGCATCGCCGTGCACAGCACCCATCCCGGCTGGGCGGACACCCCGGGCCTCGCCGACTCGCTCCCGGCGTTCCGGCGGGTCCTCGAGCCCGCGCTGCGCACGGCCGACGAGGGCGCCGACACGGCCGTCTGGCTCGCGGGAACGCGGCCGGCGCCGCCGTCGGGGCGGTTCTGGCACGACCGGCGTGAGCGCCCGCGGCACCTGCTGCCCCACACCCGGCCGCGGCCGGGCGAGACGGAGCGGCTGCTGCGCCACTGCCTGGACGCGGTGGGGCAGTGAACCGGCGGCGGAGGGGGACCTGCGCGAGCGCGGGCGGGACTTAGGCCACGTCGGCCCGTGGGACGGAGCAGGCCCGGCGCGTGCTCCCCGCGCACGTCGTAGGCCCTCAGGCGGAAGCCGGTGTCGGCGGCGACCTGGCCGAGCACCGGCTCGGAGAACTCCGCTGGAGGTTCCGCTCCCCGAGAACGGTCCCAGCGCGCGGACCCGCGTTGACACCCCCGTGGCGGCCCGGTGTACTCGGGCACACCTGACGAATCTTGATCGCCCCGTGCCCCGGGGCTTGTTCGTCGTGCCCGCACGGAGAAGGGAACCGCTTTGACCACAACGGAGAAGACCGCCGCCGACGTCCTTCGCGATCGCGAAGGACGTCGCCGCGAAGCTCGCGGTCGACGCGGTCGAGCGCGATCGGCGCAACGCCACGCCGTACGAAGAGATCCAGCTCCTCAAGGACGCCGGCCTGGTGACGTTGCTCGGCCCGGCCGAGCACGGCAAAGGCGGCCGGACCTGGGACACGGCCTACCGGGTGACCCGGGAGATCGCCCGCGCCGACGGCTCGATCGGGCAGCTGCTGGGCTACCACTACCTCTGGGCCTGGGCGGCCCGGCTGGTCGCGACCGACGAGCAGATCGCCGCCGTCGAAGAGCTCTACACGGCCAACAACTTCTTCTTCGGCGGCGCGGTCAACCCCCGCGACTCCGACCTGACCATCACCGAGGACGGCGACGAGCTCGTCTACAACGGACACAAGTCGTTCTCGACCGGCAGCAAGGTCTCCGACCTGACCGTGCTCGAAGGCGTCCTGACCGGGACCGAGGACCACGTCTTCGCGATCGTTCCGTCCGTTCAGGAGGGCATCGTCTTCCACGACGACTGGGACAACCTCGGCCAGCGGCTCACCGAGTCCGGCAGCGTCACGATCACCGACGTGCGGGTGCCGTGGGCGAGCGCCGCGGGCTACGTCGACCGGAAGTTCCGCCCGCTGACCTACAACACGCTGAACGTCCCGGCGATCCAGCTGGTGTTCACCAACTTCTACCTCGGGATCGCGCAGGGTGCGCTCGACGCGGGGCTGGCCTACACCCGCGAGCGCACCCGGCCCTGGCCGTACGGCGGTGACGACAAGGACGCCGCCGCGGACGAGTGGTACATCCTCGACGGCTACGGCGATCTGCAGGCGAAGCTGTGGGCGGCCGAAGCACTCGCCGACAAGGCCGGCGCGGCGATCTCGGAGGTGCTGCACGCGCCGCGCGAGAACCTGACCCCGGAAGCCCGCGGTGAGCTGGCGGTCCTGATCGCGGCGGCCAAGCAGCGCGTGATCGAGACGGGCCTCGAGATCGGGACGAAGATCTTCGAGCTGACCGGTGCCCGCGCCAGCGCGTCGAAGTACGGTCTGGACCGGTTCTGGCGGAACCTGCGCACGCACTCCCTGCACGACCCGGTGGCGTACAAGCGCCGCGAGGTCGGGGTCTACGCGCTGCGCGGCGAACTGCCGGAGCCGACCTGGTACACCTGAGCCGTCAGCGGTCGGCGGCCAGCACCGCCACGAGGCCCTCTCGCAGATCCCTGACGAAGTACTCCGGCACCTCCAGCGAAGGGAAGTGCCCGCCGCGGTCGGGTGACCGCCAGCGGACGATCCGGCGGTACCGCTCCTGTGCCCAGGGGCGCGGGTACTTCTCGATGTCGCGCGGGTAGACGGTGATCGCCGACGGGACGTCGACCCGGAGTGCCGGATCGAGCGAGTTGTGGCTTTCGTAGTAGATGCGGGCCGCCGACGCGCCGCTGCGCGTCAGCCAGTACAGGGTGACGTCGTCGAGGATGCGGTCGCGGGAAATCGTTTCGAATGGGCTGTCTTCGGTGTCCGACCACTCGGCGAACTTGTCGAGGATCCAGGCGAGCAGCCCGGTGGGCGAGTCGACGAGCGAGTAGCCGATGGTCTGCGGCCGGGTCGCCTGCTGCTTTGCGTACGCCGCGCGGTGGCGCCAGAAGTGGCGGGTTTCCTCGGCCCACCGGCGCTCGAGGTCCGTGAGCCCGTCCGTGGTCAGCCCGGGCGGGCCCTCCGCGAACGTCGTGTGGATGCCGAGGACGTGCTCCGGGAACCGGCCGGCGAGCACCGTGGTGATGTTGCCGCCCCAGTCGCCGCCGTGGGCCAGGAACTCGCCGTAGCCGAGCCGGCCCATCAGCTCCACCCAGGCGGCCGCGGTCTTTTCCGTTCCCCAGCCGGTGGTGGCCGGCTTGTCGCTGTAGCCGAAGCCGGGCAGGGACGGGACCACGACGTGGAACGCGGGCGTGTCCGCGTCCGCCGGGTCGGCCAGCTGGTCCACCACGTCGACGAACTCGGCGATGCTGCCCGGCCAGCCGTGCGTCAGGAGCAGGGGAGTGGCGTCCGCGCGCGGGGACCGGCGGTGCAGGAAGTGGATGCCGAGCCCGTCGATCGTCGTGCGGAACTGGCCGATCTCGTTGAGGCGCGCTTCGAACTTCCGCCAGTCGTACCCGGTGCGCCAGTAGGCCACGACGTCGGCGAGGTCGGCGAGCGGAACGCCCTGGTCCCACCGGCCGTGAACCGTCTCGGCTTCGGGCAGCCGCGCCGCGGCCAGCCGCGCGCGCAGATCGTCGAGGTCGGCTTCGGGTGCGTGGGCTTCGAACGCTCGGACGTCGCTGATGAGACGGGGCACGGGACCTCCTGGTCGATGCTGAACCGGCTTAGACGGTTCTAACACGACGACGCGCTCGCCTGCAACCGGCTAAGGTGGTTCCATGTCCGCTGAGTTCCCCGACTTCCGCCTCGGCACGGTGCTGGCGACCAGCTTCACGGCGACGTTGACCGAGCGTCAGGGCGACCGCGTCGAGCGCATCCCCACCCCGCAGCGGCTCGTCGACTGGCTGGCGGTGAGCGGTCTCGCCGTCGAGTCCTGCACGGACGCGCAGCTCGACCTCGCGCGCGAGCTGAGGGAGGCGATCCACGCCGCCGCGACCGCGGCCGCGAACCGGGACGCGCTCCCCGCGGCCGCGGTCCGGGTCATCAACGACCGCAGCGCCGGGGGCCGGGCCGCGGCCGTCCTGACGCCCGAGGGCGAGCGGCGGTGGCAGCTCGGCTCGGCGTCCAGTGTGGAGGACGCCCTCGGCGTGATCGCCGCCGACGCGATCGGCGTCATCTCGGGCGAACGCGACGGGAAACTGGCCCTGTGCGCGTCGCCGACCTGTCGAGCGGCCTTCTTCGACACCAGCCAAAGCCGCACCCGCCGGTGGTGCGACATGAACACGTGCGGGAACCGGCAGAAGAAGGCGCGCTTCAACGCCAAGAAGACCGGCTCGGGCCGCGCCACACCGTGAACCGGTCCGGCTGCGCCGCCGCCCAGTCCCGCGCCCGGTCGCGGGGTGGCTCGGCGAGCAGTTCTCCGGGCGAGTGCCGGACGCCCGGTGCCGCCATGATCTCCTGGGCGCTCACCGTGGCGCACCGAATCCGAGCACGGGTTGTCCGCGCCGCTCGCCGCGCGCCGGTCGAGCCGCGCCGGTTTACGGCTTTCGTCCGGCCTGGGCGCGGAACCGTTCTGTCACACCGGCACTCGGCCGGCGCTCAGCCGGTCAGCCCGAGGTGGTCGCGCAGCGTCGGACCGGTGTACTCCGTGCGGAACGAGCCGCGTTCCTGCAGCAGTGGCACGACCTTGTCGGCGAACTCGTCGAGCCCGCCGGGGGTGACGTGCGGGACGAGGATGAACCCGTCGCTCGCGTCGGCCTGGACCAGGTCGTCGATCGCCGTCGCGACCGTCGCCGGGGAGCCGATGAACGTCTGGCGGCCGGTGACCTCGACGATCAGCTCCCGGGTCGACAGGTTCTTCGCCTCCGCCAGCTGCCGCCACTCGCGGGCGGTGGCCAGCGGGTCGCGGTACATGCGGACGCTGGCGCGGCCGGGCGCGATCGTGGACCCGTCGACGACCGGGTCGCTCGACGGCAGCGGGCCGTCCGGGTCGTGGCCGGACAGGTCGGTGTTCCAGACCTGCTCGAGGAACTTGATCGCCGTCTGGCCGCTGACCTGCTGCAGCCGCACGATGTGGGCGCGCTCGTGGGCGTCGGCGTCGGTGTCGCCGAGGACGAACGTCGCCGCGGGCAGGATCACCAGCTGCTCGTTCGTCCGGCCGTACTTCGCCAGCCGGCCCTTGACGTCGGAGTAGAACGCCTGGCCCGCCTCCAGTGTCCCGTAGCGGCTGAAGATCGCGTCGGCGGTGGCCGCCGCGAACTCGCGGCCCTCTTCCGAGTCGCCGGCCTGGATGATCACCGGGCGGCCCTGCGGGCTGCGCGGCACCGGGAACCGGCCCTCGATGGTGAAATGCTTGTCGTGGTGGGCGAAAGCGCCCGCGGCGGGGTCGCGGAGGAACACACCGGACCCGGCGTCCGCGGCGATCTCGTCACCGCGCCAGGAGTCGAACAGCTCCCACGCCGTGCGCAGGAACGTCTCGGCGCGGTCGTAGCGCTGGTCCTGCGGCAGGAACCCGCCGCGGCGGAAGTTCTCGCCGGTGAACGCGTCCCACGAGGTCACGACGTTCCACGCGGCACGTCCCGCGGAAAGGTGGTCCAGGGACGCGAACTGGCGGGCCACCTCGAACGGCTCGTTGAACGTCGAGTTGATCGTGCCGGCCAGGCCGAGCCGCTCGGTGACCGCGGCGAGCGCGGACAGCACGGTGAAGGTGTCCGGGCGGCCGACGACGTCGAGGTCGTAGATCTGCCCGCCCTGCTCGCGCAGCCGCAGGCCTTCGGCCAGGAAGAAGAAGTCGAACTTCGCGCGCTCGGCGGTCTGCGCGAGCTTGACGAACGAGCTGAACTCGATGTGGCTGCCGGCTTCGGGGTCGCTCCACACGGTCGTGTTGTTGACGCCGGGGAAGTGCGCCGCGAGGTGGATCTGCTTCTTGGTCATCCCGGGCCTCCTCAGGCGACGGCGTAGCGGTTGGCGGGCCGGGCGAGCCCGAGCAGCCCGCGCAGGGTGGCGGCTTCGTACTCGGTGCGGAACGCGCCGCGGGACCGCAGTTCGGGGACCAGGCCACCGGTGATCGCGGCCAAGTCGTGCGGCACCGCGCCCGGCCGCAGCCGGAAACCGGAGAGCCCGGCGCCCCGCCAGTCGAGCAGGAGGTCGGCGAGACCGGCCGGCGTGCCGGTGAAGACGTAGGCGTCGGAGGTGTACTCCGCGCCGGACAGGTCGTCGAGCCGGGCCTTGCGGTCGGCGGCGGCCTGCTCGGTCTCGCCGAGGAACACCACGACGTCGCCGAAGACGTGCAGGGTTTCCCCGGTGCGCCCGGCCCGCTCCTGCTCGTCGCGCACGGCCGAGACGATCGTGCCGGCTTGCGCGCGGTCGAACGGCGTCACGTAGACGACGTCGGCGGAGCGGCCGGCGAGCCGGTAGGGGACGGCGGCGTGGGCCAGGGCGCTGACCGGTGGCTGGCCCTGCGGCGGCCGCGGCGTGATCGACGGGCCCTTGACGGAGAACCAGCGGCCGGCGAAGTCGATGTAGTGCAGCTTGTCGCGGTCGACGAACCGGCCGGTGGCGACGTCGCGGATCTCGGCGTCGTCCTCCCAGGAGTCCCACAGCCGGCGCAGCACCTCGACGTAGTCCGCGGCCTCGTCGAAGAGGTCGGCCAGTGGGCTGGGCTTGTCCGGTTCCGCGGAGTCCTCGAGGCGGAACTCGCCGAACTCACGGCGCCCGAAGTGCGCGTTGTCGGCGGCGCGCCCGGCGACCTGGACACGGACGCCGGCCCGCCCGGAGCTGACGTAGTCGAGGGTGGCGATCGCCTTCGACAGGTGGAACGGCTCGGTGTGGGTGACCACCGCGGTCGGTACCAGCCCGATGCGCGAGGTCAGCGGCGCGACGCGGGCGGCGATCAGCACGGCGTCGAGCCGGCCCTGCACGATGTCGGTCCGCTCGCCGGGCCGGTCGAGGTAGTCGACCGTCTGCAGGGCGAGGGAGTCCTCGATGGTGACGAAGTCCAGCTTGGCGGCCTCGGCCTCGCGGACCACGTCGGTCCAGTAGCCGGCGGTCAGCAGGTCGCCGGGCCGTGCCCCGGGTTCGCGCCACGCGGCCGGGTGCCACCCCGCCCCGTCCAGTGCGACGGCGATCCGTGGTCCGGTTCCTGATGCCATCCCGGCGTTCCCTTCTCTCGGCCCGTGTCCGCAGTGTGCGCCGAATCCCGGGCTGCGGGCGGAAGTGGCCACCAGGCGGGAAGATCCGGGCGCCGGGAATAACCGGGACGCCGGGGTTACGCCGGCGGGGAGAAGGCGCGGCGCACCGTCTCGGCGAGGGTTTCGCGCCGGCGCCGGTGGTCGGCTTCGGGGTCGGCCGGGGTCGCCGCGTGGAACAGGCTGGCCGGGGACCAGGTGAGCGCCATCGTCGACACCATCGCGAGGACGTCCGCGGGCGCGAGTGCCGGGTCGACGAGGCCGTCGCGCTGGGCGTCGGCGATGGCCGTCAGCTTCTTCTCGGACTCTTCGCGCATCGAGGAGACCAGCTGACCCGTCGGGACCCGTTCCAGCCGGGCCCAGGTGGCCAGCCGGACCAGGTACGGCTTGGCCAGGCAGGCGTCGTAGATGCCGACGGCGTAGCCGGGGAGGTCGCCGGCCGTCATCGGCACGGCGTTCACGATTTCTTCGGCGTGTTCCCGGAACACCGTGTCGAACAGGCGGTCCTTGTCGCCGAAGTAGGCGTAGAGCTGCGCCTTGTTGGCCTTGGCGGTCGCCGAGATCCGGTCGACCCTGGCGCCCGCGATGCCGTACTGCGCGAACTCCGCGGCCGCCGCCTCCAGTAGCCGCCGTCGCGTGGCCTGCCCGTCCTTCATGCCGCCAGTGTAACCAACCGGTTTGTTTGACACGCCGTCCGCGTGTGGCTACGGTCAACGTAGAAACTAACTAGTTTGTTTGATTCGGGACGGTGACGACATGAAGGTCCAGGCGTATGCGGCGCACGAAGCCGGTGGCCCGCTGCGGCCCTACGAGTACGAGGCCGGGCCGCTGGGACCGGGCGAGGTCGACGTGCGCGTGACGCACGGCGGGATCTGCCACACCGACCTCGGGATGATCGACGACGAGTGGGGGATCTCCCGCTTTCCCGTCGTCGCCGGGCACGAAGCGGTGGGCGTGGTCGAAGCCGTCGGCGACGCCGTCGACCAGGACGTCGTGGCCGTCGGGCAGCGGGTGGGCGTCGGCGCGACCGCGGGCTCCTGCTTCCGCTGCGAGTGGTGCGTCGCCGGCCGGACGAACCTGTGTCCCCGCAAGGACGACACCGTCCTGCGCGGCGACCGCGGCGGATTCGCCGGCCATGTCCGGGCGAGCGACTGGCGGCACGTCCACCCGATCCCCGACGCCCTCCGCTCCGAACACGCGGCACCGCTGCTGTGCGCCGGCACGACGGTGTTCTCGCCGCTGCTGGACAACGACGTCCGGCCCACCGACCGCGTCGCGGTGGTCGGCATCGGCGGCCTGGGCCACCTGGCCGTCCAGTTCCTCGCGAAGTGGGGATGCGCCGTCACCGCCATCTCGACGACGCCGGCCAAGCGTGCCGACGCGGAACGGTTCGGCGCCACCGGCTTCCTCGCCTCGGGTGAGCCCGGCGCCCTGCGGGACGCCGCCGGCTCGTTCGACTTCGTCCTGTCCACCGTGTCCGCGGACCTGCCCTGGGACGACTACCTCGGCCTGCTGCGGCCGGCGGGGAAGCTGTGCGTCGTCGGCGTCCCGAAACGCCCCGTCGCCTTCTCGCCGTTGAGCCTGCTGCCCGGAGCCAAGACGATCGTCGGGGGCATCGTGGGCACCGCGGTGCAGACCCGGCAGATGATCGCGTTCGCCGCCCGCCACGGCATCCGGCCCGAAGTCGAGACGTTCCCCGTCACGGACTTCGACGCGGCGATCGACCGCGTCCGCCAGGGCCGCGCGCGGTACCGCGCCGTCGTCGAATTCGGGTAGTCACTTCATCCGGAAGTCGTACCGCCGCGGCAACGGGCCGGCCGAGAGCGTGGCCCACGTGTCCGACAACGACGTCTCGCCTTCCCGGATGTTCGCGACCTCGAAGCCCGCGTCGAACACGGCCTTCGCGCCCTCGTGGTCGCCCAAGGCGAGCCGGGTGAGCGCCGTCAGGAGGGCGAGCCGTCCGTCGGCTTTCTCCGGGAGCAAGGACAATGCCGTCCGTGCGTGTCCGGTGGCCAGCTGCGCGGACACCGCCTCGACGAGCAACGGCCGCACGTCCGGCGCGAGTTCGAGGGCACGCACGGACAGCCGCGCCGCTTCGGCCGGGTCCGCGGTGGCGACGGCGAGGTTGCGCAGCGCCCACGCGTTTTCCGTCGCCGCCACCGACGACTTCCACGCCACCCGGGCCGCCTCGTGCTGCCCGGCGGCCCACCGGGCGACGCCGCGGTGGTACCACGTCAGCCAGGTGTCCGGCGCGTGGTCCATCAGGTCGGCCCAGTAGCGGTTGACCAGCGTCGCGGGCGGCGGGAGCCGGTGGTCCGCCCGCGGCGGCTCGCCGTCGAGGAGGTCCAGCCACGGCTGCTGCTCCGGACCCAGCGACTCCGCGGGGAAGGGCGTGCCCGGCAGGTCGGTCACCATGCGGAGGGTCTCCAGCGCACCCCAGCCCGAACCGGTGGCCAGCAGTGCGCCCGGCTCGACGTCCGCGACGCGCCGCCACGCCCGGTGGAGCTCGTCGAGCCGTTCCGCGGGCGGCAGCTGCCGGACGACGGCGTGGGTCGCGGTTGCCCAGTCGTGCACCTCCGCGGTGACCGGGCCGTACGCCTCGAGCCAGTCCCACGACTCGCCCGAGGGCAGGCGGAGGTGCTCCAGCTGCGTGCGGGCCAGCCCCGCCTGGATCTCCAGGTAGCCCGTCCCGGCGCCCGGGGCGAGCCAGTCCTGCCAGCGGCGGCCGCCGGGGGACTCGCCCCACAGGAACAGTTTCCGGCCGCGCAGCCGGGCGGTGGACACCTGGGCGAGGCCGGTGCCGGAGTCGTCGACCGCGGCGATCCACGGGCGGTCCGAGGCGAGCTCGAAGAAGTAGTCCGCGGCCGCCGTGGCGCGCGCCGGGTAGGTCAGCTCGCCGGGGACGTCGACGAGGTCGAGCCGTCCCGAATAGCCGTAGTGCCAGGCCCGGTCCGCGGGCACGAGCACGCGCGTCGACGGCGTCTGCGGCACGGCGGTGTTCGACCACCAGTAGACCGGGACGTCGTGCGGGTGCGGGTTGCGGATCCGGACGCCGACGAACAGGTGCTCGGCACCGTCCGGGAGCCAGAAGTCCAGCTGGTAGGGCAGGTCCCGGGTGCGTTCCCACTCCCACAGCCGCAGCACCGGCGTCCCGTCCGGGCCGTCGACCGCGGCCGCGAACATCGGCGCGCACGTCTGCGCCGTGTGCCCGGTGCTGCCGAGGTTCCATTCGACGCCGCCCGCGAACCACGCGTCGCGCAAGGCCAGGTTCGCGGGCTGGAAGACGGGGTTGCGGTAGAGCAGCTCACGGCCGGAGGGCCGGTGGACGAGCGACCACAGCCGGCCGCCCAGCGACGGCAGGATCGTCGCCCGCAGCCGGTCGTTCTCCAGCACGAGCGCGGGCAGTTCGCGGGTCCGGCGCTCCCGCGTGTAGCCGTCCTGCAGCCGGTACGGCAGCACGGTGTCGAGCCGGCCGTACGCCAGCCCGGCGGCCAGGTCGGCGGGCAGCTCGTCCACATTGGACACCGACGCGACGGCTTCCGGCTTCACCAGTGGTGGCAGCGGGTTCTCCGGCCCCAGCTCGGCCGCGGGCAGCCGGAGGGACGTCCGGTGCAGGCGGGTCACGAGAGCGTCCATCCCTGGTTGCCGCGCTGCTGGGTGACGGCCGCGCCGTCCGCGGGCCCGGCCGTGGTCATGGCGAGTCCACTGTGGACCGAGGTCAGGGTGTAGCCGCCGTCGGCCCGCCGGGTGGCGGTCCAGTGCTGGTTGTCCCCGCCCGTGCACGTCCACTGGATGACGGCCGCCCCGGCCGTCGTGGCTCCGCCCTCGACGTCCGCGCACAGACCCGATTCGGCGCTGCGCAGTTCGTAGGAGCCGTCCGGTTGGCGGGTGAAGGTCCAGCGCTGGTTCGCGCCGCCGTTCGCGGTCCACGTGACCAGGTGCGTCCCCGGGGTCTTGCTGTGGCTGGGCACATCCAGGGCCTTGCCGCCCACGGTCAGGACGTGGATGCCGTCGGGCCCGGGGCTCACCGGGGTGATGGACAGCGTCTGCTGGGCCGCGGTGCGGCCACCGCCGACCGGGCTGCCCGTGGTGTCCGTCCAATGCCGGACCGGGGTGGTCTCGGCCTGCCGCCCGGCCGTCCCGGACATCCCGAGCACCAGGCCGCTGTAGCGGTTGACCAGGCGGTACGTCCCCGCCGCTCCCGGGATGACGAACCACTGCCGACCGGCGGCCGGGGTGCCGGCGGCCGTCACGGTCGGCGCCGTGCCCCACGCCCGGGTGGCCGTCGAGGACGAGGCGACGCCGAGCAGCCCGCCGGTCGCGGCGTTGGTGATCCGGTAGGAGCCGTCACCGTTGCCGGTGAACGACCACGCCTGCGCCGACGAGCCGTCGCCCGCCGCGACCGACGTCGTCGCGGAGCTGTTGGCGACCTGGGCGAGCACCCGGCCGTCACCGCTGGCGATCCGGTAGGACTTGGCCGGGTCGAACGGCACCGCCGCGTGCTTCGCGTTGTCCACCGACACGTTCACGTACTCGCTCGAAGCGCCGCCGGAGCAGCCGAAGGAGCAGTACGCGCGGAAGTTCTTGCCCACGATGGAGGAACCGGTCCTGTTCACGCCGTCGACGAACCACCGGTACCACGACGCCGTGTGGTAGCCGCCCGTGCCGCCGATCGGGTACCACTTCTGCGTGGCCAGGTCGTCGGTGACGTAGTACTGCTGCGGGGCGTTGCCGCTCTGGTCGACCGCCTGCGGCTCGCCGAGGTAGAGGCCGAGGTAGGCGTTGTAGGTGATGTCCATGACGAACAGCGGGGACGTCGCGGGCATGGTGCCCGCCGCGATCTGCTGGTCCGCCGTGCCGGTGTGGGCGGGGTCGTATTCCTTGGCGGGCGGCGTGTAGCCGGTGTCGCCGGCGGAGGTCACTGGCACCTGGTTGCTTTCCTTGCCGCCCACGCCGGGCTGCGACCACGCGCCGTCGTACCACTTGCGCCACGAGCCGGGCGCCATCTTCGAGGCGATGGGCGCCCGCGCGACGTGGGAGTAGAACGCCTTCCAGCTGCCGGTCTTGTCGACCACGCGCGAGCCGTAGAAGACGTAGAAGTAGCCGGACGCCGTGTCGACGTAGAGCCGCTGGTCGCCGTCGCCGTAGTAGTAGGTCTGGTTCGGGAACGCCGTCGTGTCGCCGCGCTGGGTGCTGTGGGGCGAGGTGAGGACGTGCGCCTCGATCTTCCACGTCCGGCCCTGGTCGGCGGACACGGCGTAGTCGATCGCGTCGTAGTGCAGGCCGTCGCCGAAGGGCTGCGGCGTGAATTCGTTGTGCACCAGGCCGTACCAGTCGCCGGTGTCCGGGTCGACCCAGGTGCCGACGAGGTCGCAGTAGTTCTTCTGCGCGTACCGCGAACCGGCCGGCGGGCTGGTCGCCGTCACGCCGGTGGGGCTGGTGTTGCACCGCCAGGTGGTGTCGTCGTTGCGGTCGTCGGGGTTCGCCGGGTTCACCGCGCCGCTGACCGGGTCCTTGGCGAAGCTGTCGAAGTCGCGGCCGCTGTAGAACTCCCACTCACGCGGGTCGTCGGCGCCGTAGAGGGCCGCGGACTGCTGGAAGTAGAACTTGCCGTCCTTGTCGAGGTAGGGCGCCGCCGGCGAGTCGGTCGGCGCCGACCAGCCGCCCTTGGCGCCGACGGAGATGGTGTAGCCCGCGGCGGGTGGCGCGGCCGCGGCCGGTGCCGCGGCCGAGCCGGCCAGCACGAGGACGGCGGCCGCCAGCGCGAGGGCACTCCTCGGGTGAGCCGATCCGGACGACAAGGCAGGGCGCATCGGAACTCCTCGGGTCTCCACACGGGCAGCGTGCACGCAGTCTGCATGAAGGTGCACAAAGTCGCAAGAAGTGCGCCACAATCAATCAACATTCGTCACGACGGCGACGTTGGGCTGCAAGAACGTGCTCGAAACCCGTCCGCGTCAGTCCTCGTCGGCGGGGAAGTCCGGCGGTGCCTCCAGGTCGTGGGCGCGGAACAGGACGGCGTGCTCGACCCCCATGGCCTTGCCGCTCATCGCGGCGAACGCCGGGATGAAGTCCGCGGGGGCGGGGTGGTCCGGGAGTGCGGCGAGGTAGGCGGCGTGCGCTTCCAGCGAGGCGACGCCGCGGCGCAGCGGCTCGCCGGTGACGTCGACACCGTGGGTCGCGGTGCCCCCGAAGGCGGGACTGAGCAGCCAGCGCACGGAATGCGGTTCGAGGTGCTCGTCGTCGATCTGCTCCGGGAAGACCCACCGGTTCCCGGCGTCGCGCACCGCGTCGAGCGCCGCGAGCCCGGCCGCACGGTGGTCGGCCTGGTCGAAGCCGTAGGGCGTCTCGACCTCGTGGCCGGTGCGGAACACGACGTCGGGCTTGAACCGGCGGATCTCCCGGCAGATGTCGCGGCGCAGGTCGAGGCCGTAGACGAGCACACCGTCCGGGTGCTCGAGGACGGTCAGGTGCGCGACGCCGACGACGTCGCAGGCGGCGCGCTGCTCGGCGACGCGCAGGCGGGCCGTCTCCTCGGGCGGGTTCGGCATGCCGGCTTCGCCGCGGGTGAGCAGCAGATAGCCGACTTCGATGCCGCGAGCGGTCCACCGGGCGACCGCGGCGGACACGCCGTACTCCATGTCATCGGGATGCGCGACGACGCAGAGCACGCGCCGGAAGGTCTCTTCGGGAAGGGCGGGCAGTGTCATGCGGTCACCTTGCCGCCTTCGGCCCCGGCTGTCAGGGTGCCCGTTCGTGCCGGATCCGTCCGCGTGCGGACGCCCGCCGGGCGAAGGCACAGCCGCACGGGCGCCCGGCGACGATATCCGCCGTGCCGGTCGCCGCGCTTGCACGCCGGTGTCGCCGCGTTACCTCGATTTGGTGGTCAGCGGATGAATGTCAAGTGAACACCTTTCTGTCCGGCTTCGGGGAGCGCGTCCCTGACCTCGGGGTTCAGCGCGCGTCCGGCCGGTCGGCGCAACGGCGTGGGCCGCCCAGTGGTACCACGCAACGGACATGAGTCACTACGTTGTGCCGATCCGAGGGGGCCGCGTCCGCAGGGAGGTGCCATGCCGACTCTCACCACCGTGGCCGACTGGACGATCATCGCGTCCGGTGACACCGCGAGCGTCACGCACGCCGCCACCGGCGACTACTGGTCGCCGCGGGTGTGGAGCGGACACGGGCTCGCCATGGCCGAGTCCGACCTCGCCGCGTTCGACAAGGTCCTGGGCGAAGTGCTGAAGCTGCCGGTCTACTGGCTGGCCCGCGCCCGCCGCGGGGACAACAAGGCCGGGGACGCCACCGTCTGGTCGGCGCCGCGGCTGGACCCGGACGACGACTTCGTCTACCTCACCGGCCCCTGCCGCACCGACGAGCCCGCGCCGGGGTACCGGCCGGTCTCCACGTTCGCCGTCGACCTGGTCCACCTGCGGGGACTGCGGATCCGGATCGCCGCCTACCTGGCCGCAGCCGCCCGCCGCGCGGACGCGACGCGGGCCGCGCACCGGCACGCCGCCCTGGAGCTGTCACTGGCGGCGCTCGCCACCATCCCGGCGAGCCGGCCCGCGCAGCCGTCGAACTGACCGGCCGGCGAGACCGACCGCGAACACCGCGACCCCGGCCACGATCGACGGCCACGGCAACGTCGTCACCAGGACGAGGCAGCCGGCCAGTCCCAGAACCTGCAGCCAACGTGGCCACCGGCGGTCCGGCGGTCGCTGGGTGAAGGCCGCGAGGTTCGCGATCGTGTAGTAGAGCAGCACGCCGAACGACGAAAACCCGATGACGCCCCGCAAGTCGGCGGTCAGGACGAGCACCGAAACGACCGCGGCGAGCGCGAATTCGGCGTGGTGCGGGACCTGGTACCGGGGGTGGACCGCGGCGAGCGACGCCGGCAGGTCGCCGTTGCGGGCCATCGCCAGGCTGGTGCGCCCGATCCCGGCGATCAACGCGAGCAGGGCGCCGAGACTGGCCACCGCGCCGCCGACCCGCACGACCGGGGCGAGCGCGCCCGCGCCCGCGTCGGTGACGGCCGTCGTCAGCGGGGCGGCGGATCCGGCCAGCCTCGCCGGGCCGGACGCGAGCAGCGCGGCGACGCCGATCACGAGGTAGACGAGCACCGCGATGCCGAGCGCGAGCGGGATGGCGCGCGGGATCGCCCGCTTCGGGTCGCGGACTTCCTCGCCCATGGTGGCGATCCGGGCGTACCCGGCGAAGGCGAAGAAGAGCAGCCCGGCGGCCTGCAGGATGCCGTAGAGCCCGCCGGACGTCCACGCGCCGGCGTCACCGAGGTGCCCGGGCGTGGCGCCGCCGCCGAAGGCGATGCCCGCGACCAGCACGGCCAGCGCGACGAGCGTGATCGTGACCAGCACCCGGGTCAGCTGCGCGGTGCGGGTGACGCCCCGGCTGTTGAGCACGGCCAGGGCGAGGACGCCGGCGACGGCGACGAGACGCTGCAGCCACCACGGGCCGGGCACCGCGTAGGTCGCGAACGTCAACGCCATGGCCGCGCACGAGGCGGTCTTGCCGACGACGAACGCCCAGCCCGCGGTGAACCCCCACCACGGGCCGAGCCGTTCGCGGCCGTAGGCGTACGTGCCACCGGAGGTCGGGTACTGCGCGGCCAGCTGTGCCGAGGAGGTGGCGTTGCAGTACGCCACGACCGCGGCCAGCACCAGCCCGATGAGCAGGCCGCTGCCGGCGGCCTTCGCCGCGGGCCCGAACGCCGCGTAGACGCCGGCGCCGATCATCGAGCCGAGCCCGATCACGACGGCGTCGCCGGTACCCAGCCGTCGCGCGAGCGCGGGGGAGCTGCCGCTGGTCATCGTCGTGCCTTCCCGGAACGGTCGTGGGTCAGGGGCGGGGCTGGAACAGCTCGACCGGGTTGCCCGCCGGGTCGTCGAGCACGATCTGGCGGCCGCCGGGGCCGCTGATGACGTCGCTGCGGAACGCGACCCCGGCCGCGCGCAGCCGGGCCACCTCGGCATCGATGTCCTCGACGATCAGGTGGATCCGGTTCCAGTCGCCGGGAACGGGCCGGGCGCCGCCGGGCAGGGTCCGCCCGGCCGAACTGGCCGGCCCGCTCAGCAGCAGCCGCAGGTTCGCGCGGGTGACGTCGGCGAACGCCGGCGCGAACCGCGTCCGCACGGTGAACCCGAGGTGCTCGGTGTAGAAGGCGATCGCGGCGTCGACGTCGTCGACGAGGTACCGCACGCTCACGAGGGTGGTCAGGTCGGTGGTCATGGCCGGGTCTCCTCCGCATCGGTCGAGGGAGTGAGGGGCAGGAACCGGATCCGGGTGGCCAGCTCGGCGGCGGTGCGCCGGAACGCGCGGCCCGGATCCGGTTCGCGGGCGGGGTCGGCGAGGCTCCAGTGGATCGTCACCGGCCGTCCGGGGAACGCGGGGGCGACCTCCCGGACCTTGTCGCACAGGCTGATCACCCAGTCGAACCGCCGTCGCCGCAGCGAATCCAGGTGCGTCGGCTCGTGCTCGAGGGTGATCCCGTACTCGGCGGCGACGCGCACGGCCTCGGGGTGCAGGGGTTTCGGGTGGCTGCCGGCGCTGACGACGTCGACGGCGTCCCGCGCGTGGTGCCGCAGCAAGGCTTCCGCCAGCGGGGACCGCCCGCTGTTGCCGGTGCAGAGGAACAGCACGCGGCTGCGTCCCCGGCGGTTCGCGCCGGCCGCGGGCCCGAACCCGGGGTGCAGGGCCGCGCCGGCCTCGGCCCAGGCTTCGGCGCAGCGAGCGAGGTCGAGGTGGTAGTAGCTGTCCCGGCCGTCGAAACTGCTGCGCCGCGCCGTCACCAGCCCGGCCGAGCGCAGCCGGCGCAGGTGGTAGGACACCAGGTTCTGCGGTTGCCCGACGGCCGTGACGAGCTCCCGGACGCGCCGGTCGCCGGCGGCCAGTTCGCGAGCCAGCCGCCAGCGCACCGGATCCGCCATCAACCGCGCGAAAACCGGGGGTTCCACCGGCCGAAGATACATCAATCCAGGTTGATAGATCCAGTGGTACCCGGTCTGACCTGGTCCGAAACAAGATCTGCCCGGATTCCGGCGCGGTCCTATGGTCGGATCATGGAGACCGGGGGATCACGGAAACGCACCATCGCGGTGCTGGCCGCGGCCGTCGTCGTGCTGTCGGGGTGTTCGAGCGGGGACACCGGCGAGGCGTCGCTGACCGTCGACACCACCAGTGGCAAGCTGCACGGCCTGGCCACCGCGTCGACGCGGCAGTTCCTCGGGGTCCGCTACGCGCTCGCGCCCACCGGCGCCCGGCGCTGGACCCCGCCGCAGCCCGCGCCGGCCGCCCCGGGGGTCGTCGAGGCGACCGAGGCGGGACCGTCGTGCGCGCAGACCGCGTCCACGCCCGGGACGAAACCCTCCGACGCGGAGGACTGCCTGTTCCTCAACGTCACCACGCCCCGCGGCGCGCGAGCCGGTGCGAAGCTGCCGGTGATGGTCTGGTGGCACGGTGGCGGGTTCACCTCGGGCTCCGGCGCGGACTACGACGCGCAGCGCCTCGCCGACCGCGGGAACGTCGTGGTCGTGACGGTCAACTACCGGCTCGGCGTCTTCGGCTACCTGGGCCTGCCCGGGCTCGGCGGCTCCGGCACGTTCGGGTTCGCCGACCAGCTCGCGGGCACCCGCTGGGCCAGGGACAACGCCGCCGCGTTCGGCGGCGACCCCGGCAACCTCACGGTGTTCGGCGAGTCCGCGGGCGGCATGGCCGCCTGCGCGCTGCTGACCTCCCCGGCCGCGGCGGGGCTCGTCCAGCGGATCGCCATCTCCTCGGGGTCGTGCGCGCTGAGCTGGCCCGCGGGCGGCCTGTTCCCCGGCATCCCGGCCGAAACGCCGTACAAGCCGGTAGCCACCACGCAGCAGGACGGGCTCCAAGCGGCGAAGACGGCGGGCTGCCCGCAACCCGAGCCGCTCGACTGCCTCCGCGGCCTGCCGGTTGCGGCGTTGTCCAAGATCACCCAGACCTTCTCCGACCACCTCAGCTACGGCACCGACCTGCTGCCGGCCGACCCCGCCGCCGCGGTCCGCGACGGCAAGGTGGCGGCGATTCCGGTGCTGTCGGGCGGGAACCACGACGAGCACAACTCGTTCGTCGCGGCGGCGGTGGCCGCCGATCCGCAGGCGATCACCCCGCAGACCTACCCGCGGCTGGTCGCGGCGGCCTTCGGGGCGAACGCGCCGCAGGTGCTGCAGCGCTACCCGCTGACCGCGTTCCCCTCGGCGCCGGTGGCGTGGGCCCGCGTGATCACCGACAGCGCGTGGAGCTGCCGCACGCTCGCCGCCGACCGGCAGCTGGCCGCGAAAACCCGGGTCTACGGCTACGAATTCGCCGACCCGGACCCGCCGGACGTCACCGGCACCCCGAGCGGCGAGCTGAGCCACGGCGCGGCCCACGCGACCGACCTGCCGTACCTGTTCGACCTCGGCGGGAAGAACGAGGTCGGCGAACCGGGCCGCGCCCACCTGGCCGAGACGATGATCGACTACTGGAGCAGCTTCGCCCGCACCGGAGTGCCGTCGGCGCAAGGCGTACCGGCCCAGCAGGCGATGACCCCGGACTCCCGCACGGTCCTCAGCCTGGCCCCGGGCGCCGTCCGGCTCGACGACACCGCGGCCGCCCACCACTGCGACCTGTGGCAACCGATCTGGTGACGGTCAGAGCCACGCCGCGGCGATGAACGGCGCCGGGACGGTGTTAAACGCACGGCAGGGGAAGCGTTACTCACCGCGGTTCTGGTAACACGCCGATGTTCCGGATGAAACCGTTCGGAAATACCTGCCCGGTGAACTGCTCGGCATGAACTTCCAGCTCGACGGCTTGCATCGGCCGGTGATCGTGGTCGGCGGCGGCCAGGCGGGACTTTCGATGTCCCATTGCCTGACCTCCGCCGGGGTCGGGCACGTGGTGCTCGAACGCGAGCGCGCGGGGCACGAATGGCGGACCCGCCGCTGGGACAGTTTCTGCCTGGTCACGCCGAACTGGCAGTGCCGGCTGCCCGGATTCCCCTACGCGGGTGATGATCCCGAGGGGTTCATGGTCCGCGACGAGATCGTCGCCTACCTCGAGGCGTACGTGAAGGAGTTCGACGTCCCGCTGCACGAGGGCGTCGAAGCGACGCGGCTGCGGCAGCTGCCGGGCGGTGGCTTCCGGCTCACGACGTCGGCCGGCGAACTGACCGCCGACCACGTCGTGCTGGCCACCGGCCCGTACCAGGTGCCGCTGAAACCCCGCCTGGCCGAACGGCTGCCCGACCACGTCGTCCAGCTGCACTCGGCCGAGTACCGCAACCCCGCGCAGCTGCCCGACGGCGACGTGCTGGTCGTCGGGACCGGGCAGTCCGGCTGCCAGATCGCCGAAGACCTGCACCTGGCCGGACGGCGGGTGCACCTCGCCGTCGGGTCGGCGCCGCGGGTGGCCCGGCGCTACCGCGGCCGGGACGTCGTCGCCTGGCTCGACGACATGGGTTACTACGCCCGGGGAATCGACGAGTTCGCCGACGCGGACGCCGTCCGGTTCCGGGCCAACCACTACGTCACCGGCCGCGACGGCGGGCACGACATCGACCTGCGCGCCTTCGCCACCGAGGGCATGCAGCTCTACGGACGGCTCACCGGGGTCCGAAGTGGACAGTTGAGCTTCGCGGACGACCTGCGCCGCAACCTCGACAGCGCGGATGCGGTGTCCGAAGGCATCAAGGACTCCATCGACGCGTACCTGCTCAAGAACGGTATTTCGGCGCCGCGGGAGCAACGGTACAAGCCGGTCTGGGAACCGCCGGACGGCCCTCGCACGCTCGACGCGGAAGCGCTTTCGGCCGTCGTGTGGAGCACCGGCTTCGGCCGTGACCACCGCTGGATCGACGTCCCGGTCTTCGACGGCAAGGGCTACCCGACCCACCACCGCGGCGTCACCAGCTGTCCCGGCCTGTACTTCCTCGGCCTGCCGTGGCAGCACACCTGGGGTTCCGGCCGGTTCTGCGGCGTCGCCGCGGACGCGGAGTACCTGACCCGGCGGATCACCGGCGGCGGCCGCGGGGACGTCCGGTGGCTCTCCGGCACGCCGGTGAGCACCTACCCGGCCGACGACGACTGGGTCGCCCCGAGGACGGTGGCGTGATGCGCTGGACCAACGACGCCCACCGGCACCTGGGCGTGCTGCCGGCGTACCCGTTCTACGGCGGCCCGCCGGTCGCCCCCGCGACCGGCAGCCGCGCGACGATCGGCGAGCTCCTGTCCGATTTGGACCGCGAGGGTACCGAACGCGCGCTGGTGATCCCGAACTACGGCGTCCCGGACCCGGCGATCGCGTTCTCCTTCAACGAACTCTGCGTCGAGGCGGCGGGCAAGGACGACCGGATCAGCGCGGCGCTGTGGGTGTCCCCGCGGGCCGAAGACGCCGACCGGACCGACGCCGCCCTGAAGCTGGCGGGCGAGCCTGGCGTCCGGGCGCTGAAGCTCAGCTTCCTGTTGGGTGGCAAGGCATCCGACCCGGCCTGCAAGCCGCAGCTGGACAAGATCTTCGCCACCGCGCGGGAGCACGACCTCGTCGTGCACGTCCACACCTCGCCGGGCGCGGCGTCGGACATCGACGAGGTCGGCAAGCTCGTCGACGCCTACGCCGACGACGTCAAGCTGCACCTCGTGCACTTCGGTGGCGGGATGAGCGGGCACATCAAACTCGTCGGAGGCCGGTTCTTCGACTGGATCGCCGCCGGGAAGCAGGTCTACACCGACCTGTCCTGGGCGATCGGCTTCACCCCCCGCTGGCTCGTGGACGAGATCTCGCGGCGCGGCCTCGGCCACGACCGCGTGCTGTTCGCCTCCGACCAGCCGTGGGGCGATCACGAGGGCGAACTCGCCAAGCTGGCCGCCGCGGCCGGCGACGGCGAGCTCGCCGAAATGGTTTTCCGCGGCACTTTCGACGTGCTGTACGGACCGAAGAAAGGGAAATAGACCGATGGCAGAGCTGACCGAGACCGAGAAGACCAGCCTCGACGAGATCCCGCACCCGTCGCTGCCGCAGGGCTCCAACCTGTACGGCGGGACCAAGGTCTTCCCGGACTACCAGGCCGAACCCGGCCAGAGCTACTTCACCCTCGTGCACGGCATCGCGCACGAGTCGTCGGTGAGCTTCGTCGCGATCCTGCAGGCGACCCGCGCGCTGCGGAAGGGCTTCGAAGCCGCGATCTACTTCTACGGCCCGGGTTCGCTGAACTGCCTGGCCACGCGCGGCTTCCCGACCACCGGCAACGCCGCGTTCCCGGGCGAGCTGAACATCAACGACCAACTCAAGACGTTCATCAGCGAAGGCGGCAAGGCCTACTGCTGCCGGTTCGGCCTGTCGCTGCACGGTGCGCGCGAGGAGGACCTCATCGAGGGCGTCATCCCGACGCACCCCCTCGACGTCCAGGACGCGCTGATCCACTACGCGCGCAAGGGCGCGATCATCAACTCGACCTACATGTTCTAGGAGCGGCTCGTGCGCGTTGGCATCGAAGAAGATCTGGACACCCGCGCCGACATCGCCGTCCGCGGGGTGCGTGTGGACGCACCTGTGCAGCGCAGCAAGGGCGCTGGGCCGAGCGACGACGGGCATCTGGTCGTCGACGGTGCCAACGCCACGCTGCCCTTGAACTCCGACAGCCCGTACGAAGTCCGCGAAGGGCGGATCTTCCGCGACACCATCGACCTCGGCCTCAGCGTGACGCCGGTGGGCCGGCCGAAGTTCTACGATCTGTCCACTTCGGACGGTATCCCATACCCGAAGATCGCCCTGATGCACGGGAAGGACGTCCTCGCGACGACCGTCGTGCAGACGTGCATCCGGTACGCCGAGGACCAGCGCTGCCGGTTCTGCACCATCGAGGAGTCGCTGCGGGCGGGGTCCACAGTGGCCGCGAAGACGCCCGCACAGCTCGCGGAAGTCGCCGAAGCGGCGGTGCGGCTCGACGGCGTCCGGCAGATGGTGATGACGACGGGGACGACGTCCGGGCCCGACCGCGGCGCCCGGCACCTCGTCCGGTGTGTCCGGGCGGTGCTCGACGCCGTCCCGGGCCTGCCGATCCAGGTCCAGATCGAGCCGCCGGGCGACCTCGGCGTCCTGAAGGACCTGCGGGACGCCGGGGCGACGTCGATCGGCATCCACGTCGAGTCCCTCGACGACGACGTCCGGCGGCGCTGGATGCCGGGCAAGTCGACCGTTCCCCTGGCGGAGTACGAAGCCGCGTGGGCGGAGGCGGTCCGGGTGTTCGGCCGCAACCGGGTCTCGACCTACCTGCTGATCGGGCTCGGCGAGGACCCGGACGAGCTGGTCGAAGGCGCGGGAAGGCTCATCGACCGGGGTGTCTACCCGTTCGCCGTGCCGATGCGGCCGATGGCCGGGACGCTGGCCCGGCGGGACGGCGAGGTCGCCCCTTCGCCGTCGCTGGTCGCCGAAGTCACCAGCCGGATCGCGGCGTTGCTCCGCGCGGCCGGGATGACCGGCGCCGACCAGGGCGCGGGCTGTGCCGCGTGCGGTGCCTGCGGCCTGCTCAGCGCGGCGGGCGGCTGACGTGGACCACGACATCCTCGCGTTGCTCGGCGACGTCCGCAGCGTCGCCGCGCGCCCGGCGTTCTCCATCGCCGAAGCCGACCACAATGGACTGAGCGCGTACCGCGCGCTGCGGCACGAGGCTTTCGTGGCCCGGCAAGGGCTTTTCGTGGGGCACGACCTCGACGACCACGACACCGACCCGCGCACCCTGGTCCTGGTCGCCCGGGACGCGTCAGGGGAGGTGCGAGGCGGCGTCCGGCTCGGCCCGGCCACCGACGGCCCGGACCTCGGCTGGTGGCAGGGCGGCCGCCTGGTCGTCGCGCCCGGGTCGCCACCCGGGATCGGCTCGGCGCTGGTCCGCGCGGCCTGCGCGCGAGCCGAAACCGAAGGCGCACTGCGGTTCGAGGCCACCGTGCAGACCCGCACGGAACGGCTCTTCACGCGGCTCGGCTGGCAGCGGGTGCGGCCGGTGACCGTCGCCGGCCACGACCACGTGCTCATGCGGTGGCCGATCGGCCGGATCGCCGCCCTGGCGAGGGCGACCAAGGCCGCGCTCGGTCCGCTGCTGCGCGGGCTGACCGGGGTACCGGGCTTCGTCGGCGACGACGGCGTCCCGCTGCCCGGCACCGACGTCGTCGCGGCCTGCGACGCGATCATCCCGTCCATGGTCGAGCGCGACCCGGAATGGGCGGGCTGGTGCTCGGTGCTGGTCAACCTCAACGACCTGGCCGCGATGGGGGCCACCCCGACCGGCCTGCTCGACGCGCTCGGCGCACGCGACGCGTCCTTCGCCGCCCGTGTCCTCGGTGGACTGCGGAAGGCGAGCGAAGCGTACGGCGTGCCGGTGCTCGGCGGGCACACCCAGTTCGGCGTCCCGGCTTCGCTGTCGGTCACCGCGCTGGGCCGCGCCACCGAACCCGTGCCCGGCGGGGGCGGGAAGCCGGGACAGGGCGTCTGGCTCACCGCCGACCTCGGCGGCGGCTGGCGGCCCGGCTACACCGGACGTCAGTGGGACTCGACGAGCTTCCGCCGCACACCCGAGCTGCGTGCCCTGCTCGGCTCGGTCGCCGCCGCCAAACCGGCGGCGGCCAAGGACGTCTCGATGGCCGGCATCGCGGGCACGCTGGGGATGCTCGCCGAAGCGTCCGGCTGCGGCGCGGTGCTGGACGTCGAGCGCATGCCCCGGCCGCGGGGAGCGTCCACAGGGGACTGGCTGACCTGCTTCCCGGGCTTCGCGATGCTCACCGCGGGCGCGCCCGCGCCGGCGGGCCCGGCGGTCACCGCGGACTGCGGCGAACTGGTCGCGGGCACCGGCGTCACGCTGCGCTGGCCCGACGGCGAACGGACGCCCGCCATCGACGGCGGCGTCACCGGATTGGGGAACTCATGACGACACTCAGGATGGCCGCGGTCGCCGCGCCTTTCGACCGCGACCTCGAAGGCGACTTCGCGCGCATCGAAAAGCTGATCGGCGAGGCGAAGGCCGAGGGCGTGCGCTTGCTGGCGCTGCCGGAGGCGGCCCTCGGCGGCTACCTCGCCAACCTCGACGGCGGGGCCGAAGGCCCGCCCGCGCTCGCCGCCGACGGGCCGGAGATCCGGCGCTTGGCCGCGCTGGCGGGCGACCTCGTCGTCACGGCCGGGTACTGCGAACTCGACGACGACCGCCGGTACAACTCCGCGGTCTGCGTGACCGGCGACGGAGTGCTGGGACACCACCGCAAGGTGCACCAGCCGCTCGCCGAGAACGCCAGCTACGGCGCCGGGCGCGCCTTCACCGCGTTCGACACGCCGGTCGGGCGGCTGGGCATGCTGATCTGCTACGACAAGGCGTTCCCGGAGTCCGCGCGGGCCCTCGCGCTCGACGGCGCCGAGATCGTCGTCTGCATGAGCGCGTGGCCCGGCAGCCGGACCAACCCGGCCGCCGACCTCGCGCAGGACCGCTGGAAACGCCGGTTCGACCTGTTCGACCGCGCCCGCGCGCTGGAGAACCAGATCGTCTGGCTCTCGGCCAACCAGTCCGGCGCCTTCGGCGACCTCCGGTTCGTCTCGAGCGCGAAGATCGTCGACCCCGGCGGCGAGATCCTCGCCGACACCGGTGTCACCGAGGGCATGGCCATCGCGGAAATCGACGTCCCCGAGGCCCTGGCCACGGCGCGCCGCTCGATGGGGCACCTGGCGGACAGACGGCCCGACGCCTACCCGGTTAGTGTCCCGTGAATGGGGCAGATCCGGATCGCCGCCGTCGCCGCGCACTTCGGCCGCGACCTCGACTTCGACCTGCAGCGCATCGCGACGCTGATCGACCACGCGCGCTCGTCCGGCGCGGCGCTGCTGGTGCTGCCGGACGCCGCGCTCGGCGGCTACCTCGCCGACCTGCGCCACCCCGACCCCGAAGCCCTGCCCCCGGCACTCGACCCGGACTGCGCGGAGCTGAAGACGGTCGCGTCGCTGGCCGCGGAGATGGTCGTCTGCGTCGGCTACTGCGAAGCCGACGGGCCGCGCCGCTACAACGCCGCGGTGTGCGTCACCGGGGACGGGGTGCTCGGGCGGCACCGGAAAGTGCACCAGCCGCCGGGGGAGAGCGTCGCGTACGAGCCGGGTGACGCGTTCGCCGCGTTCGACACGCCGGTCGGGCGGCTGGGCATGCTGATCGACTACGACAAGACGTTCCCGGAGTCGGCGCGGTCCCTCGCGGTCGACGGCGCCGACGTCGTCGCGTGCCTGAGCGCGTGGCCGACGAGCATCACCAACCGCGCGCCGCGGATGGCGCAGGACCGCCAGTCGCGGTTGTTCGACCTCTACGACCAGGCGCGCGCGGCGGAGAACCAGGTCGTGCTGGTTTCGTCCAACCAGACCGGCGCGATGGGCGGGATGCGGTTCCTCGGCCAGGCCAAGGTCGTCGGCCCGGGCGGCGAAATCCTGGCCCGCACGTGGTCGAAGGCCGGCATCGCGGTCGCCGAGCTGGACGTCGAGCTGGAGATCGCCAACGCCCGGCGCGTACTGCACCACCTGGGGGAACGGAAACCTGCGGCATACCGGGAGGCCTGATGCGCATCGCCCTGCTGAGCTACTCGACGAAGCCACGCGGCGGGGTTGTGCACACCCTCGCCTTGGCCGAGGCCCTCGCGGCGCTCGGCGAGGACGTCACGGTGTGGACGCTCGGCCGTGGCGGCGACGACGGGTTCTTCCGGCCGGTCGACCCGCGGGTGCGGCTGTCGATCGTGCCGTTCCCGGACGTGCCGGGCGAGTCGGTGGGGGAGCGGATCCTGCGGTCGATCGCGGTGCTGCGCGCGGCGTTCACGCCCGGCGAGTACGACGTCGTGCACGCGCAGGACTGCATCAGCGCCAACGCGGTCGACCGGTGCGTCCGGACGATCCACCACCTGGACACCTTCACGACGCCGGAGCTGGCGGCCTGCCACGAACGCGCGATCGTCCGGCCGTACGCGCACCTCTGCGTGTCGGAGGCGGTCGCGGCGGAGGTCCGCGCCGGCTGGGGCATCGAGGCGACGGTCATCCCGAACGGTGTCGACTACGACCGGTTCGCCACGGCTGAGCGTTCGTCGTCGCGGGGGCGGTACGTCCTGGCGGTGGGCGGGATCGAGCCGCGCAAGGGTTCCCTGGACCTGCTGGAGGCGTACGCGCTGCTGGCCGAGCCGGACGTCCGCCTGCTCATCGCCGGCGGTGAGACGCTCTTCGACTACCGCGACTACCGGACCCGTTGGGAGAAGCGCGCGGCGGAGCTGGGCGTCACCCCGGAAGTGCTGGGCCCGGTCGCGCACGACGAACTGCCGTCACTGGTGGCGTCGGCCGCGGTGTTCGCCTTCCCGTCCACCAAGGAGGGCTTCGGCCTGGCGGCGATGGAGGCGCTCGCGGCCGGGGTACCGGTGGTGACCCGCGACCTGCCGGTGCTGCGCGAGGTGTTCGGCGGGGCGGCCCGGTTCGCCGCGGACCCACCCGGCTTCGCCCGCGAGCTGCGGTCGGCGTTGGCGGGCACCGACCCGGCACCCGGCCGGGCGCTGGCCCGCCGCTACACCTGGCCGGCGGCCGCCGAACGGCACCAGGCGTTCTACCGCGGCCTGTCCTGACCACCCCGGGCTTGGTCCAGCACCGCCCGTGGGTCACCGGGGGAGGACTCGCCGCGCCAGGCGACGTAGCCGTCCGGGCGGACCAGGACGTAGCGGGCGGCGTAGAGGTCGTGCAGGTCCGGGCGGTTGAGCCGGTACCGCTTGAGGGGCACCCCGGCCGTTTCCCACTCGGGTGCGGGCGGCGCGGCGATCTCCAGGAGCGTGAAGCCGGGTCCGAACTCGTCCTGGAGCGACCGGTCCCGGCCGAGCCACTGGTGCGGCAGCCGGTGGCCCGGAGCGGCGGACGGCCGGTACTCCGAACCGGTGGAGGCCGGCGCGGGACCGTCGTCGGGGACGACGAGCGGTGAATCGGGGTACGCGGTGCCGAGCACGAAGCCCAAGGTGTACATCTCGGCCGTCTTGGCCTGCCGGATCTGCTCCGCCGTCTTGGCGCGCAGGGCCTCGCCGTCCGGGCCGTCGCCGGTCAGGCCAGGCACGGCCAGTTCACCGGTCAGGACCTGCATGTTGCGCACGGCTTCGGCGATGGCCCGCTGCGCGATGGGACGGCGTTCGGTCTCGTAGGAGTCGAGCAAGGCCGCGCCCGCCCAGCCCTGCACGGCGGCCGCGAGCTTCCAGCCGAGATCGGCGGCGTCGCCGATGCCCGTGTTGGCGCCGAAGCCACCCCACGGCGGGTTCTGGTGGGCGGCGTCGCCGGCCAGGAAACAGCGGCCGTCCCGGTAGCGGTCGGCCACGAGCATCCGGGCCGTCCAGGGATCGGTCGCGGTGACGGTGAGGGGCTCCTCGGCGCCGATCATCCGGTGGACCGCGCGCTCGTACCACGCGGCGTCGGCGTCTTCCGGGGCGTTGATGATGATGGCCCACCAGAGGCCTTCGGTGTCCAGCGTGCCCATCAGGCCGTTGACCTCGGGATCGACGACCCAGTACTGCACGGCGCGGCCCAGGCCGTGGCGGGCCGCCAGCCCCGGCGCGTCGAAGATCACCTGCACGTTGCGGATCTCGTGGCTCCGCCCGGTCAGCGGAATTCCGCAGGCCCGCCGCACGGTACTGCGCGCGCCGTCCGCGCCGACCAGGTACTTCCCGCGCACCACGTGCTCGCGCCCGGCGTCGTCCGTCGCGGTGGCGGTGACGCCGGTGGCGTCCTGGTCGACGCCGGTCAAGCTCCAGCCCCAGCGCGCGTCGACCGTCTCCCGCCGGGCGAGGGTGGCGCGCAACGCCTCCTCGACGTGGTTCTGCGCGCACCAGAGCGCGGGTTCGGCCAGCTCGGTCCGCTGCACGTCGCTGAGGGCGAAGACGCCGTCGAAGCGTTCGAGCCGGTAGCCGGTGAGCGAGGTGCAGAAGACGGCCGAATCGGCCCACCCGAACGGCAGCCGCGCGTTGTCGCGCACGGCGCCGGCGATACCCAGCCGCCGGAAGATCTCCATCGAGCGCGGGTTCATCTGCTTGCACCGCGGCGAAGCCAGGCTCGGCTCCGGCCGCGGTTCGAGCAGGACGCACTCGACGCCCCGGGCCCCGAGCTCGTGGGCGAGGGTCAGCCCGACCGGCCCACCCCCGGCGATGACGACGTCCGTGCTGCTCGACATGACCTGCTCCCCGCGAGTCGGCGTGACCGGCACAGCGCAGACTACGACGAGCCGCGTCCCGGTGGAGGGCGCGACCCCCAACGACGCGCCCGCCACCGGGTCGCCCCGGCATTCCCCCTCTTCCGCCGTGGCCCTAGGGTTCCCGACGCCGTCCTCGTTTCGTCCTCGCGCCGGCATTCCGGGCTCCACCAGCGCGTTCCCGAGGGCGTCGGCCGGGCACACGAGGGGGATGCGATGAGGTTCCGGATTCTCGGGACGCTGGAAGTGCGCGTGCACGGGGACCGGATCTCCCTGGCGAGCCCGCGCCAGCAGCGCGCGCTCGCCGTTCTCCTGCTCAACGCGAACGCCGTCGTCCCGGTGGAGCGCATGATCGACGCGCTCTGGGAGGACGAGCCGCCGGCGACCGCCGCGAAGCAGGTGCGCAACTGCGTTTCCGCGCTGCGGAGCCGGCTCGGCGAGACCGGCGGGATGATCCTCACCGACGGTCCCGGCAACCGCCTGCAGACCGGCGTCGAGGACCTCGACTCGCTCCGGTTCCGCCGGCACGTCGCGGCGGCGCGGGGCCTCGCCGGGCAGGCGAAACTCGTCGACGCCGTCGAAGAAATCCGTGCCGCGCTTGCCTTGTGGCGGGGCCCGGCGCTCGACGGGCTGCGGACGACCACGCTGGCCGGCCGGGCCGCGGTGCTCGACGAACAGCGCGCCGACGCCGTGGAGCTGTGCGCCGAATGGCGGCTGCGGCTGGGCGAAACGGGCGAAGTCGTCCGCGAGCTGACCGAGTTCTGCGGCGAGCACCCGATGCGCGAGCTGTCGCACCTGCTGCTGATGCGTGCCCTGGCGCAGGAAGGCCGTTACGCCGAAGCGTCGACGGTGTTCCACGGCCTGCGCGGGCGGCTGGCCGACGAGCTCGGCGTCGACCCGAACCCCGACCTGCGGCGGTTGCACGACCGGATCCTCGCCGAGGCGGCCCCGAGCGAACCCGCGCCCGCGCCGGAACCGCCGGCGGAGCACCACTCCTTCGACCGCGCGGTCACCGAGCTGGCCGAAGCCGTCACGTGGCAGTGGCGTGCGGAGGCCGAGCTGCGCTCGCTGCACCGGCCGCGGCCGATCGCCCTGCGCTGGTCGGCCCTCCGGGGCGAGCGGCACGGCGCACTCGGCGACATCGCGGAAACGTTCACGGGGTTGCCCGAGCGGCAGCTGATCGTGCTCGGCGATCCCGGCTCCGGCAAGTCGGTGCTCGCCTTGATGCTGACGCTGGAGCTGCTGCGCACCCGGGCCCCGGGCAGCCCGGTCCCGGTGCTGCTTTCGCTGGCCTCCTGGGATCCGCGGCGGGATCACCTCGACCGGTGGCTCGCGGGCCGGCTCGCCGACAACCACCCGGCGCTGCTCAACGCCCGCCAGTACGGGCCGGACGCCCCCACGAAGCTCGTCCTCGGCGGGCACGTCGTCCCGGTGCTCGACGGCCTCGACGAGATGCCGGCCGACCTGCGCGTCACGGCGCTCGACGCCCTGGACCAGACCATGTCCGTGGGCCGCTCGCTGGTGCTGACCTGCCGCTCCGCCGAGTACGAACAGGTCGCGCACGAGTCCGCGACGGTCATGAGCGCCGCCACCGTGGTGCGGCTCGAACCCGTCGCCCGGGAGGAGGCGGTCACCTACCTCTCCGCACGGGAGGGCGCCGGCCGGGACCGGTGGCGCCCGGTGGCCGAGCGGCTGCGCCGGGAACCGGACGGGCCGCTGGGCCGGGTGCTGCGGACGCCGTTGATGGTCGACCTCGCCCGGATCGGCTACGGCCGTGCGAGCGCGGACCCCTCGGAGCTGCTCGCCGCCGAAGACGCGGCCGCGCTCGAAGGGCGGCTGCTCGATTCGTTCCTCCCCAACGCCTACGCGCAGGTGCCCGGGTCTCCCGGGCGGAACCCGAAGATCAGCCCGTCCGGGCGGTACACCGCGGCGCAGGCGACCCGCTGGCTGGGGTTCCTGGCCCGGTACCTCGACCGCGCGCGCAGCCGTGACCTGGCCTGGTGGCAGCTCTACCGGTCGGTGCCCGTGCGGACCCGGTCGGGCTTGGTCGGCGTGCTGGTCGCGCTGTTCTTCGTCGTCACCGGCTGGGTGGACGACGGGCCGGCGCTGGCCGCGATCTACGGCCTGTCCTTCGGGGGCGCCGCCTACCTGACCCACCGCTTCGGGCGCGCGCCGGAGCCGTTGCGCACCGAGGTGCGGTTCGCCGGCGCCGCCGGGAAGTTCGCCGGGCGGTTCGCGATCGGTGCCGTGGTGGGCGTTCTGCTCGGCCTGGGCTGGTCGCTGGCCCCCGGTCTGGTCGTCTTCCTGGCGCTCGTGTTCGGGCTGGTGTTCGCGGTGCACGGGTGGCTCGCGAAGCCGGTCGACGCCAGCCGCGTGTCGAGCCCGCGGACGATCCTGCGCAACGAACGCACCGGGGCGATCGCGTTGTCCCTGTCTTTCCTGGTTTCGCTGGGGTTGTTCGACGGGATGGCGTTCGCGTTCACGGCGGCCACGCGGTTCCTGCCGGTGCTGGGTGGTCGTTACGACCTGGCGCTGGCCGTCGCGGGCGGGCTGGCGGGTGCGTTGTTCGGGTGGTTCATGGGCCGCGGCGTCGCGGCGGTCTGCTACGGCCTGGCGGGCGCGATCGCCGGCGGCCAGGTGTTCCCGCCGGCGACGAACCCGGTGGCGCCCTTCGTGGTCGGCGTGTGCTTCGGACTGGGAATCGGCTTGGCGGTCCTGGTGACGCGCGCGTGGGGCACCTACTTCGTCCACCACGTCTGGCTCGCGGCGACGGGCCGGCTCCCGTGGCGCCTCATGCACTTCCTCGACGACGCCCACCGCCGCGGCGTCCTCCGGCAGACGGGCGGCGTCTACCAGTTCCGCCACGCCCGGGTGCAGGAGCGGCTCGCGGAAGTCACGTGACCCGCTCGCGGAGCCCGGCGGCCAACCCGGCGACGGTCAGCAGGTCCACGAAGCCGCCGAGGTACTCGACGAGCCGCGGCCGCCGGGCACCGGCCAGCCGGAAGCGGAGGTGGACGCGCGTGCCGCCGGCTTCGGCGGTCAGCCGGATGGCCCAGCTGATCTCGAGCCGCCCGCGGGTGGAGCGGTGGACCAGCGCACGCGGCGGGTCGTGGGTGACGATCTCGAACGTCGCGTCGCGGCCACCCCAGTCGTCGATGACGTCGCCGGGGCCCAGGTGCTGGAGCGCGGGATCGAGGTGACGCAGACCGCGGCGGCTCCGCGGCACGAGCGTCTCGACCCAGCGGGGGAGGTACCACCCGGCGCGGTTCTTGCCGAGCTGCGCGAACCACGGCCACACCCGCTCGGGCGGCGCGGGCAGGCCGAAGCCGCGGTCCATGACGACATCGGGCTGAGGGACGAGTTCGTCGCCGGGCGCGGGACCGTCGACTTCGGCTCGGCGAGGGGCGACTCCCATGACGTTCACTGCCGCGCTCCCTGCAGGCCGAGTTCCGCGCACGTGCTCGCGGTGCCCGGAAAGACTCCCACCGCGCCCACGCCGGCGTCGACGGCCTTCGCGGTGAGGACGCAGGCGACGAGCGGGGGAACCGGGTAGGAGGTGGCACCGGGCCGGCGTGGCTGGAAGTCGTAGACGTTCGACTGCCAGCTGTCGCCGCAGATCCGCACGATCTCGCCGGTGACGTCGACGCGGCCGTCGCGGTCACCCAGGCCGATCATGACGTGCTGGTTCGGTGCGGTGCTGCCGATGTCGGCTGTGCGGTAGCAGTAGCCGACCGCCCGCTCGGCGGGCCCGGCGCTGTCCACGGCCTCGTGGCCGTTCACCGCGAGCGCCGCGGCGGAGATCGTGGCCACGGCGATCACCACGCCGATCAGGGCGCGCGTCCGCACGCGAGTACGGGCCCGGGTCTCGAGCGCGTCGAGGTCGAGCCGCAGCGGTGGTTCGTCGGTGCCGAGCGCGCGGACCAGGAGGTCCTTTTCGTCCGTCGTCACCGGCGGCTCCCCTCGGGCGTGGTTTGTTCGCCGAGCAGCTGCCGGAGCGTGGCGAGCCCGCGTGCGGCTTGGGAGCGCACCGTGCCTTCGGAGATCCGCAGCACCTTCGCGACTTCGGTGCTGGTCAGGTCGCTGAAGTAGCGCAACACCAGCACGGCGCGCTGCCGCGGCGGCACCTGCCGCAGGGCGGCGCGGACGTCGAGCGCGTCGGCCCGGTCCGGGCTCGCGACCGGCGCGTCGGGCACCGCATGGCGCAGCTCGGCACGGCGGTACGGACGCCGTGACTCGTCGATCGCCAGCCGGGAGATCACCCGGCGGGCGTAGGCGTCGACGCCGGCGGGATCGATGCGCTGCCACCGGCTGCACAGGCGCAGCAGCGCAGTCTGCACCAGATCCTCCGCCAGCGCCCAGTCCCCGCACATCAGGAACGCTTCCCGCCGCCACACGACCGCACGGTCCCGCGCGACCTCGCCGAACTCCGGTCGGTCTGCCACGATCACCCCCTCTGTCGCCGGTACATACGAGACCGCACCCGCGAACCGTTGCATGATCGGGGTGGCGTGAGGAGACCACCAGTCCGTTTCCGCCTGGTGCGGCCGGCCGGAGCGACCTCTGCTAGCGCGGTGAACCGACCGTGCGGGACCCGGCGGTCAACGGCGAGGCCGGAATCGACAAATCGGCTCGCGAGGGCTGCCGGGGACCGGGACCGCGCTGCGGGCCCTGACCGAGGAGGTCCGGCCCGCGGCCAGCCAGATGTCGTGCACCACCGTGCGGCCGTCGCAGGCCAGAACGGTCGACGCGGCCGGGGCGTGGCGGGCCGCCGCCGTGATCAGGACGTACGTGCCTGCCCGGGGTGCTTCCAGCGCGAAGCTGCCGTCGGCCGCCGAGGTTGCGCGGGCCGTCTGGCCGCCGTGGGCGTCCACCAACGTCAGGGTGGCGCGGGGGAGCGGCGTGCCCGTCGCGCCGTGGACGCGGCCGTGGATCGGGGTGACGCGCGGGGGTGCCGGTTCCGGGAGGTGGCCCGGCTCGTCGCCGGTGGCGAGCTCGTGCAGCAGCCGGCGCAGGTGGATCAGCTCGAGCAGCACCGGCTCGTCCGCGCGGGAGCAGTGCCGCGCCAGCGCGACCTCCGCGAGGCCCAGCGGCGCGGCCGGTTCGCCGGTTTCGGCGACGGCCTCCGCGACGTCGGCCAGCGCGCGGGCCGGGGCGGCCAGGGACCGGTCGCCGCCGCGGCGCAGGTGGGCGACCAGGCGGTGGGTGTGCTGGACCAGCGTGGCCGTCAGCGTCAGGCGGTGGCGCATGGTGCGGGAGCCGCCGCCCCACGGCACGGCCGCGACGAGCGGTGCGGCCACCAGCCGGAGCTGGCGCAGGTCGTTGTCCAGCACCCGGACCCGGGCGTCGAGGTCCGGGGTGCCGGTGTGGCCTTCGATGCGGTTCGCGACGGCGTCCAGCAGCTCGCCGAGCGTGCGGGCCAGGGCGCGTTCGGTGGTGCGGACGGTGTCGCGGGTGCTGAGCGGCGTCAGCACGAGCCCGACCGCGACGCCGACGGCCGCGCCGATCGCCGTCTCCTCCAGCCGCAGGACCAGCAGCCCGGCGGAGAACTCGTTGAGCACGCTGTAGAGCTGGCTCACCATGATCGTGACGAAGAAGATCATGTAGGCGTAGGAGAGCCGCTGCAGGTAGAAGCCGCAGAACATGCTGCCGACGATCACCGCCAGCACCGCCGCGGTGTGCCCGGCCGTCAGGTGGGCGAGCCCGATGCCGGCACCCAGCCCGACGAGCGTGCCCACGACACGGTTGACCGACTTGAGGAACACCTCCGACCGGGTCGCGGTGCCGGTGAACGCGACGAACGCGGCGATCACCGCCCAGTAGTAGCGCTGCTCGGACAGCAGCCGCCCGAGCACGATCGCCAGCCCGCCCGCCACGGCCACCTGCACCGCCTGCCGGGTCGTGAAGTCCAGGCGCCGCAACGGGTTCCACGCCCGTCCGCGCGGTTCGACGTCACCCGCCGCCGCGGCCGATCCGGGCAAGGCGCCCATCGCGATCGTCACGGCGGGCTCGAATTCGCCGGTGCCGGCGAGACCGTCGCGGTCGGCGCGGCGGACGACGCCGAGGTAGTCGTCGACCGCCACGGCCACCAGCCGGACCGGGGACGTGCCCGCCCGCGCCAGGAGCGCCTCGGCGGCGCGTCCGGCGGCGGTGTAGTCGTTGCGGGCGAACAGGTCGAGCACGCGGGCCGCGGCCGCCACCAGGTCCGGGTCGGCGCCGGCCTGCTGCGTGCAGGCGGTGACGAGCAGGTCGATCGCGAGCTGCGCGTCCATCGTGGTGCGCCGGATCGAGGCCGCGGGGACGGCGTCCGGCAGCACGGGCACCTCGGCCGACCACGCTTCGATCATCAGGGCGGTCTCGGCGAGCCGGGCCTGGGCCGCGTGGACGCCGCGCGTGAGCCGCTCGTCCGGCCCGGCTGCCAGGAGGTTCGCACAGCGCCGGACGACCTCGCGGGCCCGGGCACCGAACGCGCGGCGCGTGCGGGCGAGCGTGCGGGCCGGGTTGCCGCGCAGAACGGTCAGCGACAGCAGCAGCACCCAGGCGCTCGCGATGACGACGGCGAGCAGCATGCCCGGCAGCGCGGGCAGCGTCGCGTGCAGGAACGCGGCGAAGAAGTAGCCCATCCAGACCATGAAGCCGTAGAAGAAGAACGGCACGCCGAACCGCCGGACGAACACGGCGGCGAACATGACGACGACGAACACCGCGAGCATCAGGTCGGTGTGCGGCGCGACCAGCACGCCGACGACCATCCCGAGCCCCATCGCGACGGGGAACAGCGCGGCGGTGCCCACCTTCGGCCACGCCGCGGAGCCGCTGAGCGCCATCGAGCCCATCATCGCGGTGATGGCGCCCAGCAGGACGGCGACCAGCGTGGCCTGCGGCCCGGCGCCGGTCAGCGTCGCGTAGCCGTACTCGACGGCCAGGCCGGTCGTCATGGCGACGGCGGCCGAGACGGCGCTCCACAGCCTGGTCAGCCCCGGGTCCGAGCCCATCGCCTTGTCCCTGATCCGGTGCACCGCCGCCGACGCGCGTCCCATCCGAGTGACTGCTCCTACCTCCGCCGTCCGATGTCGGTATCATGCCGACAATTATCGGTATGGTACCGATATCAGGTGTGCCCGGGCAATCGGCCGAAGGGGAGGTTCACGGGATGGACGCGCTCGACCTCATCGAGGCCCACACCGCGGTCATGGTGCGCAACTTCGAGCTGCTCAGCCGCCGCACCGACATCTACGACGACCTCGACCGCGCGGGCTACCTCCTGCTGCGCACGCTCGAGGTGACGGGCCCGGCGGACATCACGACGCTCGCGGCGAGGCTCGGCCTGGACCCGTCGACGGTGGGCCGCCAGGTGTCGGCGATGACGTCGGCGGGCTTGGTGGAGCGCACCCCGGCCCCGGAGGACCGCCGCCGCGGCATCGTCGTCGCGACGCAGGAAGGCCGCACGCGCGCCCGCCGCGTCCACGACCGCCGCCGCGCCAACCTGGCGGAGATGTTCACGGGCGTGCCGGAGGACGAGCTGCGCGTGATCGGGGAGTCTTTCGCCCGCTACAACCGGGCGATCGCCCGCCAGTACGACGTGAGCGTGGTCCCGGAGTCCTGAGCGCCGGATTCCGTCAGCCCGGCCGCGATTTCGCCCAGAAAGCGCGGCAACGCGATCCGGAAATGCCGGTCATCGATGTTTTCACAATGCACGTAGTCCGTTGTGGACGGTGATTCACGAAATCAGTGCGCGGTCATGTGCGGCAGGAGGTGGCGGAGGGAGTCCGACGGTTCCAGGCCCAGTTCTTCGAGCAGCGTGCGGCGGCACTGCTCGTACTGGTGCTGGGCCGACGCGCGGTTGCCGGCCGCCAGGTGGGCGTCGATGAGGACGCGGTGCGCGCTCTCCCGCAGCGGCTCCGCGCGCACCGCCGCCAGGCCGGCCGCCACCGCTTCGCCGTGGCGGCCGGCCGTGGTCAGGCGCTTCGCCATCGCCTCCAGCGCGTACAGCCGCAGCTGGTGGTACTGCTCCTGCTCGATCAGCACCCACTCGTTGTCCGACCACTCGGGCAGCAGGTCGGCGGACAGGTCGTCGCGGGTCTGGCGGGTGAGGATGTCGTCGCACAGGCAGGACTTGTCGAGCAGGCAGTGCGCGCGGGCGACCGCGTCGTGGATGTCGACCGTGATGTTGCCCGCCAGCGCCATCTCGCTCGGTGACGCGTCGATGACCTGGTGGCCGGTGCGGGACGCGCGCCACAGCGACGAGCGCAGGTTCGCGTTCGCGCGGGGCGTCGTCGCCTCCGGCCACAGCGTTCTCGCCACGTAGGTTCTCGTCCGGGGCCGGTCCTGCAGTGCGAGGAAGGCGAGCAGCCGCTGCGCGCTCGACGACACCGGCACCCGGTCTTCCCCCACGAGCAGCGCGAAACCCTTGAGCAGTCGTAGTGTCACGATCTGTGTTGCTTCAGTGCGCATCGGCTCCCCAACCTACGCCGGCACCGTCGGATCCACCCCGCCGTTGAGACAATTCGCGATCCCGGTGCGAAACGTTACGGGGAATTATCGATCGGGTGGCGTCAACAGGGCGTCACGAAAACGTCATCGGCCCTGATCCGAGCGCTTCCAGCCACCTTTGCACGGCCGCGAGCACCTCTTCCGCCGACGTCACGGCGAGCCGTTCGGCTTCGTGCGTCCCGATCGTGCAGAGAACGCGGACCCGAAGGGCGTCCGGATCGCCGCCTTCCAACCACGCACGGAGAACCATGGTGCCGGAGTGTTCCTCGGGTGCCTCCACCACCGCAGGATGCGCGCCGCCTGTCACCGCGGCGTCGCGGGCCCGTCAACGCGGGCCTCGGGAACGCCGCCGTGACGCCGGGGCGACGCGCGGATCGCGGTCCGGCCACGCCACCCCTGCGATGCTGCGGCCCGGCACGAGGGAGCGCGTGCCCCAGGGGAGGACTGGCATGGGCGATTTCGGGGTCGTCGCCGACGTTTCGACGATCATCGTGGACCGGCTCACCGCGGCGCTGCGCGGACTGGATCCGAACGACCCGCCGACGGCGGTGCTCAGCGACCTCGAGGACCGGCCGAGCCGCGCCACGCTCACCGTCTTCCTGTACGAGATCGCCGAAGACCCGACTTCCCGCAACCGGCCGCCGGTCCGGTCGCTGCCGCCGGCCGCGCCCACCAGCCGCAAGCCGCCGATGGCGCTGCTGCTGCGCTACCTGATCACGCCGTGGGGCGGCAGCCAGGCCACGCAGCACCAGATGATCGGGCGCGCCCTGCAGGTCTTCTACGACGACGCGATCTGGACCGGCGAAGAGCTGACCGGCAGCCTGGCGGGCACCACCGAGGCCCTGCAGTTCACGCTCACGCCGTTGACGCTCGACCAGAAGTCGTGGATCTGGTACGCGATCCAGAAGCCGTACCGGCTGTCGCTCAACTACGAGGTCCGGGTCGTCAACCTCGACTCGCTGGACGTCTCCGACCTCCGGCTCGTGCAGAGCCGCACGATCAACGGGGCGACCCTGCCATGACGCGCTTCTACCCGGTCGAGACCTCCGTCCTGCACAGCCCGGCCTGGTTCGTCCCGTTCGACGAGTTCGCCCAGCGCGCGCGGTCCGCCGACGTCGCCGTCGCGCTCGACCGCTTCGACCCGGACACGAACACCTGGGTGCCGCAGGACACGGCGGCGATCCGCACGCCGAGCGCCGCGATCGCCTACCCGGAGCTCGGCCGCCGCCGGGGGCCGGGCGCCGAGCCGGAACGGTTCCGCGTCCGCTTCTCCGCCCTCGGGCTCGCACCGCTGTACCCGGCGGACGGCGCGGACTTCGACGCGGCACTGGCCGGCGTCGAGTTCGTCGCGCCGCCGTACGACGACGACACCCCGCCCGCCACCGGCAGCGAACCGCGGCTGGTCCGGCTGCTGCCGAGCGTGGCGTTCCCGTACGGGCCCGGCGTCCGCACGGTGTACGGCGTCGTCCTCGACCGGGCAACGCGGGCGCCGGTGGTGAACGCGCTGGTCGAGGCGCGCGGCACGACGAGCCGGGACGGCGTCGCGTGGCAGGAGCGGACCCTGGCCAACGCCGACGGCGCGTTCCGGCTCGCCCTGCGCTGGGAGGGCGACCCGGTCACCGGGCCGCCGCCCGAGCAGGTCTTCCACCTCACGGCCACCGAACGGCCGGGGCGGACCGGGGCGCTGGACGTCCGGCTGCCGGCCCAGCGCGACCGGCGGCACGTCATCGAGATCGCCTAGCAGGAGAGAAGGAGCGAAAACCATGCCCGAATACCTGAGCCCCGGCGTCTACGTCGAGGAGGTCGACGCGGGGCCGCGGCCGATCGCGGGGGTGAGCACCAGCACGGCGGGCATGGTCGGGGTCACCCAGCGCGGCCCGACCGACGGGAAGCCGAAGCTGGTCACGAACTTCCTGGAGTTCCGGACGACGTTCGGCGGGTTCCTGCCCGAGCCGGAGCCGGCGATCCGCGACAAGTGGGCGGAAAACCCGGCCGAGGGCGGCCGCTGGTGGCTGTTCCCGTTGGCGGTCAAGGGCTTCTTCGACAACGGCGGTCAGCGCCTCTACGTCAAGCGGGTCGCGAGCGGCGGCGCGCTGGCCGCGTCCGGCACGGTCGGCTCCGGCCTGGTCAGCCCGGTCACCCGCGACGCCGCCGCCGGCGCCACGACGCTGGAGCTGGGCCACGTCGTCGGGTTCACCGGCAGCGACGACGTCACCGTCGTCCGCGGCAGCGACAACGTCGAGATCGGCACCGCGACGATCACCGCCTACGACGCCGCCTCCGGGCGGGTCACGCTCGCCACCGGGCTGGCGTCCGAGGTGAAGTCGGCCCGCGGCGACTACGTGCAGAAGGGCGCGCGCGACACCACGCCGGCGCTGCAGTTCACCGCCTCCAGCGCCGGGTCCTGGGGCAGGACCGTGCAGGTGCGGATCCAGCCGTCGGTGAGCGCTTCGCTGCCGGTGCTGGCGGACCCGGGTGAAGGGCCGCTGTTCGTCACCGCGGTCGCCGCCGACGCCGACCGCGACGCCGCGTCGATCCAGGTGAACGCCGTGCCCGGGCTCGACCCCGACGACCTGCCCGCCGACGTCTGGATCCTGATCGGCGACCGGCGGTTCAAGGTCACCGTCGCGCAGCCCGCGAACGGCCAGGTGACGCTCACCTTCCCGGACGGCACCACGCACGCGCCGTGGAAGACCGGCCTCACCGTGCGCCGCGTGCGCCGCGCGAACACCAGTGCCGGCCCGGTCCTGCGGGTCAGCGGCTCCAGCCGGCTGTACGAGGCCGCGGCCACCCAGCTCGACACGGGCGACCGGCTGAGCACGCTGCACGTCGTGTCGATCCAGCCGGACGACGTCGTCACGTTCGACGCGAACACCCCGGAGCTCGTCTTCGAGACCGCCAGGGTCCTGCTGATCGAGTCCACTGTGGACACGCGGTTCACCGACCCCGGTGGTGGCTCGGTCACCGAGACGTTCCGCAACCTGCGCCTGACCGGCGCCGGGCCCGGGACCGTGGTGGGCACGCTGGAGAGCCAGTCGCGGCTGGTGCGGGCCACCACGCTGGCCGGCCTGAGCACCGACCCCGCGAAGTTCCCCACCCCGCGCACCGGCGCCTGGCTCACCCTCGACCAGGACGGCACGGACGCCTTCGACGGGCTCGACGTCGGCGACTTCGTCGGCACCGACGGCGGGAGCGGCAAGCGCACCGGCATCGTGGCCCTGGAGGACATCGACGAGGTCGCGATCTGCGCGGTGCCGGGCGTCTGGTCCGGCACCGTCGAATCCGCGCTGGTGACGCACTGCGAGCAGCTCAAGGACCGGTTCGCCGTGCTCGACCCGCAGGACGGCCTCGACATCGAGGGCATCCAGGCGTTCCGGGAGCCGTTCGACACCAAGTACGCGGCGTTGTACTACCCGTGGCTGGTCGTCAACGACCCCTCGACCGGCCAGTTCGTCGAAGCGCCGCCGTCCGGGCACGTCATCGGGATCTACGCCCGCACCGACACCGAACGCGGCGTGCACAAGGCCCCGGCGAACGCGGTCATCCGCGGCATCCGGCTCACCGACGGCATCGCGCAGGACGTCACCAAGCGCCACCAGGACGTGCTGAACCCGCGCGGCATCAACGCGTTGCGCTTCTTTCCCGGCCTCGGCCAGCGGGTGTGGGGCGCGCGCACGCTGTCCTCGGACACCTCGTGGAAGTACGTCAACGTGCGCCGGCTCTTCCTGTTCCTCGAAGAATCGATCGACGAGGGCACCCAGTGGGTCGTGTTCGAGCCGAACGACGAGTCGCTCTGGGCGCTGGTGCGGCAGACGGTCGCGAACTTCCTCACCACGGTCTGGCGCGGCGGCGCGCTCGCCGGCACCACCGCGGACGAGGCGTTCTTCGTCCACTGCGACCGCTCCACGATGACCGACGACGACATCGCCAACGGCCGGCTCATCTGCGTGATCGGCGTGGCCCCCGTGTTCCCGGCGGAGTTCGTGATCTTCCGGATCCAGCAGAAGACCCGCGAGCCCCAGCTCGTCTGACCCGAAAGGCAACGGACATGCCACCAGTGACGCGGGACGATCCCTATGCCGCGTATAACTTCCTTGTCATCGTGACCAACGTCAGCGACGACGGCGTCGCGGTGAGCGGGTCGTTCACCGAGGCCAGCGGGCTCGACGTCGAGCTGCCCGTGATCGAGTACCGCACCGGCAGCGAGGACATCACGGTCCGCAAGCTCGTCGGGCTCAAGAAGTTCCCGAGCGCGCTGACGTTCAAGCGCGGGGTGACCGGCCACGTCGGTTTCTGGAACTGGGTGAAGGAAGCGCTCGACGGCCGCGTGCGGCGCACGTCCGGCTCGATCGTCATGCTCGACGAGAACCGCCAGGAGGTCATGCGCTGGAACTTCGACCGGGCCTGGCCGACGAAGTACACCGGCCCGTCGTTCAACGCGACCAAGAACGAGATCGCCATGGAGACCCTCGTGCTGGCCGTCGAGAGCCTCCTGATCGACGCGTGAAAGCAGGAACATGACCAGCGCGGCGCTTCCCGGCGTATCCCTCACCTTCGACCGTGCGGCTTCGGACGACGAGCCGTTGCGCACGGACGTGGCGGTGTTCCTCGGCCGCACCCGGCGCGGACCGGTCGGCTCGCCCGTCCGCGTCGAGAGCTGGAACGACGTCGTCGGCGCGTTCGGCCCGCCCGACGGCACGTCGGCGACGCCGTACGCGCTGCGCGGGTTCTTCGAGAACGACGGCCGCACCGCGTGGGTGCTGCGGGTGTCCGGGCCCGCCACGCCGGCCAGTGCACTGTGGACGGACGGCTTCCTCGTGGTGGCCGCGAGTCCCGGCGCGTGGGCGAACGGCGGCCGGGTGAGCGTGCGGTACCGCGGCAGCAGCGTCGCGGGCCCGCCGGCGGTCACCGTGCGGGTGCTCGTGCCCGGCGAGCCGGCGGAGACGTTCGCCGGGATGGCCCCCGGTGAGGTGGTCGGCCGCGTCGCCGCGTCCCGGCTGATCCGGGTGGTCCCGGTGGCCGGGGCGGCGCCGATCCCGCCGGACGCGCCGCTCTCGATGGCGTGGGAGCTGACGCTGTCCGGGGGCACGGACAGCCCGCCGCGGCGCGACGACTACGCGTCGGCCGTGACCACGCAGGCCGAGCTGCCGGAACCGGCGCTGGTGGCCCTGCCCGACCTCGGCGCCGACCTGACCGGGACCGAGCACACGGAGCTGGTGCTGAACCTGCTGGGCACGGTGGCACCGCTGCTGGACCGGCTGGTGCTGCTGGACGTCCCGCCGGAAAAGTCCACAGTGGACGACGTGGTGGCCTGGGCCGGCGCGCTGGCGGGCTTCGGCGACGAGGCGCTGCTCGCCGCGGCGGCGGTGTACCACCCGCCGCTGCGGGCGCCTTCGCTCGACGGCGCCGGGCTGCGGACAATCCCGCCGTCCGGGCACGTCGCGGGCCTCATCGCCCGGCTGGACGCCGAGCGCGGTGCCGCGGTCACCCCGGCGAACGCCACCCTGCTGGACGCGGTGGACCTCGAGGTCGAGTACCCGGAGGCCCAGCAGGTGCGGCTGTTCGACGCGAACGTCGACCTCGTGCGCTGCCTGCGCGGCCGCGGCCTGGTGGTGTGGGGCGGGCGGACGCTGTCGCCCGACCCACGCCGCGTGTACGTCGCCCACCGCCGGCTGCTGCACCTGCTGGTGCGGGCCGTCCGGCGGGCCGCCGCGCCCCTGGTGTTCGAGGTGAACTCGCCGGAGCTGCGGCTGTCGCTGGTCCGCGCGATCACCTCGGTCCTGCTGGAGGCGTTCCGGACCGGGGCGCTCGCCGGCACCCGGCCGGAGGACGCGTTCCAGGTGGTGTGCGACGACTCGAACAACCCGCCGGAGCAGGACCCGGGGCAGGTCGTGTGCGAGATCGACGTCGCACCGGCCGTACCGATGGAGTTCATCCGGCTCCGGCTCGTGCTGGGCCAGGACCGCGGTCTGGAGGTGATCGAGGAGTGACCACGCCCGTCGAGCAGCTGCTCGCCCTCAACGAGCCCCTGCCGAAGTTCCGCTTCGTCGTGACGCTGTCGGCGGCCGACGTCTACCTGCCGCCGGCGCAGGCCCAGCTGCTGCCGGTGGTCGCCGCGGGCGCGTTCCAGGAGGTCACCGGGCTCGGGGCGCAGCTGGAGGTGGTGACCTACGCCGAAGGTGGCCGCAACGACACCGTGCACCGGCTGCCGCTGCGCCACTCGTGGAACCCGATCACGCTCAAGCGCGGCGTGGTCCGCGACCGCCTGCTGTGGTCCTGGTACGAGACCGGCCTGCACGATTCGCTCGGCGCCCGCCGCGACGGCGCCGTGATCATGCTCGACGACGCCGGCGTGCCCGCGAAGTCGTGGATCTTCCACGGCGGGCTGGCCGCCAGGTGGAGCGGGCCGGACCTGCACGGCGAGCAGAGCGCGGTCGCGGTCGAGTCACTGGAAATCGCCCACGAGGGCCTGACGGCCGTCCTCTAGAGGACAGCGCTTTGAGGAGACACAGCGTGCCCAAGAACCTGATCATCCACAACCTCGAGGTGCGGTTCCAGGTGGAAGGCGACGACGGCGCCCTGTTCACCAGCCTGTTCAACAAGCACATCCAGGCGTGGGCGCGGCTCTACGAACAGGAGTGCGCCCGGGCGGAGCGCAGCGACGACGACCGCAAGATCGGCGGGGGAGCCCCGGCATGAGCGTCACCCCGTTCTCCGCGGTGAGCCAGGGCGCCGACGCGCACCTGGAGATCGAGCAGCCCGCGAACCCGCAGGGCGTGCCGAAGCGGATCCCGCTGAAGTTCAACCCGACGGACTACAAGCTGAGCAAGAGCAACACCTTCGCCGAGATCACCATCCCCGGCCTGGAGTCGCCGCCCATCCAGTACATCCGCGGCGGCAGCGAGTCGCTGACCGTGCAGGCGCTGGTGGACACCTCCGACACCCTCGCCGACGTCCGCAAGTCCTATGTGGACAACATCCGGCGGCTGATGCGGCCGCAGCAGAGCCTGCACGCCCCGCCGATCGTCAAGTTCGTCTGGGACCGGACGGTGTTCCGGGGCGTGGTGGAGAAGCTGGACGTCAACTACGTGCTGTTCGCCAAGAACGGCGTGCCGCTGCGCGCGCAGCTCGACCTCACCCTGAAGGAGTACCGGCCGGCGCGCGAGCAGGACCTCGACCCGCCGCGGACGTCGCCGACGGTCGAGAAGAGCTACGTCGTCCGGCGCGGCGACACCTGGGACCGCATCTCGGCCGCGGTGTACCGGCGACCGGACGCCTGGCGGGAGCTGGCGCGCGCCAACGGCATCACCGATCCACGCGACCTGCGGCCGGGGCTGGTGCTGACCGTGCCCCGGCTGCCGTGAGAGGGGGAGTGCGATGACCGCGCCCGCGGGCACCCGGCCCGAGATCGCCGACCCCGACCGGTACGCGCCCGAGTTCGAGGTCGTCATCACGGGCCTCCGGGCCGACGCGTCGACCAAGAACGACATCATCGACCTCAAGGTGCACCGCGACCTCGACGAGATGTCCGGTTTCGACCTGGAGCTGAACAACTGGGACGACGTCGCGCTGAAGTTCAAGCACAGCGACTCGCCGCAGCTGCAGATCGGCACGCTCGTCTCCGTCCGGCTGGGCTACGCGGACAAGCTGTTCACCGTCGCCACCGGCACGATCAGCTCGCTGGCCCCGAAGTTCCCGGACGGCGCGTCGCCGACCGTCTCCATCACCGGGGTCGACGGGATGCTCGCGCTCAAGGACCGCAAGCCCACCAAGGACGAGGACAAGAACTTCGTCGGGAAGACGGACTGGGAGATCGCCGAGCAGATCGCGCGGCGCAACCACCTGGCGTTCAAGACGACCCACGAGGGCCCGCCGCACGACCTCGTGGTGCAGAAGAACCAGTCCGACGCGCAGTTCCTGATGGAGCGGGCCAAGCGGATCGACTTCGACTGCTACATCCTGCCCGACCCGGAGACGAGCACGCAGACGCTCTACTTCGTCAAGCCGACCGACGGCCGCGACAGCCGCCCGATCCGGCTGTTCCGCCTCGCCTACGCCCCGGGCCTGGCGACCGGGCCCACCGCGCAGCCGGCCGGGCTGGTGCCCAACCTCATCGACTTCACACCGACCATGACGATCTCCAACCAGGTCAGCCAGCTCACCGTGCACGGCTGGGACCCGGTCAAGGCCGAGCCGATCGAGTACGTCGCGACGGCGAAGGACCTGCCCGGCGGGCAGAACTCGGCCGACGGGCAGAGCGGGCCGCAGGCGGCCGAAACCGCGGCCGGCGGCCGTCAGGAAGTGGTGGTCGACGCGCCGGTGCTCAGCCAGGAGGAGGCCAAGGAGCTGGCCATCGCGCTGCTGCGGGAGAAGGCCTACGAGTTCATCACCGCGACCGGCCGGGTGGCCGGGCTCCCGGAGCTGCGGCCGGGTGACAACCTGGAGATCTTCGGGCTCGGCAAGCGGTTCTCCGGCACCTACTTCGTCAAGCGCGTGGAGCACGCCCTCAACACCAGCGGCTTCTTCACGACGTTCACCGGGCGGAAGATCTTCCAGGGGGACAAGCAATGACGGCGATGCCACGCGCCATGCAGTACGACCAGCGCTACTACGGCGTCGCGCCCGCGGAGGTCGTGGAGAACGACGGCGACGACGAGGGCCGCGTCAAGGTGAAGTACTACTGGTTCGACAAGGGCGCGTCGATCAGCCCGTGGGCCCGGGTCAGCCAGCTGCACGCCGGCGGCGGCTACGGCTCGGTGTTCGTGCCCGAGGTCGGCGACGAGGTGCTGGTCGCGTTCTTCCAGGGCGACATGCGGCAGCCGTACGTGCTCGGCGGGCTCTACAACGGCAAGAAGAAACCGCCGACGGCGCACGACGACGGCCGGGACCAGAAGATCGTCCGCACCAAGGCCGGGCACCGGATCCTCTTCGACGACAAGGAGAAGGAGATCACCATCAGCACCGCGTCGGGCGCGACGGTGGTGCTGAAGGACAGCGGCGAGATCACCGTCGAGGCCAAGACCGTGACGGTCAAGGCGAGCGACGTCGACCTCGGTGGCGGCTCGACCGAGCCGGTCGTGCTCGGCAACGCGTTGCTGCAGGCGTTCGTCCAGCACACCCACCCCGCGCCGGGCGGTGTCACCGGTCCCGCGACACCGCTCCCGCCGTCCGTGCTCGCGAAGAAGGTGAAGGCGACGTGAGCGAGCCCTTCCTCGGCACCGGCTGGCGGTTCCCGATCGTGCCCGACGAGGCCGGCCGGCTGTCCTACGCCGTCGGCGAGACCAGCATCGAGCACTGCCTGCGCGCGCTGCTGCTCACCGCGACGGGCGAGCGCGTGATGCGGCCGGACCTCGGCACCACGGTGAGCGAGTCGGTGTTCGCGCCCGGCAGCGTCCAGAACCTGCGCGAGCTGGAACGCTCGATCGCCGACGCGGTGCGGAAGTTCGAGCCGCGGGTGGAGCTGGACTCCGTGCTCGCCGAGGCCGACCCGGCCGGCGAATCCCGCGTCACGGTCTCCGTCGCGTACCGCATCCGGCGCACCAACACCAAGGCCAACCTGGTGTTCCCGTTCTCCGCCGGCCTGGCGGGGAGCACGCCGTGACGCTGCCCGTGCCGAAGCTCGACGACCTCACGTGGGCCGACCTGATGGCGGCCGTCACCCGCCGCATCCCGGCGGAGTCCGACGGTACGTGGACGCTGCACGCGCCCGTGGACCCCGGGATCACGCTGCTGGAGCTGTTCGCGTACCTGCTGGAACAGCGGCTCTACTGGCTGGACCAGGCCCCGGACGAACTGGTCGTCGCGATCCTGAAGCTCCTCGACCTGGAGCCGCCGCGCCCGGCGCAGCCGGCGGCGACCGTCCTCGCGCTGACCACCGGCTCGCCGGAGCCGACCGTGGTTCCGCAGGGAACGGTCCTGGCACGCGACCCGGCCGCGGCGATCCGGTTCACCCTCGACGACGACGTCACCGTCTTCCCCGTAACGGGCGAGGTCACGGTGGTGACCGACCGCGACCGCACCGCGGATCTCCTCGCCCGCCGCGGGGTTCCCTTGCTCGGCAGCGACGGCGCGCCCGCGTCGGCGCGCTTCACGCTGCCGCTCGACGGTGCCCACCCGGCGTCCGGCTGGCTGTCGCTGCTCTTCGAACTCGACTCGGCGCTGCCGCCGTCGTGGACGTCGGACGTGGCCGTCGCGCCACCGGCCGAGCTGACCTGGTCGTGGTTCCGGCCCAGCGGCGACGCCTCCGGGCCGTTCGAACAGGTCCAGGACGGCACCGGCGGGCTGCGGCGCTCCGGCGTGGTGCGCCTGCGCCCGCCGGAGGACTGGTCCACGACGGCCCGCGGGCTGACGGTGTCCACCAAGGCCGCCACCTACGCGTCGGCGCCGCGGCTGCTGAGCCTGACGGTCAATGTGTCGGCCGCGCGGCACGTCGAGAGCCGGACGGTGACCGGCCTGGCGGACCAGACCGGCGACTGGCTGAAGCTGCCCGGCCAGCGGCTCGTCCTGCCGGACGCGGCCGACCGGCTGCTGACCGCCGCCCTGGACCTGGCCGGCGAAGACTGGAAGTCCGCGGTGGACTTCACCTTCGGCACCTCCCGCGACCGGGTCTTCCTGCTCGACCGCCACGAAGGCGCGCTCGAGTTCGGCGACGGGCTCACCGGCCGGATCCCGCCGCGGTCCGGCGACTTGCGCGTCGACTACACGATCGGCGGCGGGCAGGACGGCAACGGCGGCCTCACCGACAACTGGCTGCCGGTCGACAACGCCCTGCCCGTGCGCGGTGCGAACCCGGTCCAGGCCGAGGGCGGCGCCGATCCGGAGACGGTCGCCCAGGCCCGGGCCCGTGCGGCGGGCGCACTCGGCGAAGTGACCCGGGCGGTCACCCCCGGCGACTACGTCACCCTGGCGGTGACCACCCCGGGCGTCGCGGTCGGACGGGCCTACGCCTCGGTCGGCGAGCACCCGGGCTTCCCGTGCGCGCGGGTGCCCGGCGCGGTGACCGTCCACCTCGTCCCCGCCGTGCCGCGCGCGGACTTCGCCGCGCCCGACTTCGTCCCGGCACCACAACCGGATCCGGGCGCGCTGGCCGCCGTCGCGCGCCGGCTCGCCGGCACCCGCCTGCTGACGGCCGAGGTGTTCGTGAAGGTCCCGGCCTACCGGGACGTCCGGCTGCGGGTCGACCTGGCCGGCGCCCCCGCCGACCGCGTCAAGGTGTCCACTGTGGTCGGTGAAGCACTGCGCCGGTTCCTCGACCCGCTGGTGGGCGGCGAGGACGGGACCGGGTGGCCGTTCGGCGAGGCACTGCGACCGTCCGGGCTGCTGCGGGCCGCGCAGCAGGCGCTCGGCGACCTGGCGGACGTCGCCGCCGTCGCGATCGGCATCGACGGCGCCGACCCCGCGGAGACCTGCGACGACGTGCCCCTGCGCGCCGGCGACCTGCCGGTCGTCCGCGAGGTGCGCACGCACGTCGTGCCCGTCGTCGAACCGGGGGAGGGCTTGCTGTGACCGGCGACGTCTGGTGGGCGCGCGATTCGGGCCAGGAGGGCCACATCGTGCCCGGCCCGGGGCCGTCCGGTGTGCAGCCCGAACTCGTCGACGCGACGCGGGAAGCCGTCCGCGCCGCGGTGCGCGACCGCATCCCGGGCTACACCCCGGACTGGACCAACCCCGACCGGCAGGACGCCGGCGTCGCGCTCGTGCGGCTGTTCGGCACCCAGGTCGAGCCCGTGCTCACCCGGGTGAACCGGCTGCCGGAGAAGATCCTTGCCGAGCACCTGAACACCGCGGGCGTGCGCCGCCGCCCGGCCACCGCGGCGGCCGCGTTGCTGGAGTTCACCGTGAAGCCGCCGGACGGCGCGTCCGTGCTGGTCCCGGCCGGGTTCCAGGCGGCCGCGTCCGGCGTCGGCGAGCAGGTCGTCTACGAAACCGACCACGACCTCTACGCCACGCCGGCCACGCTGAGCGTGCTCGCCGTGCAGCGCGGCGGCGCGCTGGAGCCGGTCCCGCTCGGGCCGAACGGGCCGGGCCGCCCGTTCGCGCCGTTCGGCACCGAGCCGCAGCCCGGCAACGCGCTGTGGCTGGGCCTCGACGGCGTCGCCGGCCCGTTCCCGGCGCTGTCGCTGGGATTCGTGATCGCGGTCGCGGCCCCGGCGCCCGCGTCGGCCGGCGGCCTCACCCCGCTTCCCCTGGCGCCGCAGCCGGTGCTGCGCTGGGACGTGCTGGACGGCGGCCGCTTCGTGCCCGCCGACGTCGTCCGGGACGAGACCGGCGGGTTGCGCGCGAGCGGCACCATCGAGCTGCGGCTGCCGCGGACGTGGGCGACCGGCCAGCCGCCGACCAGGCGGCCCGGCCCCGCACTGCGGTGGCTGCGCCTGCAGGTCACGCAGGGCATCTTCACGGTCGCGCCGCCCCTGGTGTCGGGCCTGCGGCTCAACACGGTCGCCGCCACCGCCGCCCACACGATCTTCGACGAGCCCCTGGAACCGATCCAGGACGCCGCGACCCCGGCCGAGCAGCGGCAGCTGAGGCTGAGCCAGGTCCCGGTCCTCGCGGGCACCGTCGACATCGAGGTCGACGACGACCCGGGCGTCGACCTGTTCGGGACCGCGGGCGAGAACGCGGCGCCGTGGCAGGAGGTGCCGAGCCTCGCCGCGTACGGCCCGGACGACCGCGTCTTCGTCGTCGACTACGACACCGGCGTGGTCACCTTCGGCGACGGCGTCCACGGCGCGCCCGTGCCACCGGGCTTCCGCACCGTGCGAGCCGTGCGCTACCGCGTCGGCGGCGGCAAGGCGGGCGCGGTGGCGGCCGGCGCGATCACCGGCGTCGTGACCGCGCGGCCGTTCGTGACCGGGGTGAACAACCCGTTCCCGGCGACCGGCGGCACCGACGCCGAGCCGGACGACGACGTGATGCGCCGGGGCGTCGGCGAGCTGCGGTCCCGCGGCCGGGCCGTCGCGCCCGCCGACTACGGCCTGCTGGCGCTGAGTGCGCCGGGCGCGTCGGTCGCCCGCGCGAACGGCGTGCCCGGCCTGCACCCGGACTTCGCCGGCACACCCATCCCCGGTGTCGTCGGAGTCCTCGTCGTGCCGCCGATCGAGGACGGCGCCACCGAGCCGCCCGAGCCGAGCGCCGGGACCCTGCGTGCGGTGGCCGACTTCCTCGGCCGTGAGGTGGCGCCCGCCGGGATCACGGTCGTCACCGGCCCGGTCGCGTTCCGGCGGGTGGCGGTGGAGGCCCGGGTCCTGCTCGACGCCGGCCAGGACCGCGCCGCCGTGCTCGCGCGGGCGTCCGACGCGGTGACGACGTACCTCGACCCGGTGCGGGGCGGGGAAAGCGGGGCCGGCTGGCCGTTCGGCGGCGCGGTGCGGCACACGGCGCTCGTGCGGCGGCTCCTGGCCGTCGACGGCGTGCTCGCGGTGTCCGGGCTCGCGCTCACCGTCGACGGCCTGCGCCTGCCGCCGTGCACCGACCACGCGATCCCGCCGAACGACCTGGTGTGGCCGGAGCGGCCGCTGCTGATCCCGGTGGAGGAGTCCCCATGACGTGCACCCCCACCCCCGGCACCTTCCGGCTGCTCGACGACGTCGTCGGGTGGGACCAGGCCGCGGTGGCCGGCGTCGTCGGGTTCGGCGACCCGGCGGGCGTCCGGCTGGCCTTCGACGGCCCGTCGCCGGCGGGGCCCACGCGGACCCAGCTGCTGCCGTGGTTCCCCGACCCGCGCCTGGCCCCGGGCTGCGCGCCGTGCGGCTGGTACCTGCTGTCCGGGAACCGGGTGCTGCGCCGGAACACCTGCGACGGCGGCTGGCCGCCGCTGTGGCCGCCCGGCTGCGACCCGCGGCTGCTGCACGAGCCGGTCGCCGTGGCCGCCCGGGGACACCGGATCGCCGTCGCCGGCTCCGGCAAGGTCTTCTTGTGGCGCAACGAAGGCGATCACCTGACCGCCGTGATCGGGCTCCGGCACGCCGGTGTCGTCGCGCTCGCCCAGGACGAGCAGGTGCTCGTGGCCGCCCGCGACCGGCTCCGGCGGTACGGCGCCGACGGCCGGCTTCTCGAGGTCGTCCGGACCGGCGTCGACGGCGAGATCATCGGGATCCGCACCGGACCCGGCCGCACGATCTGGCTGCTCACCGCGGACCACGGCCGGCTCCGCATCCACCGCCGCGACCACCACCGGTTCCGTGAGTCCACAGTGGACGAACTGGCCGCGGCGCTGCCCTCGGGCACCCTCGTCGCCGCGGACGACGACGGCTTCTGCCTGCGGGAGATGGGATCCGAGGGCGAGGTGACAACGTGCTACGACTGGACCGGACAGCCGCGCGAGGAGCCCGCGCCCGGGGCCGGCCAGTACGTGCCGCAAGGGGAGTTCACCACCGGCCTGGTCGACAGCGGCATCTCGCGCTGCCGGTGGCACCGCGTGCGGGTCAGCGCGGACGTACCGCCGGGCACGGCCGTGTCGGTGGCGGTTGTGGTGTCCGAGGACGGCAGGTTCGCCGAAAGCGACTGGCAGACCGCGCCCGCGGGCGTCACGGACTTCCTCGTCGACCAGCCGCCGGGCCGGTACCTCACCGTGCGCGTGCGGCTGTCCGGCGACTCCGCCGCGACGCCGGTCCTGCACCGGATCCGGCTCGACTTCCCGCGCTCCACCAGCGCGGACCTGCTGCCCGCCGCGTTCCGGCAGGACCCGGCCGCCGACGACTTCACCGAGCGGTTCCTGTCCCTGTTCGACGCCACGACGGCCGAGATCGACCGGGTCGTCGAGCGCTACCCGGCGCTGCTCGACCCGGCCGGGGTGCCGGACGCGGCGCTGCCGTGGCTGGCCGGGCTGCTGGGGTTGTCGTTCGAAGCCGGGTGGGACGCCGGGACGCGCCGGAAGCTGATCGCCGCCGCGCCCCGGCTGTACCGGCGTCGCGGCACGCCGTGCGGGCTGTCCGAGGCCGTCGAGATCGTCTTCGGGGTCGAGCCGGTGATCGACGAACTGGCCGGCGACCGCCACTGGGCGCAGGTGCGCGCGGCCGCGAAGCCGGCGACCGCCCGCGGCCTCGGCTCGGTGCGGCTGTTCGGCCGCTCGTCGTCCCGGCTGCGCCTGGACACCTCGACGCTGGGCGCGACGCCGCTGCGCGCGTTCGGCGACCCGGACACCGATCCCCTCACCGAGCACGCCCACCGGTTCCGGGTCCTGCTGCCGGCCGGGGCCGCGGACGAGGACGCGGTGCGGCGCCTGGTGGTGCGGCAGGCGCCCGCGCACACGAGGGGAACGGTGCGCACCGGCGGGGCGGGGTTCGTGGTCGGCACGCGGTCGACGGTCGGGGTGGACACCGCGTTCGTCCCGCTCCCGCCGCCCGTGGTGGGCGGCGCGCGCCTGAACCACGACGGAGTACTGAGGCCCGGACCACGGGGCGCCCGCCACGGGGTGAGCGCCGGTGTGGTGTCCGCGGTCGGGGTCCACACGCGAGTGTCTTGAGAGGACAGAAGAGAGATGACCGAGGCAACGACACCGGAGCAGCCCTTCCGCCGGCTGCGGTACTTCCACGGGCAGTTGCTCACCGCCCGCGACTTCCAGCGCGAGCAGGAGTACTTCCGCGAGAAGCTGAAGCTGCGCATGCGCTGCCTGCTCGGCTACGGCGTGGTGTGCGGGCTGTTCGTCGAACCCGCGCCACCGGAGGACGGCAAGGAGAAGGCGGAACACCAGGCGAAGGTGCGCATCACCGCCGGGCTCGGCGTGGACTGCGACGGCAACGAGATCGTCGTGCCGGGCGGCTGCGCGATCGACCTGTGGGAGGCCCTGCACGAGGACGAGCGCACCGGCGGCACGGTGTGGGTCGGCGTCGAGTACGCCGAGCGCGCGGTCGAGCCGACCCGGACCGTGTTCAACTCCGCCTGCGCGGACACCTCGGACTGCGACTTCGGCTACACCGAGGAGACCTACTGCGTCCGCGTCACCACCAAGACACCGCCGAAGGACGAGCGCTGCGAGACCTGCTGCACGCCCTGCGAGCACAAGGTGCTGTGGCTGGCCAGGATCGACGACGTCGACTTCGCCCAGCCGGTCCGCGAGGACCAGATCCACCTGGACGTCCGCCGCTTCTTCGGCCGGCGCGTGCCGACCGTGATCACCGGGATCAACTGGCGGCACGGGCACACGTACACAGTGGACGAGGCGAAGGAGCTGCTCGGCACGCAAAAGGACGGGGGCGGGCTCGTGGTCCACTTCTCCGACGGCGTCCGCGTCGACAGCCTGCGCCGCGGCGTCGTGGAGATCCAGGTGATCGAGGGCGGCGCCGGCCGCAACGCCGACACCTGGTACATGGGCGGCCGGTTCGAGGAACCCACGCCGGAGGACGGCGAGTTCACCGACCACTTCCGGTACCGGCAGACCACCCGCGAGACGCTGCAGGACGGCGACCGTGTGCTGATCACGGTCCGCGCGGCGTTCATCCTCGACCACTGCTGCCGTCCGGTCGACGGCACCAACGTCGGCGGCCGGGTGCCCTTCGTCGGCGCGGCGACCGCCGAGGCCGACGCGGAATCGGGCCACGACCACCACCCCGAGCCCGAGCCCGACCCGACCGGCTGCCTGGTGCCGCCGACCGGAATCGGGCCGTGGACGTCCGGCACCGGCGCGGGCGGCGACGTCTTCGAGAGCTGGTTCTTCGTCACCGAGGAGCGGTCATGACCACCACCGACTGCGGGTGCGGGTGCGGCGGGACGTCGGCCTTCCCGGCCGCGTTCGCCCGGCCGCGGTTCTTCGCGGGCCAGTTGCTCACCGAGGACGACCTCACCCTGCTGACCGACTACGTGGCCGGGAAGGACCGGCTGCACAACCGGATGGTGTCCGGCCCGGGTGTCGTCTGCGGACTCGAAGTCACGTGCGACTCCTGTCCGGGTGGGACGGTGCTCGTCCACCCGGGACACGCGCTCGACTGCTGCGGCAACGACATCGTGCTGTCCTGCAAGGAAAAGGTCGACGTGCAGGCCCTCGTGCGCGAGCTCCGCGTGACGTCGCCGGGCGTCCACTGCGGCGACCCGTGCGACGACGACCAGCGCCACTTCGGCCTCTTCGTGCGGTACGAGGAGAGCATGGCCGACCCGGTCGCGCCGTTCGCCACCGAAGAGCCGTGCCCGACGCCGGGCTGCGTGCCGTCGCGGGTGCAGGAGGGCTTCCGGTTCGTCGTCAAGTGCGACACGGGCGACGACCACCGGTTCAACCCGGCGACCAAGCTCCTGGCGCAGATCGGCGACAAGGACACCTTCGAGCAGGTCCGGCTGCTGAGCGGGCGGCTCGAGCGCTACCTGGACCCGATGTCCGTCGCCGGCCCGGCGTCCACCAGGGCGATCGAGTTCGCCAACGCCGACGCCGTCCGCTACGCCGACAACCTCCGGCTGCTGCAGCAGAGCGGTGAGGGTGTGCCGCAGCCACCGGCGGCCCGGCAGATGACCGAGTACGTGCGGGCGCTGGCCAGTGCCGTCGCCCGGTACGACACCTACGACGCCGCCGGGCAGGAGGACCTCCGCACCAAGCACAACCTGGGTGACGTCGATGCCGCCCGACGCGTGCTCGGCTCGGCCTGCGACCTGCTCGCCCGGACGAACGCCGAGGACGTGTGGCCGGAGGCGGCGCACCGGTCGGTCGCGCTGTCCGTCGTGGCCGAGGCGAAGAGCCGGGTCGCGACCGTCGATCCGGACGCGCCCCTCGAAGTCCGCCTGCTGGCCCAGGGCACCCCGCTGAACAACGTGCTGGAGGCGGAGTTCCGGGCCGACCTCGTGCGGATCCGGGACTGGCTGCTCGGCCGGCTGGACCGGGTCGCCGGCGTCGCGGACTGCCTGCTCCACGACGACGTCCGCAAGGTCGCCGTCCCGCAGCCGCTGCCGGTCCCCGAGCCGGATCCGGCGCAGCACCTGGCGATCGCCGACCTGGGGCTGCTCGCGGACGCGGCCGGGAAGCTGACCACGGCCGTGCGCCGGTTCGTCACGGACGCGGCGTGCTCGACGCTGAACCCGCCGTGCGTCGACTGCTCCGACGAGGACGTGCTGCTCGCGCACCTGGAGCTGGACGGCTGCGACGTCGTGCGGGTCTGCTCGGCGACGCGGGAGCAGGTACTGCCGGGCGGCTCGGCCTACGGCGAGTGGCTGCCGAAGCTCTACCAGCTGCGGCACTTCGCCGAGCAGGTGTGCTGCCAGCCGACACCGGTGTACAAGCCCCCGAACGTGCCCGCGTCGGGCCCAATCCCGCGCCCGTACGTGCCCGAACTACTCGAAGAGTGGCGGCGCAGCGGCCCGCTGGAGCAGATGTGGACGCTGCTGGTGACCCCGGCGCCGGGGGAGACCGTGCCGAAGCCCGTGCGCGAGCAGGTGTACACCGTGCCCGCCGAAGTGACCGACAGCCTGCAGGAGCTCAACGCCCTGCGCGGTCAGCTGAGCGACCTCGTCGCGACCGTGGAGGCCTTGCGGGGGCAGCTGGACACCGCCCGGCAGCAGGTCTCGGAGGTGCGCGACGAGCTGCCGGAACGGCTGTCCGACCGGCTTTCGGAGCTGGAGAATGCGCCGGAACCGGAGTCCGGGGAGGAAGAGGATGCGAAGCCGCCGGCCCGGCGGACCCGGTCGTCGACGAGCCGGTCCGGCAGCACCGCCCGCAAGCCGCGGTCGGGTGAGACGTCGTGACCGGACCCCTGCGCCCGGAGTTCCGCGAAGGGCAGGTGCTCGCCGCCGCGGACCTGGCGGCGACCGTCGCCTACGCCCGCGCGACGGCCGTCCGGCACGCGCGCCTCGCGCACGACTGGGGCATCGCCGACGGGCTCGGCCTGACGACCGAGAACCGCACCGACCCGGCGACGAACGCCCGGTTCGTCGAGGTGAGCGTCCAGGCCGGGCTGGCGGTCGACGGGACCGGCCGGGAGATCGTGGTGCCGGCGGCGGTCGTGCTGTCGGAGGCGGACTTCGAGGCCGTCAACGGCGCCGACCGGCCGACGACCGAGCCGTACCCGGTGTTCCTCACCGCCGCCGACCGGGCGCAGCCGGCGACCGGGCCGACGTCGTGCGCGAGCTCGGCCGGGCCCACGCGGGTGGAGGAGTCCTACCAGATCCTCTTCAAGCGGCTCGGCGACGAGCGGCTGGTGGCCGACCAGCAGCCGCCCGCCGTGAACGCCGCGCCGGCCGCCCCGCCGGTCCAGTGGCTGGTGCTGCTGGGTTTCGTCCAGTGGACCGCGGGCCACTTCACCGCGGTGTTCCCGACGGCCCGGGGGGTCGCGCCGCGGTTCGCCGGGGTGCGCGCGGACACCGTGTCGGCCCGGTCGGGCACGCTCGCGCTGCGGACCCAGCCCGCGGTGGGGGAAGGGAAGCCCGCGCTGGTGCTGTCCGGATCGGACGCGCCGACGCTGGTCTACGGGCTGTACAAGGGCACCGGCGAAGTCGACCCGCTGATGACCGTGGAGGCCAACGGGAACCTCACCATCGCGGGCAGTTTCTCCGGTCAGATCTCGGCGGGCAGCGTGCTGGCGACGTCGGGCAGCGCGACCGACGGCATGGTGCTGCCGCTGCCGTCCGGGGTGACGCCCGAAGAGGTCGCCGACGGCCGCGTGTCGTTGCACGTGTATGTGACACCGCGGATCCCGCCCTCGGACAAGGGACTGACCGTGCCGGCCGAGGCCACTGTGGACGATCAGCGGCGGGTCCGGTGCCGGCTGCGGTTCTACGACCCCGCCGCGACCCCGGCGGCGGTCACCGAAGAACCCGGGTCGGTCGACTTCCTGGTCCTGGCCACGGTCGCGGCGACGAGCGGGGGTGGCTGAAATGGGCCTTTTCGCGGTGTACGAGTCGAGCACCGGCACCCTGGTGGGTGCGGTGAAGGCGATCGACGTCCCGGTGCCGGCGGCGGCCGCGCTGGTCGGCGACGCGCTGCCGGTGCGGCTGCCGCTCAGCACGGGCGAGGTCGCGACCCTGGCCCTGCCGGGCGGGGAGCTGGCGGTGCACGAAGCCGACGACCAGCCGGCGGTGTTCGTGGAGCCGTTGACCTACGGTGTCGCGCTGCAGCCGAACCAGCAGCCGAAACCCACGCTGGTGAAGCTGGCGAAGGTGACCGAGCCGCTCAAGATCGACGCGACCGGGCTGGTCGTCAAGCTGCCGGAGAAGCCGGCGCAGGACACCGCGGTGTTCGCGCTGGTCTCCGACGGCACGGACACGCTGCCCCTGCGCGGGACCATCACCAAGGACAACGACCACGTGGCGCTCCCGGTCACGGTGGGCCCGGGCGCGCACGCCGTGCTGGTGCTGGTGGCGGGCCGCGCGGGCCGGCTGACGGAGGTCAAGACGCCGTGAGCGCCGTCGGCGAGATCACCGTGCACCGCTGCGTGGTGCGGGTGGTCCGGCGCGGCGGCTGGAGCTGGGGTCCGGACCCACGGGGGCTCGTCCAGCGGGTGCTCGACGCGCTGCCGGACCTGCTGGCCGCGGAGTTCGACGAGTACGTCACCGGCGACGGCCCGGACGTCGAGGTCACCGAGCCGGTGCGGCTGTCGGTCCGGCTGTCGGCGCGCGGGGGCCGGGTGCTGGTGCCGGACGGTCTCGTCTTCGAAGCCGTCACCGGTGGTCTCGCGCCCGGGTCGGTTCCGGTGCCGGTCGCGGTCCCGCCGCCCGGTCCGGCCTCGTCCGCCTCGCCGGATCCCGCCGACGAGGTGCCCGCAACCGTCCACAGTGGTCCGGAGACCGAACCGCCGACGTTCGCCGTGTTGGTCGCGGAACTGGCCGCGCGGGACGAGCTGGCCGCGTTGCTCTCCTTGCTGCCCGAGGAAACCCTGGTTCGCTATCTCTCCGCGCTGCTGGTCTCCGACGGCTTCGAACCGCCCGGTGCGGTCGGTGGTGGTCCGGCCGCTGCCGAGGTGCCGAGCGGGCCGGCGACCGTGCTGGCGGCGGAACTGGCTCGCCGCCGGTCCCTCGCGCGGCCGCCCGAAACCCGCGCGGAGATCGCCGAGCTGGTGCGGTCCTCGGACGCGGTCGCCGAGGTCGTCCGCGCGGAGGTGGTGACCGCTGTCCCGACGGCGGCTGGGGAGACGAAGGTCAGCTCGGTGCTGCCGTTCCTGCTGGCCGGTCCGCTGGCGAGAACCGGCTACCTGGACGCGCTCGGCCCGGCACTGTCCGGAGTGGACCTGCTCGAGGAAGCCCCGCTGTTCGCCGCCGCCCTGGCGTACCAGGTGCTCGGTGCGCCACGGCGGGGCTGGCGGCGAACTCCGGAGGACGACGCCTCGGCCGCGGCGTTCGCCGGGTGTGCGTCGGTACCGGACCTGACCGGCTTCGCGCGGCGGGTCCGCCCCGCGTTGCCGGTGCTGGACGGCGTGCTCGCGCTGTCGCTCTGCCGCGGCCACGACCCCGCCGACCCGCTCCTGGTCACCGGCGTCGACGACGGCCTGCTGCTGGTCGACGCCGAGGGCCTGTTCCCGGTCGCGTGGGCGGCCACAGTGGACGGTCTGCTGCCGCACTGGATCGCGTGCGGGCGGCCCCCGGTGCTGGTCCGCGACAGCCCGCTCCCGCCGACGTGCCTGCGGGACCTGGCCGAGGCGGGCGTCCGGTTCCTCACCGACGTGCGTCCGGTGCGCGACGATCCGCTGACCCGGCTGCGCTGGCGGACTCCACTGTGGACGACCGGTGGCGTGGAACCCCGGCTGGCCGCGCACCTCGCCGCCGGCGGGCTGGACGAACTGGTGCGCGCGCTGTTCGTCGAGCGGCGGGCCGCGCCCCTGGCCGGCGACCGCGCGCTGGAGCGCAGTGTCGCGCTGGCGGCGTCCCTCGGCCTGGGCATGATCGCCTGGCAGCTGTGGGAGGGGGAGTCCCCGATGCCGGCGCTGACGAGGTTCGCCGACCTGGAGGGCACGGTCCGGTTCACCCGCGACGCGGTGCGCGTGAAGCTCCCGCTGGGCCGCCGGCACGCGGACCTCGCGCGGGGCGGCCTGCTCGCCGACGTGCCGGACGTGGTCTGGCTGGGCGGCCGGACCCTGATCTTCGCGGGGGGCTGACGTGAGCGGAGTGGCGGTGGAGCACCTCCGGGTGCGCCTGGCGGAGCTGCACCTGGCGCTGCGGACGGCCGTCGCCCGCCAGTCCGAGGCCGCGGCGCTGCTGACGCGTCCGGACCTGACGCCGTTCTGCGTGACGGACGAGCAGGTGGACGGGCTGCTGGACCGCGTCGACGCGTTCGCGGAGGCGATGACCGAGCCGCCGTCGCCCCCGCGTCCGGAGCCGGAGGCCGAGCTGCACCTGCGTCGCCTGGCGGCGTCGCGTGGCGTAACGCTGCCGCTGGACGCCCTCGCGACCCGGTACGGCCTGGCGCGGGTCGAGCAGGACGCGCTGCTGCTGGTGGCCGCGCCGGAGCTGGACCCGGGCTACGAGCGCGTCTACGCCTACGTCGTGGACAACCTCAACCGGCGGGCGCCGTGCGTGGAACTGCTGGTGACGGTGATCGGGGAGACACCGCCGGACCGCCTGGCGCTGCGTCGTGCGCTGGGGACCGCGGGCCGGCTGCGCCGCTACGGCCTGCTGCGGGCGTTCGGCGACGCGCCGTCCGAGCTGGCCCAGGAGCTGGCGCTCGGCCCGGGGGTGTTCGAGTACCTCCTCGGCTGGGGCGGCGACGTCGGCATCCTCGGCCACGACCCGGGCGAGGTCACGCGGCCGGAGCGTCCGGTGGCGTCGCCGTACCTCGGGTCGCGGCGGCTGACGTCGCTCGGCCGCGCGCTGGCCGCCGGTGACGTCGACGTGGTCGGCCTGTGGGGCTGCCCCGCCGACAGCCAGATCGACGCGGCGCGGGCCCTGGCCGCCGCGGCCGGCAAACCCCTGCGTCACCGGACCGCGGACGTCGCGGCGGACCTGCGCACGGCGGCCGCGCTGGACGCGATCCTGTGGGTGCGGACCGAAGGTCTCGGCCCGCACCCGGACGAGGCGCTGGTGCGCTCGGGGGTACCGCTGTGCCTGACGGGCGTGACGCCGTGGCGCCCGCCGGGCCTGCTGGCCGCGCGCACGTACGGCGAGCTGACGATCCCGGCGCCGGGTTTCCCGGAGCGCCGCGCGATGTGGTCGTCGGCGTTCCCGGTGCTGGACGAGGCGGTGCTGACGGACCTGGCGGCCCGCTACCGCATGAGCGGCGGCGAACTGCGCGCGGTGGCGTCGGTCGCCGACGCGGACGCGCGCCTGTCCGGCAACGGCCACCCGATCACGGCCCACGTGGAGCCGGCGATCGCGACGGTGACCCGCGGTCGCACGAGCGGCGCCGTCCGGTCGATCATCCCGCGCCGCGGCCTGGCGGACCTGGTGCTGCCGGAGGCCCAGATGGGCCAGATCACGGAGATCGCGTCGGCGTTCCGCGCGTGGCCGCGCATCGCGGAGTCGTGGGGTTTCGCGGCGAAGTCGGCGACCGGCGGGGTGAAGGCGCTGTTCACGGGCGAGCCGGGCACGGGCAAGACGATGTCGGCGGAGGTCGTCACCGGGATCCTGGGGCTCGAGCTGCTGAAGGTGGACCTCGCGCAGGTGGTGTCGAAGTGGGTGGGGGAGACGGAGAAGAACATGGAGGCGGTGTTCCAGCAGGCGGAGGACAGCCACGCGGTACTGCTGTTCGACGAGGCGGACGCCCTGTTCGGCAAGCGCGGCGAGGTCAAGCACGGCACGGACCGCTACGCGAACCTGGAAGTGGGTTATTTGTTGCAGCGCCTGGAAGCGAGCGACGGGCTGATCATCTTGACGAGCAACCTCAAGGAGAACATCGACCCGGCGTTCACCCGGCGCTTCCACTTCGTGGTCCACTTCCCGCGCCCGGGCGTACCCGAACGCCGTCGCCTGTGGGAGCTGGCGTTCCCCCCGGAAGCACCGCTGGCGGCGGACGTGGACGTGGACGTGTTGTGCCGCTTGGACATGACGGGCGCGGGCATCACGTCGGCAGCCCGCACGGCAGCACTGTCGGCGGCCGACGCGGGCAGCGCGGCGATCGCCATGCGCCACGTGGTCCGGGGAGTGTCCCGCCAGTTCCAGCGCGAAGCGCGCTTGTTCCGCCCGGCCGAGCTGGGCCGGTATGCTGAACTCCTGACCGACAACGGGAGTGCGTGATGCACGAGCTGATGCCACCGCAGACCAAGCCCGCGGTTCCGGTCACCGCCCACGAGCTGAGCACCGCTGCGGCGGCGGACCGGGGCAAGAAGAAGCTAGTGCTGGTCCCGGCGGTGATCGGCAACGCCCAAGCGGCCAAGACGGCCATGGACGGGTCTTCGAAGACGGTGCCTTCGCATTTGGCGTCGACGTTGGCGGCGGGCCAGGACCGAGTGGGCAACGCGGCGATCGCCGGGGCGGCGCTGCGGGTGGTGCCGATGGCGGTGCCCCACAAGGCCGCTTGCCCGGGTTGTTGAGCCCTGGCGCTTACTCGGCCAAGCCGGCCTCACGAAGTCCGTCGAAGAGTTCCTTCAGCCGCTGAAACCGCTTCGATCTCTTGGGGGCCACCACCACCATCGAGTCGAACGGGCTGATGTCGAACCGGCTGAAGACGCTTTGCGCCCCATCGGGGACGGAGCGGCGGTCCAGTTCCGCCCGATGCTCGCGGCGCAGGAGGAACTGCGTTTCCGGGTTCCGCCTGACCAGTTCGCCCGGTACGTAGTCCAAGCTGACGTCCACGAAATCGGCGTCCGCGATGTCCAGTGCCCAGTCGACCGACTTGTAGGCGTCGACCAAGGCCCGATCGGCCTCGGGGCCGACTTCGGCTTCGCCGGGCCGAGGAACGGGCCTGCTGACCATGATCGCACCCGCCTTGCCCTTGAACGTGACGTGGGAGAAGACGCAGCCGCTCAGGTGCGTCAGGCCGCCTTTGGTGACGAGGTTGTCGATGGTGACGTCCTCGAACCGGATTCCGACCGCCAGGCAGTTGTCCAGCGTGCACCTGGTCGCCCTGACGCCACGGACGACGAGACTGGGCGTCCAATCGGTCCGCTGGGCCAGCGTCGAAGCGACGAACGTGCAGCGGTCGAGCTCGAAGTCTTCGATGGGCCGGCCGGAATCGTCGGCGCGGAGATCTTCGAAACGCTCGTCAACCAGTCTGGTGGGCACACCGAGTCCTTTCCGGCGGTCAGGTGAACACGGCATCGACGGTACGGGCCGGGATGGGACGGTACGCGACGATCTGTGCCTCCCGGCTGACGTACGCTCGTTGCAGGTGCTCCATCGTAGAGGTGATGCTGGAGCCGGTGACGTCCACGGGGATGGCTCGCTTGCCGTCCTTGATCAGGAAGTCAGGAACACTCTCTCCCGGCCGGCTCGCACCGAGTCGCTTGATGTCAGGGTGCGAGACCGTCCTGGCGACGTACTTTTCCACCGCCATCCCGATGAACCGCGTACGCAGGTCCGGCCGGTGCTTGCCGGCTTCGATCATCCCCGGGCTCATTTCCGCCTTCAACAGGGTTGCCGAGAGCTTGCCTGCCGCCGCGGTGACCCGCACCAACTCGGCGAAGGCCCTCTTCGCTTCCTCACCCACGAGGTTCTGGTCGCCGACCAGAATGCGGTACGTACGACCGGAGTCCCTCGCGTATTCCCCGACGACGAGGTAGGTCGCGCCTTCGATCAGGTCCTTGCCGCGCCACTCCGGAGGCGTGGTGTGGAAGGACGTGTACTTCGCGATCTTCTCTTCGCTGTTCACCTGCTTGGCCACTTCACCGACGACGTCCTCGTACCGGCCGGCCTTGTCGTGGTGCCTGGCCACGGACACGATGGCGGCTCGGATCTCCTTCTCGATCTTGACTTGGTCGCCCAGATCGCCTTCGACGAGATCCTTGACGCCGTAGTCGCTGCCGTACTTGACGATCTTCTCCTTCAGGTCGCGGAAGGCGTCGGGGAAGCCCGGGTAGTCGAGGAGTCTCTTGGCTTTCTTGCCCTTCTGCTTTTCTGCATTCTCGACGAGTTTCTCGACCCTCTTCGCGGTCCGCACGATGGCCTTGAGGTCGGTGATCTTCTCCGTCTCCTTCGGGTCCTTTCGCTTTCTCGCTTGCAGTCTCTTGATCACGCGACCCGCCTTGACGGACACCTTCAGCCGGGCACTCGCGATGTCCACACCTTCGTCGGGTGTCGCGATGAGGGCGTGGCTCTCGCCAGTCATCGACAGGCTCGTCTGCTCCGGCGCGAACTTGGCGGCTGAGTCGTCCTTGTCACCGGGCTTCTTGTCCTTCGGCTTCTTCTTGCCGAACCTGTCCTTGAGCTTCTTCGCAAGCGCCTTGACCTTGGCCCAGACCTTCTTGGCCAGCCCGACGATCTTGTCGATCACCCAATCAATGGCCTTGTTCACCGGCCGAGCGAGCTTCTGGAAGACCTCCTTGACCTTCCCCGCGATCCCGCCAACGCCCAGCAACGCCGCCAACGCGCCGATCAGCACCGGGATCGACCGCGCCAGTGACTTCTCGACCAGGCCGGCCACGCCACCGCCGCCGCCCTTGGCGATGGAGATCACCGCGTCCAGGACCGTGTTGACGAACTCCAGGATCTGGCGGCCGTTCGTCACGATGAACTTGACGATGTCGATGATCATCTTGCAGGCGCGGATGAACGCCGATGCCGGGTTGAACAGGGAAATGATCCAAGTGATGCCGGCGATGACGATCGTCGGCAGCAGGAACGACACCAGGTTGTCGATCAGGTTCTGCTTCAGGTCGCCGACCCGGGTCTTGAGGTCGTCCCACAGTGCGCGGATTCCGCGTTTGCGGACCTCCAGCACCAGCGGCAGCGCGTGTTCGCCGACCTCGATGGCCGTCATTGCTTCCTTCGGCAGCTTGCGGGCCAGGCGGGCGCGCAGGTTCGCCCACGTCAAGCCGAGCAGGCTCGTGATCATCAGCAGGATGCCGATGACGTCGAAGGTCGTCGGCAGCGTGATGCCCGCCGTCGCCGCCGTGCCGAGGAGCCACGAAAGCACCCCTTGCTGCAGGTGCATCAGCGCGTTGTTCTTGAACTGCTTGAGCCCGCCGCCGACCGCCGAGATCAGGTTGCCCAGGAAGCCGATCGGGTCGCGCAGGATGCCCATCACCGCCTGCGCCGCCTTCGCCAGCACCCCCAGCAGCAGGTCCTTCAGGTCCAGGATCGTCTTGATGACGCCCTTGATGCCGTCCAGGGCCTTGTCGACCAGCCCGTTGTTCTTCTCCTTCTCCGCGGCGATCTCGTCGTCGACCGCCTTGACCGCGTCGGTGTACTTCGTGGCCAGCGTGTCGACCAGTTCGGTGCTCTTGTCGTCGACCGACTGCGTCAGCTCGTCGAACTTGTCGGCGAACCCGGCGGCCGCCTGCTTGCCCAGGGCCTTGAGGTCCTTCGGGAGGCTGTCGACGGCTTTCTGCAACTCCGTGCGGCCTGTGGCGATGCGCTGCTTCGCCCGCGTCAGCTCCCGGCCGATCGTGTCCGCGACGGCCGAGATGACGCCGCGCATCCGCTTGACGTAGTTGTCGCGCGCCTCGACGAAGATCCGGTTCGCTTCTTCGGGCAGGCCGAACAGCTTGTCGTGGCCCCACTTGATCAGGCCCCACGCGCCGCTGTAGCGCTTGTCCTTGTACTCGTCCATCTTGCGCCGGTGTTCGGCGGTGAACGCGTCGCGCGCTTCCTTCTCGCCCTTGGTGAACTGCTCGTCGACGAGCTTGTCCAGTCCGGTGAGGATGCCCTCGACGTCGGTTTTCATCGTGTCGAAGACCTTTTGCAGGGTGGCCGTCACCTGCGCCCGCTTGTCCTCGTCGGACGACTTCGCGGTCTTCTTGCCACTGCCGACCTGCCGGCCGGTGCGCACCCGCTGGCCGGCGATCGCGCCCATCGCGGCGGCGCCGAAGTGCTGGGCCTGCGCGGTGGTCCGGCGCAGCTGCTGCGACTCGTTCTTGCGGAGCTCCGGCGGCGTCGCCTCCGAATGCTTCTCCGCGGCCTTCTTGTCCTTCAGGGCCGGGGTGAACGCCGGATCGGTGCCCAGCTGCTTTTCGGTGACCTGGTTGTCGGCCATCTCCTGGTCGACCTTGGCCGGGCCCGCCGACAGGTCCGTCGCCGACGGCGGCAGCTTGTCCGGGGCCGCCTTCGCCGGGTCGGGCGTGGCCGGCGTGCCGGGCGGGCGGTCGTCCGCCATCGGGACGACCTGCTTGGGGACGGCGGCCGAGGTGTCCGGGGGAGCGGCGGTCGTGTCGGCGATCTGCTGGGCCGAGTCCGATTTCCCCTCGCCGACCTTTCCCTGCACTTCGGCCTTGATCTCGGCGGGCTTGCCGGAGTCGGCGAACTCGTCCGCCTGCTCCAGGTTCTTCGGCGCCTTCTCCGCGATGGCCTGCTCGACGGCCTTGATGAACGCTTCCTTGTCGAACTCCTTCGGCTTGGCGTCGTTCATCTTCTCGGCGTTGGCGGTCTTGCCCTGTGCCACCTCGTCGTCCTTGGGCGGCACGGAGGCGTCCTGCGCCGACGTCGCTTCCTTGCCGGCCGGCGGGTGGGACGCCGCGACCGTGCGCTTCTTGTGCGCGATGTCCTTCTTCAGCACGGCGAACTTCGGGTCGGACCCCGGGCCCCGTGCCAGGCCCGCCGCCACCGCGCCGTTGCCGACCTTGTCCTGCGACTGCTTCTGCGACGGGTCGGCCAGCGGCTTCTTGTCGCCCGCGCGCAACGCGGCGAGCGCCGCGGCGTTCGACGGCGGCAGCCCCGCCGGTTTCCGCTGCGGCGGACGTTCCTTCAGCGCCACGGGCGCCGTGGCCGGCGTCGTAGCCGGTGCCGTCGTCGTCACCGCGGGCAGCTTCGCGCGAGCCGTCGGTGGCGGTGGCATGGGACAGCTCCTCCCACTCCGAACCCTCGGAAAGCGTGGCAGCAGGCCGTCACCAGGACGTCGCGAAAACGTCTTCGCGCCGATCGGGCGAGATTGGGTCCGCAAGAGCGGAGAGAAACACGGAAAGTGACCGCGGATGCGGCTGCGAGCCGGTCGGAAAACGGCTACAGCGGGAACGAGCGACGTCGCATCCGGTTATTCACTCTTTCCGGTGAAGCACCCGAGGATACGCAGGTCAGGGGCCTGGAAGTGTCCAAAAGTTGGACACCCACTGCTCCATTTGCCGGGCATGGTGATGTCTCACCACTTCCCGAACCCGGTGGAACCCCTCCCACCGCCCCACCATCTCGAAAGGGGAGCAGTGTGACCCTCAGCCACGACGCTCCGGACGTCGGGGACACGCCCAAGGGCGTCTCCCGCCGCGGTTTCTTCGGCTACGTCCTCGCCGCCGGCACCCTGGTCGTCGCCGCCGACGTCGCGCAGAGCACGCCCGCGGCCGCCGCCGTGCCCTCCCTGCCGCAGCCGCCCGAGCTCTACGACCTCAACGACGCCCTCACCGACGCCGCCCTGCCGACCTCGCAGCTCGTCACCGTGACCGTCCACCCGGACGGCACCGCGTCCTTCGAGCTCCCGCGGATGGAGGTGGGCCAGGGCATCACCACCTCGACCGCGATGATCATCGCCGAGGAGCTCGACCTGCCCGTCGAGAAGGTGCGCGTCAGCCTGGCCCCGGCGCGCCCCGAGCTCGTCTTCAACCAGCTCACCGGCGGGTCGAACACCACGATCTCGACGTTCACACCGATCCGCGTCGCTTCGGCGATCGCGAAGCTGCAGCTGCTCGAGGCCGCCGCCATCCTGCTCGGCTCGAACGTCGCCCTGCTCAAGTCCAAGGCCGGCGTGATCACCGCGCCGGACGGCTCGTCCGCGACCTACGGCCAGCTCGCCTCGAAGGCCGCCGCGAGCCAGACCAAGCAGGTGAAGCTCGATCCGAGCCAGCTCAAGCCCGCGACCGCGTTCAAGGTCCTCGGCCAGCCGCAGAACCGCGTCGACGCGCTCGACATCGTCACCGGCCGCAAGCAGTTCGCGATGGACATCGACGTCCCGGGCGCGCTGCCGACGATGATCTGCCGGCCGCCGACGCTCAACGGCACGCCGAAGGCGATCCAGAACAAGGCCGACGTGCTGAACCTGCCCGGCGTCACCGACGTCGCGATCATCCCCACCGGGGTGGCCGTCCGCGCGGAGACGTTCGGCCAGTGCATCGACGGCGTGCGGGCGCTGAAGGTCGACTGGGGCGCGGGCAGCGTCGAAGGCCAGGACGACGAGTCCGTCCTGGCGAACCTGCGCAAGGCCGAACTGCCGCTCGCCGTGCCCAAGGTGCCGCTGCTGACCAAGACCGTCGACGTGGACTTCGAGTTCATGTTCCGCTCCAGCGCCGCGCTCGAACCGTACTGCGCGGTGGCCGACGTCCGGCCCGGCAGTGCCGAGATCTGGGCCGGGCTGAAGTCGCCGATCGTCGCCCAGGGAGAGGTCGCGCAGGCGGTCGGGCTGCTGCAGACGCAGGTCAAGGTCAACGTCATCACCGGCGGCGGTTCGTTCGGGCACAAGCTGTTCGGCAACCACGCGGTGGAGGCCGCCCAGGCGTCCAAGGCGTTCGGGAAGCCGGTGCGGCTGATGTGGCACCGCGCCGACGAACCGCGCCAGGGCCGGCTGCACCCGATGTGCACTTCGCGGCTGCGCGCCACGATCCTCGCCGGCAACGTGCTCACGTTCGAGCAGCGGGTCACCTCCGTCGAGACGTCGTTCCGGCACGGGCTCGGCGAGATGCTCACCGCCGTCGCGACCAAGCTGCCCACCGGGCTGGGCAACCTCGGCGTCGCGGAGACCGTCTTCGCGCTGACCCAGGAGGTGCCGTACAACTTCGGTGTCGTCGACCAGCTGCTCACCGAGACCGACCAGCGCTTCAACACCGGCTCGATGCGCAACGTCTATTCGCCGGACACCGGCTGCGCCGCCGAGCTGATGGTCGACATCCTCGCCAAGACGATGGGCAAGGACCCGCTGGCGTTCCGGCTGGAGTTCCTCAAGAGCGACGTCGTCAAGGGCGTGCTGCGCAAGGTCGCCGACGTCGGCAACTGGGGCCGCAAGATGCCCGCCGGGTTCGCGCAGGGCATCGCGATCCACAAGGAGTACAAGGGCGCGAGCGCGTGCCTGGTGGAGCTGGACTGCCGGCCCGAGACGGTGAACCGCAAGATCCGCGACGGCGTGGGCGGGCCGCGCGTCACGAAGGCGGTCATCGCCATCGACGCGGGCCTGGTGGTGAACCCGCGTGGCCTGGAAGCGCAGATGACGGGCTGCTTCGCCGACGGCATGGCGCTCGCGCTGACCAGCAGCGTGCACCTCAAGGACGGCCACTTCCTCGAAGCCAGCTGGGACAACTACTTCTACACCCGCCAGTGGAACATGCCGACCGACTTCACGGCCATCGTCATGCCCTCGCACGGCGAGCAGCCCGGCGGCGGCGGGGAAGCCGGGGTGGCGTGCTCGTACGCGGCCGTCGCGTGCGCCTACGCCCGCGCGACCGGGAAGGTCCCGAAGCGGTTCCCGATCAACCACGACGACCCGATCGGCTTCGAGGTCAAGTCGTTCGTCCCGCCCGTGCCCGAGTCGCCCACCGACGGCCTCGACCACACCTACTGAGGAGAAGATCGATGAGCAAGCACACCTTCGTCCTCAACGGGAAGCCGGTGACCGTCGACGTCGACGACGACGTGCGGGTCCTGTGGGTGCTGCGTGACGTCCTCGGCGTGCGCGGGCCCAAGTACGGCTGCGGCATCAACGTCTGCAAGGCCTGCACGTCGCACTTCAACGGCAAGGCGTTCAACCCGTGTTCGGTGCGGGTGGCCGACGTCAAGGCCACCGACGAGATCACGACGATCGAAGGCCTGCCCGCCACCGTGGGCGCTGACCTGCACCCGATGCAGGAGGCGTGGCTGCAGTACGACGTCGCCCAGTGCGGCTACTGCCAGCCCGGCCAGATCATGGCCGCGGTCGCCAAGGTGAAGCAGGTCCGCGCGGAGGGCCGGGAAATCGCCGAGAGCGACCTGGACGAGATCCGCAACGTCTGCCGTTGCGGCACCTACGCGCGCATCCGCGAGGCGATCAAGGCCGGCGCCACGAAGATGTAGTCCCGGCGCGGAAGGTGGCCGGAGCCCGCGGGTTCCGGCCACCTTCCGGCGGGTCAGGCCCCTTCGGCCGGGGCGTTGTACCGGGCCGCGAGCGCGGTCCGCGAGCGGACGCCGAGCTTCGCGTAGACGCGGGTCAGGTGGTACTGGACGGTCTTGCTCGACAGGAACAGTTCCGCGGCGACCTCCTTGTTCGACATCCCCTGGGCGACGAGCCGGGTGACGGCCTCCTCCTGCGGCGTCAACGTCGAGTCCGAACGCGCGAGGTGGACGCCGCCGGCCTTCAGTTCGCGGTCACAGCGGTCGACGTAGGTCGTCGCGCCCATCGCGGCGAAGCCGTCGCGAGCGGCGGTGAGGGCGACGTCGGCGCGGGCGCGGCGGCCGAGGCGGCGCAGGGTCTGGCCGTAGCCGAAGTTGATGCGGGCCTGGTCGTAGCGCAGGGGCAGGGTGGCGATCCGCTCGAGGGCTTCGTCGAACGACGCGGTCGCGGCGGCGACGTCGCCCCGGACGCCGTGGAGCCGGCCGCGGGCCGCGGCGAGGCGCGCGCGGGCCGAAGCGTGGTCGCGCTTGGCGGCCAGTTTTTCGTGCGGCACCAGGAACTCGCCGGCTTCGTCGAGCCGGCCGAGCAGGATCAGGGCGTGGGCGTACATGTCGTGCCAGGGCCAGTGGCCGGGCTCGTCCGCACTGGACGACGGCGCCGGGCGGGTGAACGGGTGGAGCGAGCGCAGCACCCCGGCGTGGTCGGCGCGGGCTTCGGCGACGTGGGCCCGCGCCAAGTGGCTCGGGAGGCGCATGATCGGGTAGTCGCTCGCGCCGGGGGCGCTGTGCAGGAGCAGCGCCTCGGCGGTGTCCCACTGGCCGCGCAGCGCGTGCACGGCCACGGCCGTCCACGACAGCAACGGGCCGGTCAGCAGGATTCCGGTGCGCTCCTGCAGGTGCAGGGCATCGCGCACGGTGGTGAGCGCGCTGTCGAGCTCGCCGGTGAGGAACTGCGTGCGCGCCAGCCAGGCGCGGGCCCACAGCGAGATCCGCGCGGAGCCGCCGAGGTAGCTGGTGGGGATCGCGGTTTCGAGGTCGAGGCGGGCGTCGTCGAGCCGGTCGGTGAGCAGGTTGAGCCAGCCCCGCGCCATCGTCGCGCGCTGGGCCTGTGCGCCGTGACGCAGGCGGGTGGTGAGCTGCTCGTAGTCGCGCCGGGCCTGCTTCGCGCGTCCGGTGGCGGCCAACCCGAGGCCGCGGATGGCGGCGGCCTCGACGGCCGGGGGCGTGTCGGCGCCCGCGAGCTCGATGGCGCGGTCGGCCCAGAGGACGAGGTCGCGGCCGTCGTAGCGGGCGAGGGCGTCGAGGACGTAGCGCTGGCAGATGAGGGCTGCGGTGTCCGGGTCGCGCCCGGGGTTGACGATGTCCCACGCGCGGCGCAGCCGGGTGCCCGCTTCGGCGGCGCGGCCGCGGACCACGGCCAGGTAGCCGAGGACGGCGTCCCGCAGCGGGGTTTCGCGGGTGCTTTCGACTTCGGGGACCAGGGCCGCCGCGCGGAAGACGTCGCCGGCGCCGATCAGCGCGTCGACGGCCCGGGTGATGCGGGCCTGCCGCAGCCGGGGGTCGTCGGTCAGCCCGCCGGCGTCGCTGAGCAGGGTCGCGGCGGTGCCCCAGGCGCCTTCGGCGGCTCGCTCCCGGGCCAGGTCGTCCAGCCGGGCGGCGACGGCGGCGTCGGGTACCGGGCTGGCGGCGGCCAGCAGCCGCAGGGCCCGGACCGGGTCGTCGACCAGCTCCGCGGCCCGCCGCTGGAGCGCGGCGCGCCGGGCCGGGCCGAGCTCGCCCAGGACGGCGGCCCGCACCATCGGGTCGGGCGGGCCGGCTTTGGTGAGCCCGCGCGGAGCGAGCCGGACGAGCCCGGCGGCGGCGGTTTCGTCCAGCAGTTCCAGGGGATCGGTGTCGAGTTCGGCCAGGGCGAGGACGTCCTGGACCGGGGTGTCCGTGCCGAGGACGGCCGCCGCTTCGGCGAACCGCCGCGCGGCCGGCGAGCACGCCGCGAGGTCGCGCCGGACGCGCGCGTCGACGACGGCCGGGGCGGGCAGCGTGGGGTCGAACCGGGTCCAGGTCGTCCTGGGCAGCTCGGTGAGCAGCTCCACCACCGGCTTCGGCCGGCCGAGGCTGTGGCGCAGCAGCCGTTCGGCGATCGAGGGGTGGAGCGCGACGCCGTAGGACGCGGCGAGTTCGCTGATCTGCGCGGCGTCCAGCGGCGGGATCAGCGGGTGGTCGGTCGCGATGCGCGGCAGCAGGTCCAGCGCCGCGGCACCGGCGCGGGGGTCGCCGGTGGTGGCGGTGGCGATGACCCGCAGGTGCGCGTCGGAGTGGTGACGCAGGGCGGAGGCCAAGGTCTGCAGGGACGCCTCGTCGGCGAGGTGCGCGTCGTCTATGACGAGCAGGGTGCCGGGCTCGAGCCGGCCGGCGAGTTCGCCGGCGGTCCGGAGCGGCTCGGACGTCGGCAAGCCGGGGAACGCCTGGGTGAGCAGGGCGTACGGGCACCCGGACTCCCACGCCGCCGCGGTCATGCGGTGGCGGGGTCCCTGGTGGCGCTGCGCGAGCTGCTCGGCGATGGCCGACGTGCCGATGCCGGGCGGCCCGGCCAGCAGCACGAACCGGTGGCCGGTCCGGAGGCCCTGCTCCAGGCCGGCCACGAGCTCCGCTCGCCCGATCAGCGGCTCCGCCGGTCGTGTCACGTCCACCTCACGCGGGTTCAGCCGAGGTCGCCCCCGGCCACGGGCAGGACGGTCCCGGTCACGTACGAGGCCTCGTCGGAGGCCAGGAACGCGATCGCCGCGGCCTGCTCGTCCAGCGTGCCGTATCGCTTGAGCAGCGACGACTCGAGCGTCTGGTCGACGTGGGCCCGGAACCACGCCTGCTCACGCTCGGTCTCCAGCGCCGAGCCGCCGCGGGAGACGCGCCGCGCGGGGGCCTCGGTGCCGCCCGGAGCGACCGCCACGACCCGGATCCCCGCCTCGGCGTACTCGAAGGCGAGCGACGCGGTGACGGCGTTGACCCCGCCCTTGGCCGCGGAGTACGGGATGCGGTGGATCCCGCGCGTGGCCGCCGAGGACACGTTGACGATCACGCCGTGGCCCCGGGCCGCCATCGACGGCAGCGTCGCCCGGCAGGAGAACAGGGTGGTCAGCAGCGAGCGCCGGATCTCGGCTTCGATCTCGGCCGGGGAGAACTCGGTGAAGGGCTTGAACCAGATCGCCCCGCCGACGTTGTTGACGAGCACGTCGATCCGGCCGAACCGGGCGAGCGCCGCCTCGGCCACGGCCTGCGCGCCTTCCCACGTCTCCAGGTCGGCGACCACGGCCTGGCCCGCCAGTTCGCCGGCCACGCCTTCGACGAGGTCCGAGCGGTCGGCCAGGACGACCGAGCCGCCTTCGGCCGCGATCCGGCGCGCGGTGCGCTCGCCGATGCCCTGGGCGGCGCCGGTGACGACGACGACCTTGCCGTCGAAGCGGCCGGGCGTGACGAACCCGCGACGGGGGTCCGGGCCGGCCATGGCCCGCCGGGTGGTGACCTTCGAGCGGTCCGCGTGTTCGGCGATGAGCCGCCGGGCGGTGGTGCGGTCGCCGGCTTCGAAGGCAGTCACGATGTCGAGGTGGTCCTGGGTGCAGCGGGGGTGGCACCAGGTGGCGCCCCGCAGCGTGGCTTCCATGTGGCCCTTCACGCCCAGGGCGCGGTAGGCCTGCAGGAGGTGCTCGTTGCCGGTGAGGGTGAACAGGTAGTCGTGGAAGGCCGCGTTCGCCTCGGTGTAGGCGGCGGCGTCGACGAACCGGTCACCGTCCACAAAGGGCACGGCCGATTCGGCGAGCAGCCGGTAGCCCGCGAGCTGCCGGGTGGACAGGCGGCCGATGGTGAGTTCGAGCGCGCCGAGTTCGAGGGCCTGGCGGGCTTCGAACACGGCGTCCGACTCGTGCACCGACGGGTGCTCTTCGCCGATCTCGTAGCGGCCCGGGTCCGTGGGAGCCGGGGGCACGGCGAAGATTTCCTGCCCGGCGAGCGCCCGGGCCGCGGGGTTCGCGAGCACCGGTTCGCCGACGTCGAGCCCGCGCGTGCCGCCGCCGTCGCCGGGCCAGATCGGCTGGCCGGCGATCGTGCGGGCGGTGGCGGCTTCCTCGGCGGCCGGCCGCGCCGCACCACCGTTCAGGGCCGCGAGGGCGGCCTCGGGCAGCACGGTCTGCCCGGCCAGGGTGCGGCTCGCGCCGGGCTGCTCGGCCGGCCGCGGCGCGGGCAGGACGACCGCGGGTTCCGGCTCGGCCACGACCGGTTCGGCGCTGCCGGCGGCGAGGGCGAACTTCTCGAAGTAGAAGCCCGTCGGTTCGAACCCGGCGTCGGAGAAGTGCGTGCGGACGGCCTCGACCATCGGCGGCGGGCCGCAGAGGTAGACGGCGACGTCGCCGTCGTGCAGGTGCTCGTCGCGGATGAGGGTGGTGACGTAGCCCTTGTGGGGTGCGGTGCTGCCCGGGTCGGCCACGCAGTGGTCCCAGGTGAGGTTTTCGACCTGGGCGGCCAGTTCCTCGAGCGTCTCGACTTCGACGAGGTCGTCGTCGGTGCTGACGCCGTAGACCAGGTGGGTGGGCCGCGTCGAGCCCGCCGCGCGCAGCGTGCGCAGGATCGACAGGATGGGCGCGAGCCCGGTGCCGCCGGCCAGCAGCAGCACCGGCCGCTCGGTCTCGCGCAGGAAGAAGCTGCCGTGCGGACCGGTGAACGTCAGTTCGTCGCCCGGCTTCGCGCGCTCGGTCAGGTACTCCGACATCACGCCGCCGGGGGTGAGCTTCACCAGGAACGTCAGGTGCTTCTCGTCCGGGGCGTTGCTGAAGGAGTACGACCGGCTTTCCCCCGTCCCCGGTACGGCGATGTTGACGTACTGGCCGGGCAGGAAGGCGAGCTTGTCCCGCTCCGGCGTCTCGAGCGTGACGGCCACGGTGGTGGGGGAGAGCCGGTCGAGCGCGGTGAGCGTCGCCCGGTAGGTCGCGGCCTGCGTCTTGGCGACCGCCGAGGTACTGGCGATCCGCAGGACCAGGTCGGACCTCGGTTTCATGCTGCACGGCAGCACGTAGCCGCGCTCGGCTTCGTCCGCGGAGAGCGCGTCGTCGAGGTAGGTGCCGCCGTCGAACTCGCCGGACTCGCAGAACGCTTTGCACGTGCCGCAGGCGCCGTCGCGGCAGTCGAGCGGGATGTTGATGCGCTGCCGGTAGGACGCGTCCGCGACGGTCTGGTCCGGCGCGCAGGTGATGAACCGGGTGACACCGTCCTCGAAGGACAGTGCGATCTGGTGCGTCATGGCCGGACCTCAGATGTGGTAGACGTCGACGACGTGGTGGATGTAGTCGTTCTTCAGCACCACGGTCTTGCGGCGGATCAGCGGCGCCGGGCCGGAGAAATCGAGGGTGTAGAACGACGTCCCGTAGTACGGGTCCACGGTCCTGTACCGGAAGTACATGGTGTGCCAGTTGAACCGGACGTCCACGAGGTCCCCGCGCCGCTCGATCAGCTCGACGTTCGTGATGTTGTGGCTGGTCCGCGGTTCCGGGATCGACGTCGCGCTGGAGCGCTCGGTGCGGATCCGGAACACCCGGTCCTCCAGGCCGCCCTTGTCCGGATAGAAGATCAGCGAGATCGACGTCTGGGGGTCTTCGGTGAGCAGGTCGTCGTCGCCCCAGGAGGGCATCCAGTAGACGACGTCGTCGGCGTAGCACGCCAGCCACTTCTCGAACTCGCGGTCGTCGAGGTAGCGGGCTTCGCGGTAGAGGAACTGCTCGATGTCGTGCTGCGTGATCGTCTTTTCGGCGGTGGTCATCGGGTTTCTCCTCGCTCCGCGGCGATCGCGGCCCGCATGGTTTCGCGCCAGTAGCCGTGCTGGACCGGGTACAGGCCTTCGTCCTCGTTCTTCTTGCCCGCCGAGATGACGCCCTTCATGCCGAGGGCCTCGGCGACCTCGTCCGGGCCGGTCAGCCAGTGCCGCGCGCCGCGGCTCATGTCGTTCCAGGGCGCGGCGGTGGCACGGAAGGTGAGCTGGCAGGAGCGGAACTCCTCCAGGTCGTCCGGGGTGGCCATGCCGGAGGCGTTGAAGAAGTCCTCGTACTGGCGGATCCGCCATGCGCGGGCGTCGGCGCTCTCGCCCTTCGGCGCGATGCAGTAGATGGTGACCTCGGTCCGGTCCGGCGCGATCGGCCGGAAGTGCCGGATCTGCGTGGAGAACTGGTCCATCAGGTACACGTTCGGGTACAGGCAGAGGTTGCGGGAACCGCGGACCATGAACTCGCCCTTGGCGTCGCCGAACTTCTCCTTCAGCTCTTCCATGCGGTTCCACAGTGGACGGTCCTGCGGGTTGCCCGCCCAGGTCCACAGGCACAGGTGACCGTTGGGGTAGGACCAGTAGCCGCCGCCGGACTTGCCCCAGCTGCCCGCGTCGAGGGTCTTGGTGCTGTTCTTGGACTCGCCGGTGTTCCGGCGTGCGGTCGTCGCCGCGTAGTTCCAGTGCGTGGCGGTGACGTGGTAGCCGTCGGCGCCGTTCTCGGCCTGGACCTTCCAGTTGCCGTCGTAGGTGTAGGTCGACGCGCCGCGCAGCACTTCCAGGCCGTCGGGGGACTGGTCGACGAGCATGTCGATCACCTTGGTGGTGTCGCCGAGGTGCTCGTCGAGCGTCGTGACGTCGGGGTTGAGGCTGCCGAAGAGGAAGCCGCGGTAGGACTCGAACCGGGCGACCTTCGTCAGGTTGTGCGAGCCGTCGGTGTCGAAGGAGTCGGGGTAGCCGGCGCCGTCGGGGTCCTTGACCTTGAGCAGCTTGCCGTCGTTGCGGAACGTCCAGCCGTGGAACGGGCAGGTCAGCGTGGTGCGGTTGTCGGTCTTGCGGCGGCAGATCATCGCCCCGCGGTGGGCGCAGGCGTTGATCAGGCAGTGCAGTCCGCCGTCCTTGTCGCGCGTGATCACCACGGGCTGACGCCCGATGTAGGTCGTGAAGTAGTCGCCGGGGTTCGCCAGCTGGCTCTCGTGGGCGAGGTAGATCCAGTTGCCTTCGAAGATGTGCTTCATCTCGAGCTCGAAGACCTCTTCGTCGGTGAAGATCCGCCTGTTCGCGCGGTAGACACCCGCCTCGGGGTCTTCGACGACGGCGTCGGCGACGACGGCGGACACGTGCTCCAGCATCTCGGTCATGGATCCTCCAGCGGCGCGGATCGGCTCTGATCGTCCGAACCATGACAGACCGTGCGACCGGTCACACCGGACATCTGCCTAGATCTGACCCAGGGTGCGATTGATAGGTACTGTTTATCAATCGGTCGAAATCAAGTCTTTGTCTTCGATCAGCTTGGTCCATACCGTGAGGAGATCGGCGGCAACGGCTCGTGAGGAGGTTCGCCATGGAACTGCGTCACCTGCGTTACTTCGCCACCGTCGCCGAGACGTGCCACTGCGGCCGAGCAGCTGCACATCGCCCAGCCGGCGCTGTCGCACACCATCCGGCAGCTGGAGGACGAGCTGGGCGTGGCGCTGCTGGCCCGCACGACCCGGCAGGTCCGGGTCACCCCGGCCGGCGAGTTCTTCCTCGCCGAAGCCCAGCGGGTGCTCGCGGCCGTCGACGCCGGGGTGCGCGGCGTCCGGCGGATCGGCGAAGGCAAGCTCGGCCTGGTCCGGATCGGCTTCACCGGGACCGCCGCGTTCTCCCACCTGCCGCACCTGGCCCGGGCGCTCGCACAGCGGGTCCCGCAGGTCGAGCTGGAGGTCCGCGCCGATCTGCTCACGGCCGAGCAGTGCGAGCTCCTCCGCACCGGCACGCTCGGCATCGGCGTGCTGCGCCCGCCGGTCACCGGGGACGACATCGACTTCCGCGTGATCGAGGCCGAACCGCTCATCCTCGCCGTCCCGGCCGACCACCGGCTGGCCGTCGAGCCGGTGGTGGCGATGACCGACCTGCGGGCCGAACCGCTGGTCACCTACACCGGGCGCAACTCGGTGGTGCACGAGGCGGTCGCGCGCAGCTGCCGTGAAGCGGGTTTCACCCCGCGGCAGCAGCACGAGGCCCCCGGCACCGCGGCCCTGCTCGCGCTGGTCGCCGGCGGGCTCGGCATCGGCGTCGTGCCCGCGTCCGCACGGTCCCTGCCGCTGGCGGGCGTCGTCTTCCGGGACCTGGCCGGGGCCGCGACCGTCGAACTCGCGCTGGCCTGGCACCGCGAAACCCCATCCCCGCTCGTCTCGACCGTCCTCGCCGCGCTCGAGGACGTCTTCCCGTCCACCCGACCACCGGCAGAGGTCAGCTGATGAAGATCACGCACGTCGAGGCGATCCCGTTCGCGATCCCCTACCGCAAACCGCTGCGGTTCGCCTCCGGCGAGGTCCACGCCGCCGAGCACGTCCTCGTCCGGGTGCACACCGACGACGGCGTCGTCGGCGTCGCCGAAGCGCCGCCGCGGCCGTTCACCTACGGCGAGACCCAGGCCGGGATCATCGCCGTCGTCGACTCGATCTTCGCGCCGCAGGTCACCGGGCTCAGCCTGCTCGACCGCGAAACCGTCCACACGCGACTCGCCCGCACCGTCGGCAACCCGACCGCCAAGTCGGCGATCGACATGGCCATCTGGGACGCGCTCGGGCGCAGCCTCGACGTCTCGGTGACCGAGCTGCTCGGTGGCTACACCGACCGGATGCGCGTGGCGCACATGCTCGGGTTCGACGAGCCCGCCGCGATGGTCGCCGAAGCCGAGAAGATGCGCCAGACCCACGGCATCACGACGTTCAAGGTCAAGGTCGGCCGCCGCCCGGTGTCCCTCGACACCGCGGTCGTGCGCGCGCTGCGGGAGCACTTCGGCGCCGGCGTCGACCTCTACGTGGACGGCAACCGCGGCTGGACCGCCGCCGAGTCGGCCCGGGCCATGCGGGAAATGGCCGACCTCGACCTGCTCTTCGCCGAGGAACTGTGCCCGGCCGACGACGTCCTCGGCCGCCGGTGGCTCGTCTCGCGGCTGGACGTCCCGTTCATCGCCGACGAGTCCGCCGTGACGCCCGCTGACGTCACCCGCGAGGTCCTCGGCGGCTCGGCGACGGCGGTGAGCATCAAGACCGCCCGGACCGGCTTCACCCGGTCGCAGCGCACCCACCACCTCGCCGAGGGCCTCGGCCTGGAAGTCGTGATGGGCAACCAGATCGACGGCCAGCTCGGCTCCCTGTGCACGGTCGCCTTCGGGGCCGCCTTCGAGCTGACCTCACGCCGCGCGGGCGAGCTGTCCAACTTCCTCGACATGACCGACGACCTGCTCACCGAGCCGCTGTGCATCAGCGACGGCGAACTCGCCGTCCGGCCCGGCGCCGGCCTCGGCGCGTCGATCGACCCCGAAAAGCTCCGGCGCTACCGCCAGGACCACTGACCCCACCACGAATCAAGGAGGATTCATGACCGCCATCCACGAGACCGCCACCGCCGCGGCTTCGGGCGCCAACGCCACCGAGCGCTTCAAGAGCGACAAGTTCGCTGGCGTCGCCGGGACACCGCCTGAGCGCGTCAGCCTGCTCGCGCGTGAAGTCCTCGAAGCCGTGCACGGCACGATCCGCAAGCACAAGGTCAGCTACGACGAGTACAACGCGCTCAAGTCCTGGCTGATCGGCGTCGGCGAAGACGGTGAATGGCCGCTGTTCCTGGACGTCTGGGTCGAGCACGTCGTCGAAGAGGTCGCGACCGAACACCGCGAGGGCAACAAGGGCACCATCGAAGGCCCGTACTACGTCCCCGACGCTCCCGAGCAGGGCGCCCGCGGCTCGGTCCCGACGCGGGAGAACGAGCCCGGCACCCCGCTGACGTGGACCGGCCAGGTCACCTCGACCGACGGGTCCGCGGTGGCCGGGGCGAAGGTCGAGCTGTGGCACGCCGACGCCGACGGCTTCTACTCCCAGTTCGCGCCGAACATCCCGGAGTGGAACCTGCGGGCGTCCTTCACCGCCGACGAGTCCGGCCGCTTCGAGATCCACACGGTCCGCCCGGCCCCGTACCAGATCCCCACGGACGGCGCGTGCGGCAAGCTGATCGCGGCGGCGGGCTGGCACGCGTGGCGCCCGGCGCACCTGCACGTCAAGGTGTCGGCCCCGGGCCACGAACTGCTGACGGCCCAGCTGTACTTCCCGGGCGACGAGCACAACGACGACGACATCGCCTCGGCGGTCAAGCCGGAACTGCTCCTGAACCCCCGCCCGGTGAACGGCGGCGAGGCCATCGAATACGGCTTCGTCCTCGACCCGGAGCGGTCCTGATGCTGTACCACGTCCGCATGGACGTCCACCTGCCGGCGAACCTGGACCCGGCCACGCGAGCGGACCTCATCGAGCGTGAGAAGGCGTACAGCCAGAGGCTGCAGCGCGAAGGCAGGTGGCCGCACCTGTGGCGGATAGCCGGGGAGTACGCGAACTTCTCGGTACTGGACGTCGCCGACCACGACGAGCTGCACGCACTGTTGTCGGGGTTGCCGTTGTTCCCGTACATGGACATCGACGTCACCCCGCTGGCCGCGCACCCGTCGAAGATCGCGGACTGACCGGCGGGTCAGGACGACGGCAGGATTCCCGCGACGGCGGTGCCGAGGGCGGTCGCCTCGTCGCAGGGACGGTCCGTTGCTCTCTTCGCCGCGACGTCCACGTCGACGAACTCCGTGATCGTCTTTCCCGGGCCCGCTGGGAATTCCCGGTAGGACACCTGGATCGCGCAGTGCTGCGTCGATTTCTCCGTCATGAACAAGGGGTGGCCGGAAGGCGAACTCAACGGCGTGGTCGCGGGGGGCCGTTCGCTCCGGTCGAACCGGACGGTCACTGTGGTCCCGGTGGCGGCCGTCCACTGGCAGGACCAGTTGCCGAAGCCGGGTTTCGGGGGGCCCAAGGCCGGTTGAGCCCGGTCGAGCGTCTTGCACGCGTTCGCGCCGATCAAGGACTGGCGTGGCAAGCTGCTCGCCCGCGTCGGCAGCCCGTGCTGGCGGAAGACCGTCGCCGCTTCGGCCATCAGGGTGTCGGCGAGTGCGCACGGGTCGCCGTCCCGGTCGACGGCGTCGATGATCGCCACGATGTCCTCGCGCAGCGGGGTGGTCCGCTCGCAGCTGTCGACAACGACCAGGTCGGCGCTCGACCGGGGCTGGTGCGCGGTGGCGAGCGTGAGGGCGACCTCGGCCACTCGACGTCCGTCGCGCGTGACCGATGCCGTGCAGTGGTCGAACGTGCCGGTCGTGTCGTCGAGTTCCGTCCGGCCGAGCGCGTCCAGGGTTCCGGTGTCGAGCAGCCCGCAGGGATCGGCCACCGCGAAGGGCGGCCCGGAACCGCCGTCGGAGGCGGCGACCCCGATGACCGCCGACGGCAGTGTGTTCAGCATGAAGAACCCCGCGCCCAGGACCAGAACCGTGGCCGCGGACAGCGCCCCGACGAGGCCCTTGCCCCACCGCCGGGCCGTTACGCGGGCTCGGGGTGACCGCACGACGTAGCTGTCCGGCGTCTCTTCGGGGGTGAACGCGGGCGATGCGTCCGTCATCGCGGCGACCAGCCGCGGCAGCCGGTGGGCCGGGAGCCGGTGGGCGGGCGCCGGGGAGTCGGCGAGCGCGTGGAGCACGCGCCGGGGTACTGAAGGGGGCACGGTGTCAATCGCCTCCGCCGATTTCGCGGGCAGGCTCTTCCGGGGGCAGCAACCGAATGGCGTACCGGCAGGCTTTTTTCACCACGACCGGTGCGCCGGCCCCGAACCCGAAGGCGACGAAGCCGTTGGAAATGATCGTGGTCGTCGCGAGTGCGGCCGTCGCGGCGGTGGCGATGCCCAGGTGCAGCCCGACCGAGGTGGCGTAGAGGCCGCCGCCCGGCCCGTCGGGCGGCGTCCACGGCCACTTCTTGGCCCGCTCACTCGCTTCGAGCAGCAGGAGGGCCCGGTTCGCCGCCGCGCCGATCAGGCCCCAGAGGGCGTACTGCCACATGGCGACGAACCCTAGTTCAGGACGGCTCGCGTCCTGTCGCCGAATCGGTGAACGGGCCGTTTCCGGCGTCCGGCGGAAGTCATTTCGAAAGACCGGAAAAGTGCGCGCCGGTAATGGTTTGTCGAACTTCGGGTGGTGAATCTCCGTCAGCGCAGTTCGCGCTTGAGGACCTTGCCGGTCGACGTCATCGGGAACGCGTCGCGGAACTCCACCAGCCGCGGGTACTTGTAGCCCGCCATGCGCTCCTTGCCCCACGCCACCAGTTCGGCCTCGGTCACCGTCGCGCCCGGGCGGCGGATGACGAACGCCTTGACCTCCTCGCCGTGACTCGGGTGCGGAACACCGACCACCGCGACCAGGCTCACCGCCGGGTGCGTCATCAGCACCTCTTCCAGCTCGCGCGGGTACACGTTGAAGCCGCCGCGGACGATCATGTCCTTGGCCCGGTCGACGATGAAGTAGTAGCCGTCCTCGTCGCGGGTGGCGATGTCGCCGGTGCGGAACCAGCCGTCGTGGATCGCCGCGGCGGTCGCCTCGGGCCGGCCGAGGTAGCCCTTCATCACGTTGTGCCCGCGGATCGCGATCTCGCCCGCCTCACCCTCGGGGACCTCGGTCCCGTCCTTGCCGACCAGTTTGACGTCGATGCCCCAGACCGGCTGGCCGATCGAACCGGGCTTCGCGACGCGGCCGGGGTGGTTGAACGTCGCGACCGGGCTCGTCTCGGACAAGCCGTATCCCTCGCGGATCCGGACGCCGTAGATCTTGTGGACCTGCTCCAGGATCTCCACCGGCAGCGCGGCGCCGCCGGACACCGCCATCCGCAGCGTGCCCGAGATGGCGTCCAGGTCGAACGCGGCCGGGTCGGCGCCGGCCAGGCCCCAGTACATCGTCGGGACGCCCGCGAAGAACGTCACTTTCTCCTGCTGCATCAGCGAAAGCGCCGCGCGGGCGTCGAAACGGGGGAGCAGCACCAGCGTCGCCCCCTCGCCGAACCCGGCGTTGAGCTGGACGCTCTGACCGAAGGAGTGGAACAGCGGCAGCGTCACGAGGTGGACGTCGTGCTCGACCGTGCCGAAGAGCTTGTGGCAGGTCAGGGCGTTCAGGACCATGTTGGCGTGCGTCAGCTCGGCGCCCTTCGGCGTGCCGGTCGTGCCGCTCGTGTAGAGGACGACGGCGGTGTCGGCGGGTTCGGTGGCGGCCGTTTCGAACGACGTCGGGCCGGTCAGGGTGTCCACAAAGGACTCGTCGACGAGGAAGAAGTGCTCGCACGACGGCGTCGCGCCGAACCCGGCCCGGCCTTCTTCGCCGAGCGGCAGCCCGGGTCCGCCGGCGAAGCAGAAGAACGCCTTCGCACCGGAATCGGCCAGGTGGTAGGCGATCTCGCGGCCCTTGAGCAGGACGTTGAACGGCACGACGGCCGCACCGGCCTTGAGGATCCCGTAGTAGACGACCGGGAACGCGGGGATGTTGACCGAGGCGAGCGCGACCTTGTCGCCGCGGCCGATCCCGCGGGACCGGAGCAGGTGGGCGACCTGGTTGGCGGCGGCGTTCACCTCCCGGTAGGTCAGCCGGGTCTCCCCGGCGACGAGCGCGTCGCGGCCCGGCAGGGTGGCGGCGCTCTCTTCGAGCATCATGGCGAGGTTCAGCATCGGAGCGGCTCCGTTCAGGACAGGAAGCGGTGGATGAGGGGGACGAGCTCGGCGGCGTGCGTGAGCAGGGCGAGGTGACCGCCGCCGGAAACGATGTGGACGGTGCCGTGGCGCAGCAGCCGCGCCATCAGCTTGGCGTTGACGGCCGGGATGATCGGGTCGTCATCCCCGGCCACGAGCAGCACGCGCTGCCGCAGTTTCGGCAGGTACCAGGCGCTGGTCCAGCCGGCCCCGGCGACGATCTGCCAGTAGTAGCCGAGCGGGTCCGGCGCCCGGGTGGCTTCGGCGAAGTGCGCGGCGACGCCGGGGTCCGTGCCGAACCCGCCGCCGTAGATCCGGCGGCCGGTCTCGCGCAGGTGCGCCGGGCCGAAGTACCGCAGCGGGCTGGCCAAGGTGAGCAGCACCGACGGTTTCGCCGGCACCATCACCATGCCCATACTGGTCGCGCACAGCACGACCCGCCGGACCAGCCACGGGCGGCGGTGCGCGAACTCCTGGGCCAGCGCGCCGCCCCACGAGATGCCGAGGACGTCCACCTCGTAGTAGCCCAGCTCGGTGACGAGGTCGGCGAGCATCCGCGCCAGCTGCGGCATCCGGCGCGGCAGCCGGGTGGTCGGCGAGCCGCCGGTGCCCGGCATGTCGAACCGGATCACCGGGACCCGCCGCCCCGGCTGGGCGGCGAGACCGTCGACCAGCGGCTCCAGCAGCTCGAGGTTCGCCCCGATGCCGTTGCACAGCAGCAGGGGCGTGCCCTCGCCGGGCCGGTGGTCGACGTGCAGGACGACCCCGCGCACGCGGACCGTGGTCATGCGCGGACGTACCGGCCGGGCGCCGCCTCGATCGGCGGGTGCTTCGCACTGCCGACGGCCGCCGGGGCGTCGACCTGCTTGCCCGCGCGCTCGCCGAGCCACTCCATCCAGCGCGGCCACCAGCTGCCGCTCACCTTGGTGGCGCCGGCCTTCCACGCTTCGGCCGACTCCGGGTTGTCGGCGTTGTGGAAGTAGGCGGCCTTCGGGTTGCCGGGCGGGTTGAGGATGCTCTGGATGTGCCCGGAGCTGCTCAGCGCGAATTCGACGTCGCCGCCGAGCCGGCGGGCCGAGCGGTAGCAGGCGGCCCACGGCGTGATGTGGTCGGTGGTGCCGGCCATCACGAACGCGTCCGCGGTGATCTTGCCGAGGTCCAGCGGGGTGCCGTCGACGACGACCGCGCCCGGGCGGGCCAGGGAGTTGTCGCGGTAGATGTCGATCAGCTGGCCGTGGAACGCGGCCGGCAGCCGGGTGGTGTCGTTGTTCCAGTAGAGGATGTCGAACGCGGGCGGTCGCTTGCCGAGCAGGTAGTTGTTCACCCAGTAGGACCAGATGAGGTCGTTGGGGCGCAGCAGGTTGAACACCCGGGCCAGCTCGCGGCCGTCGAGCACGCCGTTGACGTGGGAGTGGCGCTTCGCCGCGGCCAGGGTCTCCTCGCTGGCGAACACGCCGAGCAGGGTCTTGTCCTCGGCCATGTCGAACACGCTCACGAACAGCGTCAGTGCGTGGATCACCGGCTTGCCGCGCGCGGCGAGGTGGGCGGCCAGCGACACCGACGTGATCCCGCCGGAGCAGGCGCCGGTGAGGGTGACGTCGGGGCTGCCGGTGATCTCGCAGACGGCGTCGATCGCCGCTTCGAGCGCGCCCAGGTAGGTCACCAGCTCCCAGTCGCGCTGCTCGGCGGTCGGGTTGCGCCAGCTGACCACGAACACCTGGTGCCCCTGCTCCAGCGCGTACTTGACCAGGCTCTTCTCCGGCGAGAGGTCGAAGACGTAGAACTTGTTGATCTGCGGCGGCGCGATGACCAGCGGCCGCGACCAGACCTGCTCGGTGCGCGGGACGTACTGGATCAGCTCCAGGACCTCGGTGCGGAAGACGACCGAGCCTTCGGTGGTGGCGAGGTTCCCGCCGACGGTGAACCGTTCGGTGTCGACCTGGCTCGGGAAGCCGCCGTTGCGGCGGACGTCACCGGCGAAGTGCCGCGCGCCTTCCACGGCGCTCTCGCCGCCGGTGTCGATGAACCGCTTGACCGCGGCCGGGTTCAGCGGCAGGTTGCTCGGCGACAGCGCGTCGAGCGCGAGCGACAGCACGAACCTCGCCCGTTCACGGTCCACTTCGGACAGTTCGCTGCCGCCCAGCCAGGCGTCCAGCTCGGCGTCGGCCGCGAGGTAGACACCGAGCAGCCGGCGGTAGAGGAAGTTCTGCGTCCAGGCCGAGTCGCTGAAGCGCCGGTCCTTCGGGCCGGGCACCAGCTCGCCGCGACCGCGGGCGGCGGCGACCGCGGTCCTGGCCAGGTGGCGCAGGCTCGCCGTCGTGTGCTTCGGGTGCTTGACGGCCTCGCCGACGACCGTGCGCAGCGAGTCCAGGAGGTCCTTGCGGCGGAAGCCGACGATGGGGTTGGGGCCGCCGATGGCGTCGGCGGCCACGCTCGGGGATGACATGGGTTCTCCTTAAACGAAAGCGGACCGGCCGGTGAGCGCCCGGCCGACGATGAGGGTGTTCATTTCGCGCGTGCCCTCGTAGGAGTGGATGGCCTCGGCGTCGGCGACGAACCGGCCGACCTCGTGCTCCAGGAGGATCCCGTTGCCGCCCATGAGCTCGCGGGCCATGCCGACGGTCTCGCGCATCTTGGTGGTGCAGAAGGCTTTCGCGAGCGAAGCCTGTTCCTCGGTCAGCTTCCCGGCGTCCTGCAGCCGGGACAGCTGCGCGACCAGGCAGAGCGAAGCGGTGATGTTGCCGAGCATCTTCACCAGCAGGTCCTGCACGAGCTGGAACCCGCCGATCGGGCGGCCGAACTGCTCGCGTTCCTTGGCATAAGCGAGCGCGCGCTGGTACGCGCCGAGGGAGCAGCCGACGGCCTGCCACGCCACCGACGTCCGGGTCATCCGGAGCACGGCCGCGGTGTCGGCGAAGGTGTTCGCGTGCTGCAGGCGGTTGCTCTCCGCGACACGGACGTCCTCGAGGAGGATGTGCGCGTTCTGCACGGTCCGCAGCGCGATCTTGCCTTCGATCTTGGTCGGGGTGAACCCGGGCGTGTCCTTCTCGACGAGGAAGCCCTTGACCTGGCCGTCCTCGACGTCCTTGGCCCAGATGACGACGACGTCGGCGAAGGTGGCGTTGCCGATCCACTTCTTCTCGCCGTTCAAGACCCATTCGCCGCCTTCGCGGCGGGCGGTGGTCTTGAGACCGCGGGAAGCGGCGGAACCGACGTCCGGCTCGGTGAGGCCGAACGCGCCGATCTTTTCGAACCGGTGCATCGGCGGCAGCCACCGAGCCTTCTGCTCTTCGGAGCCGCAGAGGTAGATCGAACCCATGGCGAGGCCGGTGTGCACGCCGAAGAACGTCGCGAACGACGGGTCGGTGCGGGCCAGGTCGAGGGTGACGAAGCCGTCGAGCAGGCTCGTGCGGCCGGGCAGGCCGTAGCCGGTGTAGGAGAGGCCGCCGACGTCGAGCTTGCCGAGCGGCGCGACGAGGTGGTGGGGGAAGCGTTCCCGCGCCCAGTGCCAGGTGGCGACCGGCGCCACCTCGTTGTCGAGGAACTCGCGCAGCCGGTGCAGCAGGTCGCGGTCCTCGGCCGGGAGGTCGTCGGCCAGGAGGTAGAAGTCCGTGGTGTCCATGCGGATGAAGGTAGGTTTCCGCGCTGGTCGGCACCCCTGTCCAAGGTTAGGGTTCGGGGTTATGCAGGTGGTGGCGACGAAGCTGCTGGTGCCGCCGGCCCGCCCGGGCACGGTCGCCCGGGGGCGGCTGCTGCGCCTGCTCGACGCGGTGCCCGCGCACCCGGTCACCCTCGTCACCGCGCCGGCCGGGTTCGGCAAGACGACGCTGGTCAGCGCGTGGCTGCGGGACTTCGGGGGCCGCTCGGCCTGGCTGACCCTCGACGAGGACGACGACGTCCCCGGCCGGTTCCTCGACTACCTCGTCACCGCGCTCGGCGCCGGCCGCACGCTGCTGGACTCCGGCACCGCGTCGACGCCCGCGGTGATGACCGGGCTCGTCAACGACCTGGTCGGCGAGGAGCGCGTCCTCGTGCTCGACGAGGTCCACCTGCTCGCCGAACCGGAGATCCTCGACGCGCTGACCTTCCTCGTCGAGCACTGCCCGCCCGGGCTGCACCTGGTGCTGCTCGGCCGCACCGAACCCGACCTGCCCCTCGCACGGTGGCGCGGCAGGGGCCTGCTGGCCGAGCTCGGCGCGGCCCAGCTGCGGTTTTCGCCGGAGGAGGCCGCCGGGCTGCTCGCCGCCGTCACCGGCCGGGCGGTCGACGCGGCCGTGGTCGGCGAGCTGAACCGCCGCGCCGAGGGCTGGGCGGCGGCGCTGCAGATGCTGGGCATCGGCCTGCGCGACGGCACCACGGCGGCGCCGTCGGTGCGGCTGCAGCCGGGCAACCGGTACGTGCTGGACTACCTCGCCGAGGAGGTGCTGGCCGGCCAGCCCGCCGACGTCCGCGACTTCCTGCTCCGCACGAGCGTGCTCGAGACGCTGTCGTCGCCGCTGTGCGACGCCGTCACCGGGCGGACCGGCAGCGACCGGGTGATCCGGGACCTCGAGCGGGCCAACCTGTTCCTCACGCCGATCGACGACGCGGGGGAGTGGCACCGCTACCACGGGCTGTTCGCCGGCTACCTGCGTGGCGAGCTGGCCCCGGACGTCGCCGTCGAGTCCCACGCGCGGGCGGCGCGCTGGTTCTCGGCGCGGGGGATGCCGGCCGAGACGATCCGGCACGCGGTGCCCGGCCGCGAGATCGGGCTGGCCGTCGCGACCGTGCGCGAGCAGGCCGAGGACCAGGTCCGGCGGGGCGAGCTGGCGACGTTGCTGTCGTGGCTCAACCGGCTGCCGGAGGACGAGCTGCGCGCGCAGCCCGACCTCGCCGGGTTCAAGGGCTGGCTGCTCTACCTCGGCGGGCGCGCCGACGACGCCGAGGCGTACGCCGCGATCGCCGACGCGGGCATGGGGCCCGGCGCACCCGTGCTCGACCAGGCGATGCTCCGGACGTTCCAGGCCTACCTGGCGCTGACGCACGGCCGTCCCGCCGACGCGGCCGGGCTCGCGACCGCGGCGCTGGACCTGCTCGGCGACAGCACGTCGTTCTTCCGCGCGGCCGCGATGGGCGTGCTGGGCCAGGCCCGGCGGCTGACCGGCGACCGGCGCGGCGCGATCGAGGTGCTGCGCGAGGCCGTCCGGCTGGGGGAGCGCAGCGGCAACCCGCTGAGCGCGCTGGAGGCCACCGGCTACCTCGCGCCGCTGCTGTACGTGCAGGGCCGGCTGCGTGAAGCCGTCCTGCTGTGCCGCGACGCGCTGCGCGGGCACCCTTCCGCGCCGATGGCCGGCCTGGCCGAGGTGCCGCTCGGGACGTTGCTCTACGAACGCGACGAACTCGCCGAAGCCCGCCGGTGCCTGGTCGAGGGGATCGCCCGGTGCGAACAGCTCGGCACGACGTCGTACACGCTGCTGGGCCTGCGGACCCTGGCGCGGCTGCACCACGCGGCCGGCCGGGTCGACGAGGGGTTCGAGGCGCTGCTGGCCGCGCGCCGCCAGGCGGACGCGGCCGAGGACTACCGCCGCGCGCGGCTGGTGGTGGCGACGATCGCGGAGCTGCACCTGCGCTCCGGCAACGTCACGGCGGCTTCGCAGGCGTTCGACGAGATCACCGGCGACCCACCGTCCTCTTCGGACTACGAGCAGCTGACCCGCGCGCGGCTCCTGCTGGCGCGCGGCTCGCCGTCGGAGGCCCTGGACGTGCTGGGCGTGATCGAAGAACGCGCCCGCGAGGAAGGCCGGGACGGCAGCCTGGTGGCGATCCTCGTCGCGAGCGCGCTGGCCCGGCGCGACGCGCGCGACCTGCTCGCCGAGGCGGTCGGGATCGCCGCCCCGGACGGCTACCGCCGCACGTTCCTCGACGAAGGCGCGGCGCTCGTCCCGCTGCTGAAGGACGTCCGCGCGACGGCCCCGGAGTTCGTGTCCGACCTCCTGTCCCGGTTCCGGGGCACGCCCGCGGTGGCAGCACGGGGTTCGGAGCTGCGGACGGTCGAGGGCGTCGGCGTGGTCGAGACGCTGACCGAAACGCAGCGGCGGATCCTCGGGCTGATCGCTACGGGGATGTCGAACCAGCAGGTGGCCGACAAGCTGTTCATCACGGTCGGCACCACGAAGTGGCACCTGAACCAGATCTTCGGCCGGCTCCAGGCCCGCAACCGCACGGAAGCCGTCGCCCGGGCCCGCGAGCTCAACCTCCTGTAGAGGCCCCGCGAAAGGCGAGCCGCGGCAGACCGCTTGGCCGCTCGCCGAAGCGGGCTGACGACTGTCCGATCAGGACGCCTCGGAGGCGTCAGCAGGCGTAGTGGATCCTCGTGTAGCCGACGTACAGCGAACCGTAGTCCTGCAGGCTGCCGCTGCTGATGTCCACGGTCGTGCCGCGGTCGCCGACCGTGTTGCTCGCCCAGAGCGGTTCGCCGCCTCCGGTGTACACGACGAGGTTGCCGTCGCGCTGGTAGGTGGCGTAGCTGCCGGGCCAGCCATTGGTGTTGGACGCCCAGCACGCGTGCTTGCCGTTGATGAGCCAGTACTCGACCAGGTTGCCGTCCGCCTGCATCTCGAGCGTGAAGTTGTGGTCCCCGGAGGTGATGTAGTCGCCGGCAGCCAGCACGTCCCCTCTGAGGAGGTAGGTGCCGTGGTTGGCCGCCGGCGCGGCGTTCGCGGTCGCCGTCAACGGATTCATGAGGAGCGCGCAGAGGGCGGCGACGCCTGCCAGTCGAGTGATCAGCTTTGTTCGCATGGGTTCCAGCGTTGCGGGGGGCGGCGAGCCGCGGCAAGCCTTTCCAAGGTCGTCGAAACGCTGCCCGCGCCTGGCCTGTTCGTGGGTATTCTCGGCGGTGGCTGCAATCCCGGTGCTGCAAAGACGGGCGACCGGGTGGCGGACACCGGGAGTTTCCGTCACTCGCGCCCGTACCAAGCGAGCAGGCCCGCAGCCGTTCGCAGATCTCGGACAGCTCCGCGACGACCTCGTCGGTTGCCCGCTTCGCGGTTAAGCCATTCCTGCGCGAGCGCGGCCAGGGCGTTTCCGGCGTGACGGCCGGGGTTGCGCGCGTGTGGCACATCACACTCCCAGTGCACGTGACGAGACCGTGGCCGTCTTTCCCGGTGAGAGGACTTTCGGTGAAAAGATCACCGATCGAGGGAGGGAGCACACCATGAACCGCATCGGACTCGTCCGGACCGCCACCGTTTCCGGCCTGGCCGCCGCGCTCGGGCTGGCCGCCGCCGTGCCCGCGCTGGCCGCGCCGGGGCCGGAACCGGTCACCGTCGCCGCCGACCTGAACGGGGACGGGCAGCTCGAGACCGTCACCGACCGGATCGTCGGGGACGGCGACCAGCTGGTCTCGGCCACTGTGAACGGCACCTACACGTCGATCCACCTGCCGGCCGACAGCCAGTTCGGCATCGACGCGCCCCGGGTGACCGACCTCAACGGGGACGGCCGGGCCGAGCTGGTCATCACCCAGTCGGTGGGGGCGAACACCACGTTCTTCTCCGTGCTGCACTTCGACGGCCGCGCCCTGAGCCAGGTCGTGGGGGCCGACGACAAGCCGTTCTCGGTCGCCGAAGGCGGCGGGGTCGCCGCGCACCTGGGCTACACCTGCACGCCGTTCGAGGGTGGCCGGGCCTTCACGACCGTCGCTTCTGAGAACGACGACGTCAGCCGTCCGACCGACCGGTTCACCTACTCGGGCACCCGCACGACGTACACCCTGCGTGACGGCGCCTTGAGCGTCCAGGACACGACGCCGTTCAGCGGCGTCCCGACGACGGACCCGCTGCTCGCCGCCGACCCCGGCAGCTGCGCCTGACCGAGCACGATGGCCGTGGGCACCGCCCACGGCCATCGTCGTGTCCGGAGACGGCGGGATCGGCCAGGCTGTGCCGACCGCAGCCGCGCCGGCGCGAGCTGGTCCCGGTCCCGACGCGGGCTACGCCGAGGTCGGTCTGCTGGCACGTGACGACCCTGCCGATCGAGCGGCGTTCGGGCGCGGCCGACTCGTTGCGGCGCTTCCTCGGCACCCCGGCGGCGATGCAGGTGATGCGCCCCTGGGCAGCGGCGTTCCGCTTCCGGCCCCGGTGTACATGACGATCTGGTGTTGTGCGGTGCCGGACCTGCCCCCTGAGCGGGCCCGGCACCGCATCCCCGTGCCGCCCTCGGGCCCCCCGGCCGTCGGACGACTGTCCCCGCACGCTCTCCCGTGCACCGGTGAAACCCCGACGGCCCGCGCGCGTGATGTGCGTTGGCGCGGTGACCACCCGGCCGGGTTAGCCCAGGCCGCGGACCGTTCAGCGCACCAGGCCGGATTCCCAGGCCCACACCGCGATCTCCGTGCGGTTGCGGGCTTCGATCTTGCGCTGGATCGAGGCGAGGTGCGTCTTCACCGTCGACAGGGAGATCGTCAGCTCCTCGGTGATCTCGGCGTTCGTGCGGCCGCGGGCGACGGCCTTGGTGACGTCGAGTTCGCGCTGGGTCAGCGCGGGTTCGGCCTGGCGCGCGCGGCGGCCCGCCGGGGTGGCCGTGAAGTGGGCCAGCAGGCGCGTCGTGATCGAAGGGGAGACGAGAGTTTCGCCGTTCGCGGCCGCGTGGACCGCTTCCACCAGGAGGCGGGGGCCCGCGTCCTTCAGCAGGAAGCCGCAGGCGCCGGAGCAGAGGGCCTCGTGGACCAGCTCGTCGAGGTCGAACGTCGTGACGACCAGGACACGCAGCGGGTCCTCGACGTCGGGGCCGGCCAGTTGCCGGGTGGCGGCGAGGCCGTCGACCAGGGGCATCCGGATGTCCATCAGCGTGACGTCCGGGCGCAGCTCCTGGGCCAGCTCGACCGCCTGCTTGCCGTTCTCCGCCTCGCCCACCACTTCGAGGCCGGGTTCCCGCTCCAGGATCAGCCGGAAGCCGGTGCGCACCATGGCCTGGTCGTCGGCCAGCAGGATTCGCAAGGTCAGCCCCCTTCCGGCGGCCGGGCCGCGGCGACGCCGCCCGGCAGCGGCAGCTCGGCGAGCACCCGCCAGCCGCGCTCGCCGTGTTCCCCGGCGACCAGCCGGCCGTCCAGGGCCGCGATCCGCTCGCCCATCCCGATCAGGCCGTACCCGCCCGCCGAACGGCGCGCCCGCCCCGGCCGGAGCCCGTCGTTGCCGACCTCGACCCGCAGGTACCGCCCGTCGTCCCCGGGCTCGACCACCACGGTGACGCGCCGGGCGTCGGGCGCGTGCTTCCGCACGTTGGTCAGCGATTCGAGCACCACCCGGTGGACGGTCGACACGGTCTCCGGAGCCACGGCGAGGTCCGCCAGCCCGGGCGCCAGCCGCACTGTGACACCGTCGTCGTCACCGACCGCGGCTTCGACCGTCTCGGCCAAGCCGGTCGTGCCGACCGGTAGTACGTGCCCGGGGCTGCGCAGCATCATGACCAGCCGCCGGACCGCGCCGAGCGCCTCCGCGCCGGCGTGCTCGATCTCCTTGATCAGGTCGTGCTCGGGTCCTTCGGCGAGGATCACGCCGGCGGCCTGGGTGCGGACGACGACCCCGGTGATGTGGTGCGCCACCAGATCGTGCAACTCCCGAGCCAGCTCGAGCCGCTCCCGATCACGGGCGGCCGCCAGGGCGGCCTCGCGGCGGGCGTCGCCGTCGCGCAGGATCAGGCCGATCATGACGCTGCCGCCCCACAGCAGGGCCCAGAGGACCGCGAGGGTGAGCGTCGTGGAGGAGTCGCCGTACCGCAGCACCGGCGCGAACGCCATCGCCAGCCCACCGAGCACCGCAAGCGCGGCGGCGTGCCCCCGGGGCAGCCGGTGGCAGGCCGCTCCGACCAGCAGCATCAACGCCACGACCTCGGGATCGCCACCGAACTTCGCGGCGGGTGCGGCGAAGAAGCCCACGGCGCTGGTGGCCAGCGAGAGCCCGATTCCGGCGCCGGCCAGTGCTGCGGTCCGTTCTGGAAATCGCCGTCGTAGCAGGGCGAGCGCCCCGAGGACCGCGCCGACGCCGAAGTAGAGGAGCTCGCCTGCGGGGGCCGGGGCGTCGACGATGAGCCGGCGCACGATCAGCTCGAGGTTCAGCCCGCCGAGGACCACGATCTCGACGATCACCAGGCCGCGGAGGGGCTTCGGAACGGTGGTCGGGAGCACGTGGGCCGTCCTTCCTGCGGGTGCCGAGGGCCGGGGTGATCATCATGCCGGAGTGGCCGGGTGGGGTGCCTGGCGCGTGGCCCGGGTTCACGACGCTGGTGCCGTGCGGCGAACTCAAGCCTGCGTGCCCGGCTTGATGATCGCCGGGGTGCCGGGCACGCGGCCGCTGTGGCTGAGGCCGAGCGGCGCAATGGTGGGTCGCCCTGATGACCGGTCTCTGGGTGCTGTCGGGCGGGCCGGGTTCCGGCGGTTGACGCCGAACGGCGAACTCAAGCTTGCCTTGCCCGGCTTGCTTGGAGAACGGTCGCCGGTCGCCGGTCGCCGGTCGCCGGTCGCCGGTCGCCGGTCGCCGGGTGCCAGGTGCCGGGTGCCGGGTGCGCGGCCGGTGACGCCGAACGGCGTGCGGGAGGTAGCGTTCGCTGCCCGTGCTGCCCGTGCTGCCCGTGCTGCCCGCGCCTGCCTGGTCGGCCGCGCCTGCCTGGGTCTGCTGCGCCCGCCTGGCTCACGGCGCCCGCCTGGCCTGCCCCGGTCCGCCGCGCCCGGCCCGGCCCGGCGCCGCCCGCCTGGCCCGGCGCTGCCCGCCCGGCCTGGTCCGTCCGGTCCGGCGCCGCCCGCCCGGGCTGGTCCGACCGGCCCGGCGCCGCCCGCCTGGCCCGGTGCCGCCCGCCTGGCCCGGCGCCGCCCGCCTGGCCCGGCGCTGCCCGGCCCGGCCTGGCGCTGCCCGGGATCGCAGCGGACCCGGGCAGCGCCGGGCTTAGCGGGGTTCGGCCGCGCACGTCACGTCGTGGTCTGGGCGTTGGCCCGTGGTCAGGTATGCAGTCGCCACTGTGTCGGCGCACTGGTTGCCCACGTACGGGTAGACGCCGTGGCCGCCTGCGTTGACCGTTGCCATTCGGGCTCGGGTGCCGAATGCTTGGCGCAGCTGGATGGCGCCGGCCAAGGGGGTTGCCGGGTCGCGCTCGTTCTGCAGCATCAGGACGTTCGATGGGCCTTGGTCGCCGATGCGGACTGGGGGTTCGGCTGGCGCCGGCCAGAATGCGCACGGCTGGATGTTGGCTCCGGCCGCGCCGAACATCGGGTGGCGCAACCGGTCGATTGCCACCGCTGCCTGGTAGGTGGCCACCGATCGCGGCCAGCGGGAGTCGGCGCAGATCGTGTAGTAGCGGCCTGAGATCAGGTTGTCCACATTGGACGGCTCGCCGCCCGGGAGCGGGGGGAGCGGCTGGTCGGTGTCGAGTGCCTGCCAGAGCTTGGCCACCAGGGGCATCGCCGCGTCGTTGAAGAGGAAGCCCCAGGTGAGCATCCGGAACGTCGGGCCGTCGATGTCCCGGACCGCGGCCTTGTCCAGCCTCGCGGCGAGGTCGAAGTACTTCGCCGTGACCTGTTCCGGGGTGCTGCCCAGGTGGTAGGTGGCGTCCTGGGTGGCGGCGAACTTCGCGAAGTCCGGGAAGCGGTCGTCGAAGCCCTGGGCGTAGAGCCGGTCGTTCGCGAAGTCCCAGCCGGTCGGGTGGACGTTGCTGTCGAGCAGGATCCGGTCGCCGCGGTCGGGGAACAGGGTTGCGTACACCGCGCCGAGGTAGGTGCCCCACGAGTAGCCGGCGAAGGACGTCTTCTCCTCGCCGAGCGCGGCCCGGATCCGGTCCATGTCGCGTGCGGTGTCGGCCGTGCTGACGTGCGGCAGCATCCACGCCGACTGCGAAGTGGCGCACTGGCGGGCGATCGCCTTCGACTGCTCGGCCCGCTTCGCCACGTCCGCGGCGTTGCGTGCGTAGGGCGGCACGTTGCCCGGAGCCTGTTGCTCCGGGGTCAGGGCGCACGTCACCGGCGTGCTGTGCCCGAACCCGCGCGGGTCGAAGCCGATCAGGTCGTAGCTGTCCAGCACGCTCTGCGGCAGCTTCGCCGCCACCAGTTCGGCCGGGAACTTCAGCCCCGGCGACGGACCACCGGGGTTGGTCAGCAGGATCCCCCGGCGCTGCCCCGGGTTCTTGCTCGCGAGCCGGGAGATCGCGACGTCGATCTGCCGGCCGCCGGGATCTCCGTAGTCCAGCGGGACCTTGATCGTCGAGCACTCCAGGCCGGGCGCGGCGGCGTCCGCCGGGCACGGTCCCCACCGCACGCCGCCCGGCGCCGCCGCCGCGGGCACCGCGGCGAGCGTTGTCCCCAGGACGCCGATCGCGAGCGCGATCGACCACGTCTTCCCCATCCGAAACCCCTCCTCCGAACGACGCCCGAGCGCCGTGACCTGTGAGCGAATTTCATTCTGCTCAGCGAACGCTCACCGCACATCGAGCCCGCGAACGGTTTCCGCGGCCCCGGACATCGGTCAAAAGGACTAGGAAGCCCGGCCCGGCTATCGTCGACGACGTGCAGACTGAGGCAGGCGTGGTCCTCGCGGGCGGCCGGTCGTCGCGCATGGGCCGCGCGAAAGCCGGCCTGGCCTGGCACGGTTCGACGTTCCTCCACCGCACGAGCGCGCTGCTGAACCGGGTCGTCGACGGCCCGGTGGTCGTCGTCGCCGCGCCCGGGCAGACCCTGCCCGACCTGCCCGCCGGCGTCGAAGTCGTCGAAGATCCCGTCGAAGGCCTCGGGCCGATGCAGGGTGTCGCCGCCGGGCTGGGCGCGGTGGCCGGCCGGGCCGACGCCGCGTTCGTCTGCTCGACGGACATGCCGTTCCTGCACCCCGCGTTCGTGCGGCGGGTTTTGCGTGCCATGTCCGACACGAAGGCCGACATGGTGCTCCCCGTCGCGCGCGGGTTCCGGCAGCCGCTCGCGGCCGCCTACCGGACGTCGCTCGCGGACCTGATCACCCGGCTCGTCGGCGAAGGGCAGCTGCGGCCCGGCATGCTGTTCAAGCACTGCGAAGTCGCGCAGCTCGACGACGCGCAGCTCCTCGGAGACCGCCGGCTGGCCGCCTTCGACCCCGGCCTGGACTCCGTGCTCAACGTCAACACCCCGGACGACTACGCCGCCGCGCTGGACCGGCCGGAACCCGGGATCACGATCGAACGGTTCGGGGCGCTGGCGGGCAAGGACGGCCACCGGCCGCACACCGTCCGGGCGGCGACGCTGGGCCGGGCGGCGAAGCTGGCGGGCCTGGAGCTGGACCGGCACGTCGTCGCCGCGGTGAACGGCGACCAGGTCACCCGGGATCCCTTGCTGCCGCTCGCAGCGGGGGACACGGTCGCCTTCCTGTCGGCGGACGCCGGCGGATGACGCGCCGATCCGGCGCCGGCGGGCTTACAGTCGGAGGATGGCGCCGGGCGGCTTCTTCGGGCGGGCCCTGATCGTCGATGTCGGAGACGGCACCGCGACGGGTTCGCCGTTCGAGCTGACCGAGCAGGTACTGCGGGCCTACCTCGGCGGGGTCGGGCTCGGCACGTGGCTGCTGCACCGCCTGGCCCCGCCGGGAATCGACCCGCTCGCCCCGGAAGCGCCGCTGGCGTTCGTCTTCTCGTCGCTGGTCGGAACCCCGCTGACGACCAGCGCGAAGTTCGCCGTCGTGGCCAAGTCGCCGCTGACCGGGCTGCTGACGGACGCGCTCGCCTCGAGTCGGTTCGCGATCGCGGGCAAGCTGACCGGGCACGACGCCCTCGTCGTCCGCGGTCGTGCCGCGCGGCTGTCGGTCCTGCTCGTCCACGGCGACGACGTCCGGCTCGAACCGGCGCCCGAGCTGGCCGGACTGCCTGCCGCGGAGGCGGAGAAGCGCGTCCGGGAGCGGTTCGGGAGCGGCTGGCGCACGGCGGCGATCGGGCCGGCGGGGGAGCGGCGGGTTCGCTACGCGACCATCAGCCACGACGGGCGGCACGCGGGACGCGGCGGCCTGGGCGCGGTGCTCGGCGCCAAGAACATCAAGGCGGTCCTCGTCCGGCCGGCGACGAAGGTGGCGGTCGCGGACCAGCCGGGAGTCCTTGCCGCGGCGAAGGATCTGCGCCGCCGCAGCTTCGGCCCGGCCACCGCCAAGTACCGCGAGCTGGGCACGCTGGCGAACCTGCTCGCGTTCAACGCCGTCAGCACGCTGCCGACGCGCAACTTCACCGCCGCGACCTTCGAGGACGCCCCGAAACTGGCCGCCGAGGAACTGCACGAACTGCGTGGCGTCGCCCGCACCAGCTGCGCGTCATGCTCGATCGGCTGCGAGCACATCTACTCGCGCAAAGGCGGCGGCAGCCAGCGGATGGAGTACGAGAACGTCTTCGCCCTCGGCCCGCTGTGCGGGGTTTCCGATCCCGACGACGTCTTCGCCGCCAGCGCGAAGTGCGACGAACTGGGCCTCGACACGATCTCCGCGGGCGGAACCATCGCGTGGGCCATGGAATGCGTCGAACGCGGCCTGCTCGACGAGCCCTGGCTCAAGTTCGGCGACGGCGCCGCGCTCCTGCGGGCCCTCGACGCCATCGGCCGCCGCGAACCCGGTCTGGGTGAGCTCCTGGCCCAGGGATCGCGACGCGCGGCGGGGGTTGTCGGCGGCGGCTCGATCGCCTTCGCTCCGCAGGTCAAGGGACTGGAACTGCCCGGGTACGAGCCGCGCAGCCTGCAGTCGATGGCGCTGGGGCTGGCCGTGAACGCCCGCGGCGCCGACCACAACCGGTCCGGTGCCTACGAAGCGGACCTCTCCGGCGACGTCGACCGCTTCGACGGCGGTGCCGCGCACGTGAAAGCGGCCATCGGCACCGAGGACCGGGCCGCGGTGATGGACTCGATGATCCTGTGCAAGTTCCTGCGCGGGGTGTTCGAAGACCCGTTCGGCGAATGGGCGAACCTGCTCTCTCTGGTCACCGGCTGGGCGGTCGACGCGGCCGAGCTGAACCGCACCGCCGAGCGGATCGTGCGGGCCAAACGGGCGTTCAACCAGCGCGAAGGCGCCACGGCGGCGGACGACACCCTGCCCGCGCGGATGCTCGAGACTCCGCTGGAACTCGCGTCCGGCCGCAGCGCCGTCTTGACGGCCGAACGCTTGCAAGCGATGGTCGACGGTTATTACGTTGCTCGTGGGCTCGATGTAGCAGGACGGGTCGCCGCCGGCGACCTGCCCGGGCTGCTGCTCGGCCCGGACGGCGGAGGTCAGCGATGACAGCAGTCGAAGAGCCCGGCACGGTCGTCCGGACCGTGACGACGACCATCGACGGCCACCCCGTGACCGTCCCCGAGGGCACGACCATCTACACCGCGGCCAAACAGGCCGGCGTCGACATCCCCGTGCTGTGCCACAACGAGCGGTACGACCCGGTCGGCGTCTGCCGGATGTGCGTGGTCGACACCGGCGGCCGCGTGTTCGCCGCCGCGTGCGTGCGCCCGTGCGAGGACGGCATGGAGGTCAAGACCGGCACGCCCGAACTGGAACGCAACCGCGCCACCCTGACCGAGCTGCTGCTGTCGGACCAGCCGGACCGCGCCGAAGACCCGAAGCAGACCACCACCGGCGACAACCTGCTGCTGGACCTGGCCGACCGGTTCGGCGTCGCCAAGGAGACCACGGACCTGCCGTGCGGGTCCGGGCGCGGCCAGGACGGCTCCAACCCGGTCATCAGCGTCGACCACGACGCCTGCATCCTCTGCGACCGGTGCGTGCGGGCCTGCGACGACATCCAGGGCAACGACGTGATCGGGCGGTCCGGCAAGGGCTACTCGACGAAGATCGCGTTCGACCTCGACGACCCGATGGGTGCCAGTTCGTGCGTCACGTGCGGGGAATGCGTCCAGGCCTGCCCGACGGGAGCGTTGACCAACAAGCCGATCAACCTCATCCCGATCCGGCCCCGCGACCAGCTCGACGCCGTCGACAGCGTCTGCCCCTACTGCGGTGTCGGCTGCGCGTTGACCTACTACGTCGACCGGGAGCGTGACGCGATCGCGTTCGCCGAAGGGCGCGACCAGCCCGGCTCCCAGAGCCGGTTGTGCGTGAAAGGCCGCTACGGCTGGGACTACGCCGCGTCTCCGCAACGGCTCACGGTCCCGCTGATCCGCATCGACTCCTCCTACCCGAAGGGGCCGTTGTCGGCCGACGTCCGCGGCGACGCCTACAACGACCGCGGCCGCACCGGCGGGGGCGGTGGCCGCAGCGGCGGCAAGAAGGGCCGCGACGGCCGGCGCAAGCCCGGCGGCCTGGTCGACTACGCCGAGGTCATGCCGCACTTCCGGGAAGCCACCTGGGAAGAGGCGCTCGACCTCGTCGCGCGGCGGCTGCAGGAGATCCACGCCGAAGGCGGCCCGGGGGCGATCGCCGGGTTCGGCTCGGCGAAGTGCTCCAACGAGGAGGCCTACCTCTTCCAGAAGCTGATCCGCGCCGGCTTCGGGACGAACAACGTCGACCACTGCACCCGGCTCTGCCACGCCTCCTCGGTCGCCGCGCTGTTCGAGGGGGTCGGCTCCGGCGCGGTGTCCACGACCTACAGCGACGTCGCCAACGCCGACATCGTGATCATCACCGGCTCCAACCCGACGGCGAACCACCCGGTCGCCAGCTCGTTCTTCAAGCAGGCCCGCCGCCGCGGGACGAAGATCGTCTACGTCGACCCGCGCGCGAACACGGTCGCCGAGCACGCCGACTTCTACTGCCAGGTCAAGCCCGGCACGGACGTCGCGTTCTACAACGCGCTCATGCACGAGGTGATCCGGCTCGGCCTGATCGACCGCGACTTCATCGCCGAGCGCGTGTCCAACTACGACGAGCTCGCCCGCACGGTCGCCGACTACCCGCCCGAACGCGCGGCGCAGATCACCGGCGTCGACGCGGACCTGATCCGCGCGGTCGCCCGCGCGTGGGGCGAGGCCGGCGCCGGCGTCATCTACTGGGGGATGGGCATCTCCCAGCACACGACCGGGACCGACAACGCCCGGTGCCTGATCGCGTTGTGCTCGATCACCGGCAACGTCGGGCGGCCCGGCACCGGGCTGCACCCGTTGCGCGGCCAGAACAACGTCCAGGGCGCCTCGGACGCGGGCCTGATCCCGATGTTCTACCCGGACTACCAGGGCGTCGACCGGGAAGGCACCCGCGAACGGTTCGAACGGGCCTGGGGCCGCAAGCTCGACCCGAAGCGCGGCCTGACCGTCACCGAGATCATCGGGTCGGTGCTCGAGCCCGGCGGCGTGCGCGGCATGTACATGCTGGGGGAGAACCCGTTCCTGTCGGACCCGAACATCAACAAGGTCCGCAAGGCGCTGGCCAAGCTCGACTTCCTGGTCGTGCAGGACATCTTCCTCACCGAGACCGCCGAGTTCGCGGACGTGATCCTGCCGGCCTCGTCGTACCTGGAGAAGGAAGGCAGCTACACCAACACCGACCGGCGCGTGCAGCTGGGGCGGAAAGTGCTGGACCCGCCCGGGCAGGCCCGCGTCGACTGGGAGATCGTGCAGGACATCGCCCGGCGGATCGGCCTGGACTGGGCGTACTCTTCGCCCGCGGAGGTCTTCGACGAGATGGTCGCGCTCATGCCGTCGTACCGGAACCTCCGGCACGAGAACCTCGGCCTGACCGGCAAGCTCTACCCGAATCCCGACCCCGAGCACAGCGACGGCACCGTGGTGCTGTTCGACGAGCGGTTCAACACCGACGACGGCCTGGCGCACATCGTCCCCGCGCAGTGGCTGCCCGCCAAGGAGCTCCCGGACGCGGAGTACCCGCTGGTCCTCAACACCGGGCGGCTGCTGGAGCACTGGCACACCGGCTCGATGACCCGGCGCTCGTTCGCCCTCGACGCGATCTCGCCGGTGCCCGAGGTGTACCTGCACCCGAAGGACGCCGCCGAACGCGGACTCGTGCACGGCGAAACGGTGCGTGTCCGGTCCCGGCGCGGGGTCATCGAGCTGCAGGTCCGGATCTCGCACCGCGAGCAGCTCGGCAACTGCTTCATCCCGTTCCACTTCCGGGAAGCGGCGGCGAACCTGCTGACCATCGACGAGATCGACCCGTACGGCAAGATCCCCGAGTTCAAGTTCTGCGCGGTGCAGGTCGAGGCCCTCGGCGCGGAATCCGTCCTGGCGCGGGGAGCCGCGGAATGACCTTGAGTCCCGAGCGGGTGCCCGGTGTCGAAGCCCGGGCGGGCAAGTTCCCGGGCCCGTCGTTGCTCCCGGCCCTCACCGCGATCCAGGCGCGGCTCGGCTGGCTGCCGCGCGAGGAGCTGGAGGAGCTGGCCCGCGACGTGCGGCGGCCGCGCTACGAGATCGAGGGCCTGGTCTCGTTCTACCCCCACTTCCGCACCACGCCGCCGAAGAAGGTCCGGCTGAGCGTCTGCCACGACCTTTCGTGCTGGCTGCGCTCGGGCGACGACCGGATCGCCGAGCTGAAGCGGAAGTACGGCGAGGACGCCGACGTCGAGCTGACCGAGGTGTCCTGCCTGGGCCGGTGTGACGTCGCCCCGGCGGCGGCGGTCAACGAGCACCCCACGCCGGTGTCCGAGGTGGACTCACTGGTCACGTCCGCGCGCGAAGGCGGAGGCGGGCCCGCGACGGCGTCGAGGCGCACCGAGCCGTGGCCGAACGACCCGTACCCGGCCGGTTCCGCGGTGGGGGACCGGTACCGGTCGCTGCGGGCGTTGCTGGCCGGGGAGCTGAGCGCCGAGACCGTTGTCGCGACGCTGAAGGACTCCGGGCTGCGCGGCATGGGCGGCGCCGGGTTCCCGACCGGGCAGAAGTGGGACCTCGTGGCGGGCGCCCGGCCGGGGACGGTGAAGTACGCCGTCTGCAACGCCGACGAGTCCGAGCCCGGCACGTTCAAGGACCGCCGGATCCTCGCCGACCAGCCGCACCTGGTCCTCGAAGGTCTGCTGCTCGGCATGGCCGTCGTCGGGGCCGAGGAAGGCTGGGTCTTCATCCGGCACGAGTACGGCCCCGAGGAACACGTGCTGCGCGAGGAGATCTCTGCCCTCCGGGAGGCCGGCGTGATCGGGCCGGACGCGTGCGGCAGCGGGCGCCGCCTGGAAGCCGACGTCTTCGTCTCCCCGGGCGGGTACATCCTCGGCGAGGAGACCGCGCTCCTGGAATGCATGGAGGGCCACCGCGGCGAGCCGCGCAACAAGCCGCCGTTCCCGGGCAACCACGGCCTGCACGGCCGGCCGACGCTGATCAACTCGGTGGAGACCTTCGCCGACGTCCCGGTGATCCTCCAGCGCGGCGCCGAGTGGTGGCAGAGCCAGGGGATCGGCGACTCCGGCGGCTGGAAGTTCTTCGCCGTGTCCGGGCACGTGCAGGCCCCCGGCGTCTACTGCGTGCCGATGGGGACGACCGTGCGGGAGCTGATCGACGCGGCCGGCGGCGTCCTCGGCGGCACCGAGGTCGAAGCCGTCCAGCCGGGCGGTGCGTCGTCCCCTTTCATCGGGCCCGACCGGCTCGACCTCCGGCTGGACTTCGCCACCCTGGCCAAGGCCGGGACGATGCTCGGCTCCGGCGCGCTGGTCGTGCTGGCCGAGGGCACGGACGTGCTGGCCGCGTCGACGAACGTGCTGCGGTTCTTCCGCAACGAGTCGTGCGGCAAGTGCGTGCCCTGCCGGGTCGGTTCCACCAAGGCGCACGCCCTGCTGACGTCCGGCGCGCCGCTGGACGAAGCCGGGCGCGCGAAGATCCTGCAGCTGGAGGAAGCCCTGCGCAAGACCTCCATCTGCGGACTCGGCCAGGTCGCGCTCGGCCCGGTCGTGTCGGTGCTGGGCCTGGCCGAGGGCGCGGCGGCGGCGCGGCCCCAGCCGAAGCCCGGCGGCGCGGAGGGCCGGCCGGACCGGTGAACGAGTTCTTCACCACCCGCACGGTCGCCGAGGCGCTCGACGGGTTCCGGCCGGCGCGCCGGACCGGCGTCGAGGACGTGCCGCTGTCGGCGGCGTTGCGTCGCGTTCCCGCCGCCGACGTCCCGGCGCCGCACGCCCTGCCGGGGTTCGCCCGGTCCACAGTGGATGGTTTCGCGGTCCGGGCCGCCGACACCTACGGCGCGTCCGAAGGCCTGCCGTCCTACCTCGACCTGCTCGGCGCGGTGCGGATGGGGGCCGCGCCGGCGGTCGCCGTCCGGCCCGGCGGCTGCGTCGCGATGCCGACCGGCGGTGTCCTGCCCGACGGCGCCGACGCCGTCGTGATGGTCGAGTACACCGCCGAGACCATGCCGGGCACGATCGAGGTGACCCGGCCGGTGGCGCCGGGCGGCGGCGTCGTGCGCGCCGACGACGACGTGGCCGCCGGGCAGCCCCTGGTCCCGGGCGGACGGCCGGTGCGCGCCCCGGACCTCGGGCTGCTGGCCGCCGCCGGGGTCGTGGTGGTGCCCGTGCACGCCCGGCCCCGCGTCACGATCATCTCGACCGGCGACGAAGTCGTCCCGCCCGAGACGGCCTCGCTGAATCCGGGGCAGGTGCGCGACGCCACCGCGTCCGCGCTGGCCGGCCTGGTGCGCGAGGCGGGTGGCGAGCCCGTCCTCGCCGGCGTCGTCTCCGACGAACCCGGTGCGCTGAAAGGGAAACTGACCGAAGTGCTGCCCGAGTCGGATCTCGTGGTCGTCTCGGCCGGGTCTTCGGTCGGCACGCGCGACGAGACCGCCGGAGCCGTCGCCGCGGTCGGCGAGGTCTGGTGCCACGGCCTCGCGATCAAACCCGGCAAGCCGACGCTGCTGGCCGACTGCGGGGGCGTCCCCCTTCTCGGCCTGCCCGGCAACCCGCTGTCCGCCCTGGTCGTCTTCGGCCAGATCGGTGTCCCGCTGCTGTGGCGGCTCGGCGGGTGCGAGACGCCCCCGGCGCGGCCCAACGTCCGCGCCCGGCTGTCCCGTGCGCTGGCTTCGGCGGCCGGACGGCTCGACATCGTCCAGGTCAAGGTGCGGGACGGCGTCGCCGAGCCGCTCTTCGGGCCGTCGGCGCTGCTGTCCGTGCTCACCCGCGCGGACGGCTACGTGACCGTGCCCGAGCCGGCGACCGGGCTCGACAGCGGCACGGCCGTCGAGGTGACCCTGTACGCATGAACAGCCCCTTCGTCTCCGACGTCCCCGCCGCCGAGGCCCACACGGCGTGGCGGGAAGCGCGGGCCGCGGCCGGCTGCCCGGCCCGGGTGGCGGCGGTGACGGTCCCGGTCGGCGACGCCGTCGGGCGCGTCACCGCGGAACCGGTGTGGGCCCGGCGGTCCTCGCCCGCGTTCGACGCGGCCGGGATGGACGGCATCGCCGTGCGCGCGGCCGACACCGTCGGCGCGTCCGAGACGACCCCCGTGGTGGTGACGGATTTCGAGGTCGTCGACACCGGCGACCCGCTGCCGCCCGGGTACGACGCGGTGGTCATGCGCGAGCACGTGCACCGGACGCCGGAGGGCGCCGAGCTCCACGCCGCCGTCCCGCCGTACCAGCACGTGCGCTCGATCGGCGAGGACATCAGCGCGGCGGAACTGCTGCTGCCCGAAGGACACCGGCTGCGCCCGGTCGACGTCGCCGCGTGCGCCGCCGCGGGTGCCGTCGAGCTGTCCGTGCGGCGCGCGCCGGTCGTCGTCGTCATCCCGACCGGGGACGAGATCCGGCCGATCGGGACGGCCCTGAAACCCGGCGAAATCCTGGACACGAACTCGCTGATGCTGGCGGCCCAGGCCCGCGAAGCCGGGTGCGACGCCCGCGTGACCGACATCGTGGCGGACGATCCCGGCGCGATCACCGAGGTGCTGCGCGCGGCCGCCGCCGAGGCCGACCTCGTCCTGCTCGTCGCGGGCTCCAGCGCGGGCCGCGACGACCACACCGCGCGCGTGGTCGCCGAAGCCGGATCCGTTGCCGTGCACGGGGTCGCCGTCCGCCCCGGCCACCCGGTGGTCCTCGGGACGGTCGCGGAAACCCCGGTGCTCGGCGTCCCCGGCTATCCCGTGTCGGCCGCGCTCACCTTCGACATCTTCGTCGCGCCGGTGCTGGCCGAGCTCGAAGGCGCCTCCGCGCGCGAGCGGCCGTCGACGACCGTCCGGCTGGCCCGGAAACTGCCGTCCGTCGTCGGGATGGACGACTGGGTGCGGGTCCGGCTCGGCCGGGTGCGCGACCAGGTCGTCGCGACACCGTTGCCGCGCGGGGCCGGCGTCCTCACCTCGCTCGTGCGCGCCGACGGGCTGCTCGTCGTCCCGGCCGGCGTCGAAGGCCACCACGCCGGCGCCGAGGTCCGGGTCGAACTGCTGCGCGGGCTCGAGGAGATCAACCGGACGATCGTGGCGATCGGGTCCCACGACCTCGTGCTGGACCTGGCGGCTTCGGCGTTGCGCGCCACCGATCCGCGGCTCACGCTCGCGTCGTCGAACGTGGGCTCGCTCGGCGGCCTGGTCGCGTTGCGCGACGGGCTCTGCCACTTCGCGGGCTCGCACCTGCTCGACCCGGCCACCGGCGAATACACGCTGCCGTACGTGGACAAGCTGCTCGGCACCGACGCCGCGGTGATCCGGCTCGTGCACCGGGACCAGGGGCTGATCGTCGCGCCCGGGAACCCGCTCGGCATCACCGGCGTCGGCGACCTGACCCGGCCGGGCGTGCGCTACGTGAACCGGCAGCGCGGCGCGGGCACCCGCGCGCTCCTCGACCACGAGCTGAGCCGCCGCGGAATCGACCCGGCGGCCATTCCCGGCTACAACCGCGAGGAACACACCCACCTGGCGGTCGCGGCCGCGGTCGCCGCCGGCCGGGCGGACGCCGGCCTCGGCATCCTCGCCGCGGCCCGCGCGTTCGACCTCGGCTTCGTCCCGGTGGCGCAGGAACCGTACGACCTGGTGCTGCGCGCGGACGCCCGGTCCGACGACCTGCTCGCACCGTTGTGGGAGCTCCTCGACCGCGCCGGCTTCAGGACCGCGGTCGAGGAGCTGGGCGGCTACTCCTGCGCGGAAACGGGCAAACGCATCCGCTGAACGGCTCTCCGGGGCGGCCGGTACCGCCCCGGAGAACCCGGCTCAGAGCAGGGCGAACTTCTGGGCGGCCGATCCGTTGCAGTCCCAGATCTGCAGCCGGGTGCCGTTGCCCGTCGCGCCGTTGGGGGAGTCGAGGCAGCGGCCGGACTGCGGGTTGCGCAGCGAGCCGTCCGCCTGCTGCGTCCACACCTGGCCGCCGACGCCGTTGCAGTCCCACAACTCCACCTGGGTGCCGCCCGCGGTGCCGTTGCCGTTGATGTCCAGGCAGCGGCCCAGCGTGCGCAGCGCGCCGCCGGACAGGTGGAACCAGTGCTGGTCCACCGCGAAGGACTGGCAGTCCCACAGCTGCACGGCCGTCCCGTTCACGCCGTGGTCGTCGCCGGCCACGTCGACGCACTTGCCGCCGGGGCCGGTGATCGGGCCGCCGCCGGTGACCGAGAACTTCTGCGCGCCGGAGCCGTTGCAGTCCCACAGCTGCATGCGGGTGCCGTTGGCGGTGGCGCCGTTGGGGGAGTCGAGGCAGCGGCCGGACTGCGGGTTGCGCAGCGAGCCGTCCGCCTGCTGCAGCCACTTCTGGCCGCCGACGCCGTTGCAGTCCCACAGTTCCAGCAGCGCGCCCGCCGCCGTGCCGTTGCCGACGACGTCGAGGCAGCGGCCCAAAGTGGACAGTGACGAGTCCGCGTTGTGCGCCCAGTGCTGGTCGGCCGCGTTGGTCTGGCAGTCCCACAGCTGGACTGCGGTGCCGTTGCCGCCGGTGTCGTCGCCGGAGACGTCGAGGCACTTGCCGCCAGGACCGGAAACCGGGGCCGCGTAGGGCGGTGTGCCGGTGCTGCCCGCGTAACCGACGGAGACCACGTTGGCCTGGACGGCGTCGTCCGCGGCGTCGGTCGGGTAGCCCGCGGTCATCACGCCTTCGAAGAACGAGCCGATCGACGCGTTGCTGTTGTCGCCGCCGGTGCCGAGCACGATCGAGCCCTCCTGGTGCATCGGCGTGTACCCGCCCGAGGGCAGCGCGCCGTTGTACCAGGTCGTGAGGCCGCCGCTCTGGGAGTTGCCGCCCTTGAGCGCGAACGTCGTCTGGCCGTTGTTCTTCAGCAGCGCGGTGACGAACGGCGTCGCGTTCCCGCGGTTGTCCGTGTTCGAGCGGTTCCCTTGGAACAGGCCGTTTTCGAGGTCGCCTGCCACCCACGGGCCGATCCCGGTGCACGGCGGGAAGAAGCACGTGGTACCGAGGTTGACGGCGTCCATGTGGCCGTTGCCGGTGTCGGCGATCTGCGCCTCGACGTTGCCGTAGTCGAAGCAGCAGCCGCCGTTGACGTGCGTGCCGCTGGCGACCATGTACATGCCTTCGGGCTGGCCGTTCTGCGCGACCCCGGCGCCGACGTAGTGCCGGTACCCGGTGCCGGGCGAGACGTAGACGCCGTAGACCTTGTGCCCGCCCGCGGTGACCGGCAGCGCGGTCGCGATGGCGGCGACGTCCTGCCCGCCCGCGGTGCCCGGGCCTTCGACGGTGAGGTCGTTGTGGCGCGGGGACTGGTCGTAGATCACGGTGATGGTGCACGTCGCCCCGGCGCAGAACGAGTCCTGCGCGGCGGCGTTGGCGTACCCGCCGGTGGCGAGCAGGCCGATGTCCGTCTGCGCGCCGTCGGAGGAGCGCTGGACGCGGTAGAGCGGGCCGGCGTAGGCCGAGTACAGGGCGCGCGTGGTGCTGTGCGCTGCGACGCACTGGGTGCCGGCGGCGCCGTAGATGTCGCACGGCAGGGAACCGGCGGCCTGCGAGGGGGTGCTCAGGCCGAGCAGCGTGCCGAGGACGAGCAGGGTCGTGGTGAGGGTGGCGAGGAGACTTCGACCGACAGGGCGGGGCACGGGGACCTCACTCTCAAGTCGCAGGTCAGCGACCTGCGCGGATTTTTACAACGTTGTATTTCCAGGAGAGAGGGGGAACGTCGGAAGTGCGGTGGGGAATGGGGGGAGGGTAGGGCCGGGTTCTCCGCCGTGTCAACGGTTCACGGCGCGCGGATGGTCCAGTCCACTGCGAACACCCCGGACGGCCTAACCGGCGGGATCCGGTTCGTGGCCCGGGATCAGCGGCCGATCCACCGCGCGCCGCCCGGGTCGACGACGAAGACCTCGTGGTCCCGCAGCCCGCTTGCCCAGTCGTGGACGCGGTGTCCCATGGCGAAAGCCGCCGTGGCGTAGGCGTCCGCGCGCGTCAGGGACGGGCCGGTGACCGTCACGGCCGCGAGGTCCTGGGCGGGACTGGCCGTGACGGGGTCGATGATGTGCGCACCGCGCTCGGCGGTGCCCGAGGTCGCCACCGCGAGGTCGCGGCCCGTCACGACCGTGAGGATCCGCTTCGCGTCGGCCGGGTCGGTGACGCCGATCCGCCACGGGCGGCCGGGGCCGGCCTCACCGGCGAGCTGGACGTCGCCGCCGCCGTTGACCGCGTGGTGGTGGCTGCCGTGCTTGCGCAGCACCGCGCTCGCGCGCTCGATCGCCCAGCCCTTCACCAGCCCGGTCGGGTCGGGTGTGCCGCGCCAGCGCGCGGTGAAGTACCCACCGGACTCGGCTTCGAACTGCTCGCAGAGCCCGAAAACCGCCGCGACGTCCGGGTCGGCGTCGGCGATCGCGAGCTCGCCGCGGCCGATGCGGCTGACCTCGCTGTCCGGGCGGAACGTGCTGAACAGCGCGTCGACGCGGTGCAGCCCCGCGACGACGTCGGCGATCGGCGCGGTCCAGTCGCCGGGGTCCCGGACGTCGATGCTGAAGACCGTGCCCATGCAGTGCTCGACGTGCACCGTCCGCGTCACGACAGCCCCGCCTTGTCGAGGGCGCTCTGCAGCGAACGGACATAGCCCTCGGAGGTGTAGGTGGCACCGGAGACCGAGTCGATGTCGGCCGTGCCCGCCTGCGCGGCTTCCTGGTTGAGCTGCGGGATGGCGTACTGGTTGATCTCCTGGTCCCGCGGGTTCTCGGTCGGGTACTCGACGGCGGTGACCGAAGCCAGCTTGCCGTTCGCGACGGTGATGCGGACCTGGACCGGACCGAACCGGGTGTCGGCGGCGTCCCCGGTCACGGTGCCGGACGACGTTCCGGACGACTTGCCCGGAGTCGCGGTGGACGTGGCGCCGCTCACCGCCGCCGGCGGGGTGGCCGCCGCGGTCGTCGTCGGCTGGGTCTTGAACGACAGCAGCAGCACCAGCCCGGTGACCGTGCCGGCGAAGGCGAAGATGACCCGTTTCATGGAAAACGCCTTTCTCAGAACTCGAAGCTCTCGTGGTGGATCTGCCGGCGCGGGACGCGCGCGGCACGCAGCTCGGCGTGCACCGCGTCGGTCATCCCGGGTGGCCCGCAGACGTAGACGTCGTGCCGGGCGACGTCCGGGACGTGCTGCCGCAGCAGGGTCAGCGGGTCGCCGCCGTGCTCGGCGCGGGTGCCGGTGAGGATCCACAGGCGGGCGCCGCGGTCGGCGGCGAGCCGCTCGAGCTCTTCCCGGAACACGACGTCGGCTTCGCGGCTGGCGCGGTAGACGAGCGTGAGGTCGCCGGGCCCCGCCGGCAGGGCCTGGAACAGCGCCCGGATCGGCGTGATCCCGACGCCGCCGGCGACGAGCAGGACCTTGCGGTGGCGCCGCGCGGACGGCGTCATCGCCCCGTACGGCCCTTCGGTGACCACGCGCGTGCCGGGCTTCACCGCGGCGAGGGCGGCGCTGTGGTCGCCCAGTGCCTTGACGGTCAGGCGCATCCGGTCGGGGCGCGTGGGCGCGGAGAGCGAGTAGGGCCCGGAAACCCACCACAGCTCGCGGGTCAGGAAGCGCCAGCGGAAGAACTGCCCGGCTTCGGCGCGCAGCTCGTCGAGGTGCCGGCCGGCGACGACGATGCTCACCACGCCCTCCGCTTCCGGCTGCACGGATTCGACGCGGAGCCGGTGCCGGAACGCCTGCCGCACCGGGGTGACGAACCGGTACCAGAGGATCGCGGCGCCGGCCACGGCGTACAACGTCGACCAGGCGACGCGCGCGCTCAGGTTGGCCATGAACTCGGCGCCGGTGGCGAACTGGTGGCTGAACGCCAGCGCCATCGCGAGATAGGTGTAGAAGTGCAGGAAGTACCAGGTTTCGTAGCGCAGCCGGCGGCGAGCCGCGCGGGCGGAGCTGATCCCGACGCCGACGAGCAGCAGCGCGGCGACGGTCGCGGCGAGCACGTCCGGGTAGCTCAGCAGCAGCGTGGCGGTCTGGCCGAGGAGGCCGGTGTGCGCGGAAACCGAGTAGCCCCAGGTGATCAGCAGCCCGTGCGCGACGACGAGCGACACGACGTACCGCCCGCCCATCGCGTGCCAGCGGGCCAGCCGGTCGGCGCCGACGCCGCGCTCCAGCGGCGGGATCCGCGCCATCAGTGCCACGAGCACGACGAAGCCGTACCCGGCGAGCAGGCCGGTGATGCGGCCGGCGTTGGTCAGCCAGTCGCCGAGGCCGTGCACCGACGGGGTGTCGGCCCACCACAGGCCGATCGCGGCGAGCGCGCCCGCCCCGATCACCGCCAGGACGGCGCCGGGGTGCGCCCGCGCGGGCGCCGGAGCCGTGGCCGGCGGCGCCGCGAGCGGGCGGACGGGGGCGGGGTGGAGAGAGGTCATGCCTCCTTTTGTCCGGGATCAACCTGTATCGCGCTTGAGTGGTTCCTGTGAGAAGTCTTTGACGCGCTCGCGGGGTTTTCAGGCGGCCGGCGGGAGGTTAGCCGTCGGCAAACCGGGCCGCGGTCCGCACTTCGCCGAGGGCCCCTCGGACGAGCTCACCGAACTCGCCGCCGGTTTCGGTCCACCGTTCGTAGGCGATCGCCATGACGAGTGCGCCCAGCTGAGCGGCCACGCGGGAAGCCGGATCGGGAACGCCCCGGCGTTCGAGGGCGCTCGCCATCGCGGCGGTGAGGCTGAGTCCCTTCAGGGCCTCGCGTTCCCGCAGTTCCGGGTTGGCGGCGATGACCGCCTGCCGCCGGGCGCTGAACTCGCGGCGATCGGGGGTGAAGGTCCTGCGGCCGAGCTCGTCGAGGGCGTGCGCGATGGCGTCGAGCGGCGCCGCGCCGGCCGGTGCCGCCACGATCCCGTCGGCGAGCAGCCCGGCCAGGGTGTCACCGCCGAACAGCACCTCGCGCTTGTCCGGGAAGTGGCGGAAGAAGGTGCTCTTCGTCAGCCCGGCGCGTTCGGCGATCTCGATCACGGTCGTGCTCTCGTAGCCGCGCTCGGCGAACAGGTCGAGTGCGGCGACGACGAGCCGTTCCGGGGCGTTGGGTTGCCAGCGGGCCATGGACCGAGTGTACGGGACTTGGTCCCGTCTCTGCGTGTACGGTGATGGGACCAAGTCTCATCACCGGGAGGTACCCATGAGCCGCGCAGTCGTCTACGAGAAGTTCGGTGGTCCCGAGATCCTGGAGCTGCGGGAGGTCCCGGAGCCGCACGCCGGGCCGGGCGAGATCCGGATCCGGGTGACGGCCGCCGGCCTGAACCCGATGGACTGGGGCCTGGCCTCGCACCCCGCGCTCGCCGCGCAGTTCGGCGTCACCGTGCCGGCCGGCTTCGGCTACGACCTCGCCGGAGTCGTCGACGAGGTCGGCGAGAACGCGTCGGGTTTCGTTGTGGGGCAACGCGTTTACGGCGGCGTGATGGCGAAGGCCGCGGCCGACTACGTCGTGGTCGCCACGCCCGCCGAGACGCTCTGGCCGACTCCGGACGGCATCAGCGACGAGGTGGCGGCGACGCTGCCGGTGGCCGGCCTGACCGCGGCCGCCGCCCTGGCCGCGATCGACCTGCGGGCCGGCGACACGGTGCTGGTCGGCGGCGCCGCGGGCGGGGTGGGCGTGTTCGCCGTCCAGCTGGCGAAGCTCGCGGGCGCCCGGGTGATCGGCACCGCCGGGGAAAGCACGTTCGACTTCCTGCGGCAGCTCGGCGCCGAGCCGGTGACCTACGGCCCGGGTCTGGCGGACCGCGTCCGGGCGCTGGTCCCGGACGGCATCACCGCGGCGACCGACCTGTTCGGCACCGAAACGGCCGGGACCGCACTCGAACTCGGCGTCGCCCCCGAGCGGATTTCGACAATCGCCGCGGGCCCCAACCCGCCGGGCGGCGTCCGCGCGACCGGCGGCGTCGACGCCGCCCCGGACGCGCCGAAGCGGATCACCGACGCGATCCTCGCAGGCGAGCTCAGCGTGCCGATCGCCGCGACGTTCCCGCTGGAGCAGGTCCGCGAGGCGGTGGAGCTGCAGGCCGGGCGTCACGTCCACGGCAAGGTCGTGCTCACCGTGTGACGTCCCCGCCGGTGCGGCAGGCCGATGCCCGAACCGTGCGGGTGCTTATCCCGTCTCTTCCTCGGCGGGCTCGACGGTCAAGGTGAAAGCCTGGCCCGTCTCGACGCGGTCGTGGTGACGACCTGCCGCACCGGCACGGCAAACGCCCGCTGTGGCTCCGCGCAGCGTGCGCAACGCCCAGAGGGCCGCGCCCTCGTCGCGGTCGGCCCAGACCCGCCAGCGGCCCTGCAGCCAGTCGTGCTCCGTGAGGCGCATTTCCTCGACATAGGCGTTGCCTTCGTCGCCGTCGGAAAGGCGCTGCCGCACGGCGCGCAGCACGATCTTCGCCGCCTCCCGGTCACTGCCGACCAGCGGTACCGCTGCCCACACCCGAAACCAGGTCATCGGGCTCCTCTCTGCGCCGAGGAAAGTCCCTCGACCAGGGATTTCCCGCAGACGAAGATCCTTATGCAGGCCGTCCCGCTCGGGACCGACGCCCGGGTCGCCGCGGCGTTCTCGTCAGCGCAGGGTCGGCAGCCCGGCGGCCAGGGCGGCGAGGGCGCGCTTCAGCGTCGGGACGAAGGGGACGCAGGCCGCCGCGAGGTCGGGGTGCTGGGCGTAGACCTCGAGGAGCGTCGGGGGCGGGTTGGCGGCCGGGTAGAGCATGCCCGCGAGGCCGCTCGCCGCCGCGACCAGCTCGAACCCCTCACCCTCGGTCAGGCCGGGGTGTGCCTCGGCGACCGCCGCGCCGAGTTCGCCGACGACGCCCAGCACCGCGCGCTTGAAGTCGCGGGCCGCCGGGACCGAGACGTTGTGCTCGAGTGACGTCGCGGCGTGGCCGAGCAGGTCGCAGAACAGGCGGCGCTCGGCGAGCGTCTCGGCCAGCACGTCGACGACGTCGTCCCCGGCGGTGAGCCGGCGGGCGACCTCGTCCGCCCAGTCGCGCCAGCAGCCGGCGGCCAGCTCGAGGTAGATCTCCTCGCGGGTGCCGAAGTAGCGGACGACGTTGGACTTGGCCAGCCCGACGGCGGTCGCCACGCTGCCCAGGCTGACGTTGCGCACGCCGGACTCGAGCGCGAGCTCGCGGGCCGCGGTGAGGATGGCCGTGCGCCGCTGTTCCTTCTGCTCCGGCCGCCTGGCCCGCAAGAACGCTGACTGGGACATATCTCAGCCATCATACGGTCCACTTAAAAGAACGCCGTACTCTTGTTTAGAGGACGTCGTTCTGTTAATTTCGCGGCACAAGGCACGGAGGAAGGGGTTCCGCGTGGTCGAGGTGCGGTTGCGGGTCAACGGGGTCGATGAGGTGCTCGATCTCCCACCACAGGTCAGCCTGCTCGACGCGCTGCGCGAGCGGCTGGGCCTGACCGGCACGAAGAAGGGCTGCGACCAGGGAGCCTGCGGGGCGTGCACGGTGCTCGCCGACGGGAAGCGGATCAACTCCTGTCTCGCGCTGGCGGTGCAGTACACCGGGCGTGAGATCACCACCATCGAGGGCGTGGACGACCCGCTGCAGGACGCGTTCGTCCGCACCGACGGCTTCCAGTGCGGCTACTGCACTTCGGGCCAGATCTGTTCGGCGATCGGGATGCTCGCCGAGCACAAGGACGGCGTGCCGAGCGCGGTCACCGAGCACCTGGCCACCTCCGGCGGCGTCCTGTCCGCCGCGGAGATCCGGGAGCGGATGAGCGGCAACCTGTGCCGCTGCGGTGCCTACAACGGCATCGTCGAGGCCATCCAGGAGGTCGCGCAATGAGATCGTTCGCCTACCTGAGCGCACCCGACGTCGAAACGGCGGTGCGGACCGTCGCCACCGAGCCGAACGCGAAGTTCCTCGGTGGCGGGACGAACCTCGTCGACCTGATGCGGGAGGACATCGAACGCCCCGACGTGGTCGTCGACATCACCCGGCTGCCGCTGACCGGGATCGCGGAGCTGCCCGGCGGCGGCCTCCGGATCGGCGCGCTGGTCACCAACAGCGCGCTGGCCGCGCACCCGCTGGTCCGGACCCGGTACCCGGTGCTGGCCCAGGCCATCCTCAACGGCGCCTCGGCGCAGCTGCGGAACATGGCGACCGTCGGCGGCAACCTGCTGCAGCGCACCCGCTGCCTGTACTTCTACGACGGCGCCGCCGCGTGCAACAAGCGTGAGCCCGGCAGCGGCTGCGCCGCGATCGGCGGGTTCGCCCGCAACGCCGGGATCCTCGGCGTCAGCGACCACTGCATCGCCGCCCACCCTTCGGACATGGGCGTCGCCCTGGCCGCGCTCGACGCGACCGTGGAAGTGGAAAGCACTCGCGGCACCCGCCGCGTCCCGCTGGCCGAGTTCCACCGGCTGCCGGGCGACACCCCGCAGGTCGAAACGGAACTGGCCCGCGACGAGCTGATCACCGCGGTCGAGCTGCCGGCCCTGCCGGTGGCGGCGCGGTCCCGCTACCGCAAGGTGCGCGACCGCGCGTCCTACGCCTTCGCCCTGGTCTCGGTCGCGGCCGCGCTGGAGACCGAAGACGGCGTCGTGACCGACGTCCGCCTGGCGCTCGGCGGTGTCGCCGCGAAGCCGTGGCGGGCCCGCGAAGCGGAGCGGATCCTGCTCGGCGCTCCGGCGACCGAAGAGTCCTTCCGCCGGGCGGCCGCGGCTGAACTCGCACCGGCGGTCGGGCAACCCGACAACGCCTTCAAGATCGACCTCGCGCAGCGCACGATCGTGGCGACGCTGCGCCAGCTGCTCACCGACGGGAGCGCCGCATGACCCGGACCCTGCCCGGCACCGAGACCGCCGGCACGCTCGTCGGCAAGCCGATCGACCGGGTCGACGGCAAGGTCAAGACCACCGGTGCCGCCCGCTTCTCGGCCGAGTACGCCCACCCCGACCTCGCGCACGCCGCGCTGGTGCACTCGACGGTCAGCCGGGGCCGGATCACCGCGATCGGGACCGAGGCCGCGGCCGCCGTCCCGGGCGTCGTCGCGGTGCTGACCCACCTGAACGCCCCGGCGCTGAAACCGGCCCCGAAGGTGAGCCCGCTCAACCTGGCCACCCTGGTCTCCGGCACTTCCGTCAACTACCTCGGCACCGACGAGGTGCACTGGGACGGCCAGCCGGTGGCGGTCGTCGTCGCCGACACCCTGGACGCCGCCCGGGAAGCCGCGGGACTGGTCACGGTGGCCTACGAGACCCTGCCGTCCACTGTGGACTTCGCGGCCGAGGAGAAGCACGCGCAACCGCAGAAGAGCAACCTGCTCATGTCGGGCACCGCGAAGAAGGGCGACGCGGAGGCCGCGCTCGCCGCGGCGCCGGTGACGCTGGACCGGCGGTTCACCACGCCGACCCACCACCACAACGCGATCGAGCCGCACGCGACCACCGCGATCTGGGCGGGCGACCGGCTGACCGTCCACGACGGCACGCAGAACATCGACTGGGCCCGCACGCACCTCGCGCTGCGGTTCGGCGTCCCGGTCGCGAACGTGCGGGTGCTCGCCCCGTTCGTCGGCGGCGGCTTCGGCGGCAAGGGCATGATCTGGCCCGGCACCATCCTCGCCGCGCTGGCGGCCCGCGCGACCGGCCGCCCGGTCCGGCTGATGCTGACCCGGGAAGGCGTCTACCGCACGGTCGGCGGGCGCACGCCGTCCACCCAGCGAGTCGCCCTCGGCGCCGATGCCGACGGCAAGCTGACCGCCCTCATCCACACCAGCGTGACGCGCACCGGCCGGGTCGGCGGCGGGCCCGAGCAGGTGACGTCGCAGTCGAAACACCTCTACGACGCCGAGAACATCCTGGTGCGGCAGAACCTCGTCGAACTGGACCTGATTCCCAACACTTCGATGCGCGCGCCCGGCGAATCGATCGGGACCTACGCGCTGGAAGCGTCGATCGACGAGCTCGCCTACGAGCTCGGCGTCGACCCGATCGACCTGCGGATGCGCAACGAACCGGCGGCGAACCCCCTCGACGGCAAGAAGTTCGCGCACCGGATGCTGCGCGAGGCCTATGCCCGCGGCGCCGAACGGTTCGGCTGGGCCGACCGGACGCCGGAGCCGGGTTCGATGCGCGACGGGCGGTGGCTGGTCGGGATGGGCGTCGCGTCGGCGTACCACCCGTCCTGGCAGTTCGCCGCGAACGTGACGGTCCGGCTCGCGGTCGACGGCACCGTCCTGGTGCGGTGCGGCTTCCAGGAGATGGGCATGGGCGGCGCGACCGCGCAGGCGCAGATCGCCGCGGACGCGCTCGGCGTGCCGTTCGAGGCGGTGCGCGTCGAGTACGGCGACTCCGCGCTGCCGATGAGCCCCGGGGCCGGCGGGTCCATGCAGACCGCCAGTATCGCCGCCAGCCTCCTGGCCGCCTGCGAGAAACTGCAGGGGCAGCTGGCTTCGCTGGCGAAACGGTCGGGCTCGGCCGGCGCGAGCCCGGCCGAGATCCTGGCCAAGGCCGGCGTGCCGTCGATCGAAGCCGCCGTCGGCTCCGACACCCGGCTCGGCAGGCTGGGCGGGCAGCTGAAGTTCATGGCGAAGTTCCTGCGCGACCAGCGGCGCTGGATGAAGGCCGCGTGCGGGGCCCAGTTCTGCGAGGTCCGCGTCGACCAGGACACCGGCGAGGTGCGGGTTTCGCGCTGGGTGGGCATGTTCGACGTCGGCCGGGTGATCAACGCGAAGACCGCGTCGAGCCAGCTGCGCGGCGGGATCGTGATGGGCATCGGCATGGCACTGTCCGAAGCGACACTGGTCGACCCCCGCACCGGGCGGATCATGAACCCGAGCCTGGCCGAGTACCACGTCCCGGTGCACGCCGACATCCCGCCGATCGACGTCGGCTACCTCGACGACCCCGACCCGACCATGCCGCTCGGCCTGGTCGGCGTCGGCGAGGTGGGCATCACGGGCGTCGCCGCGGCGATCGCGAACGCGGTCCACCACGCCACCGGCAAGCGCGTCTACGACCTGCCCATCACCCTCGACAAGGTGTGGTGAGACACCACCGGCTTGACGGTTTCCCCGGCGAATTCCCGGAAAGTGGTGGGCGCTTCGCGCCGCTGCCGTGGCCCTGGGGCCGGTCAGCGGGTGATGCCGGTGTGCCCGAGCGAATAGCGGCCGGGTTGCGGCCAGACGCACAACCCGTGGGGTTCATTGCCGACGGGGATCTTCCGGAGCAGTGAACCGTCCTTGGTGGATATCACGTAGACGACCCGGTCGTAGCGGCCGGAGAGCCACAGCTGGGTGCCGTCGGCGGTGACGTTGCCCATGTCCGGACTGCCGCCGCCGGGCAGGTGCCAGACGGTGACGGGCGCGCCGCTGTAGGCGTCGAGGACGGTGATGCTGCCTTCGTGCCGGTTGGTGACGTAGAGCTGCTTGGCGTCCCGGGACAGGTACAGGCCGTGTGCGCCGCGGCCGGTCGGGATGAAGCGGAGCACGTGCGTCGCCGCGCCGTCGAGGACCCAGAGGCCGTTCGCGTCGGAGTCGGCGATGTAGTACACGGAGCCGTCCGGGGCGAGCTTGATGTCCTGCGGGCCCATGCGCGTGTTGCGGTGCGGCATGTCGATCATCCGCAGCAGCCGGTGGGTGGCCACGTCGACGACCGCGACCCGGCCGGCGAACTCGCACGTGAAGACGGCGGTCCGGCCGTCGGGGGAGAAGTCGGCGTGGTCGATCCCGCCGCAGTCGGGGGCCGGGGTCTCGTCGTGGACCTGCCACGTGTGCGGGTCGTACCAGACCAGCTTGCGCAGCCGCTCCGCCACCGAGATGGCGTACCGGCCGTCCGGGGTGAAGTACATGTTGTACGGATCCACGACGGGAATCGCTTTGCCCGGTAGCCCGGTGCGCGGATCGAACGGCAGCAGGTGGTCGCCCCGGTCGTCGGTGGCGTAGAGGGTGCGCAGGTCGTACGACGGCACAACGTGCTGCAGTTCCTTGCCCGCCGGGTACTTGGCGATCACCTGGTAGGTCGCCGGATCGATCACCCACACGTCGCCGGACCCGCTGTGCGGCACGTACACCAGCGGCTTGTCGCCGGCGACGGCGGGAGAGAGCAGACCGGGGCCGGCCGCGGCGTCGACGTCGTGCGGGTCGGTGACCGCGGGCATGCCGGGCAGCGGGTTGAACGCCGGGGGCGGCGGGGTCGGCAGGTGGGGCAGCGCGGTCCCGGGAGTGTCCATTCCGGTCATGCCCGGCATCGTGTCGCCGGGGCCCGGGGTGCTCGCGCCCGAGCAGGCGGCGGTGAGGAGCGCGCAGAGCGCGACGATGAGCGGTCGCACGGGGCTACGCGAGCAGCTCGGTCGCGGTGACGGGGGTGAGCCCGCGGGCGGCGAGATCGCCGAGGACGGCGGGGAGCGCGGCGACCGTCCCGGGGTGCCCCAGGTGCATGCTGACGACGCTGCCCGCGGTGGCCTTCGCCACCGCGGAGCGGATCGCGGCGGGCCCGGGATCCTTCCAGTCCAGGGAGTCGACGTCGTAGGACAGCACGTTCGCGTACCCGGCCCGGCCGGCTTCGACGAGTTCTTCCCGGGTGGCGTGCTGGCCCTGGGACTGCCGGAAGAACCGCCCCGGTGACCCGGTCAGTTCGGCGAGCTTGTCCCGGCACCGCTGGATTTCCGCGTACATCGGTTCCGCCGCATACCCCGACAGGGCGGGGTGGCTCCAGGTGTGGTTGCCCAGCTCGTGACCGCCGTCGCGCACCATGCGCGCGGCGTCCGGGTGCGCGGCGAGCCAGGTCCCGACGGCCAGCACCGTGATCCGGGCGCCGTGCTGGTGCACGACGTCCAGGACCTGGCGGGTGACCTGGAGGTCACCGGCACCGTGGAAGGTCAGCGCGACCTGAGGACGTCCGGCGGCCGACCGGGCCAGCTCGACGGCGGGGCCCACGGGAGGTGGCGAAGGCGTCGACGACGTCGCGGGCGAAGGCGCGGGCCCGGCGCTGCGGCTGGTCGCCGGGGCGGGGCTCTGGCCGGGGGCCGAGCACGCCGTCAAGGCGGCGGCGCCCAGGGTCATGCCGAGCAGTCGGCGTCGGGTCAGGGGATCGTGCTCAGGCACCGTTGAACCATCTACGAGTGCTGCTGTGAGGACGCTGAGAGCGGTCTTGCCGCTGCGCGTACGCTTCCCCGGCCGAGCGCACGAACTGACTGGGGACGAAAAACGATGGACATCGCTTCCGGCGCGGACAGAGTCCGTGTCCACGAACCGGCGCCGCACCTGCCGTCGGGGGCCGAGCCGCTGTTCGCCGGGTACATCCGGCAGCTGACGAAGGCGACCGTCCTGCGTACCGCGCTCACCGGCGCGCTCGTCGCCTTCGGCGTGCTTCTCGCGCTCACCGAAAAGCGCGGGAGCGGGCTGCCGTACTTCTACTTGACGGTCTTCGGCGCCAGTCTGGCGATGTGGTGCTACGTCCTGAGCCTGTACCAGCGGCTCCGGCGGCTCTTCGTCGAGCCCTACCACCGGCTGGACGTCGCTCCCGACGGGTTGCTCGTGAAGGGGTCGCGGGTGTCCGTTCGCTTGCCGGACGGGCGGTGGCTGCGGACCCGGCTCCACGACGGGCCGCGGGTGCAGCTGGCCGGCGAGCGCCGGGTGTGGGTGCTCGGCACCGGCCGGCGGGTGTTCGTCCGCCTGCCGGGCGCGATGTGGTTGCGGGCCGGGCGGATCGAGGACGCCCCCGTGGCGGGGGCGACGCTCGCGGAACCGGTCTCGCGCCGGCCGACGCCGCCGCGTCGTGACCCGGTGCTCGCCGCGCACCGGGCGTTCCAGATCCGGCGGACGCTCGGGTCCGCGGTGACGTTCCTGGTGCTGGGAGCGGCCGGTCTCGTCTTCGTGTCGACCGTGTCGTTCGACGCCGACAGCATCGCCGGTCCCGCCGCGGTGGGCGGCGCCGGCGGTGGCAGCGGGGTGTTCCTGCTGCTGGGACTGCTGATGCTCGTCGGCGTGCTGCGGATCCGGCGGCCGATCACCGAGGACACCTGGGTGGAACTGCGCGTCGCCCTCGACACGCAGTTCGTTCCGCGCACCCGGGGCGTGACCCGGCTGACCGGCTGGGCGCTGCACCCGGACGGCCGCCAGACGCGGTTCCGGCTGGTGGCCGACGTGTCGCTGGCGACGAACGTGGCGACGACCGGGCAGCTGTGGCTGGTGGGCTACCCGCGGCCGGGCAAACCGGCGAAGGCCGGGATTCCGGGCTATCCCTTCGTGGGCAGCTTCCGCCTGGCCTGAGGTCGCTGGTCCTGGCGGGTGTCACGGTGGTCGGCAACTCGTTCGGTGGCGGGGTCGCCGTGGGCGGCTGACCCCGGCGGGGCCCGGTGATCGGGCCCCGCCGGACACACCGGTCCACATCAGACGCGCGCGTCGCCGAACCAGCGCCGGGCGGCTCGTTCGAACGAGCCGCGGTCGGGCACGTGCTCTCCGGCCCAGGCGACGACCCCGTCGGGGCGGACCAGGACCGCGCCGAGGCCGAGGTCGTTCTCCGCGGTGCCCGCGGCGTACCGCAGCTCGCATTCCCAAGCCGCCGCGGAATCGCGAAGGTGCCGGCCGGCGCTGAAGTCGAGGACGGCGCCCCGGCCGTCGCGCATCAGGTCGGCGAGGCTCGTGCCGTCGTCCAGCCGGAAGTCCGGCGCGACGCGGCCGACCAGCGGCCGGTCGTCGCCGAGGTCGTGGCGGGCCGCCATGCCGGAAAGCTTCTCGAACACGTAGGTCGTCCCGTTCCGGGTGCGGAGCAGGTCGCGCAGCACGCTCTGGACGGCCTGGGCGTGCGGATCCGGCCGCATCGACGCCACCTGGGCCCGTGTCCAGTCGAGCGCCCAGGCGCCGACCGGGTGGCGCTCGCGGGTGTAGGTGTCGAGCAGCCCGTCCGGGGCCCGCCCGCGCAGGGTCGCCGCGAGCTTCCAGCCCAGGTTGGCGGCGTCGCCGATGCCCGTGTTCAGTCCCTGCCCGCCGAGGGGCGAAACGATGTGCGCGGCGTCGCCCGCGAGCAGGACGCGGCCACGCCGGTAGGTCGTCGCCTGCATCGCGCGGTCGGTGTAGCTCGAGGCGAGGTGGACCTCCGTCAGCGTCACGTCGGTACCGGAGACGCGCCGCAGCACTTCCTGGAGGTGCTCGCGGGTGACTTCCCGCGAGCGGTCGAACGCGCCGCCGTCGAAGTCCATCACACCGATGTGCCCGTCCGCGGCCATCCGCAGGTACATGCCGCGCGGCGTGGGGGTGAACCCCGGGTTCAGCTTTTCGATGTCGGGAATGGTGGCGAGCGCGACGTACCCGGTGAACTGCGGCTCGGTGCCGGTGAACTCGAAGCCCGCGAGCCGGCGCACCGCACTCCGCCCGCCGTCGCAGCCGACGGCCCAGCGTGCCGGGTACGCCCGCGCGCCGGCGTGCACGACGACGCGCTCGTCGTCCTGGGTGAGGCCGTCCACGGCGACCCCGCGGCGGATCTCGACCCCGAGTTTGGCCGCCCGTTCGGACAGCGCCGCTTCGACCGTGTCGAGGCTGGTCATGACGGCGTCCGGCACCGAGCCGGGCAGCCGGTACGGCAGGGCGGCGAGGTCGACGTCGGCCGCGTCGAGCACGATCCCGGCGAAGTGCCCCGCGAAGCGCGGCTGTGCCGGGTCGTCGTCTTCGGCGGCGCCGAACGCGGGGCCGGCCTCGGCCAGCAGCGGCTCCAGCAGCCCGCGCCGGTGGAACGCCGCGACGGAAGCGGCGAACAGGCCGCGCCGCCCGAGCGGCGCCGTCCGCCACGGGGCGCCGGGCTCCGGCTCCCGCTCGAGAACCAGGACCGAGCAGCCCGCGAGGCCCAGTTCGCAGGCCAGGAACAGCCCGACGGGCCCGGCGCCCACGATCACCACGTCATGCATGAGAAATCCCCTTCCGCGGCCGGATTTCGGCGACCGGTCCAGGCTGCGGTGAGCCGCGCTCAGGACGCGCACACGGCGCTGGCACGGAGGTGTCAAGCGCGCACAGCGGCGCACGCGCCGGGATCGGGGTGGCTACCTCCGCCGCGTTGCCGACCGGGAGCCGGCACGGCCTCGGGTTGCCGATCACCCGGCCAAGCCCGGGTCACGCTGCCCACCGCTCACCCACCGGCTGCCGACCACGGGCGGGCATCGTGCTGGTGGCAGGCGTGGCCGGCCACTCCGGCCGGCCCACCGTCACCGAGGAGAAAACACATGTCCGACAACGAAATCATCCGGTCCTGGAAGGACGAGGAGTTCCGCAACGGCCTCGGGCCCGCCCAGCGGTCCCTGCTGCCGGCGAACCCCGCCGGTCTGATGGAGCTCACCGACGAGGCGCTCGACGACCTCATCGCCGGCGCCGCGGCGCTCGACTCCTGCTGCTGGAGCAGCTGCAACGAAACGCAGTAACGACGGCTGCGGGCCCCGGCGGCGGAAGTGGCCGGGGCCCTGCTGAGGAGGGGAGGCCCATGGCCGAGAACCGGTCGATCTTCCGGGAACAGGCGCTGGAGTACCACCGCAACGGCCGGTGGACGGCGGTGCTGCCGCCGGCGGCCCGGCCCCGGGTCTTCCGGCGGCTGTGGCTCGCGCTGGGGGTGCTCGGGCTGCTGAGCGCCGTCGTCGCCGCGATCCCCGTCCCGACCTACGACACGGGGAGTGCGTTCGCCGTCGCGGGGCAGGACGTCGGACGGCCGGGCGAGCCGGTGGTGCTCGTCGTCGCGCTGCCGGGCGCCGATCTCCCCGGGCTGGCCGACGGGGCACCCGTGGTCCTCGAGCAGGGCGACGTCCGCGGCACCGTGGTGGGGCACGAGCGCGCCCCGCTCGCGCCCGCCGGGCTGTCGGCCCGGTTCGGGGTGCCCGCCGCCGGCCTGCCGGATCCGGCGGCGGTCGCCGTGGCGCGGGTCGACGCCGGCCCGGTGCGGGACGGCGACCGCCTCCCGGCGCGGGTCCGCGTCGGGTCCCGGAGCGTGCTGGCCGGGCTGCCGGTGGTTGGCGGGGTGTTCGGATGAGCGCCGGGTGGTGGCGCGCGGTCGCCCGATGGCTGGTCCGCAGGCGCCGGCTGCCGGTGCTCCTGCAGCTGAGCGCCACCGAGTGCGGCGCGGCGTGCCTCGCGATGATGCTCGGCTACCACGGCCGCGCCACGCAGGTCTCGGAGTGCCGGGAGTTCTTCGGCGCGGCGCGGGACGGGATCACCGCACGCGCGCTCGTCCAGGCGGCGCGGTCGTTCGGCCTGCGCACCAAGGTCTTCTCGCTCGACCTCCCCGCGCTGCCCCGGCTCGAGCTGCCGGTGATCGCGCACTGGTCGTTCAACCACTTCGTGATCATCGAGGCGAAGCTGCGGAAGGGCTACCGGATCGTCGACCCGGCCTTCGGCCGCCGGGTCGTCGGCGACGACGAGTTCGCCCGCGAGTTCACCGGCGTCGTGATCACGGTGGCGCCCGGGCCGGCCCTCGCCGGGCGGCGGCCGGGGCAGTCGGCGTGGTCGGTGTACCTGCGCCAGGTGCTGCGGATGCGCGGCTGGCGGCGGATGCTCGCCCAGGTCGTCGGCGCGTCCCTCGTCCTGCAGGCGACGGCGCTCGCGGTCCCCGCGCTCACCAAGGTGCTCGTCGACTACGTCATCCCGCTGCGCCTGACCGACGTGCTGGGCATCATCGCCGTCGGCGCGGTGCTCATCGTCCTGACCAACCTCGTGGCCGCCTACCTGCGCTCGGCGATGCTCATCTACCTGCAGGGGCGGTTCGACACGCAGATCATGCTCGGCCTGTTCGGCCACCTGCTGAGCCTGCCGTACACGTTCTTCGCGCAACGCACCAGCGGCGATCTCCTCCTGCGGCTGGGCAGTTCCGCGGCGATCCGGGAGATGCTCACCGGCCAGGCACTGTCGGCGGTGCTCGACGGCGGGTTCGTGCTGGTGTTCCTCGTGGTGCTGGCCACGCAGAGCTGGGTGTTCGGGCTGCTCGCGTTCGGGATCGGCGCCGTCCAGGTGGTGGTGCTGCTGGTCACGGCGCGGCCGCTGCGCGACCTGACCCAGCGCTACCTCGTGGCGCAGGCCGAGTCGCAGAGCTTCGGGGTGCAGCTGCTCAAGGGCATCGGCACGCTGAAGGCCAGCGGCGTCGAGGACCGGGTGCTGGACTTCTGGTCGAACCTGTTCCACCGGGAGCTGGGGTTTTCCCTGCGCCGCAACCAGTACGCGGCGGTCGTCGACACGATCCTGACGGCGTTGCGCACGCTGGCGCCGCTGCTGCTGCTCACCGTCGGCATGGTGAGCGTGGTCGACGGGACGATGCCGCTCGGCACGATGCTGGCGCTGATCGCGATCGCCACGGCGTTCCTCACGCCGCTCGCGTCCCTGGTCACCACCGGGCAGCAGCTGCAGCTGGCCGGGGCGCACCTGCGCCGGATCGTCGACGTCATCGAGGCCGAGCCCGAACCGGTGGCCCCGGTCCCGGACGTGCGGCTGTCCGGCCGGCTGGAGCTGTCCGGCGTCACGTTCTCCTACGACCCGCACGGCCCGCGCGTCCTGCACGACGTGTCGTTCACCGCCGAACCGGGGGAGAAGATCGCCCTCGTCGGCCGCACCGGCGCCAGCAAGAGCACGCTGGCGCTGCTGCTGCTCGGCCTGTACCACCCGACCGGCGGCACCATCCGCTACGACGGGAAACCCCTGGCGGAACTGGGGATCGACGGGGTGCGCCGCCAGTTCGGCGTCGTGCTGCAGGAACCGTTCCTGTTCAACGGGTCCATCCGCGCGAACATCTCGATCGGCGACCCGGCCATGCCGCTGGAGAAGGTCGTCGAAGCCGCGACGCTCGCGGGCATCCACGACGAGATCGAGCGGATGCCGATGCGGTACGAGACGCTGCTCGGCGAGGGCGGCAGCGGCCTGTCCGGTGGGCAGCGGCAACGGCTGGCGCTGGCCAGGGCGCTGGCGACGACCCCGACGTTCCTGCTGCTCGACGAGGCGACCAGTCACCTCGACCTGGCGACGGAAGCCTTGGTGGACCACAACCTCAGCGCGCTGGCGTGCACCCGGATCGTCATCGCCCACCGGCTCAGCACCGTCCAGAACGCCGACCGGATCCTCGTGCTCGACCAGGGCCGGGTCGTCGAAGCCGGGCGCCACGAAGAACTCCTCGAGCTCGGCGGGCACTACGCCGGCCTCGTGCGGACCCAGCTGGAGCGCACCCCATGACCGATCAGGCCCTCACCGCGGACCTGCGCCGGCTGCTCACGGGCCGGGTGTCCGACGAGCCGGCGACGCTGGCGGCGTACGAGACCGACTACGGCCAGGTGGTCTACCGCCGGCCGGCGGTGGTGGTCCGCCCGTACGGCCCCGGCGACGTCGCGGCCACCCTGCGCTACGCCACGAAGCACGGCGTTCCCGTGTCGCCCCGGGGAACCGGCCACTCGCTGCGGGGACAGTCCACCAACGACGGTGGCATCGTCCTGGACGTCACCGGCCTGGACCACCTGACGATCGACCCCGGCGCCCGGCGGTTCCGCTGCGGCCCGGGTGCCCGGTGGCGCGCGGTCGTCGCCGAGGCGAGCCGGCACGGGGCTCACGCCGCCGGTGCTGACCAGCTACCCGCACGTCACCGTCGGCGGCACCCACTCGGCCGGGAGCTGGGGCGAGTCGTCGTTCCGCTTCGGTGCCCAAGTGGACAACTGCACGGCACTCGACGTCGTGACCGGGGCGGGCGAGCCGGTGCGGTGTGATCCGGAAACCCACCCGGACCTGTTCGGGCACGTGCTCGGCGGGATGGGGCAGTTCGCGGTGATCACCGGGGTGGAGCACCGGCTCCGGGAGTACCGCCCGGTCGCCAGGACGTACCCGCTGCACTACGAGACGGCCGAGGAGATGCTCGGCGACCTGCGGCGCCTGGTGGCCCCCGGCACGCCGGTGACCAGACTCGAATCCACCGTCGAGGCCGCGCCCGACGGCACCTGGCGCCACCGGGTGCTGGCCACGCTCGAGGTCGACGACGCCGCGACCGCGCCGTCGCGGTGCCCGGTGGCCGGTCTGGTGGGCCGCCGGGAACCACCGGCCGACCAGCCGGCGGCGACGTTCCTGGCCCGCCCCCGGGCCGGTGAGGTGCCGCCCGTTCCGGGCGTCGCCCAGCCCTGGCTGGTGGCGTACCTGCCGTGGTCCCGGGCGCAGGCGTTCCTGACGGTGTGCCGGCGCCGCCTGCACGGCCTGCTCGCCGGAGCCGACGCCGTGGTGCTGTGGCCCGCCCGGCGAGCCGTGACGGCCACGCCGATGCTCCGCGTACCGGACGGCGAAGCCGGGCTGATCATGGTCGGGCTCTTCCCCCGGGTGGCCGTCGCGAAGCTGCCGCCCGCGCTCGCGCTGCTGAGCCGGATCAGCGATCTGGCGCTGGAGCTGGGCGGAACCCGGCACCTGGCCACGTGGGTGCACCTCGACCTGCCCCGCTGGCGCCTGCACTTCGGCACCGAGTGGCCGAAGGTGAACGAGCTGAAGCACCGCTACGACCCGGCGGGGATCCTCAACCCCGGCTTCATCGAGTACGAACCGGACGGCGCCACCGCGACGTGACGCCCGATTCCCTACCCGGCAAGGATTTCAGCCGCCGGCGACCAGGCCCGCGCCAGCAGTTCGAAGCTCCGCAGCCGGGTGGCGACGTCGGCCGACTCGGTGAGCACCATCAGCTCGTCCGCCGCGGTCTGCTCCGCCAGCGCCGCCAGCCCGGCCGTCACCGTGTCCGGCGCGCCGGTGATCAGGTTGATCGGCAGCCGCCGGGCCTTGTCCAGGTGCGGGTGCGCCGCCGCCGCTTCCGGGGTGAGCAGCAGCAGCTCGGACCGGCCGGTCAGCATCTCCAGCACCCGGACCCGGTGCGGGGCCGCCAGCCAGGCGGCTTCGTCGTCGCTGTCCGCGGTGAGGACGTTGATCGTCACGATCGCGTAGGGCTCGGCGAGGACCGCCGACGGCGTGAACGTCTCGCGGTAGAGCCGCAGCGCGGGCAGGGTGGCGCCGGTGCTGAAGTGGTGGGCGTAGGCGTAGGGCAGCCCGAGCCGGCCCGCGAGCCGGGCGCTGAAGTCGCTCGACCCCAGCAGCACGACACCGGGCGAGGTGCGTGCTGCTGGGGTGGCGGAGAAGCCGTCCCAGATGCCTTCGCTCGTCCGCGGGTCGCCGAGCAGGCCCAGCAAGTCCTGCAGGTACCGGGGGAACTCCGCGTCGGTCAGGGCGGCCGGGGCGCGGCGCAGGGCCGACGCCGTCGCCGGGTCGGTGCCGGGCGCCCGGCCGATGCCGAGGTCGATGCGCCCGGGGTGCAACGCCTCCAGCATGGCGAACTGCTCGGCGACCACGAGCGCGGGGTGGTTGGGCAGCATCACCCCGCCGGACCCGACGCGGATCCGCGACGTCGCGGCGGCCAGATGCGCGATCAGCACCGCGGGCGAAGTGCTGGCGACACTGCGCGAGTTGTGGTGCTCGGCAACCCAGAAGCGGTGGTAGCCGAGCTCGTCGGCGCGGCGGGCGACCTCGGTGGTGCCCCGCAGCGCGTCGGCGCTGCTGGCCCGGGTGCCGAGGAGGGCGAGGTCGAGCACGGACAGCGGGATGGCCATCGCGGGGCTCCTAGAGGCGGTGGGGTTCGAGGTCGGGCACGGATGGGGTGTGTGCCGGGGCGGCGGTGCCGGCCATCGCGGGACTCCTAAGGGCGAGGAGGGTCGAGGCTGAGCACGGACGGGACGTGCCCCGGGTCGGCGGCGCGCAGCAGGCCGTAACCGATACCCGCGAGCCCCGTCATCAGCCCGGGTGTCTCCGCGCCGGTCGGGACGCCGCAGCGCCAGCCGTGCCGGTCGATGTCCGCGAGGACGGCGGCGCCGCGGTCGGCCGCTTCGGGGTGCCCGGCCGCCAGCAGGAGGTCGAGACTGCCGAAGTCGCCGTGGCACAGGCTGTGGCTGGCACCGAAGCCGGTGGCGAGCGCCGCCGTCGTCGCGGCGGCGATCTCCGCGGTCACCTCCGGGCCGGTGGTGCCGGGCAGCGCCAGCCGGCCGAGGCCGATCCCGACGGCGCCGTGGCACCACGCGGTCATGCACGCCGACGGGGCGGCCTCGGCCCGCAGGTCCGGCCAGTTTCCCCGCTCCGGCAGGAAAAGCGTGCGCTCGTAAGCCAGCGCTCGGTCCGCCGCGTCGGCGAACCGGCGCTGCCCGGTCAGCTCGGCGGCGGTGGCGAGGGCCCAGCCGATACCGGCCGCGCCGTGGGCGAACCCGGTCAGCGGCCGGTCCGCCAGCGGCGTCCGCCACCCCAGCGCGCCGGCCGCCTGGGGGAGGGCGGTGGCCAGCAGGTGGTCACCGCAGCGCCCGACGGCGGCGAGGAGTGCCGGGTCCGGGCGGTGCCGGTGCAACGCGGCCAGCGCGCCGACGCAGCCGGCCGCCCCGCCCAGCACGTCCAGCTGGACGTCGTCACCGACCAGCCCGGTCACCCCGGCCGCCAGGTCCACGGCTTCGTCGAGCAGCTCCGGCCGGTCCCACAGGACGCCGAGGTGCGTGAGCAGGTGGATGGGGCTGCCCAGCCCGGAGAACGCGCCGAGCTGAGTGGTGTGCGCGCTGCCCCGGGCGGTCAGCCGCCGCACGGTCGACAGCCCGCCCTCGGCCAGCGCGGTGTACCGGTTTTCGCCGGTGGCCCGGCCGAGGTAGGCGAGGAACAACGCGATGCCCGAGACGCCGCCGTAGAGGTCGACGTCGAGTGCGGTCAGGTCCCAGTACTGCTCCTGGAACGCGGTGAGGCCGAGCCAGTACAGGTCGTCGCCGCGCCGCACGGCGAGCTTCTCCAGCCGGTTGCCGACGGCTTTCGCCGCGGCCAGGTAGTCGGCCGCGCCGGCGATGCCGGGCACGAGCTGACCGCCGTAGGTCGCGGGAGCGGCGGTCCCGTCGCCCATGGCGAGCGAGGTGAGCGAGCCGCGGACGATCCAGGTCTGCCAGTCGAGATCGGCGTCGGAGAGCCGCTCGATGCGCTCGCGGGCCACCTCCATGCTCGGGCGCTCCAGGAAGCCGGGCACCCGCTCGCCCGTGCTGGTCCAGACGTCGACCGAGTCCGGCCGGGTCGAGAACACGGGCACGTCGCCGCGCCAGAGGTCGGCGCGCTCGGCGGCGATCACCCTGGTGAGGTAGGGGAAATCGCCGACCGACACCCACAGCTTGTCGAAGAACCGGTCCCGGTCGAGGCCGTCGCGCAGGACGTCGGGGTGGAAGCTCTCGCGCAGCAGCAGGCTGTAGATGTGGGTGGGGCGCACGATGACCCGGATTTCGTCGGCCGCGAACCGCGCCAGCGGGCCGTCGCCGGCGAGCAGCTCCGCGCGGTGCTCCTGGAGGCCCCGGTAGGTGTCCCGGAACCCGTCGATCAGGTCGTCGGCGTAGTCGAGCACGTCGATTTCGCCGTCGAGCAGCGCGGGCCGGTTGTGCCCGTCGGAGGTCGTCATGCGCTTGCGGTCACTGCGCATCCGGTCGGTCCCGGTGTCGGCCCAGTACTGCGAAGCGCGCGGCGAAAGCTGGTTCTCCTGGTAGCCGAGCCCGGACATGTCCACGCCGGGGGCACCGGTGTGGCCCCAGGACCGCTGCGGCAGCAGGCCGACCCGCAGCACCGAGTCCAGCGACGCCGTCGGCCCGCCGAGCGGGACCGCCGACTGGACTGCCATGTTGGGCTGGAACAACGACTCGAGGTCGACGACCACCGGGTGCTCGCCCGCGGCGACGAGGTTCTCGTAGTGCATGTCCGTGCCGCCGAGCCCGTACATCAGCGCCAGGTGCGCGCCCAGCCTGCGGTAGAACCGCGCCACCTCGTCCTTCGTCCGGCACTCGGTCCGCGCGCAGAACTCGGTCCAGCCGTACTCGCCCCGGTCCAGCACCGCGAGCGTCCGCAGGTCCAGCCCGGGCACCTTGGTACCGAGCCACCGGAGCAGCTGCTGGAAGTGCACGTCCACCGCGAGCGACTTCGGCTTGTACGCCAGCCGGAGCCCGCCGGTGAACCCCGCGACCAGCACCGCGCGGCCGCCGCGGTGCCGATCGCCCAGGTTGGCGTCCACAGTGGACAGCAAGCCGGGGTCCTCGTCCGGGGCGAAGGTCCGCCGGATGTCCGCCCAGTCCGCGGTGAGCCGGCGCAGGAACTCGACGTGCACCGCGGTCTGCTGCCGCACGTGCTCGGCCAGGAGCCGCCCGAGCAGCGGGTACTCGGCGAACAGCGCCCCGACGGCGGCCGGCTCGCGCAGGCGCCGCACGAAGCTGAGGTACCGCTCTCGCGGCGTCTCCCCGCCGGTCTCCCCGCGCAGGCGCGCCACGTTCAGCTCCAGCGCCAGCGTGCGCTCGACCATCCCCGGCAGGGTCGGCACCACCTGCGCCCGCACCAGGTCCGCGGCACGGGCGGGATCGACCGGACCACCCGAGGCGGCCAGCTCGCCCGCCACCGCGGTCACTTCGGCACAAGCGCGCCGCACCAGGGGTTCGGCCAGGACGAGGAGCCCGTCCGCCTCGTCGCCGGGGGGCACCGGCTCGGCGAACGCGGCGACGTCGGCCAGCCAGGCGGGCCGGGCCAGCCGGGCCCGCAGCGCGGCGTCGTCCTCGCCGAGCACGGCGGCGAGGTCCGCCTCGGTGATCCCGTCTGCCGCGAGCCGGGTGGCGAGCCGGCCGTCCTCGTCGAACGGCCGCTGCCGCCGCCACCGCGCCAGCCGCCGGTCTCCGCGCGCCGGGTCCGCCGGCGCCCCGGCGGGCAGCCGTTCGGCCAGCGACAACCCGCGGTACCACGTGTCGGTCTGCACGGTCAGGCTCCTGGTTCGTCGGGGGAGGGGGTGAGCCGGGCCCGGCCGGTGGCCGGGTCGAAGGTCAGCCAGTCGTGGGTCAGCTCGAGGTACGCCTTGGCTTCCACCGGGCGCCCGGGCTCGAAGACCACCTTGATGTGCACGAGCTTGCGCACCAGCACGCTGAGCACGTTCGGGCCGTGCCGGTCGGACGCGGCGCGCAGGCCGGCCGGCCAGCTCTCCTCGTCGACGCGCTCGTGGTCGAACCCGATGCAGGCCAGCAGCGGATCGCGCTTGTGCCGGGCGCACAGCCCGTCCTCGACGAGCCGGTCCAGGAACGGCCGCCACCGGGCCGCGCTGTCGTGCAGGCTCCGGCGGGCTTCGAGGTTGTACTCGATCCCGAGCCGTGGCCGCACCGACGTGCCGACGTCCAGCGCCAGGGTGGCGAGCGGGGTGAACCCGTCGAGGCCGCGGCGGATCGCGCGCAGCTGCGCGGCCGAGCCGGTCCAGCCGATGCGGTCCAGGTAGGCCGGTACTTCGTCGGCCCGTAAGTCGGCCACGCAGACCCGGACCGCGTCGCCCGGCCGGCCGGACATCACGCCGAGCGAGAGCCAGCGAGCCGCGGCCGGCAGCTCGCCGACGCAGGTGGCGATCGTCGTGAGCACCGCGGGCGCGACGGATCCCTGGCGCAGCACCGCGAGCGCCGCACCCGCGGCCGCGGCCGGATCGACGGTGCCCGCGACGGCCGGGTCCACGTCGGCGAAGAACGACGGCGCGGGCAGCGCGCTCCCGGTGTGCGGCCGGGGCAGGTCGAACTCGAGCCACGACTGGGCGAACGCGGCGAGCGGCGAGCCCGGCGCGGCCCAGCGGCGGCCGAAATCCCGCAGCCGGGCCCAGGTTTTCGGGGCGGCGGCGGTGGTACCGCGGTCCGCGGCCGTCAACGCGCCCGCCTCGGACCGGAGGATGCGGATGAGGAAGTCGGCCCGCGGGCCTTCGGCGCCGAGGTGGCATTCCACCATGCACGCGGCGGGCGGGAACGCGGCCGCCCCCGTGGCGATGCGGTCGGCCGCCGTCGGCGACAACAGCACGGGCGCGATTCTCGGCAGCGTCACCCGCAGGTGGTCACGCAGGGACGGAACGGCTGTCGTGGTCATGGTTTCTCCGTGGCTGAGCGGCTTCGGCGGCCGCGGTCCCACGCTGCGGCACGCGGGTCGCCGGATGGTGGGCAACCGGTGGGAACGGCTCTTCGGCGTCGGCCAGCGTCGCGGCGTAGTCGCGAAGCAGGCTGTGCATGACGTACCGGCCGTGCCCGCCGGCCTCGATCAGGTGCTCACCCGCGAGCACGTCGAGGGTGCGCCGGGCCGCGCAGGCGCCGCCGCCGGTCAGCGCGGCCAGCGTCTCGGCGTCGAGTTCGGGGTGCCGCGCGGCCAGGCGGAACGCGCGGGCCGCGGCCGGCGGGAGACGGCGGTACGACCAGGAGAACGCTGCCCGCACGCCCGCCCGCGGATCCCCGCCGGCCGCCAGGTGGTCCAGGCGCAGCCGCTCGTCGTCGAGGGCGCCGGCCAGCTCGGCGAGCTTCTCGTCCGGGTGGGCGGTGGCGAGCTCGGCGGCGACCCGCAGGGCGAGCGGCAGCCGCGCGCAGTGCGCGGCGAGGGCCGCCGCGGCCGGGGGATCCTCGTCGACGCGCTCGCCGATCAGGGTGCGCAGCAACGTCCTCGCGTCTTCGGCGGGCAGCGGGGTCAGTTCGAGCCGGCGCGCGCCGTGGAGGACGACCAGGCCCGGCAGGGTGTTCCGGCTCGTCACCACCACGGCGCACGACGACGTGCCGGGCAGCAGCGGGCCGACCTGCTCGACCGAGGCCGCGTTGTCGAGGACGACCAGCAGCCGCCGGCCCGCGACCTCGGTGCGGAAGCGGGCGGCCCGGCCGTCCGCGTCGCCGGGGAGGTCCGCGCCGGATACCCCCAGCGCGGTCAGGAATCCGCCCAGGGCGGCCGACGCCGGCAACGGCGGGCCGGGGTCGTAGCCACGCAGGTTCACGTACAGCTGGCCGTCCGGGAACCGGTCGCGCACCGAGTGCGCCCAGCGGAGGGTGAACGCGGTCTTCCCGACGCCAGCGGTGCCGAGCACGGCGACGATCGGCACGGCCGCCGACCGGGGTGTGGTGAGCAGTCGCGTGAGCTTCGCCAGTTCGGCGTCGCGCGCGGTGAAGGCCGCGACCTCCGCGGGCAGCTGAGCGGGCACCGGCCGCGCCCTCGTGCGGGCCGCGGGCCGCGGCGCCGGTTCCGGGGTGCCGGCCAGCACGACGCGGTGCGCCTGCCGGAGCGTCGCGCCCGGCTCGACCCCGAGCTGCTCCACCAGGTTGCGCCGGATCCGCTGGTACACCGCGAGTGCGTCGCTCTGGCGCCCGGCGCCGTGCAGGGCCAGCATCAGCTGGGCCCACAGGCGTTCTCGCAGCGGGTGCTGCCGGACGAGCGCCTGCAGTTCGGCGGCGAGCTCGGCGCAGCGCCCGAGCCGCAGGTCGAGGTCGACGCGCTCCTCGAGCACCGAAAGCCGGCGCTCGTCCAGCCGGGCCGCCTCCGCCCGGCAGGCGGCCGAGTCCAGCCCGTCGAGCGCGGGCCCGCGCCAGCACGCCAGGGCCTCGCGCAGCGTGGCGGCCTGCACGGACGGGTTGTCGGGCACGTTCCCCGCCGCCTCGGCCAGCTCGTCGAACCGGTCGAGGTCGCGTTCGCCGGGCCGCACCTCCAGGAGGTAGCCGGGCGGCCGGGTCAGCAGCCGGTCGGTGCGCCCGACCCGCAAGGCCTTGCGCAGCCCGGCGATGCACCCCTTCAGCAGCCGCCGCGCCGAGTCCGGCGGCCGCTCGCCCCACAGGTGGTCGATCAGCCGGTCGGCCGAGACCACGGCGTTCGCGTTCAGCAGCAGCACCGCGAACAACGCCCGCTGCTGGGGCCCGCCGAGGCTCAGCCGCTCGTCGCCGTCCCACACCTCCAGGGGCCCCAGCATGCCGAACCTCATACCGGGACCTCCCTCGAGCCGCGTCACCCCGGTTCACCGAACCGGAACCACGCTCTCAAAGGCGGTCGACAATCCGTCGACAGTTCGTCGACACCCGGAAGCCCGGGCTACCGGACCGCGGCGCCCGGTGCCGCCTGCGCCGCCAACGCGGGCTTGGGGGCCGGCTTGCCGCCCGAGGACAGTACGGTCGTGTCGAAGGCCATGTCGACCACCATGGTGGCGAAGCCGCGGGACACGAAGGTCATGACCTTGGGATCGTTGTTGGCGAGGTTGTCGCACCAGCGGAAGGGGTTGTCGACGCAGCCGCCGTCGGTGCCGGGGACGGTTCCTTCGAAGTTGCCCGTGAACCCGCCGAACAGGTCGACGTCGGACTGGAGCTTGCAGCAGTCCTGTCCGGTCAGCACTCCGCTCGCGGGGATCCCGGCCTGGTTGAAGGAGAACGCGTCGGTGCCGACGGGGGAGAACAGGATGTTCTTCTTCCCGATGGAGGTGAAGTAGCCGATGCCCTGGTCCCTGGCGACCTTCGACGGTTCGTACACCTGCGGTGGGAACTGTGTCGAGACGGTGCGGGAGAACAGGTCGACGCCGGCCGGGTCCAGGACGCCGACGACGTAGTTGGGGGTCGCGGTCACGTCGGCGTCGAGGTCGTAGCCGATCTTGGACAGCTCGGCGGGGCTGAGGTTGTTGACGTAGAAGGCCGAGCCGAGCAGGCCGAGCTCCTCGCCGCCGAACCAGATGAACCGCAGTTTGTTGCGCGGCTTGACCTTGTGCATCATCTGGGCGATGTCGAGGATCGTCGCGGAGCCGGAGCCGTTGTCCAGCATGCCGGCGCCGTAGATGGCGTCGAGGTGCGCGTCGACGACCACGACGTGGTTCGGGTCGCCGCCCTTCGATTCGGCGATGACGTTGTAGTCGTCGGCGTTCGGGTTGACGACGGCCTGGACGGCGAGGGTGAGCGTCGGTGGTGCCGTCCCGCCCTGGACGGCCGCGGTGTACTGGCCGAGCAGGTCCTGGCCGGTGGCGAACGAGGTGAACGAGACGGGGATCGTCGGGACGATCCGGTTGCCGGCGGCGTCGGTCAGGCTGCCGTTGAGCACGGCCGTCCGTCCCGGGTTGCCTTCGTTGAAGATGACGACGCCGGTCGCGCCGGCGGCCTGGGCGTTCTGGACCTTGACGCCGAAGGGGCAGGTGCCGCGCTGGATCAGGGCGATGCGGCCCGGGACGAACCCGGTGAAGTCGGCCGCCGTGCAGCCGCTGGCGGAGCTGGGTGCCGGTGTCGGCGGGACGACGATGCCGCCCGCGGGCTGCAGGGCGGCGGTGGTGGACCCGGTGGCCTGGCCGGGGTTCCAGTCGGTGACGACGGTGTAGTCGTGTGCCGTCGGCGACACTTCCCTGAACACGGGTAATGCCGTGTAGGCGAAGTAGAAGAACTTGTAGGTTTGGATCGTGACGTCGTAACCGGCTTGGCGCATCGTCCGCGCGACGTAGTCCGCCGATGCCTTGTAGCCCGGTTCGCCGGAATTGCGCGACGGGTGGCCGTCCGGACCCGGGTGGGCGTTGGCGATCGCCTGGAAAACCCGCATGTGGTGCCAGAGATCGTCGGTTCTGATGCAGGGCACCAGTTTGCTGGCCGTATTGTTGACCCGGTCGACGCAGCCGACCGGACCCCCACCCCCCTCCGGCGCGGCAGCGGCCTGCGCCGTCGTGAACCCGGCGACGAGCGCGGCAACCGCGGCCACAACGCCGATCCGACCCGATGAACCCCGCAGAAAACCGGACATTCGGCAGCTCCCATCGTAAGCGATCACATTCGCCAACCCCGACCGAACCTGCCCACCGTCCCACACTTCGGACCAGGTGACCAGATGCACAATTCGTGACGAATAGTCACTTCATGGATCCGTGGTGCGAGACATCGATTTCGGATCTTTCCGCGAGATCAAATAACGGAATCGGCGGGATAATTGTTGCCGCGGGTGGACTGCGCGCGCGGCACCGTCCACTTTGGCCCGGAGAGGTCGGCGCGGGAGAACGCTTCCTCCTCGCCGGTTGGGTCCGTGCGTACCGGGCCTTGGCGACGCCCACGGTGCAGGCGGTCTGGCGGCGGTTCTCGGCAAGCGTCTGCCAGTGCCGGGCAAGCGCGCGGTTAACGACGCTGCGCGGTCCGGGTGTGGCGGCGCACCCTGGGGTCATGGGTACCTCGCGAAGGTCGAACGCCGTTGGGCGGCGCGTCCGGCTGCTCAAGCCGGTGTTCGCGCGATCCGCGCGCGGGTCCGACCGGCTGGAAGGCCTGCTCATCCTCGCGGTGAGCCTGCTCGCCGTCGTCTCGGTCGCGATCGTCTGCGCGCACGTCGAGGCCGACCACGACCGGCTGGCCGCCTCCGTCGCGGCGGACGCGCGGGCCCGGCACCAGGTGGTCGCGACCTTGCGGCCGGACCTCCCGGTGCCGGCCGGTGCCGAGCCGGCGGGCGGCGAACTCACCCCGGTGACGGCCACCTGGCCCGCGCCGCGCGGCCAGGTCCGGCGAGGCGTCGTCGAAGTCGGCGCGGGCCCGGCGCTGCCGCAGCACGTCCAGGTGTGGGTCGACCAGGCGGGCGCGCAGGTGGCGCCCCCGCTCACCGGCGCCGAGGCGTTCACCACGGCGATCCTCGGCGGGGTCGTCTGGGAGAGCGTCGCGCTCCTCGTGCTCGGCGGGGTCTACCTGCTGTTTCGCCGCGGACTCGACAGGCATCGAGCCCGCCTGTGGGACCGCGAGTGCGAGCGAGGCGGGTGGCAGCCAAAAACGACATAGGTGTAGAACTACTACATCGATGTCGAAGAAAGGTGGCCCATGAACCCGTTGAGCGCGACGTCGTGGCTGGCCAGCCTCGGCACGGCGGGGGTCTTCCTCGTCCTGTTCGCCGAGACCGGCCTGCTGATCGGGTTCTTCCTGCCCGGCGACTCCCTGCTGTTCACCGCGGGCCTGTTCTGCACGACCAGCGCCACCGCGACCGTGCACCTTTCCCTCCCGGCCGTGCTCGTCGCGGCCGTCGGCGGAGCCCTGCTCGGCGCGCAGACCGGGTTCCTGCTCGGCAGGCGCGGCGGACGCGCGCTGCTCGCCAAATCACGCAATCCGCACCTGCACCGCGGCATGGCGCGAGCGGAAGAGCTCTTCGGCAAGTACGGGCACGCCAAGGCCATCGTCCTGGCGCGGTTCGTCCCGGTCGTGCGGACGGTGCTGAACCCGCTCGCCGGCATCCTCGCGGTGCCCGCGCGGACGTTCACGATCTGGCAGGTCCTGGGCGGGCTCCTGTGGGCGGTCGGCGTCACCCTCGCCGGCTACGTCCTCGGCTCCGGCATTCCCGGCATCGACCAGTACCTGCTGCCGATCATCGCGCTCGTCGTCATCGTCTCGCTCATTCCGCTCGCGCTCGAAATCCGCCGCAGCCGTCGTGAAACGCGCGACCGCCCTTAGCCGTTCGCTAGCAATTCGATGGACCGGCTCGAACCGCGGGATCGTTACCGTGACCTATGGTCGATCTCGCCGGTCAACCCGGAAACCCGCGCTTTTCCCGGCCACCGGTCAACCGCCGCCGAAAGCGCTTGCGGCGCACGCTGATCGTTTTCCTGCTGCTGCTCGTGTACCCGGCCGTCACCTATGTTCAGGCCCTGACCGCACCCGGCGCGGCGACGTTCGCCGCGCGGACGGCGGACTGGGCGCGGGAGATGGGTGCCGGTCCCGTCGTGAACGCGCTGGAGAACTGGTACTACACCCGGCATCCGCCGGCCGACGGCGCGCCCGACGCGAACGCGCTCCCGGTGCCCGTCGCGCCGCCGAAGCCGGGCGACACGGCGAACGCGCCCGCAGCGCTGCCCAGCCGGCCCGGTGCCCCGCACGGGGAAGGGGTGTGGGTGCCGGGTGCCCGGATGGCCGGCGGGCAGCCCGCGGACTACACGACGTTCGTCCGGCCCGATCCCGACCACGCCAGCGTGGTGGCCGCGGTGGTGGCGTTCGACCAGAAATGGACCGGCCTGCACCTGATCGCCGGGACCAAGGAGCCGGGCGGGCACTGGCCCGAGGGCGCCCGCGTCCCCGGCACCCTGCGCTCGGCACTGCTGGCGACCTTCAATTCGGGCTTCAAGTTCCGCGACACCCCGGGCGGGTTCTACGCCGACGGCCGGACCGGGATCCCGCTCAAGGACGGACTGGCTTCCCTGGTCATCGACAAGGCCGGGGTGGCGACCGTCGCGCTGTGGGGCCGCGACGCCCGCATGACCCCGGACATCGCGGCGGTGCGGCAGAACCTGGAGCTGATCGTCGACGGCGGGAAGCCCGTGCCGGGGCTGTCCGGCAACCCGGCCGGGCAGTGGGGCAGCACGAAGAACCAGTTCCAGTTCACCTGGCGCTCCGGGGTGGGCGTCGACGCGCGAGGCAGGCTGCTCTACGTCGCGGGGAACCAGCTCACCCTGACCGCGCTCGCGGGCGCGCTGTCGACCGCGGGGGCGGTCCGCGGCATGGAACTGGACATCCACGGCGGCATGGTCAGCGCCAACCTGTTCCGGCCGGACCTCGCCGGCTCGCCGCCGAAGACGCTGACCCAGGACATGCCGACCGCAGCCGACCGCTACCTCGCGGCGGACCAGCGTGACTTCTTCGCGGTCACCGCGCGAGCGGGTGCGCTGACCGGGCCGAAGGCAGCAGCAAGGTGAACGTCGTGGGCGCCGCGCTGCCGAGCCGCAGCCGCCCTCCTTCGGCCTCGGCCAGGTCCCGGGCCAGGGCCAGGCCGATGCCCGAACCGCCGGTGCCGCTGTGGCCGCGGGTGAACATGTTCGGCACGTCGGCGCTGTCGCGTCCCTCGTCCGCGACGTCGATGACGAAGGCGTCGCCGTGGTCGCGGGTCGTGATGGTGACGGTTCCCCGGCCGTGGATGACCGCGTTGTCGAGCAGGACGCCGAGGATCTGCCGCACCGCGGCTTCGGCCGCTCTCGGCCGGCTCGCCGTCTGGCGGTCGATCCGCAAGCGGCGGTCCCGGTCGGCGAGCAACCCGCTCCAGCCGGCCACGACATCGCGCAGCAGGCCCTCGGGGTCGATCACCCCGCGGCCCTCGGGAGGACGACCGGCGAGCGCGACCAGGTCGTCGATCGTGGTCTCCATCCGGTCCATCGTGGTGAGCGCGGCCTCCACCGCCGATTCGAGGTCCTGACCGGGCGGATCGAGGGCGGATTCGAGCTGCAGGCGAAGCCCGGCCAAGGGCGTCCGCAGCTGGTGCGACGCGTCCGCGGCCAGCGCGCGCTGGCGGTCCAGGGCGTCCCCGATCCGGACCGCGGCCCGGTCCAGCGCCTCCGCGACCTGGTCGATCTCGCCGATCCCGCTGACCGGCGCCCGGACGGTGAAGTCGCCGGCCCCGAGCCGGGCGGCCGCGCCGGACAGGTGCTCGAGCGGCCCGGCGACCCGGGCGGCGAGCCGCGCGGCGAGCAGCCAGGTCACCGCGAGCGCGGCGACGGCCAGCCCGGCCATCGCGAGCCAGGAGACCGCGACCTTCTGGTACCACTCGGTGTGCGGCGTCGACGCGCGCACGATGCCCTGCAGCACGGAGTCGTGCAGGATCGGCACCGCGACCACCAGGTCCGCGCCGACGTCCCCGGTCGCGACCTCGCCTCCCTGGGCCTGTTGCACGACGGCGTCGCCCACGCTCGGCCCCTGGCCGGTGACGAGGGTCCCGCCGGCGGTGTACAAACCGGTGGTGCCCTCTTCGGGTCCCGGGAACTGCGGCAAGCTCGCGTGGGTGAGGACGTCGTCGGCGATCGACAACGCGGCCGCGTCGGCGGCGCGCTCGAGTTCCGTGCGCTCGTCCTGCGCGAAATAGTTCGCGACGCCGACGGCCAGCGGCGCCCCGAAGAGCGTGGTGGCCAGCAGGGCGGCGGCGACGGCGAGCAGAATGATGCGTCTGCGCATGACCTCGATTCTGCCCGGCAGGAAGCCATTTCCCCGCGGCGAAGGTTAGCGTTCTGCTAAATCCGGTCGCCATGATCGGAAACCGGATAGAATTCGTCATGGCCGCAGTTCTCCTCGTCGAAGACGATGAAACCATCGGGAGCCTGCTCGAGTCCGCGTTGCGCATGCACGACTACGACGTCATGTGGTCGCGCACGGGCGGCGACGCGCTGCGCCGGATGCAGATCGACGACTACGACGTCGTCCTCCTCGACCTGGGCCTGCCGGACCTGGACGGCATCGAGGTGTGCCGTCGCGCGCGGGGAGTCACCCCGAACGCCCTGATCATCATGATCACGGCGCGGACGCAGGAGATGGACGTCGTCGTCGGGCTCGAGGTCGGTGCGGACGACTACCTGACGAAGCCGCTCCGCTTGCGTGAACTGCTGGCGCGGCTGCACGCGCACCTGCGCCGGGGCACGTCGTCGAACGTGGCGCCGTTGCGCGTGGGCGAACTGGTCGTGCAGGTGGCGGCCCGCCGGGTGACGCTGTGCGGCGACGAGGTCGCGTTGCGGCCCAAGGAATTCGACCTGCTGCACCGGCTGGCCCAGGAACCCGGCGCGGCCATCAGCCGCGACACCCTGATGGCGGACGTGTGGGACACCCACTGGCAGGGGTCGACCAAAACGTTGGACGTCCACATCGTGACGTTGCGCCGCAAACTCGCCGATGCCGCCGCGGACCCGGCTGTGGCCCCCGCGATCACCACGGTCCGTGGGTACGGATATCGCCTCGAGGCGCCCGGTCCCTGATTCGACCATGACTGCGCCGAGCTGGTCGCCGGTCCGGGTCCCGGTCCGGCGACCAGCTGATCGCGGCCCTGCGGGTTCACTTCTGCGTCTGGTTGGCCTTCTGGGCGAACTCCGTCGTGAACGTCTTGCCGAGGTCGATGGTGTGCCCCTTGACGTTCGGGTCGAACGACGACAGCACGTTCAGCACGGTCTGCGGTCCGTTCTGCGGCATGATCCCGTCCGGCGTGTAGATGCCCTTCTCGTCGGCCAACGCCTTGACGTAGGCGGCGCGGCCGATACCGGCGTAGTAGTCCGGCGGCATCTGGGCGGCGATCTGGTCGGCCGAGTTCTTGGCGATGTAGTGCATGGTCTTCACGAACGCGTTGACGAGCTTCTGCACGACGTCCTGGTGCGAATCCACATAGGACGTCTGCATGTAGACCGCCGACGCCGGGTACACGCCGCCGAGGGCCTTGGTGGCGCCCTCCGCGGTGCGCATGTCGACGAGCACCTGGGCCTGACCGGAGCTCAGCAGGGCCGAGATCGTCGGTTCGGTGGTCATGCCGCAGTCGATGGACTTGTGCTGCATGGCCGCGATGAACGTGGTGCCCGCCTCCACGCCGACCGAGTGGACGTCGGCGGCCTGGAGTCCATTGCGGACGGCGAGGTACTTGGTGAGGAAGTTCGTCGACGAACCGAGCCCCGTGACGCCGAGGTTGCGGCCCTTCCAGTCGGCGGGGGAGTGGATCTGCCCGGCGACGTCGCTGCGGCAGAGCTCGACCTCACCGGGAACCTGCAGCAGCTGGACGACCGACTCGGCCGGCTTCCGCTTGCCCTGCAGGTCGATCGTGTGGTCGTAGAACCCGACGACGCCGTCGACCTGGCCGGCGAGCATGGCCGTTTCGGCGTCGACGCCGGCCGGTTCGTCGGAGAGCTGGACGTCGAGGCCCTGTTCCTTGAAGTAGCCGAGGGCTTCGGTGAGTTTGGCGGGCAGGTAGATCTGCTTGTTCATCCCGCCGACCATCAGCTTCACGGTGGTCGGACCGGACGAGCCGGCCGCCGGTGTCGAAGAGGGGGACGAGCCGCAGGCGGCCAGCAGGAACGCGGCGCCGAGCGCGCCCGCGACGAGCAGTTTCCGGGACATGGTGATGCTCCTTCGCATACCGGGTTCAGAGTTCGGTGCCGGCGGTGGCGGCCGGCGGCCGCCAGGCGAGCAGCTTCTTCTCGAGCAGGCCGATGAAGCCTTCGGTGATCAGGGCGACGGCGGCGATGATCAGCATTGCGGCGAACACGCCGTCGGGGTTGAAGGTGCCCTGCGCCTGCTGGATCAACAGCCCGAGGCCGCGCTGGGCGCCGAGGAACTCTCCGACGATCGCGCCGATCAGCGCGAAGCCGAAGCTGACGTGCATGCTGGCGATGATCCAGGTGAACGCCGAGGGCAGGACGACCTGACGGGTCACCTGGCCGCGGGACGCGCCCAGGATCCGGGCGTTGGCCAGGTAGTTGCGATCGACCTCGCGGGTGCCCTGGTAGGCGTTGAAGAACACCGCGAAGAACACCAGCACGACGGCGAGGGCGACCTTCGACGGGATGCCGAGGCCCAGCCAGACCAGGAAGATCGAGCCGAGGACGATCCGGGGGATCGAGTTCATGATCTTGATGTAGGGGCCGAAGATGTCCGACAACAGCTTCACCCGGCCGAACGCGACGCCGCAGGTGACACCGAGCACGACACCGATGCCGAAGCCCAGGAACGCTTCTTCGAGGGTGATGCCGACCTGCTCCCAGAGCGTGCCGGCTTCGGTGCCGTAGCGGATCCACTGGACCAGCTGGTCGACGATGGCGGTCGGCTGGCCGAAGAAGAACGGGTCGAGGACGCCGGTCGCGGTCAGCAGCTGCCAGGCGCCGAGGACCACGACGGCGACCGAGACCCGGGCGACGGCGACGAGCACCCGCCGGCGGCGAGCCCGGGTGCGCAGCGCGGTGTCGGTGGTCGTGGCCGGGGCGGCGTTCGCCGATGCGACGTGGGTGGTCATGACGCGGCCCTCGTGGTCCGGGCGTAGGCGAGCTCGACCTCGTCGCGCAGGGCTTCCCAGATCTGCTGGTAGATCTCGACGAACCGGGGGTCGAAGCGGATTTCCTGGGCGGTGCGCGGCCGGGGCAGGTCGATCGGGTAGACCGCCTTGACCGTCGCCGGGCCGGCCGTGAGGACGACGACCTTGTCGGCCAGTGCGATGGCCTCCTCGAGGTCGTGGGTGACGAACACGACCGTGGGCTGGGTGAGCTGCCAGAGCCGGAGCAGCTCGTCGGACATGATCGAGCGGGTCTGCACGTCGAGTGCGCTGAACGGCTCGTCCATGAGGAGGATCGCCGGTTCGTTGATCAGGGACTGGGCCAGGGCGACGCGTTTGCGCATGCCGCCGGAGAGCTGGTGCGGGTAGTGGTTCTCGAAGCCGGTGAGCCCGACGCGGCGCAGCCAGTCCCGCGCGCGGTCCCGGGTCTCCCGTTTGTCGCCGCCGCGCCAGCGCGGTCCGGCGCTGACGTTGCCCAGCACCGACTTCCACGGCAGCACGGCGTCGTTCTGGAAGACGAACCCGACTCGCGGGTCGATTCCCGACACGGGTTCGTCGTCGACGAGGACGTCGCCTTCCGAGGGCCGCTCGAGCCCGGAGACGAGCGTCAGCGTCGTCGACTTGCCGCAGCCGGTCGGGCCGACGACCGCGCAGAACTCGCCGGCGGCGATCTCCAGGTCGAGGTCGCGCAGTGCGGTGTAGCGCTGCCCGGTCGGTGTCGCGAAGTGTTTGCTGACGGCGCGCAGGCGGATCGCCGTCGGTGGTGGGGTGTCCATGGCCCGGGGACGGTAGGCGGCACCGCCCGGGCGTCGACAGTCTTTGCGCGGCTTTGCCGGGTTATCCGCGAAGCCGCACGTTTTGCGCGTTCTGCCAGCCGTGGTTAGCCATCCGTTAACGCGGGATGGGGGACACTCCTGCGATTCCGTCGCCGCGGACGGAAGGAGGAACGATGCGAGGTCCCCGCGCGCTGTCGTCGCTGATCCTCGGGTACGTGCTGGTGATCCTGGTCGTGACCATGGTGCTCGGGTTCGCGCTCTACACCCAGGTCACCCGCGACCAGTTCGACCGCGCCACCGAACGCGAGGCACTCGCCGTGGCTCAAGCGGTCGCCGCGGACCCCGAAGTGCGGGCCGAGATGGCCACCGGGGACCGGGACGGGCGCGTCCGGCAGATCGCCGACCGGATGCGCACCGCCACCGGCACCGCCTACGTCGTCGTCATCGACCGCGACGGCATCCGGCACTCGCACCCGAATCCCGACCTGATCGGCCGGCGCATCGAAGAACCCGTCGTCGCGCTGGACGGGCGGACGCACGTCGGCATCGACCCCGGCAGCCTCACCGACTCGGCCAACGGCAAGGCGCCCCTGCACGCGCCCGACGGCTCGCTGGTCGGCGAGGTGTCGGTCGGCATCCTCGAGAGCGATGTCTCCCAGACCTTCTGGACCGAGATCCCCACCCTGCTGGCGTACACGGCCGCGGCACTCGGCGCCGGCGCGATCATCGCGCTCGTGCTGAGCCGGCGGCTGAAGCGGATGACCTTCGGGCTCGAGCTGCACGAGATCGCCTCGTTGCTGCAGGAGCGGGAGGCTACGCTGCACGGCATTCGTGAGGGCGTGGTGGCGTTCGATCGCCGGGAGCGGCTGAGCATCGTCAACGACGAAGCTCGCCGGCTCCTCGGCTGGCGCCACGCTCGGCTCGGCGCCCGGCTGGAGGAACTGCTGCCGGAGAGCCGGCTGCGCGACGTGCTCGGCGGCGCGTCCGCGGGCGTCGACGATCTCGTGCTGACCGACGAACACCTGCTGGTGGTCAACCGCATGCCCGTGCGGGTCCAGGGGCACGACATGGGCGCGGTGGTGACCCTGCGGGACCGGACCGAGCTGGAGGCCCTGCTGCGCGAACTCGACAGCGTCACCGGTCTCACCGATGCGCTGCGGGCCCAGCAGCACGAATTCTCCAACCGGCTGCACGTGCTGTCGGTGCTGGTCGGCATGGGCGACGTCGACGAGGCGACGGCCTACCTGGAGGAGATCTCCGCCGGCAGCGCCGCGCAGGCCGAAGAGCTCCGGTCCCGCATCGCGCCGGCCTCGCTGGCCGCGCTGCTGCTCGCGAAGATCACCATCGCCGCGGAACGCGACGTCCTGCTCACGGTTTCCGAGGACTCTCGGCTCGTCGAGCCCGGGCCGGACGAGGTGCTGACGATCGTGGGCAATCTCGTCGACAACGCCCTCGACGCCGTGGCCGACACCCCGGCGCCCCGATCGGTCTCGGTGCGCCTGGTCACCGAGGACGGGAAGATCTGCCTGTCGGTCGACGACTCCGGGCCGGGCGTGCCTGCCGACGTGGCCGAGCGCGTCTTCCAGGACGGCTACACCACGAAGCCGCCGCGCGACGGGTTGCCGCGCGGGCTGGGGCTCGCGCTCGTCCACCGGCTGGTCACCCGGCTCGGCGGGCGGATCACCGCCGAGCCGGGGCCCGGCGGGAGGTTCACGGTCACCCTGCCGGTCGACGCGATGGCGGGCCGGAGATGATCAGGACACTGGTCGTCGACGACGACTACCGGATCGCCCGCGTCCACGCGGCCGGGATCGGCCGGGTCGAAGGGTTCACGTCGGTCGGTGAGGCACATTCGGTCGCCGAGGCCCGCCGGCTGGTCGCGGCACGCAGGCCGGAGTTGCTGCTGCTGGACCTGTACCTGCCCGACGGGCACGGCCTCGATCTCATGCGATCGCTGCGGGACGCCCCTTCGTGTCCGGACTTCGTGGTGATCACCGCCGCGCAGGACGTCGACAGCGTGCGGCGGGCGATGCAGCTGGGCGCCGTCTACTACCTGGTCAAGCCGTTCGGCTTCGCGCAGCTTCGGGACCAGCTCACGGCCTACAACCAGTTGCAGCAGAGCATGGATCAGCTCGCCGTGGCCGACCAAGCGGCCGTCGACTCGTTGTACAGCCTGCTGCGCGCACCTTCGGCCAGAACGGCGGACCGCCGCAAGCTGCCGCCGACGATGGCTCAGGTGCTGGACCTCCTGGTCGCGGCCGAAGACGATCTGTCCGCCGTGGACGTGGCCGAGCGTCTCGAGGTCAGCCGCGCGACCGCGCAGCGGTACCTGGCCGACTTGGTGCGCCGTGGACTGGCCGATCTGCGGCTGCACCGCGGGGGAACCGGCCGGCCGGAGCACCGCTATCGAGCGATCGGCTGAACCGCCGGATCAGCCACCGTAGCGGCGATTGCGCCGGGCGTAACTGCGCAGGGCGCGCAGGAAGTCGACTTCGCGGAACGCCGGCCAGAAGGTGTCGCAGAAGTACAGCTCGGAGTAGGCGCTCTGCCAGACCAGGAAGTTCGACAGCCGCTGCTCGCCGCTCGTCCGGATCACGAGGTCGGGGTCGGGCTGCCCGGCGGTGTAGAGGTGCCGTGCCACGTCTTCCATCGTGATGGTCTCGGCGAGTTCCTCGAGCGTGCCCGTCGCGGCGTGTTCGGTCAGCAGTGCGCGAAGGGCGTCGATCACTTCCTGGCGGCCGCCGTAGCCGATGGCCAGCGTGACGTGAAACCCGGTCCGGCAGTCGCGGGTGGCCTCGACGGCGTTCTTCAGCGCGAGCGCAGTCGTGCCGGGCAGCGCGTCCAGGGTGCCGGCGACGTGGACCTGCCACCCGGCATCCGGTCGTGCGAGCCGGTCGGCGATCACCTGCTCGACCAGCTGCATGAGACAGGTGACTTCGGCGTCGTTGCGACGAGCGAGGTTTTCGGTCGAGCACAGGTAGATCGTGACGTGGTTGACGCCCGCCTGCTCGCACCAGGACAGGACGGTTTCGACGTGCTCCGCGCCGTACTGGTGCCCGATGCTCGGATTGGCCAGGCCCATCCGGCGCGCCCAGCGGCGGTTGCCGTCCATGATGATCCCGATGTGCTTCGGGAGCTCCTCGCCGGCCAGCTGCTTGCGCAACCGGCTCGCGTAGATTCCGTAGATGACCCGCTGGGCGATACCGGGCAACACGACGCCTCCCCTTGATTTCACCGTGCCGTACGGTGGACTTGGACCTCCGGATACGGCGAAGTACCGGCCAGCAACGGATCTTGCTCCGCGTGGGCGGCGCGGCCGACGAACGCGCGAAGGTAGGCGTTGGTGATCACCAGCGCTGTACGGCCGTCGATCGAGCCGAGTGCGATCAGGGAGTCGGCCGGCTCGGCGAGGAAGAACGCTCCGTAGTCCGAAAAGTTGAAGTGCTCGGCGCCGCTGATGCGGAAGCACCATGCCGGTCCGCGGCTGGCTCGCAGCAGCGACAGCGCGGCGTCCCGGTCCGCTTGGTCGGCGGCTGGTGGGCAAAAGCCCGTCGTGCACGAGTTCTCACTGCCGATGATCATCAGTGGTTTGTCGAGTCCGGAGTGGACCACCGTTCCGTACTGGGTCCCGTCGAGGTCGGCAGCGCCCCGGCACCGGCTGTCGTCGTGGCACGCCTGGAGGGCCGCGGCACCACCGAAGGAATGCCCGATGTAGACGGTCCCGGCGGGGTCGACGTGTCCGGCGAAGGTCGGTTCCGTAGCGATGTGCGCGGCGGCGAAGCGGGCGTCATCGGCCCAGACGGCGACCAGCCGGTCGCCGGCGGCTTGCGCCGCACCGGAATGGAGGTCGGCGGTGGCGAACGCGGGCGGATTGCCGGCCTCGGTCGCCGCCACCGGCGCTCCGTCGAGGACGGTCAGGTTCGCGCTGTAGGTCGGCGTCACGCCCACGACCAGGTAGCCGTTCGCGGCCAGGTTCTCCGCGATCGTGGTGTATTGGGGCGCGGCGAACCCCAGCCCGGGCTCGAGGACGACGACCGGGAACCGGCCCCCGGCCACCGGGACATCCGCGGCCGCGGCGACGTGGACCTGGTCGAAGCCGGTCTCCGACCAGCTCAGCAGGCCACCCAGGTGCAGCCCTGCCCACGCGCCGGGTGCGTAGGGGGCAGAGCCGGGGTGCGGGCCCGGGGTCGCCGGGTACCAGAGCCACGTCGACAGCCGCCGCGGCGTCGGCGGCAGCGGGGCCAGCGGATCGGCCCGCGCGTCGTCGGTCCACTCCGTGATGGTGCGTCCGACCGGGTAGGGACCCGCCGGGCCGGGCAACGCGACCGGCTGGGCCGCTCGGACCGCGGCATATCCGACGTAGGTGGCAGTTCCGGCGAACGCGACGAGAGCTACCACGAGCACGGTCCGCAGTGCACGTCGAAGGTGGCGATGACGAGACAGAATGCCGCGCGTAGCCTTGAGCATGAGCGAATAGTACACGTCACGTAGTACGCGACGTGTACTATTACCTCGGCGGCGAAAGAGGTGGCATGCACAGCAAGGACGCCCAGATGCTCGTTCTCACGGCCCTCGCCGAGGGACCGCTGCACGGCTATGCGATCAACGGCGTGATCGAGGGGCTGACGGGAGCCCGGCTCGGGGCGGGCAGCCTGTACGGCGCCCTCGCGCGGCTCGAAGCGCGGAAGCTGGTCGAGCCGGCCGGCGACCAGCCCGACGAGCGGCAGAAGCAGCGAACGCTCCGGATCACCGCCGACGGCCGGGCGGTGCTGCGGGCCGAGCTCGAACAGATGACCCGAGTCGCGCAAGCCGGGTTGCGCGCCCTGGGGAGCGCACCGGCATGAACGTGCCCGGCGCCCTGGTCAGGCTCTACCCACCGGCGATCCGTGCGCGCTGGGGAGCCGAGATCGCCCACGAAGCGCGGCTGGCCGGACCCCGCACGTGGTTCGACACGGCGTTCGGCGCCCTCAAGTCGTGGCTGCACCCCGCCGACTGGCCGGAACCCGTCACGGGCCAGACGAGCCGGGTGGTGCTTGCCGCGTTCGCCGCGGTTCTCGCGAGCGCCGCGATGCTCGTGCGCGCCTTCGGGATGGCTGGACTCGGCCGGGGAACGACCCTGGCCGCGGGCGGGTGGCTCGTCCCGGTCATGGCCGGAGCGGTGCTTGCCTCGCCGGTGCCGGAATTGACCTGGGCCGCGGCCCGTCGTGTTGCCGCCGCGGCCCGAACGCTCGCGGCGCCCGCACTCGCGCTCGCGGCGTTGTTCCTGATCGCGCGTTGCGGTTTCGTCGTGGATGCCGGTGGCGCGACGCACGCCGTGCTGGTCGTCTACTACTGGGCGACGATCATCTTCGTCTCCTGGTGCCTGTGCCGGTTCGTTGCGCGTCTCGGGGGGATCACCTCCCCGCCCGGCCGCCGCAGGATGGGCTTCGCGTTGGTGAGCGCGGGGAGCGGGCTGGCGATCGCGGCGGCGCAAGCGGCTTTCGGTGCCGGTTCCTTGGTGATGGCCGGCGGCTTCGCGGCCTTGGCGGCGGTCTTGCTCGGCGCCGGTCGGGACCTGTGCCGGGCGTTTTCCTGAGCACGGCGACCGCAGCCGTCACGGCCTCGCAGCGGTAAGGGGGCTTACCGCGCCGGTCAGCCGAGTGCGGCGAGCAGCGTGGTCAGGGCGTCCTTTTCACCGGCCTGGTCCGGGTTGGCGGCACGGAGTTCGCGCAGGACCTTGTCGATCTTCCCGTCGATCCGCGTCCACTCGGCCTTGTCCTTGGGCTTGAGCCGGGCCTCGGCGTCGTCCCACTGGCCTTCGAGGTCGTCGACGCGGCTCGTCGCTGCCGCTTGGTTGCCGCGGTCGAGCAGGTTCAGCGTGTCCTGGGTGATGCCGCGGAAGGTCGACAGGTCGCCGAGCCGGGAGGTGGGTGCCGGGGCCGCCTGGCCGGGTGCCGGCGGCGTCGCGGCCGGGACCGAGTTGTCGTCCTGCAGTGCCGCCGTGCGGAGGGTGTATCCCACGCCTCCGGCGACGAGGATCACGGCGAGGAACACGATCGTCTGCCACAACCCGCCGCGGGCCGGCTCCCCGGCCCGGCGGAGCGCCTGGTCGGAGGTGACATCCGATTTCGTGACCGACAGGTAGACGACCGTGGCGATGATCGCCGCGACGAAGATCAAGCTCGTCACGGTGGCGCCCAAGCCCAGGCCGCCCAGGCCGGACGGCTGCGAGAGGTAGTCGCCCAGCGAAGCGCCGAGCGGGCGGGTCAGGACGTAGATAAACCAGAAGGCGAGCACCGGGTGCAGCCCGAACCGCCAGGCGAGCGCGGTCACGGCGATGAGCGCGACGACGATGGCGCCGGTGACGAGGTAGCCCAGCCCGAGCACTTCGGCCATCAGGTCGCCGGTCGCCGTGCCGAGGGCGAAGGTGAACAGGATGGCCAGCCAGTAGAACGCCTCCCGGCGCCGGGTGACGATCGAGTGGATGGACAACGTCTTCTCCGAGGCGTACCAGGCCGCGAACGTCACGGCGAGGAGAACGCCGAACAGGACGGTGCTGGCCTCGAGCGGGAACCCGGCGTTGTCGGTCAGGTTGTCGGTGACCAGGGTCCCGAACACGCTGACGATCGCCACGGTCAGCCAGTAGAGCCCGGCGACGTACCGGGAAGCCCGGAACTGGAAGGCCAGCGCGACGACCAGCAGCAGGCCGGTGACGGCCGACACCCCGGACAGCCCGAAGCCCAGGTCGACGTCGAGGAAGTCGGCGGCGGTCTCCCCGACGGTCGTGCACAGGACCTTGATGAGCCAGAAGTACAGCGTGACTTCCGGAACCTTGTTGAGGAGGGTGCGACTGGACTCGGGGAGGCGAATCGAAGTCATGGGCTCGCAATCTGTCGCTTCCGCGGAAGCAGGCGGTCGGAACTCGTCGCACCGTAACGAGAGCCGAGTTCACGACTTGCGAAGGCGAAGTGAGCGATCGGCAAAACGGACGGTCTCGTCGAAAACGGCGAGTCACGAGGAACGGGCTGAGCGCTCCTCGAGCCGTTGGAACACGAGCGCTCCGGACAACCACGTCGTCACGAACGCCATACTGCCCAGGACGTCCGTCGGCCAGTGCACGCCGAGGTACACCCGGGTCCAGGCGATCAGCAGGGCGTAGCCGGCCGCGAGCAGCCAGACCGGCCACCGTGGAGCGGCCTGGAACCTGCGCAGGACGAGCCAGGCGATCAGCCCCGCGGCCAGCGCGGCGTCGGAGGTGTGCCCCGAGGGGAAGGACAGGCCGCCCGCGTCGACGGCCCAGTCCGCCCTGGGCGGGCGCGGGCGGGCGATCAGCTCGGAGATCGCGTACCGGCCCAGGACGGCGAAGAGCATCGTCAGCAGCACGACCACCGCACGCGTCAGCCGGGCCCGCGGCGACCCTCGGGTGAGCGCCGCGGCGACCAGGAACACCAGGGGAGCCGTGTAGGCCGAGGACGCCGTCGACGTGATCGCCGCGGCGGCAGACGTCAGCCCCGGGGTCCGGTGCGCGGCGAACCAGCTGTGCACGCCGAGGTCGAAACCCGCGGCCCAGGGGAGGAAGTCACTCGCCGAGGCGAGGAGGGCGAAGAAAACCACCAGCGCGACGGCCGCGGCCCACAAGGGCTTGCGGACACTCAAGCCGGCGGGACGCACCGGCGGCGACGTGGCGGCCATGATGTCCGAAACTATGGCCGTGGGGGCCAGCAGCCGGTTTTCGGCGGGCAAACGCGCGTTAACCTCGATTTCCGGCCGAAGCCCTCAGGCGGGCCGGACGAGGCCGACGTCGTAGGCGAGCACGACGGCCTGGACCCGGTCGCGCAGCTCCAGCTTGTTGAGGATGCGCCCGACGTGGGTTTTCACGGTCGCTTCCGACAGCACCAGCTCGTCGGCGATCTCGGCGTTCGACAGGCCGCGGGCGAGCTTGCGGAGCACTTCGAGTTCGCGCTCGGTGAGCCGCTCGAGGCCGTGCCCGGTGACCGGGCTTTCGTCGCCCGCGGCCGGATCGGGCAGCCGGGCGGCCATCGCGTCGAGGAGCCGCCGGGTGACGCTCGGCGCGACGACCGCGTCGCCGCCGGCGACCGCGCGGATCGCGGAGATCAGGTCCTCGGGCGGGACGTTCTTCAGCAGGAACCCGCTCGCGCCCACCTTGAGGCCGGGAAAGGCGTATTCGTCGATGTCGAACGTGGTCAGGATCAGCACCCGGGAGCGGGGGTGCGACCGGACGATCTCCCGCGTCGCTTCGATCCCGTCCATCCCGGGCATGCGGACGTCCATGACGACCACGTCGGGGTCGAGCTCGGCGGTGCGGCTGATCGCGGCCGCGCCATCGGCGGCTTCGCCGACGACCGTGAAGTCCGGCTGGGACTCCAGGACCAGCCGGAACCCCAGGCGCAGCAGGGGTTCGTCGTCGACGAGCAGGATGCTGATCACGGGACCGGCACCGGCCCCGCGTCGCCGGGAAGGCGCCCGGGTTCGAGCCGGGCCGTCACGCGCCAGCCGCCGCCCGGGCGCGGCCCGGCGGCGACGTCACCGGCGAAGACGGCGACGCGTTCCCGCATGCCGCTGAGCCCGTGCCCGGCGACGGGGACCGCCGTGCCGCGGGGGCCGGCGCCGTCGTCGTCGACTTCGAGCGTGACGACCGGGTCGGCGTAGCTCAGGCGGATGTGCGCGGCCGACGGCCGGACGGCGTGTTTGAGCACGTTGGTCAGCGCTTCCTGGGCGACGCGGTAGAGGGCGAGGCCGGCGGTGGGGGAGAAGGGGAACCGTTCGCCGGTGATCGTCCAGGACGTCGGCAGGCCGGTCGTGCGGACCTGCGTGACCAGGTCGTCGATCTGGGCGACGCCGGGTTGCGGTGTGCGGGGGCTTTCGCCGCCGGTGCCGCGCAGCACGCCGAGCAGCCGGTGCATCTCGTCGAGTGCCTGGCGCCCGGTCGTGGAGACGTGCAGCGACGCGGATTCGGCCGCGACCGCGTCGGTCCGCGCCGCGTAGGCGGCGCCGTCGGCGAGCGCGATCATCACCGACAGGTTGTGCGCGACGATGTCGTGCATCTCCCGCGCGATGATCGCCCGCTCGCGCGCCGCCGCGATCTGTGACTGCTGGTCGCGTTCGCGTTCGGCCCGCACGGCCCGGTCCCGCAGCGACGCCAGGTACACCCGGCGCATCCGGACGTTGACGCCGAGCACGAACGCCGCGACGACCATGGCCGCGGCGAACACGAAGCGCGCGGCGGATTCGGCGAACTCGTCGTTCCGGAGCACCACCACGGCGATCATCACCCCGAGCACGCCCAGCGCGGTGAGCGCCCGCCGTCGTCCGGTGTGCCCGCCGACCGTGTAGACGGCGACGAGCACCGCGATCACGGTCGGCGGGAACGCCGGTCCGATGAACCCCTGGGCCAGCGCCAGGGTGCTGGACGCGGCCAGGGTGGTCAGCGGGAGGCGACGGCGGAACGCGAGCGTCGAAACCAGCAGGACACCCAGCCCGAACAGCACCGGCCGCGCGCCCGCCGGCACTCCGCGGTGCTCGATGGCGGCCGCGAGCGGCAGGAGCGCACCGGCCAGCAGCACGTCGGTGGCCAGCGGACGGCGGCGGGCCCAGTCCCGGAGCCGATCGGCTCCGGGCCACCCGCTGATCAGGCCGTGTTCGGACACCGGCCACGCCGCACCCGCGTCGCTCACCCCGCCATCATCCCCCACCGGTCAGGCGTCGCGGCGTTCGAGCAGGACGACCGCGGCCACGAGCGCCACCGCGATGTAGGCGCAGAAGACCGCGAAACCGGTCCACGGCGCGAGCATGACCGGGTCCGGCCGGACGGCCAGCAGGGCCTGGCCCGCGTTGCTCGGCAGGTACGGCACGATGTGCGGGGCCCAGCTGTCCGGCAGGGCCTCGGCGATCCCCGGGAGCACCAGCAGCAGGCCGAACAGGGTGGCGATGGCGCCGGCGGTGTGCCGGATCAGCCAGCCGAGCGCGACCCCGAGCATCCCCACCACGGTCAGGTAGAGCCCGACGCCGAACACCGCCCGGAACACGCCGGGCGCCGACAGGGTCGTCTCGATGTGCTGGGAGCTGAGGAACGCCTGCCCGCCGAGGAACGCGGCGAACGAGCTGATCGTGCCCACGACGAACGAGACGACCGCGAAGATCGCGAGCTTCGCCCACAGCACCGGCGTCCGGGTCGGCACGGCGGACAGGGTCGCGCGGATCATCCCGGTCCCGTACTCGGCGGAGACCACGAGCACGCCCAGCACGCCGAGGACCAGCTGCGCGAGGACGTAACCGCGGATGCTGACGTCGGTCGGGTCGAAGTGGGCCTTGGCCTGGGGCCGCATGACGGGCCAGCGGCTCGCGTCGGCGGCCGAGAAGACCCAGCCGAGCGCGATCATGCCGACGATCGTCACGGCGACCGCCAGCGGGGTGGACCGGACCGAGCGGAACTTCAGCCATTCCGAGCGCAGTACCCGGACGGGGGTCACCTTGAGGTCGGCCGGCAGCGGCGCCCCGGGCGAGGGCGTGCCCCCGGTGGCGGCCGGGGCGGTGGTGGTCGTCATGACGCGGACCTTTCCTGGGCAGCCGGGGCGACCCGGTATTCGAGGGCGTCGTCGGTGAGTTCCATGAACGCCTGCTCCAGCGACGCCTGGACCGGGGTGAGCTCTTCGAGCGGAACGGCTTCCCGGCAGGCGGTCCGGCCGATCTCGGCGCCGTCGAGCCCGCTGACCTCCAGCAGCCCGGGCGCCAGGCTGGTGACGCCGACACCCGGCCCGGCGAGCAGGTCGCGCAGTCGCTCGGCCTCGGGGGTGCGCACCCGTACGACCCGGCTCGACGCGCGCCGGATGAACTCTTCGACCGGGGTGTCGGCGATGAGCCGGCCCTTGCCGATCACGATCAGGTGCTCCGCGGTCAGCGCCATCTCGCTCATCAGGTGCGAGGACACGAAGACGGTCCGGCCTTCGGCGGCCTGGCCACGCAGCAGGTTCCGGATCCACAGGATGCCCTGCGGGTCGAGGCCGTTGACCGGCTCGTCGAGCACGAGGGTCGCGGGATCGCCGAGGAGCGCGGCCGCGACGCCCAGCCGCTGGCCCATCCCGAGCGAGAAGCCACCGACGCGCTTGCGGGCGACGTCGGCCAGGCCGACCAGCTCGATGACCTCGTCGACGCGCCGGCGCGGGATGCCGGTGCTCAGCGCGAGCGCCAGCAGGTGGTTGTAGGCGGACCGTCCGGTGTGGACGGCTTTGGCCTCCAGCAGGGCGCCGACCTCGTGCAGGGGCGCGGCGTGTTCGCGGTAACGCTTGCCGTTGACGGTGACCGAGCCGGACGTGGGCGCGTCCAGGCCCATGATCATCCGGATCGTGGTGGACTTGCCCGCGCCGTTCGGGCCGAGGAAACCGGTCACCACGCCGGGTTTCACCGTGAAGGTGAGGTCGTCGACGGCTGTTCTGTCACCGTAGCGTTTCGTTACCGCGCGAGCTTCGATCATGGGCCGAACCCTAGGGCCGGGCGCGGTGGCCGAGCGACGGTCTGACGGGCGATCTGCGGGTCGCCGATGTGCGACTTCCGGCGTAGCGCGTACGCCGGAAGTCGCACGACGGCATTGCGGCTGCCGAGAACGCGCGATCAGTCGTTCGGCGGGGCCTGGGGCCGGGACGCCACGCGCACGGCTTCGACCGCCGTGATCTCCTTGGGGGTGCGGCGCAACGGGCCGACGCCACCGGGCCCGCCGTCGTAGTTCACTTCGGCGACCACGGTGGCGATCTCGACGAGGAACTCGCGGAAGTCGGGAAGCTCCGCCGGCGCCACGCGCTCGACGATCGTGGCGGCGTGCTGGATCGTCTCCACCGCGAAGGGCAGGTAGTCGGCGTACTTGGTGCCGGGCCGCAGCCCGGTGTCGAACGCCGTCGTCGCGGTGACGTCGCGGATGAACCGCCGCGGGTGCGCGACGCTGGCCTCCCGCAACACCTTGACCAGCGCGAACATCTCGTCCGCGTCGACCGAGTCGACGGCGAGGGCGACCAGGATGCCCGAGGCCATCATCGCCCGCTGCACGACCGCCCAGTCCTCCGCGGTGAAGTCCTCCTCGCCGGCGCCGTCCCGGGCCCGCCCGTCCCGGACCACCTGCATGCCCACACTCTCGACCAGGACGGGAATCCTGCGGGCCAGGTGCAGTTTCCGGGCTCGTTCCGGCTCCGGCAGCTGCTCCCACGCGACCGGGCGGGCGCCGGTGTCGGAGACCGTTGCCCGGTCGTGCTCACGCCGGGCCAGCTGCCGGACTTCGTCCTCGTCGAAGACCACGCTTTGCGTTGGGTCGAAGGCCGGCACCATCACGCAGCCGACGAGGGCGAGGTGCTCGCCGAGCTGCCGCGCCTGCGCGCGGGTCAGCGCCTTGTGTTCTTCCGGCGCCTGGTTCCACCGCGTCGGCGCCGGGCTGTGGGTGCCGTCGACCTCGTGCATCGCCCGGGCGAGGTCTTCGATGAGCTCGCCGCGGGTGTAGCGCGTGAGATCGTCGATCAGCCGGTCCTGCGCCGTCAAGCGCGCCTTCATCCGCCGGCACTCGTGCAGGATCGCTTCCCCGTTGAGGAACGTCTGCTCGGAGCGGCGGTCGCTCGCCTGGCCGAGCACGCCCTGCCCGACCATGATCACGATCATGAACACCAGCTGGACCAGCGTGGACAGGAAGGTCATGAACGCGAAGGGGTACGGGTCCAGGGTCTGCACGCCGACCGCGGCCAGGCCGATCCAGACCACCTGGGTGCCGGCCGCCAGGTAGAAGGCCCACATGCTGCCCAGCCGCTGGGTCAGCCACGCCGCGATCCGGCCGTTGACGCTCACGACGTGGTCGAGCGCCTGCGGCGGCCGCTGCACGCGGTGCTGCTCGATCCACGGGTGCGCGCTGGTCTCCAGCAGGCTGACCCCGCGGCTGAGCGAGCGATCGTGCCGGTCGAGGTGCTGCTGCAGGTCCGCGATCTGCTCGAAGACGGCCTCGGCGTTTTCGTAGGTCTGGATCGACCGGTGGTCGGCCGCCGCGCCCAGCACCCGCTGGCCGACCAGGATGATCAGGCACAGCGCGAGCTGCACGACGTTGTCCAGGAACAGCAGGAAGGCGAACGGGTACGGGTCCAGCGCGTGGAACGGGGCCCACCAGGTCGCCAAGGCCATCCAGCCGGCAACGACGGCCAGCACGACGTACAGGGCGGGCATCGACCCGACGGCCTTGGTCAACGCGGCGGCGAAGGCACCGTTGAAGCCGACCTGCTCGTCGGCGGTGGTGGCCGGGCGCCGCGCCGCCCGCAGGGGGCTCACCCGTGACTCCCGGCACCGGTGCCCGAACCGGACATCCGCACCCTCGCCCGTGCCGTGGATTCGCGCTTCAGCACGCCTCGGAGCTCCTTTCCTCTCGACGTCCCCGAACCTCCAGCATCCCCTCCCGGCCGTCTGCGAACCGAATGCCGGTCCCCTCGCCCGAGTTGTTCAGTTGACGCAGGGGATCCCGCTGCCGCCTTGCGGGCCGGCCGGCGGCGCCGGCTCGGCGCCGAGGGAGATCCGGAGGTGTCCCCGCGGTCTCCGGGAGTCCGCGGTGACCGGCAGCGCGCCCAAGAGCGGCCTCTTCGATCTTGGCGTGGGTGTAGCCGGGAATGCTGGACACGTAGTCGTCGCGGGAGATGGAGACGGCGGTGGCTTCGGCGCCGTTGCCCGGGGTCAGCGATCCGTGAGGCCTGGTGCCCGAACGCACCGGCCGCGGACGATGGCCGGCGTGCGGCGTCCGACGCTGTTCGTCGTCCACAAAGGCTCCCATCGCCCGGCGCCGGTCACCGCTTACCGTCTTCGTGCAGACGCCCGGCACCCGACCGGGTTGACCAGCGGCGACCGTGAGGCCGATCACGTGCCGCGGCGCCTCGAGGCCGACCGGGACCGCGTCCGCACTACGACATCCGGTTTCACTTTTCGCGCCGAACCGGCACATCAGCGGAAAAACCGGCACCCGCTGTTCCGGAAAAGGCCATTTCCGTCACTCCGAAGTGTGGCGGATTCCCGGTGATTTTCGTTCGTTCAGCGCATTTCGGCCATGATCTGCGTGGTCCCGTGCGCCCGCCGGTAGCCCGTTGAGCGCCTTGACGCAGGGCGCTCCGGGTGACGATTCCGGAACCGGCTAACGAATTGCCGCGTATTCCGTCTCTTCACAGGCACCCCACACCGAATCCGGCCGTCCGAAGGGAAGCCCCATGTCACGAAGATCAGTTTTCGTCGGCCTCGTCGCGGTCGGCGCGTTGCTCGCCCCGGCGGCGGTGGCGGCCGCCGCGCCGCCGGGTGTCGACCCGGCCACCGTCGACCTCACGCTCGCCGCCGGGCAGAGCACCACCGTCGCCAAGCACGTCACCACCTCCGCCGTCCCGCCGAACCCGGACCTCGTCCTGCTCGCCGACACCACGGGCAGCATGGGCGGCGCGATCGCGAACGTCCGGGCCAACGCCAACGCCATCACCGGCGACGTGCTCGCCGCGCAGCCGACCGCCCAGTTCGGCGTCGCCGAATACAAGGACTTCACCGACTCGGTGCCGTTCAAGGTCAACCAGGGCATCACCGGCGACACCGCCGCGGTCCAGGCGGGCACGAACCAGTGGGTGGCCTCCGGCGGGGGTGACCTCCCCGAAGCGGACCTCAACGCGCTCCACCAGCTGGCCACCGGCGCGGTCACCTTCCGCCCGGATGGCACCCGCATCGTCGCCTGGTTCGGCGACGCGCCGTCGCACGACCCGAGCGGCGGGCACTCGCTGGCCGACACGATCGCCGCGCTGAAGGCGGCGAACATCCGCGTCGTCGCGGTCAACGTCGGCAACCTCGACGCCGCCGGGCAGGCCACGGCGATCGCCGACGCCACCGGGGGTGTCCTGCTGAACAACGTGCCTTCCAACCAGGTGTCCCAGGCCATCCTGGCCGGCATCAAGTCCATCGAGGTCACGGTGACCCCGCACGTCACGACGTGCGACCCGCAGCTGACGCTCACGAACACCCCGGCGAGCGCCAAGGTGACCAGCGGCGACGTCGCGACGTTCACCGAGTCGGTCGCCGCCGCGGCCGACGCCGCCCCGGGCACCTACCACTGCTCGGTCGACTACCTGGTCGACGGCGTGTCCCGCGGTTTCGTCGAGACGACCACCGTGCGCGTGCTCGGCCTGAGCATCGACGACGTCACGGTGGCCGAAGGTTCGGGCGGGGCGCAGGTGCCGGCCACCTTCACCGTGTCTCTGCTCGGCGGGCCGAGCCCGAACCCGGTGAGCGTCCACTACGCGACCGCGGACGGCACCGCCACCACGCCCGCGGACTACGCCGCCACCAGCGGCGACGTCACCTTCGCGCCGGGTGAGACGGCCAAGCCGGTGACGGTGCTGGTCAACCCGGACACCGTCGACGAGCCGGACGAGACGTTCACGGTGAACCTCTCGGCCCCGGTGGGCGCCGGGCTGGTCGACCCGACCGGGGTCGGCACGATCGTCGACGACGACCGTGACGGCGCGTTCTCCTGCACGGGCACCGCGGCGAACGTTCTCGGCATCACCGCCGCAGTGGCGAACCCGCAGAACCTGCCCTGCGCCGACGACAGCAAGACCGTCCTCGACGCGACGCTCAACGCCGGGCTGATCAAGGTGCAGACGCACGCGCTGACGTCCTCGACCGACCTGACCCCGGACGACCAGTCCGCGGCCCCGGCGGCCGGTGACCACGCGCAGGCGTCGGCCAAGATCGACAAGACGGTGATCAGCACGGCCGGGCTGACGATCGAGCTGGGCGTGATCCAGTCCCAGGCGGCGGCGACCTGCCAGCCGGCCACGGGTGGGCTCGCTCCCGTGCTGACCGGCAGCTCGAACGTGGCGTCGCTGAAGATCAACGGCCTTCCGGTCACGGTCGGTTCGGCCCCGCTGACGATCCCGCTGGTGATCGGCTCGCTGAAGCTGAACGGCCAGACCGTGTCCGGCGGTGTGGTGAAGCAGCAGACGGTGGCGCTGGACACCGCGCTGGCGAAGATCGTGCTGGCGGAATCGCAGGCCGACGTGCACGGAACGGCCGCGCACTCGGCCGGCAACCCCTGCCGACGGTGATCCGGTGAACCAGGCCGGGGCGGGCGGAATCCCGCCCCGGCCTGGTTCACGCGTGGCGGAATTCCGGCGGCCGCGTGCGACTGTCCTCTTCGGACCGGACGAGGCCGGCGAAACATCATGAGCACGCGGGCGCGGCGCTGCGGGTTCCACCGCGCCCCGGCCCTCCCGGCTCGCGCCAGTGGCCATCTCGGGTGGCGGGGGCCTGACCCGGGCAGGGGCGGGCGGGTTTCACCCGACTCCGCGATGGCGCCGCGACGGGCGGGTCGATAGCGTCGGCGCCTCAGCACCCATTCCCGGGAGGCCGGATGGCCGAGCGTGAGCAGGATCCGAGCACCGGTGCCCGAGTGGCCTTCGCGGCTCGCCGGGCCGGCGCGGCCGCTCCTCCAGTGACGGGCACGGTCGTCGGCGCGGCCGTCTTCGACCGCTACACCTCCGAGACCTGGATACCGGTCCAGCCGGACGGCTCGGCGCCGGACACCGAACCGGCGTTGGTCCGGCGTGGCGACATCCTGGAGTTCGACGGTGGTGCTCAGCCGAACGGCGGGTAGGACGAGCCGGAAGTACTCGTACCCGATCCACAGAGGACACGAGCCGTCGAAATCCCGAGCGCGACCCGCTAGAGTCCGAAGTGCAGCTGGTTCGGCCGTCGCGAGCAACGCGGTGGCGGCCGAGGCAAGAGGGAACCCGGTGCGAATCCGGGACTGCCCCGCAGCGGTGAGTGGGAACGAACGCCGTCAGTCCCTTCGAGGGACGAGCACTGAGCCACCCGGCTTGGGAAGCGACGGCCAGTAGGAACCCGGCGTAAGCCGGAAGGCCCGCGAGTCCGAAGACCTGCCGGCTGCGCACCCCACGACCGTGGGGTGCTGGCTGCGACCTCGCGGGCAGGTCACGCCGGATCACGACCGTCACGGTCGCGGTTTGCCGTGCACTCCCGCAGGTCCACGCGGACTCGCGAAGGAGAGCCCCGCGACCAGTACCACCCCGACCAGCCGTGCCACCGTGTACGGCTACCCGCGCCAAGGCACCGACCGGGAGCTCAAGAAGGCCGTCGAGGCCTACTGGAAGGGCCGGATCGACGCCGGCGCCCTCCTCGACACGGCCCGTGAACTGCGGCTGCGGAACCTGGCCGAACTGCGAGACGCCGGCATCGACGAAATCCCGGGCAACTACTTCTCGTTCTACGACCACGTCCTGGACACGTCCGTGCTGCTGGGCGCGGTGCCCGAGCGCCACGTCGCCGCCGTTCCGGACGTGTCGACCCCGGCCGGCGAGCTGGATCGCTACTTCGCCATGGCGCGCGGCACCGCCGAGGCGGCGCCGCTGGAAATGACGAAGTGGTTCGACACCAACTACCACTACCTCGTGCCCGAACTGGGCCCGGACACCCGCTTCACCCTGAACCCGGCCAAGCCCCTCGCCGACTTCGCGGAGGCCCGCGCGCACGGCGTGACGACCCGGCCGGTGCTCGTCGGCCCGGTCACCTTCCTGCTGCTGGCCAAGGACCCGGCCGGCACCGACGGCTTCCGGCCCCTGGACCTGCTCGACCAGGTCGTCCCGCTCTACGCGGACCTGGTGCGGCAGCTGCACGACGCCGGCGCGGAGTGGGTCCAGTTCGACGAGCCCGCGCTCGTCCTCGACCAGCCCGCCGACGTGCTGGCCAAGGTCGCCGACACCTACGCTACCCTCGCCGCCGGGACCGCGCGGCCGAAGATCCTGGTCGCGTCCTACTTCGACCGGCTCGGCGACGCCCTGCCCGTGCTGGCGTCCTCGCCGGTCGAGGGCCTGGCGCTGGACTTCACCGGCACTGCCGCGGCCAACCTCGGCGCGCTGGCCTCGGCCGGCGGGATCCTCGACAAGCGGCTGGTCGCGGGCGTCGTCGACGGCCGCAACATCTGGGCCGCGGACCTCACCGCCGCGTTGAGCACCCTGGGCACCCTGCTCGGGCTGGCCGGCTCGGTCGACGTCGCGGCGTCCTGCTCGCTGCTGCACGTGCCCTACGACGTCGCCCTCGAACCCGGTCTGGACGCCGAGATCGCCGGCTGGCTTTCGTTCGCGCGGCAGAAGGTCGCGGAGATCGTCACGTTGCGCCGCGGCTTGACCGAGGACCGTTCCGCGATCGCGGATGTCCTGCGGGAGAACGCCGGCCGGCTGGCGTCGCGGGCGGCGTCGCCGATCGTGCGGGTCCCGGCCGTGCGGGAACGGGTCGCCGCGGTCACCGACGCCGGCCTGCACCGCACCAGCCCGTACGGCAAGCGCCGCGGGGCCCAGCAGGACCGGCTGCACCTGCCGCAGCTGCCGACCACGACCATCGGGTCGTTCCCGCAGACCGCCGAGCTGCGGAAGGCCCGGGCCGCGCTGCGGGCGGGTGACCTCGACCAGGACGCCTACCGGGAGGCGATGCGCGCCGAAGTCCGCGCGGTGATCGCCGAGCAGGAGCGGATCGGCCTGGACGTGCTCGTGCACGGTGAGCCCGAGCGCAACGACATGGTCCAGTACTTCGGCGAGCAGCTCACCGGGTTCCTGGCCACGCACCAGGGCTGGGTCCAGTCGTACGGCACCCGCTACGTCCGCCCGCCGCTGATCGTCGGGGACGTCGCGCGACCCGAGCCGATGACCGTCGAATGGGCCACCTACGCCCAGAGCCTGACCGAGAAGCCGGTCAAGGGCATGCTGACCGGCCCGGTGACCATGCTCGCCTGGTCGTTCGTCCGGGACGACCAGCCCGAAGGCGACACGGCCCGGCAGGTGGCGCTCGCGTTGCGCGACGAGGTCGTCGATCTGGAGGCCGCGGGGATCCCGATGATCCAGGTGGACGAGCCGGCGTTGCGGGAGACCCTGCCGCTGCGCACCGCGGACCGGGCCGCGTACCTGGACTGGGCGGTCGCGTCGTTCCGGCTCTCGACGGCGGGGGTGCGCGACGACACGCAGATCCACACGCACATGTGCTACGCCGAGTTCGGGGACGTCCTGCAGGCGATCGTCGACATGGACGCCGACGTGATCAGTCTGGAGGCGGCCCGGTCGACCATGGCGATCGTCGCCGACCTCGCGCGCGCCGGCTACCCGAACGAGGCGGGGCCGGGCGTGTGGGACATCCACTCGCCGCGGGTGCCGTCGGTCGAGGAGATCGTCGGCCACCTTCGGGTCGCGGCCGGGGCGTTCCCGGTCGAGCGGCTGTGGGTCAACCCCGACTGCGGGCTCAAGACCCGCGGCTATCCGGAGGTGCGGGCGACCTTGACGAACCTGGTCGAGGCCGCCGGGCAGCTGAGGGCGCGCGCGTGACCGCCGCGGTCCGGGACCGCCTGGCCGCCGGGAAACCGGTGCTGTCGCTGGAGTTCATGCCGCCGCGGGTGACCGACGACGCGGACCGGATCTGGCGGAACGTCCGCAAGCTGGAGTCGCTGCGCCCGGGCTGGTGACGTTGCTGCGCGAGCACGGCGACTTCTGCGTGGGCGTGGCGGCGTTCCCGCACGGGCACCCGCGTTCGGGCTCGCCGGAGGAGGACACCGCGTATTTCGTCGCGAAGTGCCGGGCAGGCGCGGACTACGCGATCACGCAGATGGTCTTCGACGCGGACGACTACCTGAGGCTGCGGGACCGGGTCGCCGCGGCGGGCTGCGACACCCCGATCGTCCCGGCGCTGATGCCGGTCACCACGACGAGGACGATCGCCCGCTCCGAGCAGTTGTCGGGCGCACCGTTCCCGCCCCGCCTGGCAGCCCGGTTCGACGCGGTCGCGGACGATCCCGCGGCCGTCCGGGCACTGGGCATCGAGCAGGCGGTCCTGCTCGGCCGGCGGCTGCTCGCCGAGGGCGTCCCCGGCCTGCACTTCATCACGTTCAACTTCGCCCGGGCCACCACGGAAGTCGTCGCGGAACTCCCGGTGTTCGGGTCGACCGCGCCGAGCTGATCGAACGCAGGTCACACCGGACGCCTGAGCGCGACGACGGTCCGGCGGTCGTCGTCGCCGGGGGAGTGGCTTCCTTCCCCGGCGATCTCGTGCTCGAGGCGCAGCGGCGCGTGGTCGCGGTCGATCTCCTCGACGCCGCGGCCACGCGCCCGCTCCACCGACTCGAGGCGGCGGCGGACGTCGGTCAGCGCGGAGCCCATCAGGCCCTGCCTGCTGATCCCGAACGGCGCTCCCGGTCCGAACGGCGCCAGCATTTCGCCGATCATCTCGGTGGCCAGCGGCAGCAGTTCCTGGGTGCGCTGCAGGACGATCGCCCAGTTCGCGTCGTCGGCCGCGACGTGCCGGCGGCACGTGAACGTGCCCCAGGCGATGTGACGGCGTTCGTCGGCCGCGATGTGCTCGATGATGCGGAGCAGGCCGGGGAGGATGCCGCGGCTCCGGCAGATCCGTGCCGCGGCGGTGTGGCAGGTCAAGGCGAGGCAGCCTTCGAGGACGTGGTGGTGGGTCACCGCGGCCCGGATCTGGGTGGCCGGCGAGTGGTCGTCGGTGAGCGCGTACAGCGACCACGACAGTTCTTCCAGGAACGTTCGGCGGCGCACCTCCCCGATCTCGGTGAACCACGGCAGGGAGTCGCCCATCCCGACGGCGTCGAACCACGCGCGGAGGGCCTGGCCGTGCCGGGCTTCCTCGAAGACGAGCTGCGTCAGGTAGGTCTCGTCGTGCCGCCGGTTTTCGGTCGCCACCGCTGTCACGAACGGCTGCAGGTCCTGGGGCGCCGACTCGCCGGCCGAGATGAGGTTCGCCACGTACAGGCAGACCAGCCGCCGCTCGCGGGGGGACAGCCTGGCGAAGCCGGCTTCGTCGCGGGTGAGGTCGATGTCGTCCGGGTTCCAGAACGCCGCGTTGCCGTCGCGGAGGAGCTGCCGGGGGAGCGGGTCCGGCCGGTGCCCGGTGCGGGCGCCGCCGCCGAACCCGGGGTGGCGGCGGGGTTCGATATCGCGGGTGAGGGACATGGCCGCTCCAGGTGTCCGGGTGATCTGGCCGCCAGGATCACCCGCCCGGCGCGGTGCGGGAATGGTCCGAGCGCGCCACGGCTGGCCCGTGCGGGCCAAAATCCGGCTCGGTCAGTCCGCCGGGACCTCGACCTCGGCGACGAGCCCGCCACCCGGGCGGTTCCGGAAGCCGACGCGGCCGCCGAGCGCCTGCACGATCTGTTCGACGATCCAGAGGCCGAGGCCCGCCGTACCGCGGTTCGCGCCGGCCGCGGTGAACTTGCCGGTCAGCTTCGCGAGGTTGCTCGCGTCCACACCGGAGCCGCGGTCGAGCACGCGCAGCAGGAGCCGGCCGGCGGTCAGTTCGGCCTCGACGTCGACGGGCTTGCCTTCACCGTGGCGGGCGGCGTTCTCGAGCAGGTTCGTGAGCACCCGGCGGAACCGCTGGCGGTCGGTGGTGACGGTCAGCGTGCTGTCGAAGTGCAGCCGCAGCCGCGGTGGCCCGAGCCCGGCCGCGTCCGCGGAGGCGAGCACGAGGGCCCACAGCTCCACCGGCCGGGACCGGCCGGTGCCGAAGGCCGGGCGGCGGCTGGCCTCCACGTCACCCAGGGCGTCGAGCATGTCGGAGAGGTGGTTCGCGTGCTCGGCGATCAGCCGGCTGCCCGTTTCGCGGTCGGCCGGGGCGAGCGAGCCGTCCGCGGCGAGCCCCCGGGCCAGCGCGCGGAGTGAGATCACGGGAGTGCGGAATTCGTGCAGCAGGATCGCGAGGCCGTCTTGCTGGGCCTGGTACGACTCGAGGAGCCGGCGCCGCAGGTCGCGTTCTTCCTCGGCCGCGGCGTGCTCGGCCATCGCCTCGACCCGGGCGGTGATGCCGCCTTCCCGCTCGCGTTCGACCAGCCGGGACAGGCTCGCGCCGAGCAGGCCGGTGAGCACCAGGTAGCCCGTCCACCAGAGACCCTGGAGCCAGCGTTCCGGCCACGAGGTGAACCCCGGGTCGACGAGCAACGCCACCGCGAGATAGGTGACGCCCAGCCCGGCGGCGAGGGCCATGGTGGGACCGAGGGGCAGGCGGATGGCCGCGGCGGTGACGACGAGCACCAGGATCGCCACCGCCGGGCTGGCCACGGCGCCGGTCATGGCGATCGTGAGCAGGGTGAAGACCGAGTCGAGCGCGGTGAGCAGCCAGGCCGCCGGCGAGGCGTACAGCTCCCACCGAGGATTCGCCGCGACGACGATCGCGTAGCCGGAGGCGAGGGAAAGAGTCACGACGACCCAGGGGAGGTGCCGCCGCGCGTCGTCGCCGCCGGTGACCAGCAGCAGGACCACCGACAGCGCGACCGCGAGCCGCACGGTCACCATCACGCGGGCGACGGACAGCGCGCCCGGCACAGGTGGCCCGTCGGCTGGCATGCCGTCCCTCCTCGTGACTCGCTGTGACCGCCGCGGTCAGCTTGGTGGCGGAACGTGCCTGCCATACTAGGCCGGTGACTGATCGGCGCCTGGTGGTCGTGATCGTGGACGACCACGACCTGTTCGCCAAGGGCCTGGCGCTGCTGCTGACGACCACCGCCGGTGACCGCTTCGAGGTGGGCGGAACCACCACGCACGTCGAAGAGGCTCCCGCGCTGGTCGAGTCCTGTGCGGCCGATCTCGCGCTCGTCGACCTGGCCATGCCGCCCCTGGGCGGCGCGGCCGCCATCCGCCAGATCAAGCGGCGCCACCCGGCCACCCGCGTGCTCGCACTGTCCGGATCGGACGACCTGGAGCTCGCCGAGCAGGCGCTGCGTGCCGGCGCGGACGGCTACCTCACCAAGTCGGCCGACCCGGAGGTCCTCGTCGCCCCGTTGCTGGCCGTGGCCGCCGGGTTCCGCGTCCTCGAAGGCGAGCTTCTCGACGTACTGCTGACCTCCACCCGCAAGCCGCCGGCAACGCTGCTCGACACGCTCGACTCCCAGGACCTGCGGCTGTGGGCGCTGCTCGCCCGTGGCCTGGAGACCCAGGACATCGCCGGCCGGATGCTGGTGTCCGAGCGCACCGCCAAGCGCATGGTCGCCTCGTTGCTGAACCGCATCGGCGCGGCCAACCGGGTCGAAGCCGCCGGCATGGCCGGTTCCTTCGGCCTGCTCGACCACGACCCGGCAGACCGTCCACAGTAGAGGTTTCGCGCCCGGGCGCACCCACCCCAACGGGGTATCCCTTTGCCGCCAGGTGGTGATGCGCGCGCGGTTGCGCGCGCCGCATCATTACCGACCATCGCGGTCCCACGACGCGGCTTGACCGGCAGGCACGGTCACGCCCGGAGAAGGAGTTGGGTGGAATGGTGAGCCGATCACGAGTCGGGCCGGTCGCCCGGTCCGGCACCCGGGTGACGATGGTGCGGGGAATCGACACCAAGGCGTGCGGGCGCGGTATCTGGCGCGGCTTCGTGATCCTGGTGATCGGTGCCCTGCTCCAGCCGATCGCCGCGGCCGTCGCTCCCGCGGCCGGGGCGAGCTTCCTGCTGATCACCGCCGTCGTGGCCTTCGCCTTCGCCGGCTTTCGCACGGGTGACGCGGATCGCCCGATCGTCCAGGGTGCCGTGACCGCGGCGGGCAGCTACGTTTTCGTGCTGCCCTTGAGTTTCGTCGCTTCGGGGCCGGTCGAACCGCAGCAGGTGCTGGCCACCGCGGCGGTCGCCGTCGCCGTCGGTGGGCTGGCGGGCTTCGCCGGGCACGCCGTCCGCTCTCGCCGGAAGCGAGGCGAAAAGGCGTGACCACAACGAAACCCGCACGGCGGTGGAGCGCCGGTGCGCAACGGCCACTGGTCGAAGCCGGCGAAATCGTCCACCTGCTCGGCCGGGTGCTCTGGCTCGCGATCCGCCACCCGTTCGGGTACTGGGGCGAAGTCCGGGACCTGATGTTCGAGACGTTGCGCCGGTGCTGGCTGCCGGTCATCATTTCGACGACCGCGCTCGGGTTCGCCGGCCCGGGAATGCAGGGCGGCAGCCTCTACAGCGTGCTCGGCATCCCCGACCGCCTCGGCTCGTTCCTGTTGATGGCCAGCGTCCGCGAGTTCGCGCCGTGGATCGACGCGATGATCGTCGCCGGGGTGATGGGCACCGCCATCGCCGCCGACCTCGGCGCGCGGCGGATCCGCGAGGAGATCGACGCCATGCAGGTCCTCGGCGTCGATCCCGTCCGGACCCTCGTGCTGCCGCGGATCATCGCGGTCACCCTGATGACCGGCCTGCTCGAGGTGTTCGCGCTCGTGTGCGGCGTGATCGGCGGGTACATCGCGGCCGTGCCGATCTTCGGTGCAACCGGCGCGGCCTTCATCGGGAACTTCTGGTCCAACGCGACCACCACGGACATGTGGGGCAGCATCGTGAAGACCCTCGCGTTCGGCCTGATCCTGTCGGTCGTCTGCTGCTACAAGGGCCTGAACGCCCAGGGTGGCCCGATCGGCGTCGGCCGCGCGGTCAACCAGGCGGTGGTCATCTCGTTCGCCTCGATCTGGATCTTCAACTACGTCTACACGTCCGCGCTCCTCGGACTGAACCCCGACATGCAGGTCTTCAAGTGAGGGATGCGGAAATGACCACACCGACGGGCCGCACGAAACAACCCGACGTCGTCATCACGGTCGGCGGGCTGGCGGGAAAGCTGCGCGACGCCGTCGCGGTCGGCGGCGACATCATGAAGTTCGGCGGCCGCACGGTGCGCAGCCTGCCGGATCTGCGCCACCACGTCACGGAAGTGTTCGCGCAGGCGGGAATCCTGATCCTGTCGAGCGGGATCATCGTCTGGCTGATGCAGTTCGTCGTCGGTACGATGTGCGCGACCGAGGCCAGCTACACCCTCAAGCAGGTCGGCGCGCCGATCTATTCCGCGGTGTTCAACGACGTGTGCGGCCTGCGTGAGATGTCGGTGTACATGTGGGCCTACATCTTCGCGGCGAAGGTCGGGTGCGGGCTGGTCGCGGAAATCGGTTCGATGCGCATCGCCGAGGAGATCGACGCGCTGGAAGTGCTGGGCATCAAGTCGCGCAGCTACCTCGTCGGCACCCGGATCGCCGCCGCCTGGCTCTGCATGCCCTTCCTGTACATCGTCGGGCTCGGCCTGATGTTCATCTCGATGCACCTGGTCACGGTCTACCAGCTGGGCACCGTTTCCAGTGGTGGTTATTCCTTCGTCTTCTGGCTGTTCCAGAACCCCTACGACCTGATGGCCGCGATTTCGAAGATGATCGCGATGGGCACGATCATCATCTTCGTCGGTTGTTACTACGGCTACAACGCGTCCGGCGGTCCGGTCGGGGTGGGGAGAAACACGGCGAAATCGATGATGCTCAACATGGTGCTCATCCACGTCGTCGGGTTGCTCGGCACGTGGTTCTTCTGGGGCTCCTACCCGAACATGCCGATCGGCAACTGAACAAGGAGAACTCATGGTCACCGGGACGAACGGGACGGCCGCCGCGATCGGCTCACCGGAACGGGTGCACACGATGGAGGTGCGCAACGTCCACAAGTCCTTCGGCAGCTTCGACGTGCTGAAGGGGCTCAACCTGGAATTCGCCGACAACGCGATCACCACCATCCTCGGCCCGTCGGGTACCGGGAAGAGCGTGCTCATCAAGCACCTCGTCGGCCTGCTCGAGCCGGACCAGGGCGAGGTGATGATCTTCGGGCGCGACATCTGGAAGATCGACGAACGGGAACGCTACGAACTGCGCAAGCGGTTCGGTGTCCTGTTCCAGGACGGCGCGCTGTTCGGGTCGATGAACATCTTCGACAACACGGCGTTCCCGCTGCGCAAGCACACCGACAAGAGCGAGGACGAAATCGAGGCGATCGTCAACCAGCGGCTCAAGGAAGTCGGCCTGGAGCGTTCGTCCTACAAGTACCCCAACGAAGTCTCGGGTGGCATGCGCAAACGGGCCGGCTTCGCGCGGGCGCTGGTGATGAACCCCGACATCGTCCTGTTCGACGAGCCCGACTCGGGCCTCGACCCGGTCCGCACCAGCCTGCTCAACGACCTGATCCTCGACATGCACCAGGAGTACCGCGGGACCTACCTGCTGGTGACCCACGACATCCGCACCGCACGCAAGGTCAGCGACTACGTCGGGGTCATCTGGAAGGGTCAGGTCGTCCACTACGGACCGACCGAGGAGGCCTTCAACTCCCCGGACCCGTTCGTCCGCCAGTTCCTCTCCGGCAACTCCGCCGGACCGCTGGGAATGGACTGAATCCATGCGCAGAATTCCGCTTTTGGTCCTGGGGGTCGCCGCGGTGGCCGCGGCCGCGCTGCTGATCGCCCCGGGCGACGACGGCTACCCGGCGAACGTGGTGCTGCCGTCGGCGACCGGCCTGATCGCCGGCAGCAAGGTCCTCGTGAACGGGTTCGACGCCGGGCAGGTCGACGACGTGTCCATCAAGGACGGACGGGCGCAGGTCACCGTGAAGCTGACCAAGGACTTCGCGCCGCTGCACTCCGGCGCGTCCGCGGGCATCGTGTGGAAGGCCGTGCTGGGTGAGCGGCAGCTCGACGTCCGGGACGGGCCGAAGACGAACCCGGTCATCCCGCCGGGCGGCACCCTGGACGGCAAGGTCTCCGACCCGGTCGAGATGGACAAGGTGCTGGCCGCGCTCGACCCAGCCACCCGCGCCCACCTCAGTTCACTGGTGCAGGGCCTCGACCACACCGTCGCGGGCAACGAGACCGACCTGCGGCAGACCGTGCAGAAAGCGGGTCCGACGCTGGAAGCGCTCGGTGGCGTGCTGCGCGCCGTCGGCTCCGACGGACCGGCGATCAAGGACCTGGCCGGGCAGCTGAACGGCATGGTCAGCACGCTGGTGAACCGTGACCAGCAGGTGCGCGCCATCGTTTCCGGGCTCTCCGGCGCGACGGAAGCGGCCGCGCAGCAGCGCGACCAGTTGCGCGCGGCGCTGCGGAAGCTGCCCGGTACCCTCGGGACCGCGGACCGGACGCTGGCCGATGTGCCCGGCACGGTCGACAAAGCGGTGCCGTTGCTGAACGATCTGCGCCCGGCGACCGACCGCCTGCCCGCCGTGGCCCGGTCCCTGCGCCCCGTGCTCGCGGACCTCCGCCCGACCGTGGCACAGCTGCGGCCGACCCTGGGGTCCCTCGGCACGCTGCTGCAGTTCACGCCGGGGTTGCTCGACAGCGCCCACGGCGCCCTGCCCGGCACGAACTCGGCGGTGTCGTCGCTGACGCCCGCGCTGAGCTTCTTGCGGCCGTACACGCCCGAAGTGGTCGGGTGGCTGTCGAACTGGGGCTCCTCGGCCGCCAACTACGACAGCAACGGCCACTACATGCGCGTCAACATCCCGGCCGGGCTCTCGAGTTTCGACAACAACCCGGGAGTCATGCCGCCCGGGATGGTCAGCGACCCGTTCCCGGCACCCGGCGCGATCGCCGGGCAGCCGTGGACCGACGCCTTCGGGAGTGGAGTCCGATGAGGACACGGCGGAAGATCCAGGCCGTGCTGGCCACGGCCGCGGTGGCGGCGGCCGTGGCGGGCGCCGCGGTCACGAACACCGGTTCCGGCGAGCAGCCGGAGAAACTGACCATCGCCGCGGAGTTCGCCGACGCGAGCCCGCTGGTCGTCGGCAACGACGTGAAGATCAAGGGCGTCACCGTCGGCGAGGTGGCCGGCATGAGCGTCCACGACGCGAAGGCGGTCGTCACCCTCAAGCTCGACGGGTCGGCCCTGCCGTTGCACAAGGACGCCCGGGCCACCGTCAAGCCGGTCAGCCTGCTGGGCGAGCGTTTCGTCGACCTCGATCGCGGAACCGCCTCGGCGCCGCTGCTGAACGACGGCGACGTGCTGCCGATCAAGCAGACCGGCCAGGCGACCGACCTCGACCAGGTGCTCAACACGATCGACGACCCGACCGGGCAGTCGCTCGCCGCGCTGGTCACGATGCTGGGCCAGGGCATGCAGGGCAACGGCGCCAACGCACAGGCCTCGATCAAGGCGCTCGCGTCGTCCATGCAGGACGCCGACGGGCTGGTGAAGCTGCTCGGGCAGCAGAACCAGGTGCTCACCGACCTCGTCGACCACGTGCAGCCGGTCGCGAGCGCACTGGCCGCCGACAACGGCAAGACCCTGGACGGCCTGGTCGACTCCACACGACAGGTGCTCGACGTCACGGCCAAGAACCAGGAGGGCCTCGCCGCCTCGCTCGCCGAACTGCCGGGAACCCTCTCCGCCGCGCGCGACACCCTCGCCGAGCTCACGGGCACGGCCAAGGCCACCACGCCCGTGCTCGAGGGAATGCGGCCGACGACCGACAACCTCTCCGCGGTCAGCGACGAACTGCGCAAGTTCAGCGAGTCGGCGGACCCGGCTTTGACGAGCGCGAAGCCCGTCCTCGAACGCGCCGAGAAGCTGATGGACGCGGCCCGCCCGGTTGTCGAGGACCTCCGGAAGGCAGGGCCCGGCCTGCGTGGCACCGTCGCCGGGGCGAACCCGCTCACCGCGCAGCTGACCGGCAACATCGAAAACGTCCTGAACTTCTTCCGGTTCTGGGCGATGTCGACCAACGGCTGGGACGGGCTTTCGCACTACTTCCGCGGCCAGGCGATCATCCACCCCGAGGAGATCACCGGGCTGCTGCCGTCCCTGACCGGGGCCCCGCCGCCGCCCACGATTCCCGGTGGGGGCAAGCAATCCCCGCCTTCGCCGATCCCCGGGCTTCCCGGGCCGCTCGGCTCGTCGGGCCTGCTCGACACGAAGTCCCTCGTCGCCCCGGACGGCGGCGTGACCGGGCTCAACGAGCGCCAGGAGAGCGGCGTTCTCCAGTTCCTGCTCGGAGGTTCCTGATGGCCAAGCGCAAGTTCCGCTCGGTGTCCACGGGGGTGGTCGTGCTCGTGGTGTTCGCGCTCGCGCTGCAGCTCGCGCTCACCGCGGACAAGGGGCTGCCGGGGGCGACCTACACCCTCGTCGACGCCGATGTCTCCGACGTGGGCGCGCTCCGCCCCGGGGACGACGTCCGCGTCGCCAGCGTCCGGGTCGGTCGCGTCAAGGACGTCCGGCTGGTCGGCGGCGCCCCGCGGGTGACCCTCCAGCTCGACGGCACGCGCGAGGTCTACCGGGACGCGGCGGCGGAGGCCAAGAGCGTCACGGTGGCCTCGCGGTCCGCGCTGGGGCAGAAGTACATCGCGCTGACGCCGGGCACGCCCGCGGCGGGGAAGCTCGGCCCGGCGGAGGTGATCCCGCCCAAGCGGACCGCGGGCTCGCAGGAGCTGAGCGACCTGCTCGACGTGCTCGACGCGCCCACCCGGGACGCGCTCGGCTCGACCGTCCGGGAAACGGGCGGCGGGGCCGGCGGGCACGCCCAGGACCTGCAGGACGCGCTCAAGGCCGCGCCGCGGATGCTGCCCGACCTCGCAACCGTCTCCAACGCCCTGTCCGCGAACGACGGCGCCGACCTGACCGCGCTGCTGACCTCGGCCGACCGGCTGTCGGCCCGGTTCGCCGGGCGCCAGGAACAGCTGTCGGAACTGCTCGGCCGCCTGGACACGACGATGCAAGCCGTCGCGGTGGACGACGGAAAACCGCTCGGCGACGTCGTGCAGCGCGCGCCCGGCACGCTGCAGGCCGCCCGAGCCGGCCTGCAGTCGCTGCAGGCACCGCTCGAGGACCTGCACGCCGGCATGGCCCAGCTCGTGCCCGGCGCGCGTGCCCTCGGCCAGGCCACTCCCGACCTGCGGGGCGTGCTGCGGGAAGCGGTGCCGCCACTGGGAAAGGTGCCGGACGTCGGCCGGCAGGCCGAGCCCGCGCTGACGGACCTGACGAAGACCGTCGACGACGCGCGGCCGCTCGCGCCGCGGCTGACGCAGACGTTCGACAAGGCCGACCAGTTCCTGCGGGTGCTGGCGCCGTACGCCCCGGAAGTCAGCGGGTGGTTCACGAACTGGGCCGCCGCGCTCTCCCACGGTGACGCCAACGGCCACTTCCTCCGGCTGTACCTGCTGTTCAGCGAGGAGTCCGTGCTCGGGCAGGGCGGTGTGCGGGATCCGCTGGTCGCCCGGAACCCCTATCCCGCACCGGGCCAGGCGGCGCAGGACGCCCGGAAGATCCCAGGAGGCAACCGGTGAAGGCGCTTCGTTCTCGCACCGGGCACCGGCGGCCGGTGTCCGCGTTCAAGCTCGGCATCGTCGTGCTGGTGGTGACGTTGCTGGCCGGCTTCGCGCTGCTCGAGAAGGACCGCGTCGCGACGGCGCTGCGGCCCGGTGACGTCGTCCGCGTCCAGTTCGCCCAGGACTACCACCTGCAGCCGTTCGTCTCCCAGGTCAAGGTCGCCGGGGTGCCGGTGGGCGTGGTCTCCTCGATCGACCGGGCCGCCGACGGCTCGGCACTGGTCGAGCTGAAGGTGGACGACGGCGTCACGGGCAAGCTCGGCGCCACGCCGAGCGCCGCCCTGCGCCCGACGACGATCCTCGGCGGCAAGTACTACGTGGAGCTCGTCCCGGGCGGCGGCCGGACCACCTTCGCCGGCACCATCCCGGTCGAGCGGACCAAGACCCCGGTGGAGCTGCAGCAGCTCGCGGACGCCCTGCAGCCGGACGCGGTGAAAGGCATCCGCTCCGCGACGCAGAACCTCGACGACACCCTGCGCGCCGGCGGCAGGTCGGCGATCGACCGTCTGCTCGCCGACGCGCCGGACACCCTCGACGCGACGACGCCGGTGCTGCAGGGCCTGCAGGGGGAGGACCCGCGCAGCGACCTGCCGAACCTCGTGCACGGGTTCGAGTCGACCGCGCGCGTGCTGACCGAGCAGCCGGGGCAGCTCGACTCGATCGTGCAGAACCTGCAGAAGGTCACCTCGACGCTCGACAATCGCCGCACCGACATCGCCACCGCGATCGCGGACCTGCCCAGGACCCTGGACAACGCGGACGACGGGCTGACCCACCTCGGCGTCACGCTCGGCAAGCTGCGGGACACCGCGGACCCCGCGCGGCCGGTGGCGCGCCGGCTCGACGAGTTCCTGGCGCACGCCGATCCGGTGCTCACCAGGACCCGGCCGCTGCTGACCGACGTGCGCGGCCTGCTCACCGACGCGCAGCCGCTGGTCGAGCAGCTCGTCCCCACCGCGCAGGGCACCACGAAGGTCTTCGACGACGTCCGCGGGCCGGTGCTGGACCGCGTCAACGGCCCGATCATGCACATGGTGCTCTCGCCCTTCAAGGGCACCGGTATCTACGCGGGCGGTGGCTCGGACCAGCCGTTCTACAAAGAGGTCGGCTACATGTTCGCGACCATGGACCGCGCCTCCTCGCTCACCGACCCGAACGGCGTGGCCGTGGGTCTCCAGCCGGGCTTCGGCGGCGGCAGCATCGCCGGCACCCCGATCAACTTCGAGCAGCTGATGAACACGCTCGCCCACCTGCAGGGCGCCACCCCGGAGAACAGGAGCGGCCGATGAACGCGCACCCGGGCCGGGTCCGGCGGACCTGGCAGCGGATCTCCAGCGAACCGCGGCTCAAGCGCAACGTCCTCGCCGTGGCCGCGCTCGTGACCGCGGGGCTGGTGGCCGGGGGCTACATCCTGACCATGCAGCAGGTCCGCGTGCCGTGGGACGGCAAGACCCACTTCTCGGTCACCTTCGAGTCGGCGCCCGCGATCAACCCGTCGAGCCGGCAGGAAGTGCGGATCGCGGGCGTGGCCGTCGGCGACATCCGCGCGGCGAGCGTCGACGACCGCGGGCACGCGCGGCTCGAGCTGGCGATCGACCAGGGACACCAGGTGTACGACAACGCCCGGGTCCTGCTGCGCCCGAAGAGCCCGCTGAACGAGATGTACGTCGAGCTGAACCCCGGCGGCCCGCCGGGAAAGCCGCTCCCCGAGGACGGTGTGCTGCCCGTCGCCAACTCGGTGCGGCCGGTGCAGGTCGACGAAGCACTCGGGCACCTGGACACCAACACCCGGGCCGCACTGACCACGCTGCTGTCCGAATCGGACGTCGCGCTGGCCGGTGCGCCGGGCAACCTGCCGAAGGGACTCGAGGCGACCGATCAGGTCGTGCGGGATCTGCGTCCCGTAGCGACCGCCCTGCAGACCCGCAAGGAGACGCTGCAGAAGCTCGTCACGTCGCTGGGGCAGATCGCGTCGGCGACCGGCGACGACGACCAGCGGCTCAGCGCGCTGGCCGGTTCCCTGCAGCAGACTCTCGCGACGGTGGGGCAGCGCAACGGCGACTTCGACGCCGCGCTCGCGCAGCTGCCGGACTTCACCCACCAGCTCTCGCAGGCCACCGGCAGCATCGGCGCGCTGAGCGCCCAGCTGGACCCGGTCCTGGACAAGCTGCGCGAGGCGAGCGGGACCCTGCCCGGCTCGCTGGACAAGTTCACCGGCACGGTCGACAAGCTGGGGGAGACCGTCGACTCCGCCCAGCCGGTGGTCGACAAGGCCGTCCCGGTGGTGCACGACCTGCGTCCGTTCGTCGGCGACCTCAACGCGTCACTCGGCGACCTGCACGACGTGACCGGCCGGCTGGGCCCGATCACGACCGCGGTGCTGCCGTACCTGAACGACCTGGCCGCGTTCGTCACGAACTCGCGGTCGATCACCAGCCTGCGCGACGGAACGGGGGCGGCTTACCGCGCCATCGCCCAGCTCTCGCCGGAAAGCGTCACGGGCCTGCTGCCGCTGCTGCCCGCCCTGCAAGCCGCCGCCGCGCGATAGAGGGAGCGTCCAATGAGGATTCCCAGTGGGCTGGTCCCGCACATCCGGACCCTGGTGCTGGCCGTGTTCATCGCCGCCTGCGCCGGCCTGTTCGGCTACCTGTGGCTCAACTCCGGTGGCCGGCTGCCCGGCATCTCCAGGGCGGGCTACACCGCCGAGGTGCAGTTCCGCACCGCGTCGAACCTGGTCTACGACTCGGACATCACCATCGCCGGGGTCAAGGTCGGCAAGGTCCAGGCGCTGCGCACCGAAGGCGACCTCGCGCACGTCACGATGCGGCTCGACCAGAACGCGCCGCTGCACGAAGGGGCGACCGTCCAGGTCCGGAACAAGACCCTGATCGAGGAGACCTACCTCGAGATCACCGACGGCCACGGCCCGGCGCTGCCCAGCGGCACCGTGCTGCCGCCGTCGGCGGGCAAGGAGGCCGTCGAACTCGACGACGTGCTCACCAGCCTCGACCAGCCGACGAAGGAGTCGCTGGGCTCGCTGGTCCGCTCGCTCGGCGCCGGGACGAAGGACACCAAGCAGGGAGTTTCCCAGGCACTGCAAGGACTCGGCGATCTCGGCCGGGAGGGACACGGCGCGCTGGCGGCACTGGCGGCCCAGTCCGGGGACCTGCAGCAGCTGACCGGCAACACGGCGAAGCTGCTCGCGGCGCTCGACACCCGGCGGGGGCAGATCGCCGACCTGGTGACCGACGCCGACAAGCTCACCCAGGCGACCGCGGGCAGCGACACCGAGCTCCGGGAGGTCCTGCGGCGGCTGCCCGGCCTGATGGACACCGCCAAGAACGCCAGTGGCGGGCTGAGCCGGCTTTCGCCCGCGCTGGGCCCGGTCGCGGGCGGGCTGAACGCGGCCGCCCCCGACCTCGACGCGGCGTTGCGGGAACTGCCGGCCACCTCGGCCGATCTGCGTGGCCTGCTGCCGTCGTTGAACGGTGTGCTCGACGCGGCGCCCGGCACGCTGCAGCGGGTGCCCGCGGTGGCCGCGGACGCGTCGAAGTTCCTGCCGACGCTGAACGTGGCCCTGGGCGACGTGAACCCGATGCTGTCCTACCTGGTGCCCTACGGCCGCGACGTCGCGGCGTTCTTCACCAACATCGGTCAGGTGACGGCGCGCGGTGACGCCAACGGCAACGCGATCCGGCTGTTCATGGTCTTCAACGAGCAGAGCGTGAAGGGCCTGCCGCTCAACATCGACGTCGGCCCGCTGAAGAAGAACAACCCCTACCCGGCGCCCGGGCAGTCGGCGAACCCGGGACCGTTCACCGGGTCCTACCCGCGGGTCGAACAGGACCCGCCGAAGTGAGGGGCTTCAAGCTGCGCCGGCCGTCCCGCAAGGTCCTGGCGATGACGGCGGTCCTCGTCGTCCTCGCCGGGTTCGTCGGCACCGGCATCGCCAAGACGCGCATCGAGACCGGCGTCGGCTCGTTCCTGCCGGGCGACGACCCCGCGGTGGCGCGGTTCGACGAGCTGAGCCGGTCGTTCGGCGGCGACCCCGTCGTCGTGCTGCTCGAATCGGCGAAACCCGGGCTGCTGCTCGACCAGCCGCACCTGCCGTCGCTGGTCAAGCTGGAGGGCGAGTTCGCGAAGCTGCCCGACGTCGCCGCCGTGTACGGGCCCGGGACCGTCCTGAACCAGGCCGCCGGGCGGGCCCAGGACCTGATGGCCGAGCTCTCCGGCCGCCGTGACCGCCTGCGAGCGCAGGCCCAGGCCGAGGCCAAGCAGCGTGGTGCGTCCGACAAGGCGGCCGGGAAGGCCGCCGACGACGCGGTGGCCGCGTTCGACCAGCGGTACGGCAAGCTGCTCGTGCAGGCCCTGCCGGCGGGCCTGCCGACGCTGAAGAACCAGGCGTTCGTCAACGCGGTCGTCTTCGGCGCGGACGGGAATCCCCGGCCGCAGTGGCACTTCGTCGTGCCGTCGGCGAACGCGGTCGCGATCCTCGTCCGCCCGCGGCAGAACCTCGACCAGTCCGCCACCGAGCGGCTCGTCCGGGGCGTGCGGGACGCGGTCGGCGCGGCCGCCGTCGACGGGGCGAACGTAACCGTGTCCGGCGTCCCCGCGATCGCGGGGGCCCTCGCCGACGAGGTCCGCGCGGAACTTCCCTTGCTCGGCGGCGCCGCGCTGGTCGCGGTGGCTCTCTGCTTCCTGCTGGTGCCGTGGCACCGCCGCCGGCACCGGCTGCTGCCGCTGGCCGGTTCGCTGGTGGCCACGGCGGTGACGGTCGCCCTGTTCGGCTGGCTCGGCCGGCCGCTGTCGCTGGGGGTGGTGGCCTTCCTGCCGGTGCTGCTCGGCGTCGGCAGCGACTTCCCGACCTACCTGGCGCGCCAGGCCGACCGGCGGGTCGTGTTCGCGGTCGCCGCCGCCACCGCGGCCGCGTTCGGTGCGCTGGCCTTCGCGCCGTTGCCGTTCGTGCGCGACCTCGGGATCGCGCTCGGGATCGGGGTGCTGGTCGCCTTCGCCGTCGGGCTGCTGTTCCGGCCGGCCGTGGCGGAGCCCGCGCCCGTGAAGGTCTACGGAGGACGGTCGGCGAGCCTGCCCGTACGGCTGGGCGCGGGACTGGCGGTGGCCGCGCTGGCGGCCGGCGGCTGGGCGCTGCTGCCGGGGCTTCCCCTGCAGAGCGACGTCGAGAGCTTCGCGCACGGACTGCCCGCGTTCGACGACGCGAAGCACGTCGAGCAGGTCATCGGCTCCTCCGGCGAGGTCGACGCCGTCCTGCACGGCCCGGATGTCACTTCTCCGCAGGCGCTGGCGTGGTTGCGCCAGGCCCAGGACGTGATCGTCGCCCGGCACGGCGACCGGCTGCGTCCCGTCGTTTCGCTCCCGACGCTGCTGAACTTCCTCGGGTCCGCGCCCACGAAGGACGAGATCACCGCGGCCGTGCGCCTGCTGCCGCCCTACCTGACCGGGGCGGTGCTGCGGGCCGACGGGCAGGAATCCGTGCTCTCGTTCGGGGTCCGGCTCGACGACGTCGAGAGCCTGATCGGCCTGCGCGACGACCTCCTGAACCAGCTTCCCCCGGCACCACCGGGGTACCGCGCCGAACTGACCGGGCTGCCGATCGTCGCGGCACGCGGGTACGAACTGGTCTCCGGCAACCGGTTCTGGACCAACGGGGTCGGCATCGCCGTCGCCGGGCTCGTGCTCGCCGTGGTACTCGCCCGGCGGAGGGATGCGCTCCGCGCCGTCGCCACCGCTCTGGTCGCCACCGGGACGGGCCTGCTCGCCGTGTGGCTGGCCGGGATCTCGCTGACGCCGATCACCATGGCGCTCGGGTCCCTCATCGCCGCCGTCGGCTGCGAGTTCGCGGTGCTGCTGGCGGAAGCCGGACGCCGTCGCGATCACGCGTTGCGCAGATCCGTGCTGCTGGTCGGCGCGGTTTCGACCGTCGGCTACCTCGCACTGGCGCTTTCGCGGATCGATGCCATCCGGCAGTTCGGCCTGCTGCTCGCCGCGGCCGTCGTGCTGTCGATGGCCGCCGCCCGGTTCGTCGGCTGGCTCGTGCCGGCCCGGCCCGGCGCCACTCCGGAAACCAGCCCGGTGCCCGACACACTCGTGGGAGTCACTTCATGAAGATCACCGCATTGCCCGGCAAGGTCCGGCTGCCCCGAAGCCGCCGTGGGCGGATCCTGACCTTGCTCGTCCTCGTCGTGCTGCTCGGCGGAACCGGCCTCGCCTGGTGGTCGGCGCGGGCCGACGACCTGCCCGACGACGCGGTCTTCGCCTACGGCGGCCAGATCGAGACCGTCAACCAGCTGCAGGAGCGGATCCAGACCCTGAAGGCGCTCTACGGCGTGCAGCCACCGGACCAGCAGGACACCGCCAAGTCCGACGCGTTCCGCCGGGACACCGCCAAGGCGGTCGCGGTCGGGATGGTGCTCGACCGCGCGGCGGGCGACCGCGGCATCGTCGTCGCCGACAAGGCGGCACAGGACGTGCTGACCCGGTTCATCTCCCAGCAGATCGGCGAAGGGCCGGACGCCCGGAGCAAGTTCGTCCAGGCGCTCGGCACCACCGGCACGTCCGAGGACGCGGTGCTGGCGGAGATCAAACGCCAGCTCGCGGTCTCGCAGCTGTTCGACTCGGTCACCGCGGGCAGTTCGGTCGGCGACGGCGAGGTCGCGGACGCGTTCGCGAAGCGGAAGGCGCAGCTGGACACGCCGGAACGGCGGCAGCTGAGCAACATCGTGGTCAAGACCGAGGAGGAAGCCGGCCAGGTGCTCGCCGACCTCAAGGCCGGGACTCCGTTCGAAACCTTGGTGGCCCAGCGGAGCCTGGACGGCGCGACGCGGGACAAGGACGGCGACCTCGGTCAGGTGACCGCGGCGCAGCTCGAGGACGGCTACGCCAAGGCGGCCTTCGCGGCACCGGTCGGCGGGCTGTTCGGTCCCGTGCAGACCGCGCACGGCTGGAACGTCGGCCGCGTCCGCCAGATCCTGCCCCCGCAGCCGGCGGTGTTCGACCAGATCAAGGACCAGCTCAAGCAGCAGCTCACCCTGGAGAAGGCCCTCGCAACGTGGCGCGGCTGGCTCGGGACGCAGCTCGCGAACGCGAACGTGCAGTACGCCGACACCTACCGGCCGGCCGACCCGGCCGCGCCGCCGCAGCAGGCGCCGGGGTGGTCACCGGCGCCGGGCCAGGCAGCAGGTCAGGTCCCGGGCCAGCCGGTACCGGGTCAGGCGGCGGGTCAACCGGCGCCGGGCCAGGCGGCGGGGCAGCCGGTGCCGGGTCAGGTGCCCGGTCAACCGGCGCCGGGCCAGGCGGCAGGTCAACCGGCGCCGGGTCAGGTGCCGGGCCAGCCCCAGCCGTCGCGGTGATCGCGGACTTCGCGGCGCTGGCCGCAGCCGGCGCCGCGCTGGTCGCGATCGGACGGTGGGGCTGCCGTGCGGCGGCCGGGCGGGTCAGCCCGGCGCTGCCGGAACCCGAACGCCTGCGGCGCATCGGGAAGCTGCGGGGGAGCGGGCACGCGCTCCAGGTCGTGGGTGTCGTGTTCGCGCTCGCCGCGGTGTGGAGCCTCTGGTGACCCTCAGGCGGACTCGGGGGTGGCCCGGCCCTGCTGGGTCCGCAGGAACAGCGAGACCGCTTCCGCGCGGTTCGCGGCACCCAGCTTGCGCAGGATCTGCTTGACGTGGGACTTGGCCGTGTCTTCCGAAATCGTCAGCCGGGTGGCGATCGCGGCGTTCGTCCGGCCCTCGCCCATGAGCCGGAGCACCTCCAGCTGCCGTGGGGTCAGCGCCGACTCCACGAAGGTCCGGACCGGCACCGGCCCGGGCGGCGGGACCACCGGGTCGCCGATGAGCGGCGCCGCCGGGTGGCCGCTGTTCAGGATCCGGTCCATGGCGTCGGCGATGTTCATCGTGAACCGGCCGACCTCGGTCCGCAGCGACTGCAGGCGTTCGACCAGCAGGGTCCGCCGGAACGCGATGCCGAGCCCCTGGGCGAAGGCGCCGAACACCTCGCGGTCGAACTCGTCGACCTGACGCCCCTGGACGTGCCGGTCCGCGTGCACCAGCCCGAGCACGCCGTCGTCGCCGACCACGGGAGCGACCACATAGGACTCCAGGCGGGCGGCCTCGACCAGGCAGGCGAGCCCCCGCGCTTCCCGCTGCGCGTCCGTGACGAGCAAGGCGCGCCGCCTGCGCACGGCCTCGGTCTCGACGACCGTGCGGTCCAGGACGGGGGACTCCGCACGGCCGATCCGCAGGATCTCCGCCGCCCAGGCGGGATCGCCCAGCACGGTGCACGACCGGGGCACCCACACCGACTCCCGGATTTCCGAATACAGCGCGCGGTCGAACCCGAGCCGGCACACCGCCTCCGGCACGCACTCGGCGAGGCGGGCCACCGAACGCGCGTCCTGCAGCCGGGTCAAAGCCTCCTGGACCTGGGCGTGGACCCGCACCCGGAGGTCGAGCCGGGCCTGGCGCAGCCGTTCGCGGACGTCGGAGACCTCGATGAACAGATCCAGGACGGCGCCCGCCCGGCCGGCCGCGGCGAGTTCGCCGATCCGCTCGGCGAGCTCGGCCAGCGCCTCTTCCGCGGCCGGGAAGTCATCGGGCACGTCCGGGCCGGGGTCATCGCCGAGCACGGACCGGGCCCGGGTGGTGACGGCCCGGATCTCGCGCAGGACGGCGTGGGGGACGGGGTGCCCGCGGCCGTTCCGGGGCGGAGTCAACGTTGACTTCATGGTTTCCTCTCAAGCCGGGCGGGAACGCGCGGCGCCGGACCCGCTCGCCGGAGGGGTCCGGCGCCGCGCCCGGGGGATCAGGCGTCGGCGGAAACGGCGGTGGTGACGGCGAAACCCGCCACCCACTCGGGCACCGGCTCGTAGAACCGGTAGTTCATCACGTACTTCCCCCGCGCCGCCATCGCGGCGTAGGCGGCGATCCAGGTCCGCACCTCGTGCGCGGAGTGGCCGGCCTGCTCGGCGAACCACTCGGTGCTCCAGGCGTCGACGAGCCCGAGTTCGCCCGCCGAGACCACGTCGAGGAACTGCTGGTCCCACTCCGGGTTGATCGGCTGCATCGACGACGTGCCCGCGGCCAGGTCGAGGCCGGAGGCGATCACGCGGGCCTGTCGCCGGGCACGCTCTTCGGGGGTCGGGTTGCGGCCGTCGATCAGCCGGGCGGCGACCTCGGCCGTGGCGTGTTCCAGCTGGGGGACCGGCGGGTCGTGCGAGAGCCCGCCGGAGCCGAGGAACAGCACGCGCTGCTCGTCGAGGTGCGCGCTCGTGTGGCCGATCGCCGTGCCGAGCTGCCGGACGCGGCCGACGGGGCAGAGCGGGGTGGCGACCGAGTTGATGAAGACGGGGATGACGGGAACGCGGTCGAGGCCGCCGAACAGGAGCTGCAGCGGCTGGGAGAACCCGTGGTCGACGTACATCCGTTCGGACAGCGCGACGTCGATCCCGGCCGCCAGGACGTCCTTGGCCAGCGTCCGCGCGGAGTCGGCGACCGAGAGTTCACCGGCCGGGGTGTCGTAGTCCCCGAGGGCCGTGGCGCGCGTCCCGATGCAGAACGGCGGCATCATGTCGTAGAAGAAACCGTTGTAGTGGTCGGGCGCGAAGAGCACCACGAGGTCCGGGGCGAATCCGGCGATGAAGCGCCGCGCGTGGTCGAAAGCCTTCTCGACCCGCTCTTCAACGGCTTTCGCCGGATGGTTGAAACCGATCAGCGGCGAATGGGACAGGGCGCACACGGCAACGGGCATCGACCCACCAACCCTTTCTTTACGGTCGTTCTTCCGGTAAGAAACATGCTAGAATCTTAGCATACCAGTCCTCGGTTTCGATGACGCAGCGGAAAGGACCTGGCATGACCGTGCCGATCGGGAAACGCAGCAAAGGCAGCCACCGAGCAGGGCGAAGGAGGGTGGGGAAACGGCACCGGGTCGGCACGACCGCCTACACCGCGGTCGCGCTCACGAGCGCGGTCGTGGTCGGTGGTGGCGTACTGCTGGTCGAACCCGTGGCCGACGGGCGGCCGTTTCCCGCCGGTGCGGCGACCAGCTCGCCGGCACCGGCGAAACCGGGGTGGCCACCCGTGCCGGGAGCGGGGCTCCCGGCCACGCTGCCCGGCGTGCCGGTGCTCCCCCCGCTCGCGGCTCCGGTGGACCACCGGCTCGGTGCCGCCACCGGATCCGGTGCGGAGACGGGCATTCCGGCCACCGTGCTCGACGCCTACCGCCGGGCGGAGGCTTCCCTCGGTCGCTCGGCTCCGGGGTGTCACCTGAACTGGGCCTTGCTCGCGGGCATCGGCAAGATCGAGTCGAACCACGCCCGCCACGGCGACGTGGACGCGCAGGGGACGATGGTCCGCCCGGTCTACGGACCCGCCTTGGACGGCTCGCCCGGCTTCGCCAGGATGGTCGACGCGCAGAGCGGCCAGTGGGCGCGTGCCGCCGGCCCGATGCAGTTCATCCCGTCGACCTGGCAGAAATGGGGCGCGGACGGATCCGGTGACGGCCGGGCGGACGTGCAGAACGTCTACGATTCCACGGAGTCCGCGGGCCGGTATCTCTGCGCCGGCGATCGTGATCTGAATACCGGACCCGGACTGCGGAGTGCCATTCTCGGTTACAACAACTCCGAGGATTACCTGAACAAGGTAATGGCGTGGATGCGCACCTATTCCGCGGGTTCGTTCGCCGTACCGGACGAGCCCGGGTACGCCGGGGAAGATCCGACTTACGACGAAAGCGTGGCCACCGCTGCGGCCCGTCCGGCGGCGCCGCGACCGCCGGCCGCGGACGACGCACCGGCCGCGCCGGCGCCGGCCAAGCCGTCCCCGGCACCGGCCAAGCCCGCTCCCGCCCCGGCCGACCCACCCGCGCGACCGGCACCGGCACCGGTCGCCGGGTTGCCGATCAGCGTGCCGGCACCGCTCGACGGTGTCGTGGCGACCGCCGGGCAGGCGGTGGGCGGGCTGCTCGGCTCGCTCGGCGCGCACTGAACTCCGGTGACCACTGATGGCGCCGCCCCGGCTGGCTGGGGCGGCGCCATCAGTTTTCCGCGGGCCCGGCCGTGCCACACACAAGCACGGTGCCGGGCGGGCCTCAGGAGGTCCGGGCACGGACTTCGGCGGCGATCCTGCGCCAGCGCCGCCCGTTTTCGCGCGCGCCCTCGGCGTAGGGGCCGGGAACGACGTGGTAGGGCGGCCGGGCGGGACCGGTGGTGACGTAACCGGCCTCGTCGAAGCGGATCTTCTCGAGGGGGATGTTGTACTTGGAGAACTCGGGGAAGTTCGTCCGGGCGAGGAACGGTTCGTAGGTCCACTCGATGCGGCGGGTCAGGTGCCGCGCCGTGGCGAGGTCCCCGGCCCGGATCGCTTCGCGCAGCGCGAGCACGGGCTCCGGGCCGCACAGGGCGCTGCTGCTCCAGCACCCGAGCGCCGTTTCCGGGTACAGCGTGTGCGCCGCGAGCCAGTCGCTCTCCAGGGGCAGCAACCGGAGCCGGTCGCCGACCGCCGCCACGTCCGCGCCGAACTTCGGCGTGATCGCGATGTACTTCGCGCCGATGATCTGGGGGACCTGCGACAGCTCGGCGTAGGCGGCCGAGGGGATCGGGCCCTTGAACGCCTCGGGGTTGTCGTAGAGGACGATCGCCATGTCCGGGAACAGGCCGGCGACGCCGCGGTAGAACGCGAGCAGCGTGTCGGCGCCGAGTTCGCTCCACATCGGACGGCCGAGGATGACGCCGCGCACGCCGAGGTCCCGCAGGAAGCGGATGCGGTCGACCGTGTCCCGCGTGTTGGGGGCGGTCGCGCCGACGAACAACGGGAGGTCCGGCGCGGTGTCCGAGACCGCGCCCGCGACGCACGCGGCGAAGGCCCGCCATTCGGCCAGTGTCAGGGTCGCCATTTCCCCGAGCGTCCCGTTGGTGATGATCCCGTCCACGCCGTCGGCGACGAGGGCACGGATCATCCGGTCGGATTCGTCGAGGTCCACGGTGTCCCGTGCGGTGAGGGCGGCCGCGCCGGGCAGTGCCGGGGTCGGCGTGACGGCGATGACGCCGCGCAGGTCGGCCACACCGAACTTCTGCACCACTGCTCTCCTCGCGTTCGCAGGGAAAGGGCGGTCCGCCCGGCAGGTCGAGTGGGGGGCTGCCGCGCCTGCCGGGCGGACCGGGTTTCGGGGGACTTCAGGAAGCGTGGCCGAACGACTCGGGCGGCTGCAGGCCCCACGGGCTGAACGCCTTCGGGAAGTCGTCCCACACCACGGGGTCGTTGCGCCGCACCCGCGGCATCTCGGCCGAGAGCTCGTAGCGGTTGCCCGCGGCCCAGAAGTAGGTGTAGACGTTGCCGCCCACGCCGTGGCGGCCCGGCCCGACCTCGATCGGCACGCCGTGCCGGGCGAGTTCGTCGGCGGCCACCTTGAGGTGGTCGAACGACTCCATCCCGAGCGCGTAGTGGTGCAGCGACTTCCCGGCCTCGGGCGTCGAGATGATCGCGATGTCGTGGTGCAGCGTGCTGGCCCGGCACCAGGCCGCGCCGATCACCCCGGGTGCCGGGGCGAAGATGTCGGACACCTGGAAGTCCAGCAGCTCCACCAGGAAGTCGACCAGCGGCTTGGGGTCCTGCGCCTGCACGGTGATGTGGTCGAAGTCCAGCGCGCGGATCCCGCCGCGGTGCGGGGCCTTCGACGGGTGGATGTACTGCGGGCCGGTCGAGAGCACCGCGAGTTCCATCGCGTGTCCCGACGGCGCCTGGAACCGCAGCGCCTGGACCACACCGGGGTGTTCGTCGGTGCGGGCCTCGGTCGCGACACCGGCTTCGGCCAGCCGCTTCGCGTACCGGTCGAGGTCTTCGGCGTCGTCGACCCGCAAAGCGAACCGCCGGACGCCGGTCCCGCCCTCGGTCAGCACCAGGTCGCACCCGCCGTCGATGCCGACGGAGAACCGCACCGCGCCGTCGGCGCGGCCGATCTCCCGCATGCCCAGCACGTCGGTGTGGAAGCCGACGGCCTCGCCGAGGTCGGCGACGGCGAGTTCGGCGTGGGCCACTTGTGAGATACCCATCGTTGGGTCAGCTCCTGTCCATCTTGTCGTACGGGATGTTCCCGGCGCTTTCCCGCCGGTTGATGCCGAGGGCGTCGAGCTGCCGCGAGTTCTCGACGAGGATCATGCGGACCGGCCCGGCGCCGTCGTTGTAGTGCCGGTGCCAGACCCACGGCGGGGTGTAGACGAAGTCCCCGGCCGACCACCGCAGGGTTTCCGGCCCGATTTCGGAGTAGCCGCTGCCCTCGGTTACGCAGTGCACGGACTCGTGCAGGTGGCGCTGGAGGTCCGTCGCGGTGCCGGCCGGGATCTCCTGCAGGTAGAACTCCATCGACTTCGCCGGGACGTCCGCGAGGACGCCGACCCGGCTGGGGTTGCCGGTCACGTCCTCCTCGAGCCACCGGGCACTCGCCGGGCGGGTGACGAGGTGCTCCGGCATCGACCGCTCCGGGTCGTAGTCCTTCATCTCGTGGAGCTTGTGCATCCACTGGTCGAAATCCGTCATGGTTCTCCCGTCAGGTCGAGGTCATCCCGCCGTCGACGACGTGGGTCTGCCCGGTCTGGAACCCCGAGTACTCGGAACAGAGATGGGCCACGAGCTCGCCGATCTCCTCGGGGTGCCCCCACCGGCCGACGGGCAGTTCGCTCGCGAGCTGCCGCCGTTCCAGCTCTTCGGCCGGCACCCCCGCGGCGGCCGCGCGTGCCGCGGCGAGCGAACGCCGCCGCGGCGTGTCGATGTGCGCGGGGGCGATGACGTGCGTGGTGACGCCACGGGGCGCCACCTCGGCGGCCAGCGACCGCGCGAGCCCGGCCACCCCCGCCCGCATCACGTTGGACAGGTGCAGCAGCGGCAACGGTTTCACCACGCCGACCGAGGTGACGTAGATCAGCCGTCCCCACCCGGCCTCGCACATGCCCGGCAACACCGCGCCGGTCAGCGAGATCGCGCTGTCGAGCAGGAGCCGGTAGGCCAGGTCCCAGTCCTCAGTGGACAGTTCGGTGGCCTTCGCCGCGCGCGTCCCGCCGGTGTTGGACACCAGGATGTCGATGTCCCCGAGGGTTTCGCGCGCGGCCTCGACCGCCGCGGCCGCGGCGCCGGGCCGGGTGAAGTCCGCGATCGCCCAGCCCGCCGCCCCGATCTTCCGGGCCACCTCGCCGGTGTGCGGTCCGGTGCCCGTGATGAAGACTTCGGCGCCGTCCGCGCGCAGCGACGTCGCGATCGCCGTGCCGAGCCCGCTCGACCCGGCGGTCACCAGTGCCCGGCGGCCGTATGCCGTCATGCCGCCGCACCCTCCCCGGTACCGCCGGGCAGGAGGCCGGAATCCTTGATCGAGGTGGCGAGCAGGCCGTCGATCAGGCCCAGCGGTTCGGTCCAGTCGTACTGGGTGAACTGGGTGTTGATGCGGAGGAACAGCGGATCGCCCGCGTAGAACCGCTCGTAGAGCTCGTGCCGGCCCCCGAAGGCGGAGACCGCGAGATCGGCGGCGACCTTGTAGATCGCGATGCGGTCCAGGCTGTTCGTGTCCGGGCCGCGGTAGAACCGGGCGATGTCCGCGGCGATCGGCGAGTCGAACGCGCTGACGTCGGCCGGCTGGTACAGCAGGCCGCCGGCGAGGATCTGCTGCAGGATCTCGCGGACGCGCGGGTACCAGCGGTTGGCGGAGTTGCGGACCGCGTACAGCGGCCGCACGTCGGGGAACAGGATGCCGTCGTCGTTGGGTTGCGCGCCGGCTTCGGCGGCGAGGACGGCGGCCCGGGTCAGCTCGATGTAGGTGGTGATCTCGCCGAGCGCGTCGCGGACCTGGGGGAACTGGTCGGTCTTGACGATCTCGGTCGCCCGCTTGGCGATGCCCGCCACGAACTGCAGCTTCGCCAGCAGCCGGACCGAGGTCTGGACGCCGGTGAAGGCGTTGGAGTTGATCGCCCAGATGTTGTTGACCCGCTCGAAGTCCTGGTTGATGAAGACGCGCTCCCAGGGCACGAGCACGTCGTCGAACACGACCACCGCGTCCATCTCGTCGAACCGGCTGGAGAGCGGGTGGTCGAAGCCGTTCCCGCCGCCGAACGGCTCGCGGCAGATCAGCCGGACCCCCGGGGCGTCGGCCGGGATGGCGAACGCGATGGCGTAGGGCTTCTCCTCGGCCCCGTACTTCCGGAGCGAAAAGGGCCAGACGAGGATCTCGTCGGAGTAGGGCGCGGCCGTGGCGAGCATCTTCGCGCCGCTCACGATGATGCCGTCCGGGGTCTCGCGCTTGACCCCGAGGTAGGTGAAGGGGTCGGGCTGCTGCGACGGCGGCTTCGACCGGTCGACCGGCGGGTCCGCCAGGGCGTGGGACAGGAAGAGATCGTTGTCCCGCACGTACTTGTAGTACGCGCGCACCCGGTCGGCCCCGTCACCGAAGAACTCGGCGTTGGCGTTCCACGCGACCAGCATCGCGCTGACGAAGTCCGTGCTGCGCCCCATCATGCCGAGGCTGGAGTCCGCCCACTGCTTGTGCATGACGCGGCGGAGCTCGAGGTCTTCGGCCGTGCGGGGCATCAGGAACTGCACGCCCGCCCGGCCGCCGCCGTCTTCGGGTGAGAAGAGCATGCTGTCCGTTTCGGACTGCAGGTCGTAGAGGCGGGCGATTTCGGCCGCGGCGCCGGACGTCGCCTTGTGCCCGGCCACGTCGGTGATCTTCTCGGCCCCGACCCACAGCTCAGGGCTGTGGGCGCGCAGCCGGTCGAGGTACGCGGCGCCGTTTCGTGCGGTCATCACTTTCCTTTCAAGAACCTGATGTGGGTCTCGGTGAACTGGTCCGGCTTTTCCCACTGCGGCCAGTGGCCCGCGCCCTCGATCACCTCGAGGCGGCTTCCGGGGATCAGCTCCTCCAGCAGCGCGGCTTCTTCGACCGAAGCGGTCGGGTCGTGGTCGGTCCACAGCAGCAGGGTCGGTGCGACGATGCGGCTGCACCACTCCGACGACCAGACGTACGGACGCCGGTGTTCCCAGTCCTGCACCGCCAGGATGTTGCGCATCGCGGTCTCGAACCCCGGCTGGGTGTAGATCCGCAGCCGCAGGTCGACGAGTTCGTCGGTGACGAGGCTCTTGTCGTGGAAGAGCCATTCGACCCGGGTGCGCACGCTCTGCCGGCTCGCCTCGCGGACCGCCTTCATGCTCGATTCCTTCAGCCCGGCCATCACCTCCGGCTTGTTCGTGATGTTGCCCGGGGTGTTGAGCACCAGCCGGTCGATCCGGTCCGGGTGGTGCGCCGCGGTCCACGCGGCGACCCAGCCGCCGAGCGACTCGCCCGAGAGGTGGGCCGTCCCGATGTCCAGCGCGTCCAGGACCGCGATCAGGTGGTCGCTGAGGTAATCGATCGTGTAGGGCCGGTCGGGCTTGGCCGAATGTCCGTGTCCCGCCATGTCGTAGACGACGACCCGGAATTCTTTTGCCAGGTCGCGGATGTTGCGGGAATACGCCTCCAGGTGCCCGCCCGTGCCGTGCACCAGAACCAGTGCGGGTCCGCTGCCCGCCTCCACCACCCGGGTGGCGACGCCGGCCGCGTCCACGGTCCGCTGGCGCAGGTCGACGCCCGCCAAATCGCCCCAGATGCTCACGTGCTGTTCCACAGCAATCCTTTCCTCCTGCGTCGTCCTGCCATGTTGGCATACTAGAATCTCAGAGGCAAGCCGAGGACATCTTCGGTCAGCAGGGAAAAAGAAAACGGGTGTCACGGCCGACGCCATGCCACCCGTTCAGGTGAATGTGGCTACACTTCCACGAACTTCCAGAACCGCGAAACGTGCTCCTCCATGAGCTTGCCGGCCCGGTCCGCGTCCCGGTGCTCGATCGCTTCCGCGATCTCGGTGTGCTCGCGCTGCGCCTGCGCCAGATCCGTGCTCAACCGGTTCTTCTGGAGGTAGAAGTCGTTGAGGTCCCAGGTGTCCATGGCCAGTTCGGCCAGCCGCTGGTTGCCGGAGGCGGCCAGCACGGCCGAGTGGAAGTCCCGGTTGGCCCCGGCGAAGGCGAGTGCGTCGTTCCGCTTGGCCGGGCCGGTGCCGCGCACCAGCATGTCGTCGATCTCGGCCAGCTGGGTGTCGGTCGCGGTGAGCGCCGCGAGCCGGGCGCCCGCTCCCTCGAGGATGCCCGCCACGGCGAAGTGGTCGCGCACCTTGCGTTCGTCCGGGACCGCCACCTGGCAGCCGACCTGCGGAATGACCGAGATGAACCCGGCCGAGGCCAGCCGCATCACCGCGTCCATCACCGGCCGGCGGCTCACGCCGAACTCGGTGGCGAGGTCGTAGGTGCTGAGGATCTCGCCGAACTGGTGGCGTCCTTCGAGCAGCTGGGCGAGGAGCGCCTGGTAGATCTGGTCCGTCTTGGTGACTGACGCGGTCATGGGCATGGGACTATCCGGCCCTTCGGTGCGGGAAGGTCGGTGCGGACGTACTGGTGATCACGCCGAGATTCTAGCGTGTCAGTGACGAACTGTGGCGCACCGAAGCGAAGGCTGTCGCGCGGTGACCGGCTCATTGGGCCGGGTGGAGCAGGGGCTCGCGCCGTCCGGGGCAGTGCTGAAGCCGGAGCGGACGCCCGCTCCGGCTTCAGGTGTCCGCGGTCTTGGTCAGTCCACCGACCAGTCGGTGTCGTCGATCTGTCCGAACATCTTCATGGCGGCTTCGAGGCCGGGCAGGTTGGCCAGCGCCACCGACATGGAGCCGCGGAACTTGACCTTCCGGGTGACCATCGCCTTGGCGGCGGGCAGTTCACCCTCGCCGAGGCGCTGCCAGGTCTCCACTTTGGCCGTCAGCACGAAGTCCGGCTTCACGCCTTCGGCCGGGGCGCCGGCGCGCACGACCTCGCCGGCGTTCACCTCGATCTGGCCCGCGCGGCTCTCGTTCTCCGCGAGCCGGTACTCGACGACCATGCTCAGCTTCTTGAGGCCCTCGCGTGTTGCGTCCGTGGTGTTCCAGAGCTCGGCGTAGGACTTCATCCACTCCGGCGACAGGACGGGTGTTCCCATGGTGCGCTCTCCTTCGGTTCGCCTCCGCGGCGGACAACTGGGGTTTGACAACGAGGCTGAAGATACTAGTATCTTAGAAAGCCAGTCAAGCTGTCGCGGCGGCCCCGGCGCATTGTGGGCCCGCGATTCTTCGGAGGAGACAAAGATGTCCGATGCCAAGGCGGTCACATGTTGAGGAATGAACTCCGGCAGATCCTCGAGAAGGGTTTGCAAGACGTAGAGGCCGACTGGACCGTTCCGGCCGCGATCATCAACGACCCGGAGATGCACGCCGCCGAGCGTGAGCGCGTCTTCGGCCGCTCGTGGGTTTTCCTGGCCCACGAAAGCGAAATCCCGGAGCGCGGCGACTACGTCGTCCGGTACATCTCGGAGGACCAGTTCATCGTCTGCCGGGACGAGGACGGCCAGGTCCGCGGGCACCTGAACAGCTGCCGCCACCGCGGCATGCAGGTGTGCCGCGCGGAAATGGGGAACGCGTCCCACTTCCGCTGCCCGTACCACGGCTGGACCTACAACAACAAAGGCAGTCTCGTCGGCGTGCCGGCCGGGCGCGAGGCGTACGGCAACAAACTGGACAAGTCCCTGTGGCAGCTCAAGCCGGTCCCGCAGCTGGACACCTACAAGGGGCTGATCTTCGGCTGCCTCGACCCGGAAGCCCCGTCCCTGGACGAGTTCCTCGGGGACATGAAGTTCTACCTCGACATCGTCCTGGACCGCAGTGACGCCGGCCTCGAGGTCGTCGGCGCCCCGCAGCGCTGGGTCGTCGACGCGAACTGGAAGCTCGGCGCGGACAACTTCATCGGCGACGCCTACCACACGATGATGACGCACCGGTCCATGGTGGAACTCGGGCTGGCCCCGCCGGACCCGAAGTTCGCGCTCTACGGCGAGCACGTGCACACCGAGCACGGCCACGGCCTCGGCATCATCGGGCCACCGCCGGGCATCCCGCTGCCCGAGTTCCTGGGTATGCCGGAGAACATCGTCGAGCAGCTGCAGCGCCGGCTTTCGCCGGAGCAGGTCGAGGTGTTCCGGCCGGTCGCCTTCATCCACGGCACCGTGTTCCCGAACCTGTCGATCGGCAACTTCCTGATGTCGAAGGACCACGTCTCGCCGCCGACGTCGTTCCTCACGCTCCGGCTGTGGCACCCGCTCGGCCCGGACAAGATGGAGATCATGTCCTTCTTCCTCGTCGAGAAGGAAGCGCCGGACTGGTACAAGGAAGAGAGCTACCAGGCCTACGTGCGCACGTTCGGGATCTCCGGGGCGTTCGAACAGGACGACGCCGAGAACTGGCGCAGCATCACCCGGGTGCTGGGTGCCCAGTACGCCAAGACGATGGAGCTCAACTACCAGATGGGCCGCGGCGTCTACGAGCCCGACCCCGACTGGCCCGGTCCCGGCAAGGCGTTCCCGATGGACTACGCCGAAGCCAACCAGCGCAACTTCATGGAGTACTGGATGCAGCTGATGGTCACGGACCCGGCGCCGCACACCGGAAACGGCAAGGTCTCCGACGCCGCCGCGGCCGAAGCGCTCACGCGGGCGGAGGCGTAGCGACCATGACCACCGCAACCGAGATCACCGACGCCACGGTGCGTGAAGTCACCGAGTGGCTCTTCACCGAAGCCGAACTGCTCGACGCCGGCAAGTACCGCGAGTGGCTCGACCTGGTGGCCGAGGACCTGTCGTACGTCGTGCCGCTGCGGGTCACGCGCGAGCGTGAGGCCGACACGGACATCGTCGAGGGGATGACCCTGATGGACGACGACTGGGACTCGATGGAAATGCGCGTGCTGCGCCTGGAAACCGAGTACGCGTGGGCGGAGGACCCGCCGTCCCGCTCACGGCACTTCGTGACCAACGTCCGGGTCGCCGCCGGCGAGGCGGCGGACGAGGTGGCCGTCAAGTCGAACCTGCTGCTGTACCGCACCCGCGGTGACGTCGCGACGTTCGACATCCTCTCCGGCGAGCGCCACGACGTGCTCCGCCGGGTGGCCGGCGGCTACCGGCTCGCCAAGCGGGTGGTCGTGCTCGACCAGACCACCGTCATGACGCACAACCTCGCCCTGATCATGTGACGGAGGCAGTTCGGTGACCATCATCCACAACGCGGGCCAGGACCCGATCATCCAGATCGCCAACGAGTTCACGGTGATCCAGGTGAGCTACACCAGCACCGGCCAGCGGGAACGCCTCCTGGTCCGCTCGCCCCGGCTCGGGTTCCAGACGCTGCTCGACCCGCTGCAGCTGGAAAGCCTCACCTGGCAGCCGCCCGAAATGTATTCGAAGCTGCTCGACACCCCGTACGGCCCCGGGACGGAGCTCAACGCGCGCCCGCTGTCGGCTCTGCTCGGAAAGGACTGATTCCCATGGGTTTCCTGGACGGGAAGGTCGCACTGGTCACCGGCGGGGGATCGGGGATCGGCCGGGCCGTGGTCGACCTCTACGTGCAAGAGGGCGCGAAGGTCGGCATCCTCGAGATCTCGCCGGAGAAGGCGCGGGACCTGCAGGAGAAACTGCCCGCGGACGCCGTGGTCGTGACGCAGGGCGACGCGACTTCCATGTGGGACAACGAACGCGCCGTCGCGGACGTGACGGAAGCGTTCGGCCCGGTGACCACCGTGGTCTGCGCGGTCGGGGTGTTCGACTACTTCACCGAGCTCCCGCAGCTGCCGAAGGACAAGATCGGCGAGGCGTTCGACCAGCTCTTCTCGGTCAACGTGAAGAGCAACCTCCTCACCGTGAAGGCCGCGCTGGAGCAGCTGATCGAGAACCGGGGCCAGGTCATCCTGACCATTTCCAACGCCGGGTTCTACCCCGGTGGCGGTGGTCCGCTCTACGTGGCGTCGAAGTTCGCCGTCCGCGGCCTGGTGACCGAGCTGGCGTACGAACTTTCCCCGCACGTACGGGTCAACGGCGTGGCCCCCGGCGGCACGATCACGGACCTGCGGGGGATTCCCGCGCTGGCCAACGAAGGTCAGTCGCTCAAGGACGTCCCGGACATCGAAGGCCTGATCAAGGGGATCAACCCCCTGGGTGTCGTCGCCCAGCCGGAGGACCACTCCTGGGCCTACGCGTTCCTCGCCGCCAAGGAACGCGTGCCCGCGGTGACCGGCACGATCATCCACAGCGACGGCGGGCTGGGCGTGCGCGGGATGACGCGCATGGCGGGGCTCGAACCCTGACCCGCCCCCGCACCAAGCGGGGAGACGGCCTCGGAAACCCCGAGTTCCGGGGCCGTCTCCTTTCCACCCTCGAAAGGAGGCGTCGATGAAGACGCTCGTGGCTACCGAAGAAACCCAGGCCGATCCGGACACCGCGCTGTGGATCTGCGATGTCTGCCAGGACGTGTACGACCCCCGCCTCGGCGACCCCGAAGGCGGGATCGAGCCCGGCACGTCCTTCGCCGACATCCCGGACGACTGGGTCTGCCCGGTGTGCGGGGCGCGCAAGAAGGAGTTCCGGATGCTGGCGCCGGGCGAGGAGTACGACGTCGAGGACGACGCCTACGCCGGAGCGCAGGGGTGACCACGCCGGGCCGCGTCCTCGTCTGCCTCAAGCAGGTCCCGGTGCCGGGCCGGGGCGTCTTCGACGAACGGACGAAACGGATTCGCCGGGACGACGACCAGGTCGTCACCAACCCGCCGGACCTGCATGCGCTGGCGCAGGCGCTGACCCTGCGGGCGGAGACCGGCTGGGAGGTGGTGGCCGTGACGATGGGGCCGCCCGCGGCCGCGGAGACCCTGCTCGACGCGCTGCGCCGGGGGGCCGACCGGGCCGTGCACCTGGTCGACCGCCGCTTCGCCGGCGCCGACACCCTGGCGACGGCCCGCACCCTGGCGCGGCTCGTCGAGCGGGAGCGGCCGAACCTGGTCCTCACCGGCCGGTGGACGCTTGACGGCGGCACCGCCCAGGTCGGCCCGCAGGTCGCGGAGCTGGCCGGGCTGCCGCAGCTGACCCAGGCCACGAGCCTGCGGATCGGCGACGGTGTGCTCGCCGCGGACGTCGAAACCGACGTCGGCCGGGAAGCCTGGACCGTCGCGCTGCCCGCCGTGGTCGCCGTCGGGCGGGGCACCGAGCCACCGTGGGTGACCGAGGCCGACGCGTCGGCCGTCGAAACCCTCACCGCCGAGGACCTCGGGGGAGGACCGAAGGACTTCGGCACCCGCGGTTCCCCGACCTTCGTGGCCGAGATCCGGCACGAGGCGCGCGAACGCCGGGCCGAGTACGTCGGGGCCGGGTTCGACACCGCGGAACTGCTGGAGGCGGCCTTCGCGCAGCTCGAGCCCGAGGCCGAAGTCGTCGTGCCCACGCCGTCGCGCGAGATCTGGACGGTCGCCGAGCCACTACCCGGCGGCGGCCTCCACCCGGCGAGTCTCGAAGCGCTGGCCTGCGCCCGCTCGGTCGCGGGCGCGCTGCGGGCCACGATCGTGGCGGTGCTGCCGTGCGACGAGCCGCACGACCTCCCCCGCGTGCTCTACGCGCACGGGGCCGACCGGGTGCTGGTGCTGCGGGGCACCGAGCCGGCGGACTACCGCACGGACCTGGTCACCGACGCGTTGAGCACGGCGATCGCCGCGCACGCGCCGTTCGCGGTGATCGCGCCCTTCAGCGCGCGTGGCCGCGACTACGCCCCGCGTGTCGCCGCCCGGCTCGGGCTCGGCCTGACCGGCGACTTCACCGCACTGGAAGTCCGTGACGCCGACACCGACGAGCCCGACCTGCTCTGGCTCAAACCGGCGCTGTCGGCGGACGTCGTCGCGCCCGTGATCGCGCACTCCACGCCGTCGATGGGCACGTTGCGGCCCGGTTCCTTCACCGCGCGAGCGGTTCGCGACCAGCGGGAGCCGGACGTCGAGTTCGCCGGTGGCACGGCGACGGGTGACGCGTCGTGCACCGCGCTCGAGCGCCGGGTCGAGCGTCCGGACGGACCGCGGATCGCCGCGGCCCGGCTGGTCATCGGGCTCGGGCCCGGCCTGGGCACCGGGGCCCGCCGCGTCGCCGAACGCGTCGCCGCGACACCGGGCATCGCGCTCGTCGCGACGGCCGCCGCGGTCGCCGCGGGGGAGGCGCCGCCGCAGCTCGAGATCGGCCCACTGGCCCGCAGCATCGCACCCGCGGTCTACCTCGGGTTCGGGCGGCACGACCTCGGCACGCTGCAGGCGGTCAAGGCCGCCGGCCGGATCGTCGTCGTCGACCCGGGCGCGTGGCTCGACGCCTTCACCGGTCTCGTCGACACCGTCGTCACCGCGAACGTCGAGGGCGTCTTGCTGGACCTGCTGCTGGCGACGGCCGGAGCGGTCGCCAGCTGAAACCCGGAAACCCGAGGAGGACCATGAGTACCGCCGCGCCGGCGAGCGTCGACCCGAGGCGGTTTCGCGACGCCATGGGCCGGTTCGCCACCGGCATCACGATCATCAGCACGCCGACCCCGGCGGGGCCGCACTGCATGACCGCCAACGGTTTCATGTCGGTGTCCCTCGTACCCGCCCTCGTCGTGGTGTCCATCGCCCGACACGCCAGGATGCACGATCTCCTCGTGGAGAGCGGCGTCTACGGCGTCAGCGTCCTCGCCGCGGACCAGGAACCGCTCAGCACGCACTTCAGCGGCCGGCCGGACCCGGACCTGCGGCCACGGTTCGACGACCACGCCGGGGTCCCCCTCGTGGCCGGGGCGCTGGCCCAGGTGGCCGCGGAGATCGTCGAGGCACACCCCGCCGGTGACCACACGTTGTTCGTCGGCCAGGTCCGCCACCTCGCCGACAGTGCGGGCGAGCCACTGGTGTTCCACTCCGGCCGCTACCGGCACCTGCTCAGCCCGGCGGCGGACCCGGAGTACTCCGACGCCTGGTCCGGCTTCTGCCTGGATCCGTTCGGCGCCTGACCCCTGGAGGTATCGCATGCCCACCCGCCCGACCCGGTGGCTGCCGTGAACACCGCCGTCCGCGAAGCGGCGGACCGGCTGCAGAACGCCGTCGACACCGGCAAGCCGTGCCTGCCGATCCGCGACCTGTTCACCTTCGGCGACATCGAGGCCGCCTACGCGGTCCAGCGACTGAACACCGAGCGCGCACTGGCCGCGGGCCGGCGGCCGGCCGGCCGCAAGATCGGCCTGACCTCGCCGGCCGTCCAGCGCCAGCTGGGGGTCGCCCAGCCCGATTTCGGTGCGCTGTTCGCCGACATGGCCGTGGCCGACGGCGGCACCGTGCCCGCCCGCCGGCTGCTGCAACCCAAGATCGAGGCCGAGGTCGCCCTGGTGCTGGCCGACGACCTGCCGGACCCGGTCTGCACCGCGGCGGACGTGATGCGCGCCACCGGCTTCGCGGTGCCCGCGCTGGAGATCGTGGACAGCCGGATCACCGACTGGGACATCTCCATCGTGGACACGGTCGCGGACAACGCGTCATCCGGCCTGTTCGTACTGGGCGGCACCCGGGTGCCGCTGGACCGGGTGGACCTGCGGACGGTGCGGATGACGTTGTCCCGCAACGGCAAGGTGGTCTCGGCGGGCACCGGCGCCGACTGCCTCGGCAGCCCCCTGGCCGCCGCCCGCTGGCTGGCATCCACGTCGGCCCGCCGGGGAGATCCCCTGCAGGCGGGCGACATCGTGCTGACCGGCGCACTCGGTCCCATGGTCCCCGTCACACCAGGAGACGTCTTCCACGCCGAGATTTCCGGCCTCGGCTCGGTGCGGGTCGCCTTCGCACCCGAAGGCGAATCGCGGTGAGACTTTTCGGGAGTGATCGCGTTCTGCAAGCCACTGAGGAACCTGGTCCAAGAGGCCTTCCTCCGGCAGGCCGGCGACCTCTGCCCCGGTAGCTTTGGTCTTGCGGAGCGTCAACGAAACGTCGCTCTGGTCGTACTCGACTCGCAGGTAGTGCCCCAGAGTCCGATCCCGGTGTCGGAAGTGTGGCAAGGGCCAGGCAGCCGGGTCGAAGTTCGGGTCCTTACCGATGATGGGCCATTCGCCGTCACGCAGACCAAGGTGCCCGAACTGCCGGACCCAGACTGCGTCGCCGGACTTCAGGGCGCGCATATCATCGAGCAACGGCGGGCTGCTGCGGCGAGGACCGAAGAAGTAGCCGAAAAGCACGGACCGGTGCTTTTTGCCCCGCCGGGCGAGTACACCGGCCGCGTATCCGCCGGAGTCGAGGGGTACGGCGAACCAGGTGCCTTCGCCGTACCGCGGCTTCTCTCCGGTCACTACAGCTCCACGATGTACCTGCAGGCCGCTTCGATGTACTTGCCGATGTTACCGTTCCGGGGGCCGATGACTCGCCGGAGCAGTGATGCGGCCTGACGACGCTTTGCGTTCCCGCTGGCGGGCGCGGACGAGCGGTCCCTTCGGGATGATGTCCCGATGATCGACAGGGGGACTCCGCGCACGGTGCCGCTGCCCGGCCAGGTGTGGGGAACGAGCGCCTTGGGGAGTTCACCAAGCGCAAGCCCGCACCTGGTGACCTTCCGCGGTGTCTACGAACTGGTTCCGGTCGCAGACAGCCTCGGCCTGTTCGCTGCGGCTGCCCGCTGTGCGGGACGTCATCCGCGGGCAAACCCGACGGTCGAGCTGTCTCCCTACGCTGACCAGCGTGTTCAAGGGGACGGTGGGACGACCCTGGTGCCTGGCTACTGTTCCGGCCACGGAATTTCTCGGATGGCGCCATGGCCGAAGGCGACCGGCATCGCGAGCGTGGTCTCCTTGGGCGGTGGACTGCATTACGAACCCAGGTGTCTGACATCGCCTAGGCGAGTAACTGCCTGTCCCGCGGTTGGCCTTGGGGACCAGGCAGTGCGGCAGCAAGGACGGTCACCGTGGAGACCGTCGCTGCCACCGGGACCCGCCCGGATGTGTCAGCACCCGTAGTGGATCCTCCTGAGGCCGACCCACAGCGAGCCCTCATCGGTTTGCAAGCAACAGGTGATGTCCACGGTTGAGCCGCCGTCGCCGACGGTGTTGCTTGCCCAGAGCGCCTCGCCACCGCTGGTGTACACCACGAAGTTGCCATCACCCTGGTAAGTGGCATAACTACCGGGCCACCCATTGGTGTTGGACGCCCAGCACACCTTCCAGCTGAGGCCGGGCGCGTACTCGACCAGGTTGCCGTCCGTCTGCATTCTCAGGATGTAGTTGCCACCCTCGGAGTCGAGGTAGTCGTCGGGAGCCATCACGTCGCCCCTGAAGAGCGAGTGGCCGTGGTAGGTCGCGGGGCTCGCCGGAGCGGCGTTCGCCGTCGCCATCGTCAGTGGAGTCATCAGCAGAGCACAGAGTGCTGCGACACCCATCGTCCGGGTGATCAGCTTCTTTCGCATGAACTCTCCCCTTCGGTGGTCGACGCAGCGGGCGGCGTCAACGCGTGACGTCTCCCGGCTGCAGGCTTCCAGCCTTACGGGGGCGTGCGGGCCGCAGCAAGGCTTTCGATGGTCGTCGAAACGGCTCCGCCGCCTGCGGCCTGCTGTGGAACACGGTGATCTGTTGCGTCTGCCGTCCGCCTTGGCGATTCAAGAGTCATGCACCTCATAGGTGGCCGAGAAGTCCTGGCCGCCGTAGTGAGCCGGAACCGCCACTGGACCCACTGCGACTCGAGCCGAAGCTGACTCCGTGCTCGGCAGGTAGCGAAGCGGGTAGCGCCTGCCGGGCATGCCGAAGTCGTCGAGGACAAGATGTCCGGGGCCGGGCTGGGGTTGTTCGCTCTTCCCGATCGGGGCACTCGATCGCGGCGGTTCCTCCCCGGCATCTCGTAGAGCGGCGAGATCTTGGTGTTGGAGACCTGGGCGGCCGGTTCCGCCGGGTACGTGCGCATCGCCCCCACCTAAGGTAAAGGCGCTTTAATGGCCGGGAATCAGTTGTTTGAATACGCCGGGGAAGACTTCACTCCAATGGCTGATGGTCGCGATCATGGGGCGCGTTAGATTTCCCCTGCGGCTCCGGGTTTCCGGGCAGCTGACTTGAGTGCCTCTCGCAGGCTGCCTTGGGGGACGGTTCCGTTATGTTCGGTTCGTACGTCGGCGCGCGCAAAAGATCCCGCACTCGATTCGCTCGAGTCCTCACTGTCGTCCTGAGCGTGGTGGCGTTGATGTCCGGCCTGGTCTCGGCTGTGCAGGCGAAGCCGCTGACGGCCGCGCGGCCCGGTCCGGCCGCGTCGGCGAAGCCCGCCGATTTCGGTCCGGACGCGGCGACGTCCGCGGACGTCGCCGTCGACGGCTGGGGTGACGCGCAGGGCTATCACCTCGACGTCGGCCGGGAGAGCAGTGGCTTCGTCTGGCACGAAGCTGCGCTGATCCATCCCGCCGGGTTCGACGACTCCTCCTGGACCGGCTACCAATGCCTGTCCGGCGACGGCCGGTTCGCCGCGCTGGCGATCCTGCCCGCCTCGGCGGTGAACACCCAGGTTGCCCGCGATCACGGTGCCTTCGCCTACTCGGTCGACCTTGCTTCGGGGGCGGTGCACGCTCTCGCCGGCAGTGTCGGCCTGAAGTACTACTCGCCCGGCTGTGGGGCCGGGGACGCCGCCGTGTTCACCGTCGCGATCGACCAGAAGACCCGGTTGCTGACCGCGGACCTCGCTGCCGGGAAGATCATCGGCTCGGTCACCGCGCCGGGGCAGATCACCTCGGCCGTGCCCACCCCGACCGGCATCGTCGGTGCCGCGGGCAACCGGCTGGTTTCCGTGCCCGCGATGGGCAGCCCGGCCGTCATCGCATCCGTCGCCGGTGCGGTGTACGACGTGCGGCCCTCGGCTGACGGCGGCTTGAGCTTCCTGCACACCGCACCCGGCGCGAAGGTCGCGACCGCGGCCCACGAGCACGGCGGCGCGGTCACGACCCTCGGCACCGGCGACCTCACCCGCGTGCAGCTGTCCCAGGGCCGCGGTGGGCACGCCATCCTGTCCGGTGCCACGACGGCCGGTGCGAGCGTGCTGGCCGCGGCGAACGTCACGGCCGTCGCGGACACCCCGCTCGCCCGCGGTGCTTCGACGGCGTCGCTCGACGGCGACGCGCTGCTCGGCCCGGACGCCGACGGACAGAAGACCACGCCGGCCGTCCTGGCGACGAAAACGGGCAAGGTCTTCTCACCGGCCGTCGCGCCGACCTCGGCCCGGGCCGCCACGGCGGTACCCACGTACTCGGCGGCATCGGGAAACAGGACGCAGGCACCGCACGCGAACCGCCTGAGCCCGAAGGCCGACGCGGCACCAGCGGCCAACGCCGCGCCGAACACCACCCAGGCGCAGACGCCGAAGTGCGCGGTGCCGCCGCTGAACGCCAACCGCCAGGTCATGCAGCCGAACCCGGCGCAGGTGAACTGGGCGGTGCAACTGGCCGAGCAGGGCCTGCTGACCGGCAGTGCGTACACGCGTCCGGCGAACTTCGCGAACCTGGGACTCGTCGGGTACGCGCCCAACAGCGACTTCCCGCTGATCCCGCTCTCGCACCCTTCGGGCGGGACGAACACCGTGCCGCGGTCGATCTTCGAGGGCATCATGGCCCAGGAGTCGAACTGGTCCCAGGCCTCCTGGCACGCCCCCGCCGGCACCGCGGGTGACCCGCTGGTCGCCAGCTACTACGGCGCCGGCGGCGACATCGTCTCCATCAACTACGCCGCTTCCGACTGCGGGTACGGGATCAGCCAGGTCACCGACGGCATGCACATCGGCGACAGCTCGCTCTCCGCGCACGGGCAGTGGAAGATCGCGGTCGACTACCAGGAGAACATCGCCGCCGGTCTGCAGATCCTGGAGACCACCTGGAACCAGCTCTACGCCGCGGGGATCACCGCGAACAACGCCGACCCGCGGTATCTGGAGAACTGGTACTTCGCGGCCTGGGCGTACAACTCGGGCGTCCAGCCGAACGCGGCGAACGGCAACACCACCGGCTGCACCCCGGGCCCGTCCTGCACCGGTCCGCACGGGACCTGGGGCCTGGGCTGGACGAACAACCCGGCGAACCTGGACTACCCGCCCAACCGCGACCCGTACCTGCAGGACACCTACGCCGACGCGGCGCACCCGGCGAGCTGGCCGTACCAGGAGCGCGTGCTCGGCTGGACGGCGAGCCCACTGATCCGCTACGGCAGCCCGGCCTACGCGAAGCCGACCTACAACGGCGGTCAGCGCTGGGTGCAGCCGGCGCCGTTCACCGCGATGTGTTCCCTGTCCGCGAACCAGTGCGACCCGAACAACACCAACACGTCCAACCCCGGCGCCAGCCACTGCATGCTGGATGACTTCCAGTGCTGGTGGCACGACCCGGTGACGTGGATCCCGAACTGCGCCACGACATGCGCGACGAGCCCGTACGCGGTGTCGGGCGGAAGTGAACCCGGGAACCCGACGCAGAACCCGCCGACGTGCAGCCAGGACACCTCGAAGGTGCCCAGCGGGTCGATCATCGTCGACGACGAACCGAACCGCCTCAACCTGCAGGGCTGCGGCGGCGCGAACTGGTCGAGCAACGGCACGTTCACCTACACCTACGGCACCAACTCCGCGGGTGACCCGATCGGTGCGATCGACACCCACCAGCTCGGCACCGGCCTCGGCGGCCGGGTGCTGTTCACCCACACCGAAGACGGCACGAACCCGGCCCTGATCAACACCGGGGTGTGGACGCCCAACCTGCCGTCGCTGCAGTACTACAAGGTCAAGCTGCACATCCCCGGCCTCGGCGCGGAAGCGACCAACGTCGTCTACACCATCAACCCCGGCGGCGGGGTCTCGCCGTGGAAGATCCGCATCAACCAAGCCTGGAACTCCGAGCAGTGGGTCACCATCGGGACGTTCGCCATGCAGAACGGCGGCAACGTCACCCTGAACAACGTCGGTAGTTCCAAGGACAACGGGGGCTTCGGCTACTCCGACTTCGACGTGGCCTTCGACGCGATCGCGTTCGTTCCCCAGGGCGGTACACCCGGGCAGCCGATCGGCGGCCCGCCGGGCATCCAGGACGCGCCCAGGGGGTCCAACCCGGCGTTCATCGCGTGCGGCTGCGCGCGACGGACCGCGGGCGACCCGGTCGACACGTCCACCGGCTACTTCGGCGACACCTTCACCGACCTGACCACGCCGGGCCGGGGCAAGGCGCTGGCCTTCACACGCAGTTACGCCGAAGGTATCGCCGATCCCAACGGCCCCAACAAGACACTGGCCGCGGACGGTCCCTTTGGCTGGGGCTGGACCTATTCGTACAACGTGACCGCGACGACTGCTGCGGACGGCGGGGTGACGATCCGGCAGGAGGACGGTTCGCAGGTCGCCTTCGTCGCTTCGTCCGGCACCTACACCACGGCGGCGCCGAGGTTCGACGCGACATTGGTCAAGACCGGCTCGAACTACGTGTACACCAGGCGCGGCAAGGACATCTTCACCTTCGACGCGACGAGTGGCCGGCTCACCGGCGAGACGGACCTCGCCGGCAGCAAGGCGAACCCGCCGTACCAGACCACCCTCGCCTACGACGGCGCCGGCCACCTGGCGACGATCACCGACCCGGCCGGTCGCGCGTACACGCTGACCTGGACCGGCAACCACATCACCGGGCTGGACGACACCGCCGGCCGGCACGTCTCCTACACCTACGACAGCGACGGCAACCTGACCGACGTCATCGACGTGGGCGGCGGGCACGCGCAGTACGGCTACGCCGCGGGGCACCTGATGACGGCCATGCGGTCGGCCAAGAACTACAACGGTCCGGCGAACGCGGTCACCGCCATGGCCTACGACAGCGCCGAGCGCGTCACCAGCCAGACCGATCCCGATGGCGGCGTCACCACCTTCGGCTACCCCGCGGCCGGCCAGACGCTGGTCACCGACGCGGGCGGGCACAAGACGCTCGACACGTACCAGAACGGGCTGCTGGTCTCGGAGACCAAGGGCTATGGCACGGCGGACGCCGGCACGTCGAGCTTCACCTACGATCCCGTGACACTCGGCGTGTCCACGGCGACGGACGCCGACGGCAACGTGCGCACGTTCAGCTACGACGACCACGGCAACAAGACGGCGGAGTCCGACCCGCTCGGCTTCACGACGAACTACTTCTACGACGGCAACGACAACCTGGTCGAGACGATCGACGCGAACGGGGTCGCCACGGTCACGACGTACGACCCGAACACCGCCGCGCCGACGTCGACCACGATCACCAAGGCGAACAACGTCGTCGAGTCGATCACCGGCAACTTCGGGCCGGCGCCGACGCGCACCGCCCGGTCGTACTACGACGACGCCGCGCACCCCGCCGACCTGAGCCGGTCGGTCGATGCGAACGGCAAGACCACGACGTTCACCTACGACCCGGCCGGGGACAAGGCGACCGTCACCGACGCGGTCGGGGACAAGACCCAGTTCGGCTACAACACCGGCACCGGCTGGCTCACCTCGGCGACCGATCCCAACGGCAAGACCACGTCCTACACCCTGGACGCGTTCGGTCAGCTTCTCAAGACCACCGATCCGCTGGGGCACAACAGTTCGGTCACCTACGACTCCGATCACCAGCGGACGTCGACGACCGACGCGAACAACCGCACGACGACCACGACGTTCGACGCCGCCGACCGGGCCACCACGGTCACCCAAGCGGACAAGACCGCTCAGGTCACCGACTACAACGCGGACGGCACGATCGCCGACACCAAGGACGCGTTGGGGAACACGACGTCCTATGGCTACGACGGCCAGGGCCGCCAGGTCTCCAGAACGGACCCGGACCACCGCGTCACCAGCCGGCGGCTGGACCCCGCCGGCCTCGGCGTGACCGCGACCGACGCCACCGGCCGGGTTACCACGAAGGGTTACGACGCCGCCGGTCGGCTCACCACCCTGTCCTATTCGGACGGTGTGACGCCCGCTGTCTCCTACGGTTACGACCCGGTGGGCGCGCGCGTCTCGCGAACCGACGGCACCGGCAAGTCGACCTGGACCTACGACGCCTTCGGCGAGGTCACCGCGCAGACCCAGGGCTCCGGCGCGGCGGTGGGGTACGGCTACGACAACGCCGGCAACCTGACGTCGATCGCCTACCCGGGTCAGACCACGCCGGTGGCGCGGTCCTTCGATGACGCCGAGCGGCTGACCAAGGTGACCGACTGGAACGGGAACGCCACCGGGTTCGGTTACAACGCCGACGGACAGGTCACCACGATCGCCTATCCCAACGGCGTGACGGTCACCAACAGCTACAACGACGCCGATCAGCTTACTGGGACGGCCGCCGGCACGGTGCTCTCGCTCGGCTACGGGCGCGACGCGCTCGGCCAGGTGTCCTCGGTGACCGCGGACGGCGCGACCGGCGACGTCAGCTACAGCCCGCGGGAGCAGCTGGCCGGCGCGAAGGGCGTGTCCTTCGGCTATGACGCGGCCAACAACCCGACCACGGTCGGATCACTCGCGCAGTCGTTCGACCCGGCCGGGCAGCTGACCGCGGACACGTTCGACGGCAACGGAAACCGCACCAAGGCCGGCTCGGCGGCGTACGGCTACGACCAGGCCGCGCGCCTGACGTCGTACAGCGGCGCGGGCGGGTCGGCGACCTACACCTACAACGGTGATGGTCTGCGGGCGACGAAGACGCTGGCCGGCCGGACCACCACCTTCGTCTGGGACGCGGAGTCCACGCCGAACGTGCTGTCCGACGGCGACCACCAATTCGTGTACGGCCCCGACGGCCTGCCGATCGAACAGGTCGGCACGGCCGGCACGGCCTGGTTCGTACACGACCAGGTCGGCTCGACGGCCGCGTTGCTCGACAACGCGGGACGGCTGGTCAGCCGCGACACGTACACCCCCTACGGTGCGGTGAGCACGACCGGCACGGTGACGACGCCGCTGCTGTTCACCGGCCAGTACACGGACGCCGAGTCGGGGCTGGTGTACCTCAGGGCCCGGTACTACGACCCGGTGTCGGCCCTGTTCCTGACGCCGGATCCGTTGGTCGACAAGACCCGCACGCCGTACGCGTACGCGGGCGGGAACCCCGTCAACTACACCGATCCCACGGGCCTTTGCGGCTTCTGGGAATGCCTCGGGATCGGCGCGGCGGTCGCGGGGGCCGCGCTCGGCATCGGCGCGTGCATCGTGCTCGAACCGTGCGGCGCCGTGGCGACCGTCGCACTGGCCGGCGGCGGAACCGCGCTGGCCATCGACGGCGGGGTCCTGGTGGGTGCCGGCCTGGTCGGCTCCGCGGTCGCCGTCGGCGGGGTCGCGGTCGCGCACACGGCAGCCGGGGACGGCGGCTCGACCGCGCCACGGGACGTCCACGGCCAGGTACAGTCCGGCGGCCGGCAGATCGACGTCAACCACGTCTGGCAGAACGGCGACCTCTACTTCGACGCCAACAGCGGCAACATGATCCGGGTCCTCGAGACAGGGGACGGCAACGTGGACGTGGTCATCCGGGACCCGGCCAACCCGAGTGGCCGGCCGATCACCTCGTTCCACAGCACCCTGAAGTACGTGGAGAAGCAGCTGGCCTGCGGTAGCTGGGAGTGAACGCCGGACCGGGTGCGGGTTTGCCGCACCCGGTCAGGACTCCGCCTGTTCCCTGCGCAGCTGCGCCAGGGCCCGCTGGCGGGCCCTGGCGGCATAGCCGGCGGGGTCCTCGTCGTATTCGGCGGTGGCGGCCTGCCAGCGGGTGAAGGCGGCGACGATGTCTTCTTCGCTGTGCAGCCAGTCGGTGCTGACGCCGTGCCCGACTTCGCCGTCGTCGGTGTAGGCCTGGTCGAAGCCGTGCAGGTGGAGGAGCGCGTTCCTGGTCATCGGATCGGTGACCAGCTCTGGAGTGTCTTCCACCCACGGCGCTGCCCAGGAGTGCGCGTCGGCCCTGGTGGTCGAGCCAGAGATCAGGTCGGTCCAGGTGCGCGTCACCTGCTCGCGGTCGGGAACGATCACTACCACAGACTAGCGGCGCGGCGCCGGTGTTGTTGGCCAGAGCGCCGACTCGGACGGTGCTGCAGTGGAGGGGAGGGCGTGAAGTGGATGCTGAGTTGCTGAAGCACGCTCGATTGGGGACTGGCGCCATCGTGAGCTGTATCAGCGTCCGGTGTCTGCCGAGAATCTCCGGAAGGCGCTGGTAAAGCTGGTACATGCAGAGCGGAGCATCTCCGCGTGGGCGGCCGGCCTCCGCCAGTTTGCGCCGAGGAACCCGTCGACGCAGTCGGCGGGCACACGCACCGGATCGACAGTGGCGTCCAGGCCGTCCCGCACGGCTGCCAACCGGGGCAAGACGCGCTCGTGCTCGGCGAGAAGCATGAGCCAGGCCGAGCGACGATCTTCACGCCGGCCGAGGTCAAACATCTCATGTCGGTATGGGCCGGCACCGGAGATCACAGCGTGGCGGCTACTTTGGTGCTTCGACGGCCTGATCGTCCGTGAGTGCGGCGTGGATAACATGATTGTCGTGCTCGCAGGCCTCGGCCAGAGCGGTAACTTTCGCGACGCCTTGAATCGCCTCGATGAACCGGCCGGGTAGTTCCGGCAGCGCAGACCGAGCTGGGCCGGATACGGAATTCGCTACGCACGCTCTTCGGCATGACTGGATGTGGGTGCGTGACCAGCGGCATGGGCGTGCGCTCGGCTCGCGAGGGCGGTTCTGGGGGCGATGTCGCATCGACGAGAAGGAGATGATGCCTGACTTAGAGAGCCGGTGCAGTCGCAACGGGCTGCACCGATTGACCGCATCGGCGTCCGCTCGTCGGCTTGAACGGATGGTCGACAGGGCGGGCAGAGGGCAGCAACGCGGTACCCGATGCGTCCATGACGAGGGATCGACGGTTGGACGTTAGTCGGCGGTCGGCCGTGGTGAGGGCTGGACCGGTCGGCGCCAGGCCGTTCGGAGGCGTTCCAGTTCGTGGCGCGGAACGGACGGCCCCACAGGCGCCGGGTGTGGCGGCGTCTGTCGGGTCCGAACCCGGGGGGAGAGATCGACGACGACCTCTGCCGCCCGTGCGTGCCGGAAGCGGACGCTCCGGTGGACCACGTCCCAGGTGATGTGCTGTTTCCCCGGTCTCGGAGAGCGGAATCCGTGGCACGGCGCCGAAAGCGGATCTTCATGACGGCCTGCCGAGTGGTTGTCGTGGCTGGAGCGACGGCACTGCCCGAACCACCGCTACGGCAAGGGCGGCAACGGGAACCGCAGCGAGGCGCCGGCCAGGTGTTCCTTGATCTCGGAGTCCGCCTTGACGTGCCGTACCGCGCCGCTCTCGTCGATCACCGCCTGCGCCAGCTCGTCCAGGATGTCCGCGGTGGGGCGGGTCGCGTGCTCGCACAGCGGGCAGGTGTCACCGGACATGCCCATCCAGTCGCAGTTCGTGCACACGACGCCGGCGACCGTGGCGCCGTCCTGGACCAGCAGCGTCTCCACCGCCTTGACGGTCGCGGCCCACAGGCAGCCGGCGACGCCGAGCACGCCGTAACCCCTCCCCATCGCCGCCTTCTCCACCACCTCCCTGACCAGCTTGAGGTCGACGTCGCGCTGGTACCGCGCGACGATCGCGTCCGCGTTCTGCTTGATTTCGCCCAGGTCGACCGCGTGCGGGTCGACGGTGAACGTGCCGGCGACCCGCTCGCGCAGGTCGCGGGGCAGGGCGTCCAGGAAGTGCGGCACCTCGACCCGGTGGCCGCCGACGGCGAGCAGGTCGTAACCGTCCGTTTCGTACAGTTCCGCCAGCTCCGCCGCGGTGTGCTGGTAGTGCTTCTTGGCCAGTTCCTCGGCCTTGTTGTGCACCTTGTCCTCGGCCAGGTTGGCCGCGTAGTCCGGCTTGCGCAGCTTCCGGTCGGACAGCGAGCCGACCGGCTCGATCTCGTCGGCGAACAACTCCCACATCTGCGCCTTTGCCCGATCCACCACCGCGACACAGCACCGCGCGTACTCCTCGAGCACGGCCAGCATCGGCCGCACCAACGGGGTGTCGTCCAGCACGGCACGGTCCCGCACGGCGCGCGGCAGTTGAACCGCCTCGAAGATGTCGCGGGCGCTGCACGAGAAGAACGCCACCGAGCCGGGCCGCCAATGTTCGATCTTCACCGCCTCGCGCATGCGCTCCAGGTCGCCGCGCAGCGACAGCCGGACGGCCCGGTCCACCGACTTGTCCTTGGCCATCGGCTCGACCTGGTCCAGCACGGTGTCCAGCCGGCCGAGCAGATCGGCCCGGTCCTTCGGGTCGACCGGCACCCGCACGTACACGGACGTGAGTGGCAGCCCGTCGCCGCTCAACCGGAGTATCCGGTTGACCGTCTCAGCGGTGATCATCGTTCCTCGCTTCCCGCACGCAGCGCCAACGCTGCTCAGGTGGTCGCCGGATGGCGGACCACGTGCCGCAGCCAGGCCCCGAGGCCGATCAGCAGCAACCCGTACAGCACGGCGTAGGTGCCGACGACGACCGCGATGCCGAGCGCACCGGCCAGCGGATGCCACACGAGCAGCACACCCGCGATCACCGAGAGAACACCGGCGATGACGAGGAACCCCTTGTGCCGGACCACTCGGCGCAACCGGACCGCGGTCACGATCTCGCTGATCCCGGTGGCCAGCGCCCACGCGCCGACCACGAAGGTCAGTGCCAGCACGGTGATACCGGGCCAGAAGAGCGTGAGCCCGCCCGCGATGACGTTCAGCGCGCCGCTCAGGGCGACCAGCCAGCGGTGGAACAGGCCGTCGTCGCGGATCGCCGTGATGATCGCGCTGACCCCGTTGACCAGCGCATAGGCCCCGAAGAGCAGGGCAAGGACCAGGGCGGTGACGGCGGGCCACGCGAGCGCCAGCACGCCGAACACGACGGCGACGGCACCGCGCACCATCATCATCCGGAACACGTCGGGCAGCGGTAGACCCGTCAGAACAGCGCCGGCGGCGGGTGTGGATGAACCAGTCGACACGGCTGGAACCTCCCTTCCTCGATCGTGGAAAACATCGGTGTCACAGTGCGTTGTGTACGCGCAGTTCGGCCAGCGTCCGATCGGCGGCGGCCTGGGACGACGCCGGGTTCTGGCCGGTGACGAGGATGCCGTCCACCACCACGTGCGGCTCCCACGGCGGCCCCGCCTGGAAGTCCGCGCCACGTTCCCGCAGCCGGTCCTCCAGCAGCCACGGCGCACGGGCGGCAAGGCCCGCCAAGCGTTCCTCCTCGTTGGTGAACCCCGTCAACCGCCTACCGTCGAACAACCAGCCGCCATCCGGCCGGTTGGCCGGCAACAGTCCGGCCAGACCGTGGCAGACGGCTGTGACCACACGATCCGAGCCGGTGAACTCGGTGAGGATCTGTCCGAGCGGCTGGAAATCGGCCAGGTCCTCCATGGGCCCGTGGCCGCCGGGGACGAAGAGGGCGTCATAGTCGGCGACGTGCCCGACCGCGTGCTCCAACGCCATGGGCTGCGCCAGTTCGGCGGCGAGGGCGTCGATGTAGTCGCGGAACGCGGCGGCCTTCATCTCGCCGCCCGCCCTCTCCGGGTTCAGGCTCACCTGGTCCACGGTGGGCGCCACCCCGCCCGGAGTGGCGAGGGTCACGTCGATCCCCTGGGCACGGAACACGCTGTGCGGAACGACGAACTCCTCGGCCCAGTAGCCGGTCGGGTGCCGGCTGCCGTCCTTGAGAGTCCAGTGGTCGCTGCCGGACAGCGCCAGCAGAATTCGGGTCATGGGTCACCCACCCGTGATCTTGATCTTGCTGGGTTTGGTGGCGTCCACCTTCGGGACGCGGACGGTGAGCACGCCGCTGTCGAGTGCGGCCCCGATGCCGTCGGCGCGGATGTCACCGGGCAGCGTCACCCGGTACTCGAACTCCCCGACCCGGCGGGTGCGGCGGCGGAGCAAACCTTTGCGCTCCACCTCTTTCAGCTCACCGGTGACGACCAGCTCGTTGCCGTACAGCTCGACGTCGATGTCGTCCCGCCGGACGCCGGGCAGTTCGATCTCGACCAGGTAGGCGTCGTCGGTTTCCGAGACGTCTCCGGCCGGCAGCCACGGCCCGCCGTCCGGTGCGGTGCCCGAGGCCGACTGCGCGAGCCGGTCGATCTGCTGGTAGAGCTCTTCGAATCCGCGGAAGGGGTTCCATCGATCCGCCTGGCCGGCAGAACGCCTGACGGGCAGCGTCATGGTCGATCTCCTCCTGTCACTCGACCGTCTCGGGGACGGGGGCCATTCCCTGAGCCCGGATGAACTTGTCGAAGCGCCGAGCCTCCGCCACTGATGCGTTCGCCCGGCGCCGCGGCCTGTTCCCGCGGGAGGTCGGCCCGCTCGGCCACCTCGTCGGCGAACTGGTCGTGGTCCATGGGCCAAGCATGGCCGCCGCGGGCGGGCGGCGACTCAGACTCCGGGGATGGTTTTTGCCGGCGCAATTCACCCTCCCAGGTCGACTGTGCGTGCGGCGATCAGGCGGCTCGGACTGGTCGCTTCTCGCCGGCCCGGGGCGACGGACGCCAGGTCAGGACGGATATCGCCATGGCGGGAATCGGCACCACCTCGCCTCGGCGGCGATGGACTGGCGACTGTTCCCGCCCGCGTCCTGGGACCCGGCCACGATCACCGACCCGGCACCGGCCCGACGCCTCGCGGTCAGCGGGGTCCACTTCGGATGAGAGTCGCCCGACGACGGCCACGAACTGCGCGACCGGTGCCCACCCGACCTCACCGCTCACCACGACGGCGCGCCGATCACCCTGGACGTCGGGCGTGAACTGGTGCGTGGTGTCGGCTCGAAGCCGAGGGCGGGTTCTTCGTCCATGTCGGCTACGACCAGTACATGTACGTGGAAGCGCGCAACCGTGAGGTCGCGCTGACCGCCGCGAGTGGTTCGCGGGCGATGACTGGAGTGAGGTCCGGCGGCTGGCTGCTGAGGCGCTGACCTGTCCGGCACTGTGATTTCCCCAGAGGGCTCGGGCAGGCTGACCATCGACGGAGCCCGCTTCTCCGACTTCGACGGGTTCGCCCGCGAGTTCTCACGGCTGCTCGACGGCTACACATGGCGAGGGAACCTGGATGCGTTCAACGACATCCTCGGTGGAGGCTTCGGAACACCTGACAACGGATGGGTCCTGCGCTGGCTCAACTCCGAGCTGTCCAGGTCCGCACTCGGCTACGAGGCGACGGCGCGCAGGTTGCAGCAACTTCTCCGCACTTGCCACCCGTCGAACCGCCCGGTCATCCAGGCGCGGCTCCGCCGGGCGGAGCGAGAGGAAGGTGCAACGCTGTTCGACGAGAACGTCGAAATCATCCGCGATCACGGCCCCGACCAACCCCAGGACGGCATCCGCCTCGAATTGCTCTGATCGGCTGGATCTTTCCGGTCGACCAGGACATCCGCTTCTCGGCATGACCGGACGTTCGATTGCCTGACCGGACTGGGGGTTTCGGTTGGTGTCGCTGTTGTCCAGTTGCCGTCCTGGCCGCCGTGCCGGCTGGTGACGTATTTGGTCGGTTTGTCGCGCAGGCATGCCTCGCCGTCGGCTACGCGCAGGCCGTGTGGCATGACGCGGGGTTCGGAAACGCCATGGCCCCGGTCGAGGACCGGAACCATGGCGACTGCGGCATTCGGTGGAACGACCCTGGTCAGGGCCAGAACTTGACCTCGGGGTTCGCGGCGGTCGGACCGTCGAGCAGCGGCTGTGGACAGCCGCGCAGCGTGAGGTCGAAGAACGCGCCGATGTATGCGCGGGTCAGCTCCATCGACCGGACGCCACTGATCACCCCGGGCGGGGAGACGCCGAGCTGGTCGGTCAGCACGAAGGTGTCGGTGAAGCTGGCGTGCGCGAAGTCGGCACCGGTGAGCCAGCGCTTCCAGCCGGTGAGGTGTGTCCAGGTGTCCGGCCAGGTCGGGTCCGCGCCGGTGGGGGTGCGCTCGCTCTCGCGACCCAGCATGAGGAACGGCCGGTCCAGCCCGGATGCGGGCAGCGGCGTCCAGACCCTGCCGTCCATGTTCACCCCGGCCCGGATTCTGCGATCGGCCAGCATGCTGTGCGGCGCGGCGTAGCCGCCGACGGAGTCGCCGTCCAGGCCGATCCGCGTCGGGTCGATCAGCCGGGAAAGCGCCCAGGACGCGGTCGGGCCGGTCAGCTGGTCGATGACGAAGGAGGTGTCGTCGATCCGCACTTTCAGCCCGACAGTGGGCTGGGTGCTGTCGGCGCAGGCCAGTGTGCAGGTCGTGACGTGGCCGTCCGGGAACGCGAGCCCGTAGGTCTCGTAGTTCGGCCCGATGTCGGCGACCACGTAACCCTTGCTGGCCAGGTCCTCCGCCAGCCCGGTGAGAATGGAGCGGGGCATACCCGCGCCCGGCGTCAAGATCACCAGGGGCAATCCGTGCCGGCTGGGGAGCGGCGGCGCGCCCTCGTGCGCGCTGCTCCTGGTCGCGGCGAGAACGTCGGGTGAGACTCCGGGGAGGCCCTTGGCGGCCAGCAGCAGCGCGGCCTCCTGCGGGGTCAGATACTGCCGTGGCGGCCCGACGGGCAGCAGAGCCGGGTAGAACATCGACACCATCAGCTGGCGCGGTCCGGATTCCGCCACCCACGGGTCCACCCGCGACCGGTCGGTCAGGTGCAGTTCGGTGGCGCCGACGGCGTAGCGGCCGGTGGGTGCCGGCAGCGTCAGTCGTGGTGCCGACCCTGCCGGTGGTGCCGCTGCGGCGGCGCCGGTCGTGATACCGACACCAGCGATCGCAGCCAGCGTGGCGGCGAGAACTGCTCGGTGCGTCCTTCTCATACTGAGTCCGTTTCCCGATATGTCGGAGGATGAGGGTTTCCCATGCGCTACAGCGTGGATTGCCGCGCAGTCTTCGCACATCGGTCGCAGGGCACGTCTTGCCTCGCGGCTTTCTCTGCCGCGAGGCACAGGTCGATCTCCCCCTCGCGGCAGATCCGCTGCGGCCGGTGCCGCACTAGGCTCGGCCGATCATGGGGACGTCTTCGCGGTTGACCGCGGCGCAGGAGTGGGCAGGGCGGCTGGCCGCAGAGCCGGCGAGAGCGGGCCGTGTCCTGCGTTCGCCGGTAGCCGTCGACGTCGGTCTTGCGCTTGCCGTGGGGACCTCCACCGGGGTCCTCCGGCACCCGAGCCCATATTTCGGGTGGCTGTGGTGGCTGGGTACCTTGGCCGCGATGGCCGTCCTGCTTGTCGGACATCGTCGGCCCGTGCTCACCTTCGCGGTCGGGATGTTGACTGCGCTTGGGCACCTTGCCTTCGGCGCCGAGCCGCTGCCGGTGGACCTCGTCGGACCGATCGGGTTGTGCATGGTCGCCGCCGTCCGGCCCCGACGACTCTCACTCGCCCTGCTGCTGGCGGGTCTGCTGGCGGCGGCGGGATGCGAGTTGTACGCGCACGCGGTGAACCACACCTGGCCCGGCCTTGGCCAGGTGAGTTCGTTCGGCAGCCGGCCCGAGATCGGCGCGTCGAACGGCTTGACCGCCCCCGCACCACCCATCGCGCCGGTAGCGTCCCCGCGGGACCGAACCGAACCTCAGGTGACGACGTGGGGCGGGTTCCCGGTGTTGGCGTTGGTGCTGCTGGCCGCGTGGTTGGGCGGACGCAGCAGCTACCAGCGCAGGGCCAGGCTGGCCGGGCTGGAACGGCGGGCCGAGGAGCTGGAACGCGAGCGGGACACCCAGGCCGCGCTCGCCGTGGCGGCCGAACGCGGCCGGATCAGCCGGGAGTTGCACGACGTGGTGGCGCACGCGTTGTCGGTGGTGGTGCTCCAGGCTCAGGGCGGACAGGCCGAACTGATGCGTCGCCCCGAGCGCACCGGTGAAGCGCTCGGGGCCATTGTGGAGACCGGGCGCGCCGCGCTGGGGGAGACCAGGCGGCTGCTCGGGGCACTCGGGCAGGACACCCCGGACTGGGCGCCCGCGCCCGGCGCGGAGCGGCTGCCCCGCCTTGTCGCGCAGGTACGAGCCGCGGGCACTCCGGTCGACCTGCGAGTCGAGGGCCGCCCGCGTCCACTTCCGTCCACTGTGGACCTGGCGGGCTACCGTATCGCGCAGGAAGCGTTGACCAATGTCATGAAACACGCCGGCACGGGCACCGCGGCGACTATCGTGGTGCGGTACGAGCCGACTGTCCTGCATATCGAGGTGACAGACCGTGGCCACATGCGGACTCCGGTATTCGATGACCCGGTGGGAACCGGACACGGATTGCGCGGCATGCGAGAACGAGTGAGCGTCCTGGGCGGCACGTTCGAGGCCGGCCCGCGCCAGGGAGGTGGGTTCGTCGTCCGGGCGAGCCTGCCACTGGCGGCGCCGCAGCCGTGACCATCAGAGTGGTGCTCGCCGACGACCAGGCGCTGGTCCGCACCGGGCTGCGCATGATCCTGGACAACACGCCGGACATCGAGGTTGTTGGCGAAGCCGGCACCGGGACGGACGCGGTGAGCCTGGTGACCCGCACCCGTCCCGACGTGGTGCTGATGGACATCCGGATGCCCGAGCTGGACGGCGTGCAGGCAACCGCGGCGATCCTCGCCGACCGGGACGCGACAAGCCCGCGCATCCTGGTGCTCACCACGTTCGACCTCGACGAGTACGTCTACGCCGCGCTGCGCGCCGGTGCCAGTGGCTTCCTTCTCAAGGACGCCCTGGCCGCTGACCTGATCGCTGCCGTGCGGGTGATCGCGGCGGGCGAAGCGACCCTCGCCCCGACCGTCACCCGCAGGCTTCTCGAGCGATTCGTCGGCTCGCAGCCCATCGTCGACCCTCCGGAACACGCCAGGCTCGGCCTGCTCACCGGGCGGGAACGCGAGGTTCTGCAACAACTTTCCCGTGGCCTGTCGAACACCGAGATCGCCGAGCTGCTGTGTCTGTCACCGGGCACGATCAAGACCCACGTCGGCCACATCCTCGCCAAACTCGACCTGCGCGACCGCGTCCAGGCGGTCGTGTTCGCCTATAGATCCGGCATCACGGCCGGCGGCTGACGGATCCTGGAAGCTCCTGAGGCGGCTGGGCACGAGTACCCCAGGTTCAGAAGGGCGTTGCCTCGCGGTCCGCGGCCGGATCGGACGTTATCAGCGCCGCGTCGGAGGTCAGCGTCAGCTCGACGGTGAGTCCCGAAAGGTCCGTGAGTGCTCGATCCCCGGTCCGGGTGTCGTGGACATAGGAGCAATGCACCACGTGCTCGATCTCTGAGGTGGAGGCGTGGGCGTGGTCGTGGCGGTAGCCGAGTTCGGCGCGGCGGGCCCAGCTGTGTTCGACGGCGGTCGGCGCCCTTTCGACCAGGATCGAAACGCTTGCCACGGCCTGCCGGCGCGGCTTGGCTGGGCGCCTGATCGTGGCTCGCCTGGGGGCAAACGTGGGAACTCGACGATGTGTGGCGTTGTCGCTGGTCATCCTGCTCGGCGCGGTCGTCCCCGTGGTGCCTGCGGCCGCCGCAGTGGCCGGCTTGACGGTGGGGAACCTGCGCGTCGACTACCTGACCGATCCGCTCGGGATCGACGACGTCCATCCGAAGCTCAGCTGGGAACTGGCCACCGGTGACCGCGGTCAGGGGCAGACCGCCTACCAGGTCCAGGCCGCGAGCAGCGCCGCCGTGCTGGCTGCCGGCCGGCCGGACCTGTGGGACAGCGGGCAGGTTACGTCGGCGGCGTCGGTCGGCGTGTCCTATGGCGGGCCCGCGCTCGCTTCCCGGCAGGCGGTGTTTTGGCGGGTACGGACGTGGGACACCGCGGGCGCCGTCTCGGATTGGAGCGCGGTCGCTCACTGGGAGATGGGCCTGCTGGCGTCCGGTGACTGGGCGGGGCAGTGGATCGCCGACCCGGCCGGCGCGCCGCGGCCGGTGGTGGTCGACCTGCCGGCGCAGGACGCGCGGTACGTCCGGCTCTCGGTGAGCAAACTCGGGCTGCCGATCAAGGAGGGCGGCTTCCCCGACGAGGTGTCCCGGCTGCAGCTGGCCGAGGTCGAGGTCGCCGACAGTGCGAACCCTCAGGTGAACCTGGCCGCGCACACCCCCGTCACCAGCTCCGAGTCGTACACAGTGGATGGTTCGTGGGCACCGCAGTACGCGACCGACGGCTCGCCCACCACCGACCGCGCGCCGTTCGGCTACACCAGCGCCGAGCACCACGGCCAGGACCTGGCCACGCCGGTGTGGGTGCAGCTGGACCTCGGGCAGGTGCGGCACTTCGACCGGATTCGGCTCTACCCCCGCACCGACGTCGTGACCGACGACGGGCGCACCCCGGGTTTTCCGGTCGACTACCAGCTCCAGACGGCCGCGAACGCCGCCGGCCCGTTCGCGGCGGCCGCCGTCGTGACCGGGCAGGCGCCACCGCCGCCGACGCACTCCGCCGCGGTTCCTCTGCTGGCCAAGGCGTTCACCGCGGACAGGCCGATCGCGTCGGCCCGTCTGTACGCCGCCGGGCTCGGCGTGTACGACGCGCGGGTCAACGGGCAGCCGGTCACGCAGGCCGTGCTGCAGCCGGCGGGCACCGACTTCCGCAAGCGCGTGCTCTACAGCACCTACGACGTGACCTCGCTGGTCCGCTCCGGCTCGAACACGATCGGTGTGGCACTCGGCAACGGCGTTGCGAATGTGCCGAGCACCCCGGGCCGCTACGAGAAGTTCGCCGCCACCATCGCGACTCCGAGGCTGCTCGCGCAGCTGGAACTCACCTACGCCGACGGCAGCACCGCGCGTGTCGTCACGGATCCGAGCTGGCGCACCACGCTCGGGCCCACGACGTTCTCGAACTGGTACGGCGGCGAGGACTTCGACGCCCGTCAGGCGCCGTCGGGCTGGGACGCGCCGGGGACGAACCTGGAGTCCTGGCAGCCGGCGCAGGCGGTGTCCCCACCCGGCCCGCAGACGGTGCTCAGTGCGCAGGCCGCTCCGCCGGTGCAGCAGGCCGGCACGATGCGCCCGGTGTCGATCAGCCAGCCGGTGCCCGGTCACTACGTGTTCGACCTGGGCACCAACATCGCCGGCTGGGAGCAGCTCTCCGTCAGCGGCCCGGCCGGCACCCGGATCACCCTGTACCCGGGCGAACTCCTCAAGCCCGATGGCACCGTCGACGAACAGAGCGTGACCAACAACGCGGTCACGCCGACGATCTGGGACACGGTCACCCTGGCCGGCACCGGAACCGAACGCTGGCACCCGGACTTCATGTACCACGGTTTCCGCTATCTCGAGGTGACCGGGCTGCCGTCGCCGCCGTCCGCGGACACGATCACGGGGCTGCCGCTGAGCGCCGCGAGCCCGCCGAGCGGTTCGGTGGACACGGCGAACGGGCTGGTGAACGCCGTGCACGGGATCACCCGGCAGGCCGTGCGGAACAACCTCTCCGGCATCCCGACCGACTGCCCGGCCCGGGAGAAGCTCGGCTGGCTGGAACAGGACCACCTGGTGTTCGACACGATCAGCCGCAACTACGACGTCGCCGCCTACTACCGGCAGTTCCTCCGCACCGTGGCCGACGCGCAGACCGACAGCGGGCTCATCCCCGACATCGCACCCGAGTACGTCGGGTTCGACGGCGGGTTCCGCGACGACCCGAACTGGGGCAGCACGATCGTCCTCACCGCCTGGCAGCTCTACCAGGCCTACGGCGACACCGACACGCTGAGCTCGCTCTATCCGGCGATGCACCGGTATTTCGGCTACCTGCAGGCCCACACCACCGGCAACCTCGTCGACTACAGCGCAAGCGGCCTCGGCGACTGGAACGCGGCCGACGAGGCGACCACGAAGACGTTCACTGCGAACTACGCCTACCACCAGGACGCGGTGGCCATGGCGAAGATCAGCACGGTCCTCGGCGACCAAGCGTCCGCGACGACGTACGCGAACCTCGCCCAGGCCATCGGCGGGGCGATGAACCAGAAGTTCTTCCACGCCGCGGCCGGCACGTACGACGAGGGCACCCAGGCCGACGACGCGCTCGTCCTCGACACGGGCATCGTGCCCGACGCCGCCCGGCAAGCCGTCCTCGACCACCTCGTCGGGGCGATCGCCGCGCACGGCAGCCACCTCACCGTCGGCGAGATCGCCCTGCCCGCGGTGTTCCGGGTCCTGGCCGCCGCCGACCGTGACGACGTCCTCTACGACCTGGCCATCCAGACCTCGAGTCCCAGCTACGGCTACCAGGTGAAGCACGGGGCCACCGCGCTGACCGAGCAGTGGGACGGGCCCACCGCGGGGGAGTCCCAGGACCACGTGATCCTCGGTGCGATCGACGCCTGGTTCGGGTCCGGCCTCGGCGGCCTCGGCGCCGACCCGGACGCGGTTGCCGGCAACCGGCTGGACATCCGGCCCGCCGTGGTGGGCGGCCTGAGCCACGCCGCGACGAGCTACCACACGCCGTACGGCGACGCGGCCACCGACTGGACCAGGACGGGCAACGGACTGGCACTGCACGTCACGATCCCGGTGAACGCGACCGCCACTGTGCGGGTGCCCCTCGACCCGGCCGCACCCGTCGTCAGCCCCGGTGCCGGATCGCCCGGCTACCAGGGGATCCAGGGCCGGTACGCCACCTACGTCCTCGGCTCCGGCAGCTACGACTTCACCTCGACGTTACCCACGGAAGGGTCGAGCACCGTCAAGGCCGCCGACGGCCGGATGATGATGTTCACCGTCGCCGGGGGAGACCTGCGCGGCACCAACCAGACCGACCCGGCCTCCGGTTTCGTGCCGTGGTACCGGATCAGCGTGGCGGGCGGCCTCACCGGCACGCCGGCGTCCGTGCTGTCCCCGGCCGGCGGCGGTACGGTCCAGGTCTACGCGCGGACGACGGACGGTCAAGTCGGCTTCTTCGGCCAGTCGGGTTCGGGGTTCTCCACCGGTGACGTGATCCCCGGCGGCCCGGTGTTCGCCGGGGACCCGGGTGCCACGCTGAAGGCCGACGGAAGCGTGGTCGTCAGTGACGTCGACACCGCCGGCGACCTCTGGGCGGCCGCCCAGAACGGCCCGGGCGGCGGCTGGGGAGCCTGGACGCGGGTCAGCGTGGCCGGCGGGCTCGCGGGGGCACCGGCTTCGGTGCTGTCCCCGGCGAGCGGCGGCACAGTGCAGCTCTTCGCGCGGACGACGGACGGTCACGTCGGTTTCTTCGGCCAGTCGGGTTCGGGGTTCTCCACCGGTGACGTGATCCCCGGCGGCCCGGTGTTCGCCGGCGACCCGGCGGTGACGCTGGCGGCCGACAACACCATGGTCGTCACGGCGGTGGACACCGGCGGCGACGTGTGGGGCACCAACCAGACGAGCCCGGGCAGCGGCTGGGTGCCGTGGTACCGGATCAGCGTGGCGGGCGGGCTCACCGGCCGCCCGGCGATGGTGCGCTCGCCGGCGAACAACGGCACGGTGCAGATCATGGTCCGGACCACCGGCGGTCAGCTGGGTGTGTTCGGCCAGTCGTCGCCGACCTCGACCTTCTCCACCGGGGACGTCATCGACAACAGCCCCGCGCTCGCGGGCGACCCGGCCCTGGCGCTGGCCGCGAACAACACCATGATCGTCACGGCCGCCGACAGCGCCGGGACCTTGTGGGGCACCAACCAGAGCACCGTCGGATCGTGGTTCGTGCCGTGGTACCGGGTGTGACCGCCCGGGCGGCGTTCGTGAGTTTCTCGTCGAGCAGTCCCGGGCGCTGTCCGGTTCCGGGGTGTGGTGCGGATCCGTCCGCGATGAACTGGGGGCAAGCATGCGCAAGGTGATCGTGCCGGTGACGGTGGCGCTGCTGGCGGCGTTCCTGGCCGTTCCGGCCGTGCGGGCCGCACCGGGGCCGGGGCCGGACCTGCCGGCTGTGCAGCCGGACCGGGCGCTGGCGGTGGCGACGGCGAAGGCGGTCAGGCACCAGGTGGAGGCGCTGGATCAGCGCACGGAGACGCGGCAGGTGTTCGCGAATCCGGACGGGACCCTGACCGCGCGGCTCTCCGTCGAGCCGCAGCGGGTCCGGCGCGGCAGCGACTGGGTAGCGGTGGACACCCGGCTGCGGTTCCTTCCGGACGGTTCCGTGGCTCCGGGGGCGGTGGTGGTCCCGCAGGTGTTTTCCGGAGGCGGCACCGGCCCGGTCGTCCGGTTCGGTGGCGACGGGCAGCAGCTGTCGTTCAGCTGGCCGGCGCCGCTGCCCAAGCCCGTTCTCGACGGCGACACCGCGACCTATCCCGAGGTGCTGCCCGGCGTGGACCTGCAGGTCCACGCCTTCGGCAACCGCTTCACCCACGACCTGGTGGTGAAGACGCCGCAGGCAGCGAAGAACCCGGCGCTGCGCACGGTCCGGTTCGGCATGCACACGGCGGGCCTGAACGTCCGCACCGAGGCGAACGGCGCGTTGAGCGCCTTGTCGCCGACCGGGTCGGTGGTCTTCCAGGCGCCCCCGCCGGTCATGCGTGACTCCACAGTGGACAGCAAAGCGCCGCCGAAGAGCGCCGTGCTCGGCGTGCGCGTCCAGCCGGACTCGCTGGCGTTGACGACCGATCAGGCACTGTTCGCCGACCCGGCGACCCGGTACCCGGTGAAGGTCGACCCGGGCTGGGAAGCGGGTAAAGCCGGGTGGGCGGAGGTATACCTCCAGCCCACCAGCTACGTGGGGAACTCGTACTGGGGCGGGGACGGCGACAACGTCGCCAAGGTCGGCTACACCAGCTGGAGCTATCCGACCGTGCAGGTCCATTCGTACTTCCAGTTCGACATCGGCGACTTCCTCGGCCAGGACGGCAACCCGAACGCGCACATCCTCGGCGCCGAGTTCAACGTCCTCGAGACGTGGGCGCCGTCGTGCACCGCCACGAAGGTCGACCTCTTCGAGACCGCCGCGATCAGCGCGGCCAACCCGCCGCGGGGCAACGCGCAACCGGTCCAGGGAGCACTGAACGACGCGCCGTCGGCTGCGCACGGCTGGGTCGACAGCAACGGAACCCTCCGTTGTGCCGACGACTACGTCGGCTTCAACGCCGTACAGGTGATGCGCGACGCGCTGGCCGTGAACTCGGGCACCGCGACGCTGATGATGCGGGCCGACGACGAAGGCGCCTCCAACAGCGGCAACCTGGGATGGAAGAAGTTCAACCCGGACACCGCGAAACTGGACGTCACCTACAACTGGCTGCCGTACGCGCCGACCGGCCTGTCCTACGGCTCGACGCATCCGTGCAGCTACTACCCGAACCAGGGCTACGTGCCCACCACCACGCCGACGTTGCGCGCGGACACCCTGACCGACCGCGACGGCGGGGGCGTGCAGGCCCAGTTCGAGTACTGGGTGCACGGCGGCTCCCAGCCCGTCGGCAGCGTCACAACGGTCGCCCAGGAGTCCGGCAGCCCCTTCACCTTCACGATCCCCAGCGGCGCATATCAGGACGGCGACGTGATCGCGTGGCACGTCCGCGGCGTGAACGACCTCGGCGGCGGACAGATCGACTACGGGCCGTGGTCCGACTGGTGCGACCTGTCGGTGGACGTGACGCCACCGGACAAACCGGCGGGCATCGCCTCGACCGACTACCCGGCGAGCACGGCTGCGGGCGCACCCGGCAAGACCGGTAAGTTCACGTTCACCAACGGCGGTGTCGCCGATGTCGCGGCCTACCGGTACAGCATCGGCGGGGACACCCCGTCGACCGTCCAAGCCGGATCGGACGGCAGCGCGACGGTGAACATCACGCCGCTGAAGCCGGGGCCGACGGACATCTCGGTGCTGAGCGTGGACCGCGCCGGCAACGTGAGCCCGAAGCCGACGCTCTACCACATCAACGTCAGCACGGACCCGAACGCGACGAAACCCGCCGGCTGGTGGAAACTCGACGGCCTCGCGCCGTCCACCACCGTCACCGACGACTCCGGCAACGGCCACCCGGCCTCGTTCGACCCTGCGCAGGCGAGCTGGGCGACCGGGCACATCGGGAACGCGTTGTCGCTCCACGGGAACACTGCGTGGGCGTCGACCACGGGCGGGCCCGCGGTGGACACCTCGGGCAGCTTCTCGGTGTCCGCGTGGGTGAAGATCGACGGCAACTTCGACTACGCGCAAACCGCGGTGAGCGAAGACGGCGCCGGCACCAGCGCGTTCTTCCTCGGCTACCACCCCGCGCACCACGCGTGGGAGTTCGACCTGCCTCAGACCGACAGCACCGCTCCCGTCGCGATCGACGCGGCGTGGGGCGGCACGCCGACGCCCAACGCGTGGACCAGCTTGATCGGCACCTACGACGTGGCCACCGGAATCATGCGGCTCTACGTCGACGGCCGGCTCGTCGGGCAGAGCACGCACACCACGCCCTGGAAGGCGACCGGCACCCTGCAGATCGGCCGCGGGCTGTGGACCGGCCTGCTCACCAACCACCTGCTCGGCTCCCTCGACGACGTCCGGGTCTACGGCCGGGTGCTGGGCAACGGCGTCCAGGACCAGACCCAGTGGACACTCGTCGACAGTGACATCCACACGCTGTCCACGGTTCCGTCCCTGGACCACGACTGGCTGCCGGCCTCGTCGGCGTCGGTCACCGACACGATCGGCGGCCTGACCGCGAGCGCCGTGAACGGTGCGACGGTCGCCGGCGGCACGATCCGCTTCCCGGACCCGCTCAACGGCTCGGTCACGACCGCGTCCCAGGGCGTGCGTACGGACGCGAGCTTCACCGTGTCCGCACAGGTCGAGCTGGACCAGATCGACGGGACCACGCGGACGGCGGTGACCCAGCTCGGCAACCATCTCGGCGGGTTCTACCTCGGCTACGACGGCACCCGAAAACAATGGATGTTCATGCTGCCGAAGTCCGATATGGACAATGCGGCGTCGAGTCAGGTCTTCGCGCAGACCGCGCCCGTGGCCGGCCGGGTGGCCACTCTGACCGGAGTCTACGACCTGCCCGCGCAGCAGCTGTCGATCTACGTGGACGGCGTGCTCAGCGGGTCGATCCAGCTTTCCCATCAGGCCGGCCAGAACAACCTGGCGGGCTGGCAGGCCACCGGCGCCGCACAGTTCGGCACCGCGCAGGCAAACAGCCAGCCGCTGGTGATGCGCTGGATCGGCGGTTCGATCGGCGAGGTCCGGCTGTACACCGGTGTTCTCGCAGCCTACGACATCTGCCGCTTCGCCTGCCCCTAGCTTGCTCGCAACCAGAGAGGTGCCTCCCATGTACCGATCGCGTAAGTACCTCAAGCACCTGGTGGTCGCGGCTCTCGTCGCGGCCGCCGTGCTGCCCGTTGCCTCGGGAACCGCAGCGGCGGTGCCGAAGTTCCCCCGAACTTCGCCGTCGAGCCCACAAGGCTTCCCGCCGGTGTCCGGCGGCAAGGTGGCGGTGAAGGCGCCGATAGGGGCGCCACCGACGCCGAGAACGCCGGTCGCGGCCAGACCGGCCGCGTGGCCGATGGCGGCGACCGCCGACGTCGCGCAGAGCGCACTGGCGGCACAAACCCTGCCGGTCAAGGTGCGCACGGCGAAGGAAGCGCCGGCGAAGGTCCACGTCCAGGTCGACGACCAGAAAGCCGCGGCCGCGTCCGGCGTCTCGGGGCTGCGGTTCCGGGTCTCGCGCGCGGACGGCCTGAAGACCGGCGGGACAGTGCCCGTCGACGTCGACTACTCGTCGTTCGCCGGTGCGTACGGCGCCGACTGGGCCGGCCGGTTGCGGCTCGTTCAGCTGCCCGCCTGCGCCACGGTCACGCCAGCCAAGCCGGAGTGCCGGACGCAGACGCCGGTGCCGTCGCACAACGACACCCCGAAGTCCACCGTCTCCGGTCAGGTACCGGTGAGTGACACCACCGCGGTGTTCGCGATCACCGCGGGAACCGCCAGCGGGGACGGCGACTACAAGGCGACGCCGTTGACGTCGACCGAGACCTGGCAGGTCTCCCCGAACGCCGGAGCGTTCAGCTGGTCGGTCCCGGTCTCCGTGCCGCCGGTGCCCGGCGGCCTGACCCCGAGCCTCGACCTGGGCTACTCCTCCGCCAGTGTGGACGGCCGGACGGCCACCAAGAACAATCAGACCTCTTGGGTCGGCGACGGCTGGGACCTTTCGCCCGGCTCCATCACGCGGACCTACAAGGGTTGCGCGGACGACGGAAACCAGACCGGCGACGAGTGCTGGGCGGGCGAGGACTTCGTCAGCATGGAGCTGGGGGGCAAGGGAAACCAGCTGGTGCTGCAGAACGGCGTCTGGCGCCCCGCACACGACAACGGCGAGCGGGTGCAGCACGTGACCCCCGCGTCCGGCACGGTCACCGGCGACTACTGGGTCATCACCGACACCGGCGGCACCCAGTACTGGTTCGGCGCCGACCAGTCCCGGCCGGGCGGTGGCGCCGTGACGAACGCGACACTGGCGGTGCCGGTCTACGGCAACAACCCCGGCGAACCGTGTTACAACGGCGCAGGCTTCGCCCAGTCCGAGTGCAGCCAGCCGTGGAAATGGAACCTCGACTACGTCGTCGATCGCCACGGCGACACGATGACGTACTACTACGACAAGGAAACCAACTCCTACGGCGCGAACAACGGCACCACCACGCTGGCCTACGACCGGGCGAGCGCGCTGAACCACGTCGACTACGGCACCCGTACCGACGACCCGGCCGGGACCGCCGCCGCCGCACAGGTCTTCCTCACCACCGGCGACCGGTGCTTGACGTCGAGCTGCGGCACGCACGACGCGACCAACTGGCCGGACACTCCGTGGGACCGGCAGTGCACCGCGAACTGCGGCAGCTCGTTCGGCTCGCCGACCTTCTGGACCACCAAGCGGCTGACCGGGATCACCACGAAGGTCAACGGGCAGGCCGTGGACACCTGGTCGCTCGACGACACCTACCTCGACAGCACGGGTACCAAGTCGCTGTGGCTGAAGGGCATCACGCACACCGGGAACGTCGGCACCGCGGTGTCCGAGCCGGAGATCACCTTCGACGGCGTCGAGTACCCGAACCGGCTGGACACCACCGCGGACGGTTTGTCCGCGCTTTGGCGCTACCGGATCTACACGATCCACAACGCCAGCGGCGGTGACATCAACGTCAACTACGACGCCACCGACTGCACGGCCGGATCACCGCCCACCCCGGAGACGAACGGCCAGCGGTGCTTCCCGGTGACCTGGACGCCGGATGGGGCACTGCAATCGCGGACCGACTGGTTCGTGCGCTACGTCGTCGGCTCGGTCAAGCAGGTCGACCGCGTCGGCGGCAGCCCGGACCAGGTCACGAGCTACGACTACGAAGGTCCGGCCGCGTGGCACTACGACGACAATCCACTGATCCCGCAGACGCGCCGGAGCTGGACGCAGTGGCGCGGTTACGGCACGGTCGAGGTGCTCAAGGGCACCGGCCAGGACTCCGACCTGCAGTCCGCGACCGTCTACACCTACCTGCGCGGGATGGACGGCGACCGGCTCAACGCAGCCGGTGGCACGAAAGCCGTGGCAGTCACCGACTCCGGCGGTGTCACCACGACCGACAGCGAGGGCCTGGCAGGCTCGCAGCTGGAGGCGGCGAAGCTGAACGGCCGGATCAACAAGATCGACGGCGACGTGGTGTCGACGACGATCAGCCGTCCGTACCGCAAGCAGACCGCCACCGGAGTCGGCAACCGGATCGCCGTGCTGGTTCGGCCCGCGGCTCAGCTGACCAGAACGGCGGTCACCGGCGGCTGGCGCACGTCCGAAGTGGACAGCACGTACGACGACAACGGCTTCGTCAAGACCAAGAGCGACCTCGGTGACCTCGCGGTCAACCAGGACGAGACCTGCACGACCTACACCTATGTCGGTAACACCACGACCTGGGTCCTCGGCCTGCCGAGCGAGGAGCAGGAGGTGAACGTCCCCTGCGGGACGCAATCGTCGTTGCCCGCCAATGCCGTGTCGGACGTCCGGACCTTCTACGACGGCCACGGGCTCGCCGACGCGCCTGGGGCGGGTGACGTCACCCTGACGCAGAAGGCGCTGTCTTACAACGGATCCACTCCGGTGTGGGCCCAGCAGTCGAAGGCAGCCTACGATGCCTACGGCCGCTCGACGCAGACGTCCGACGCAGACAACCGCCAGAGCACTACGGCGTACACGCCCGCGCGGGGAATCCCGACGTCCACAGCGGACACCAACGCGCTGCACCAGACCGAGACCGCGGCGCTGGACGTGCACCGCGGGCTGACCGTGGGCAAGACCGACGCCAACGGCCGCACGGCCACGTTGAAGTACGACGGCCTCGGCCGGCTCACCGACGTGAACCAGCCCGGGCAGACCCCGGTTCACTACGACTACACGTTGCGCAACGACGGTTCGAGTGCGGTGGCCACGACGAAGGTGAACTCCGTCGGGTCGGTCACCGGCTATGCGATCTACGACGGCTTCCTCCGGAACCGCCAGACGCAGGCCCCGTCCCCGACCGGCACCGGGCGCGTGCTGACCGACACCGTCTACGACCCGCGCGGGCTCAAGGTCAAGACGAACGCCGGCTACGCCGCGACCGGTACCGCCGGTCCGGACGCCTACCTCGCCGACGACACCGCGGTGCCGTCGCAGACGATCACGACGTACGACGGCGCCGAGCGGCCCACCGTCTCGACCACCAAGAGCCTCGGCCGGGACCAGTGGCACACCACGAGCAGCTATCACGGTGACCACACCGACGTCCTCCCACCCGCGGGCGGAACGGCGACGAGCACGTTCACCGACGTGCGCGGCCGCACGACCGAGTTGCGCCAGTTCCACGACCCGTCCGGCACAGGTGCCGCGGACAGCACGAAGTACACCTACACACCGACCGGAAAGGTGAGCTCGCTCACCGACGCGGCGGGCGATGTGTTCAAGTACGGCTACGACCTGGGCGACAACCCGAATTCGGCCGACGATCCGGACAAGGGGCACAGCACGCGGGTGTTCGACGCGGCCGGCCAGGTCATGAGCCAGACCGACGCCCGCGGGCAGACGCTCGCGTTCGTCTACGACTCGCTCGGCCGCAAGACCGAGGAGCACCGGGACTCGCCGTCCGGTTCGCTGCTGGCCCAGTGGACGTACGACACGGCCACCGACACCAACGGAAAGATCGTCGTCGGCGAGCTGGCGTCCTCGACCCGGTACGTCGGCACGGACCAGTACACCGAAACGATGTCCAACTACGACGACGCCTACCGGGCGAAGGACACCACTCTGACGATTCCGGCCGCGCAGAACGGGATCGCGGGCAGCTACAAGACCCATCGCGAGTTCAACACCGACGGATCGCTCGCCACGGAAAGGATTCCGTCGATGGAGCCGGACGGGACATCCGAGCTGATGGTCTACCGGTACAACTCCTACGGCCTGCTGGTGCAGATCCAGGGCGACGCGATGTACGTCAACAGCGCGATCTACACGCCGACGGGCAAAGTCTCGCAGATCACCCAGGGCACGCAGCAGACCGGCAACGTCTGGCAGAGCCTGTACTACGACTTGCCGACCGACACGCAGAACCGGAATCTGGTGGAGGACGCGGCGATCGGCTCCGCCGCGCTGACCGACACGACGTATGCCCAGGACGCGTCCGGGAACGTCACGAAGGTCGAGGACAAGTCGGCGGACGGCACCGATACCCAGTGCTACGGCTACGACTACCTCCGGCGCGAGACCGACGCCTGGACCTCGACCACGGAGTGCGCGGGCGGGGCGGGGAGCAGCCCGGGCGGGCCGGCGCCGTACTGGGAGTCGTTCGGCTACGACGTCACCGGCAACCGGACCGGCCAGACCCAGCACAACCTCACCGACCCGACCGGCGGGAAGGACGCCGTCAGCACTTACACCTACAACACACCGGGCGTGAACGCGAAGCAGCCGCACACCGTGCAGTCGATCACCACGAAGACCGCCGGGGCGAGTTCGACGAGCAGCTACGGCTACGGTCCGACCGGGGACACGACCAGCAGGCCGGGCGTCAACGGCGGCGCGCAGCAGACGCTCGACTGGAACGACGAGGACCGGCTGTCCGCCGTGACGTCCGGAGCGAACAAGACGTCCTACGTCTACGACGCCGACGGCAGTCTCCTGCTCACCGTCGACCCGGCGGGCAAGACTCTTCAACTGGCCGGCGCCGCCGTCCGATACGACAACGCGAGCAAGAAGCTGACCGGGGAGAACGACGTCAAGTTCGGCACGACGACCGTTGGTGTCCACATCGGAGGGACGGTGGCCTACCAGGTCGGCGACCGCCAGGACACCGCGATGCTGCGCGTCGACGCGAGTTCACTCACCGCGACCAGGCAACGCCTCGATGCCTTCGGCCAGTCTCGCAGCGCACAGCCCGCCCTACCCGGCAGCCGGGGATTCGTCGACGGCGTCGCCGACCCGACCACCGGCCTGAGCACCCTGGGCGTTCGGGCGTACGACAGCACCACCGGGAAGTTCCTCTCCGTCGACCCCATGCTGTCGGCGCGGGATCCTCAGCAGATCAACGGTTTCTCCTACGCCGAGAACAGTCCCGCCTCGACCACCGACGCCGACGGCAGGTTCCCGGCGAGGCTGCTCAACGACGAGAACAACGCCCAGGATCTCTGGGCGCAGCGGACGGTCGACGGCGACTACCACCCGACGGCCCTGGACTACCCGACGTCATGGAAGAAGCCGAACATAACCCAGTTCCTCTGGCCGGCGAACCCGTGGCGGTGCACGGGTGGCTTCTTCCAGGCAGGGTGTGAGCAGCACAACCGCGACCTCAAGCTGGCGCAGGAGGAGGCTGCCGCCGAGCGGGCGTTGTACGCGAAGGCGGCGGCCGAGGTGGCGGAACGCAACGCCAAAGCGAAGGCGGACGCGGACGCGAAGGCCGAGGCCGACCGCAGGAAGAACGGCGGGATAACGATGACGTGCGTGGGCGTGGGCGCGCAGATCTTCGTCGGCGGGAGCGTCTCCGTCTGTCACGGAACCGACGACCGCGGCCCGGCGACGGTCATCACCGCTGAAGGCAAGGCCGGGGTCGCGTTCGATTTCAGCGCGTCGTTCTCCGTCAAGTTCTCCGGCCTCAACCACTTCGAAGACTTGAGGGGATGGGGCGCGGGGCTTGAGGGTGGCGTCGAAATCGGCCCGGTCGGCGTCGACTGGTCGGCCGGCGCGAGCCTCGACGACCACGGGTTGACCCCGGCAACGGTGGGCGTCGGCCACGGTTTGGGCGCCAGCGCCGGTATCGTCAGTGGCGAGTTCGACTACACCTGGCTCTTGTGCCGCTGCTGAGAATCGAGCCGTACGACGTGGAAGGCCGGGGAAATCTCCCCGGCCTTCCACACGCCGTCGGGGACGGATCTGGTTCTCCACGCCCGGCGGCGGCGTCGGCGCTCTGACCCGGCCACCGGCGCGGCGAAGGCGACCCCGCTGCCCGCGGGCGAGCCCTGCTGTGCGCCGGCCTCGACAGGACCGAGATTCCGTTTCGCCGGGCCCCAGCGGCATCCGGCTCAGTTCCGTGAGCACTCCTTGCCCGCGAAGTGGCCTGTGGGCGGGTTGCGGGTTCTGGACGTTGTCGGACAACCGGGGGAAGATCGGGTTCGGTGGCTGGTTGAGGGGAGCTCGGGGCAGCTGAGGGGGATCGGTGGAGTTTCGCGTGTTGGGGCCCGTTGTCGTGTCGGGGAAAGGTCGGGTTTCGCCGGTGGGGGAGCCGAGGCCGCGCACGCTGTTGGCGTTGCTGGCCCTGGAAGCGGGCCGGATTGTGCCGATTGAGCGCATTGTGGACGCGGTGTGGGGTGAGCGGCCGCCGGCGAGTCGCGGTGCGGTTTATACCTGCGTGTCCGTGTTGCGGAGGAGTTTGGTGTCCGCAGGCGTCGATCGAGATGTGCTGAAACGCCGGTCCGGCGGGTACGTACTGGACATAGCGCCGGACTTGGTGGATGCGCACGTGTTCGACCAGCGGGTAGCGCGCGGCCGGACCGAGATGGACAACGGGCGTGTCGAGTCCGGCCTGGAGTCGCTGGCGGCAGCGCTGGATCTGTGGCGGGGCACGGCGTTGGGCGGGGCGTCGGGGACATGGGCGGAACAGGAGCGGGCCCGGCTCGCCGCGGCGCGACTGACCGCGCTGGAGGAGCGGATCGACGCCGAGCCGGCCTTGGGGAGCGGCGCGGCGCTGATCGACGAGCTGCGAACTTTGTCGAGTCGGCATCCGCTGCGGGAACAGCTGCATGGGCAGCTGATGCTCGCACTCGGCCGGGCCGGCCGGCAGGCTGAGGCACTGGCGGTGTTCCGGCAATGCCGGCAGCGGTTGGTGCAGGACTTGGGGGTGGAGCCAGGTCCGCGGCTTCGGGAAGCGTTCGAACAGATCTTGCGTGGCGAGACAGCGAGCTCCTCCGCCGCGATCGAATCGGTGGTCATGCCGGCTCCCGCGCCGGTTCCGTGGCAGATTCCCCCGGACACGGCGGATTTCACCGGACGCTCGGCGGAGACGGTTGCCGCCGCGGAGTTTCTGACCCGCTCGGGCGAAGCGACCCGGGTATGCGCTGTGTCCGGGCAGGCCGGTGTGGGCAAGAGCGCGTTCGCCACGCATGTCGCGCACCGCGTGGCCGCGCGGTTCGACGACGGAGTGCTGTTCCTCAACCTGCAGGGCACCCGGCCGGAACCGGTCGGTGCGAACGAGGCACTGGCGGCGATGTTGCGGGGACTCGGTGTGGCCGACTCCGCGATGCCTGCCGGGCTCGAGGAACGGTCGCACTTGTTCCGCACCCGGACCGCGCGGAAAAACCTCCTGGTCGTGCTGGACGATGCGGCGGACGAGCGCCAGGTCCGGCCGTTGCTGCCCGCCGGCGGCGGCACCGCGGTCGTGGTCACCAGCCGTCGCCGGCTGTCGGCACTGGAGGGTGCGGCACGGTTCGAGCTCGGGGTGCTCGACGAGCCGCACGCAGTGGCGTTGCTGGAACGGGTGGCGGGTACGACGAGGGTAGCTGCCGAGCCTGAGCAGACGCGGCTGGTCGTACGGCTGGTCGGGTACCTGCCCTTGGCCGTGCGGATCGCCGGGGCCCGGCTGGCGGCGCGGCCGGATCGGCCGCTGGCCTACCTGACCAGCAGGCTGAGCGAGCGGCGGCGGATGCTGGACGAGCTGGTCGCCGGAGACTTGGCGGTCCGCGCCAGCCTGGAGCTCAGTTACGCGGGCCTGACGGATCGGGAATGCACGGCGTTGCGCCGGCTGGCCTGGCTGGGGGTGCCGGAGTTTTCGCCATGGCTGGTGGCGCCCCTGCTCGACGTTTCGGTGGACGAGGCCGAGAAGGTGGTGGACCGGCTCGTCGACGCCCGGGTGCTGGACCCGCTCGGGTTGAACGCCGCCGGGCTGGAGCGATACCGGTTGCACGCGCTGATCCAGGTGTTCGCGTGCGAGCGGGCCGAGGCCGAGGAGACGCCGGCGGACGCCCTGCTCGCGGCCGAGCGGGCGATCGACTGGTGGCTGGCGCTGCTGTGGCAGGCGACCGACCAAGCACCCACCGACGTGCTGCGGCTGCGCACGCTCAAACCGTCACATGCCTACCGTCGGATCGGTGAGGTCACGGCCGCCGAGCTGATCGCGGCGCCGACCGCCTGGGTCGAAGCGGAGCAGGCCGTGCTCGTGCACGTCGTCCAGCGGGCGGGTGAACTGGGACTGGCCCCTCAGGTGTCGTGGCTGGTCGCCGCCTTGACCACCTCGACCCTGGCAGCGTCGACTCGCTTCCCCCGATGGTGGTTCGACCACGCGGCGGTGCTGGAGGCGCAATGCCGCAAGACCGAGCGCAAGGGCCGGGCGCTTGCCGAACCACCCGAGGGCTACCCCGGTGATCAGACTCGATTCGACGAATCTGCCGCGTACTACCGGCGAGCCATGGACAAGCACCGCGCCGAGAACGACGTGGAGGGTGTCGCGGCGAGTGCGATGGGGTTGAGTGTCGTCTGCCGCGAACGGGGCGATCTGTCCGGTGCTCTGCGCGTGCTCCGGGAGGCGCCGCAGGCGACCGCGGTGACGCCGCTGACCAGGGCGCGGATTCACCACAACCGCGGCATGGTCCACGTCGAGCGCGGTGACCTCGAGCTCGGGTTCGCGGACTACCGGATCGCGATCGAGCTGTATCGCGAGGCGGCGGACCTGTGCGGAGTCGCGCTCGTCGAGATGACGTCCGGCGTCGCTCACCGTGCCGCCGGCCGGCTGGACGAGGCCGCGCACTACTGCGAAAGCGCGGTCAGCGGGTTACGGGCGTTCGAGAACCCGATGTTGCTGAACAACGCCATCCAGGCGGCGATGAAGGTGCGCATTCGCCGGCAGCGGACAGCGGGGGTGGAAGCTGTCGTGTACGAGACGCTCGAAGAGTGCCGCCGCCACGAAGACGGCTTCGGTCAGGCACTGCAGCTGCGTACGCTCGGTGAACTGGCCCTCGCCGAGGGGCAGCTGGCCGATGCCGAGGAGTTCCTGCGGCTGTCTGTGCGCTGGTGGGAGGCGCTCGCGCTGCCGTTGTGGCGCGCCCGCAGCCTACGTGACCTCGCCTCCACTCTCGCCGAACAGGGCAACACCGCCGAGGCCACCATCGCGTGGTCCGAGGCGCTCGCCGTCTTCCGCCGGCTTGGCAGTCGCGAAGCGACCGAACCGCACCCCCTGTCCGGCTTGGACATCAACCTCCGTTGAGCAGACGGATCCGTTGTTCCTGAGATTGTCGGAAGGTTTCCCGAAGCCGTCTCGGGCAGGGTCGCCAGCACACAAGTCGAGCGGGCATGCCGGCGCCATGATCGGAGTAGCCGCCGTCCGAATCGTCGAACCACGCTCCCGCGATTCCCCGGAGAGGGGTACACCTCCCCATGCCGCTGCGCATCCGCTTCTCCACCGCAGACCTGACCCGGCTCACCTTCGCCACCCGGCCCGACCCGATGTGGGAGCTCCTGCTCAGCCTGCACGCCTTGCAGACCCGTGCCGACCCGTACCTGGACCGGTGGCGAGCGAGCGTGACGATCGACAGTGCCACGCGTTCACTGCTTCGCCTCGCGCCTCCGCACGGCTACTCGCCCGACTTCCTCACACCAGAGGAAGCAGCGACGAGCTTCGAAGCCGGCATCGCCGGGATACTCCGCACGCCGGCCCACCGGATCGCGACGGAGCTGGCTCTCCTGACGAACCGCCCCACGCCCCCAGCCTGGGGCGCCCGCCTGGCGGGCGGCGACCGCCGCGAACTGAACGACCTCGGAGGTGGCCTGAGCGAGTACCACCGGCGGACGCTGCGCCCGCAGTGGGCCCGGATCGAGAAGGTCGTCGACGACGAACTCGTCGCTCGCACCCGCCTCCTCGCGGCACAGGGCACCGACGCGCTGCTGAACTCGCTGCACCCCCAGCTCGTCTGGCGCGAGCAGGTCCTCCACGTCGCCGGCGACCATGTCACCGGCGACCTGGAGCTCGACGGCCGAGGACTACGGCTCGTGCCGGCGTACTTCTGCCGCCGCGTCCCGACGCTCCTGGCCGACCCGGACCTCCCTCCCGTGCTGGTCTACCCGGCCGGACCCCGTCCGGCGGAGACGGCCGACGACTGCGCCGTGCCGGGCGACCCGGGAGCGCTGGCGGACCTGCTGGGTGCCACCCGCGCCACGGTTCTGACCGTCCTCGCCGACGGCTGCACGACGACCGAATTGGGGCGGCGAGTCGGAATCGGCGTCTCGTCGGCCAGCTACCACGTCTCCGTCCTTCGCTCGTCCGGACTGATCACCAGCAAACGCTCCGGGGCGACTGTCAGCCACCGGCTGACGGGTCTGGGCGCAGACCTCCTCGGCCGTCGCCGAGTTCATTCGTAACGACCGCTGGCGCAGCGTACGACCGCCGGCGGTCAAGCCTGATGCAAACGCGACATCATGTCGTTCATCAGGTGCAGCCCCATGATCGGGAGTTACACCGCTTGTTTACAGTCCCTTTGGCACTACCGGCGTCTGGCCGTCACCTACCCGCGCCGATTTACCGGGCTGTCAGTGTCCAGCATCGCCAACGCCGAGCCCGGCGAGCCCACTACCAGCGGAGACGCGCCGTCAATCACGAAGTGCGGCTGGAGTACCAGCCCAATCCGCCCCCGCCGGCAGGCCGGCGGGGGCGGTCTTGATCATGTGTTCGGCTAGTTGCACCAGAGGTGGTCGACAGTTCCCGGCGTGGGGACGTGGATCGGGTCCAGGAAGATCGTGGCGTCCCGTTGGTTGGGGTCACCGAACGGCGAACTCGGGTTGTTGGGGTCCGGTTGCCACTGGTCGATCCACTCGACCAGGCCACCGTCCAGCCACGACAGGCTGCGGACCTGACCGTTGCAGCTCTTGGCGGAGATCTGGCCGCCCGCGTGCCACGGGCCGAACATGCCGGTCGTGGAGTACGAGTAGCTGGCGCCGGTGCCCGGGCAGTACCCGCAGTTGGGCGCCGAGTAGGTCATGTACAGCACCGACCCGGACCGGAAGATGGCCGGTGACTCGACGTCGTCTCGGTTGGCGACGTTGCGCGCGCCCGCGCCGACCCCGTTGACCCACCACTGGTCGAGCTGCTCGATGTTCAACGTCTGGTTCGCCATGGTGCAGACGATGTACGCGGTGCCGCCGTCGTTCACGATCGAGAAGTCGCCGTTGTCGTAGCAGACCGACATGTTCGGCTTGTTCGTGCTGCCGTGCGCGCCGCCGGCCTCCGAGCCGCACGGCCCGGCGGGGCCGTTGCACCCGAGCGCGTAGTAGGCGTTCGCGCGGACCCGGTTCCAGTCGTCGGGCGCGTTGAACCACAGGATCCAGACGCCGTCGCTCTGCCGCTGCACCATGCGCGGGTTGAAGCAGCCGGCGCCGGAGTACTTGACGCAGGTCTGCTGCCAACTCTCACCGCCGGGGACGATCCCGCCCCAGCTGTTGTGCCCGTTCGGGTCGAACAGGTTGCCGAGGTCGGTCCAGTGCACCTTGTCCGGCGAGCTCCACACGCCGAAGCCGCAGAAGTCCGAGCTCGCGTTCCGCCACTGGAAGCCGCAGGCGTAGCGGGTTCCGTACAGGTAGTAGGTGTTCCCGACCTTGTTGATCATCCCGTCGTGCCCGTCCACGCCGACGATCTGCTGGGGCGTGTCGGGCGCGACCGCCGACGCGGCAACCGCCGCGCTCGCCCCGGGTCCCGCTCCCGTGCCACCCACCGCCGCCAGCGCGACGGCCATGGCACACAGCGTTCTGCTCAGCTGCCGGATCATTTGTCCCCATCCAGTCGGCGATGACACCTGCCGGTTTGAAGCGTTTCAATTCACGGCATGCTAGCAACGCGCCGACCGCGGCTACCAGCTATTCGAGGACGTTCGAAAGCAACGGGTGAGACGGCGTGTTCCTGCGCGTGTCGCCGCACCCGCCCGCGATCACGTCCACGCAAGGTGCGCGCGTCGGTCCCAGTACGCGGCCGGATCCTCCGCCAGGTCGGCCGGCAGCATCCGGTCCTCCTCGTCGACCGGGACCGGGCCGAGGTTCGACCGCAGCTGCTGGCTCCGCCGAGCACCACGTCCGCCCACGGCTGTGCGAGCGCGGCGGCCATCGTGACCGCGTCCGGGCCGGCCGTCGCCCGGATGGCGATGTCCGCGACGGCACGGGGTGGTCCACGGCCAGGCGGCCGTTGGCCATGACCTCCATGACCAGGACGCGGGCGCCGCCCGCGTGGGCTTCGGCGAGCGCGTCGCCGACGGACGTCTCGGTGCGGGTGGTGACAACGCTGCGATGGAGTCGTTCTTTTCGTTTCTGCAGAAGAACGTTCTCGACACACGCCGGCGGCGAACCCGCAGGTTCACCTTTCCTGCTGTTCTCCCTCGTCAGGTGAAGTGTCGGGTTCCGTCTGGCGAGGGAGGTCGAAGCCGGGAACTGTAACAACGAGCGGTATGACTCCCGATCATGGAAATGCGCCTGATTGACCGACATGATGTCCGGCGTGGAGAACGCTGAGGACTTGACGCCCGAGGGCAGGCTGGGTGGCCGGGACGAGCAGCGGCCGACCCGCCGGGTTCCGCTGCGTGCCGTCCTGTGGGTCGCCGGCGTCGTGGTGTTCTGCGTAGCGGTGGTGGCCCGCATCGGCCGCTTCGGGTTCGCGCCGACCGACCAGGGCTTCGTGCCGGCGCTGAGCTGGCGGGTCCTGCACGGCGAGATCCCGCACGTCGACACCCTCTCGGTGCGCCCGCTAGGCTCGGCGTACCTGCACACGGGCTGTGGATCATGATCCACAGCCGAGGGCATCGGAGGTCAGCGTGCGATGCTCAAGGTCGAGTGTCAGGGTTCGTTCGTCTGACCGCACCTTCCGTTCGAGGCTGTATGCCGGCGGAGCAGAGGCTTTCATTGAGACCATTACGTGGGACATCGGTAAATACAGCTGGGATTCGTGGTTCTATTGAGAAGTAAGAGCAAGATCACTGTCGTCATATTCGTTGCCGGCGTCATAGCCGCGATTGCCGCATCTGCACTAAGTGACGGCTCCTGGGTAGGGCGAATCGTCATCATAGTACCGATTCTTCTTGTTGTCGCAGGACTGTCGGCCATGGTTAGGGCTCGACAGAAAGGTAAAAATAATTCGAGCTAGCCAGCATCCGTGCCCGCGAATCGATGTCGATCACATCCGCAGCGTACGTCTGTCGTGCTTTTCAGGCGTCGAACTCCCAGGGAGCTCCTGTCCCCGGTCGCGTCGCGGTGCCTCCGGGTGGCAGGGCGAGGACGTCGAGCAGGGTTCGGTCGTCGTCGACGGCGTGGTGCAGGTGCCCGATCTTGCCGGTGGCGGCATCCGCGTCGGATGCGCCGATGAGCTGCCAGGTGCCGTCGTCGGCGTCGTGGCTGACGAACCGGACGGGCTCGCTGCGCTCGAAGATCTCACGCGTTTGGATACAAGCGGTTCCCAGCAGCCAGTGCCGCATCCACCACGCCCGGCGATCGTGGTGCATGAACTGGTCGGTGACCCACCAGATGAACGGCAGGTCCTCGTGGGCGCGGGCCTGGTCCGCGGTCAGGTCCGGGCCGCCCTGCGGCACGCGCTCGAACGGCTCGTCGGTCAGCGAGTACGCGTATCCGTCGTCGTTCTCGAAGGCCACCGCGTGAAAGGTGCCGCCCCCGGGGTTGCCGGCGCCGATTCCGACCGAGAGGCGAGCGACGTGCGGGTCCGCGCCGGTGGTCCAGCCGAACGCGTACGACGCCAGTTCGCCCTGCGGGCCGACGAATTCTCCGAACGCACGCCTGTCCATGCCGGTGCCACTGTGGGCGGGCACTTCGACGAGCTTCCCCTCGATCACCTGAATGTTCACGCCAGAAGGGTAGCTTCTTCAGCGGTCATGGCAGGGAGCCCGCCCGCCGCAAGTGATAGCCGGGTGTGGCGCTACCGGCGGCGTCCGACGGTGAGTTCCTGGTCGGCGGCTGTCTTCAGGTCGCGCGAATCGCTATCCTCGGCGCGTCGAGGAATCCGGCGGGGTCTTTCGGTACGTTGAGTCGTCTCCGCCATATCGGGACTATCTGTCACATCCTCCGGGTGCGGCACCGGAGGCGTCGGCGGAGAAGGTGTACGACCCTCCGGAACCAGGGGCAGGTTCCGTCCTCGTGTACCCGCCCCACCGGGTCGGCAGCTGGAGGGCCATCTGGCAGGACCACGGCACCGAACGCCACGAGACCATCGAGTCCGACATCTTCGCGGAGATCATGCGATGGGCGTTCACCCGAACCGACAGCGTGTACATGGTCGAACTGCACACGTCCGTCGTCGGCGGGCCGGGCACGACTCGCTTAGCACCGCTGCCCGCCACCGACATCCCTACGTAGTCCTCCACAGCACGTTGAATCCCGTCGACGATGTGAAGGCGTAATCGACAACAGGCGTCAGCGGGGCTGAACCAACCATGGCAACCATCCCGCTCGTCGGCAGAATCGAATGTCCGCAGCGCACGGCCGGTATGAGTGCGTTGGCGTGGCGTTTAGGCGGTGCGCTGCGCGCGCCGGCATCGGCGGCGAACCGTGCGCGGGTACTGCCGACCGCGCCGTCCAGGCGGTCGAAGTGATCCGGTGACGCAGTCTGTGAAAGTGCGGGCGTGGAAAATCAACAGGTCAACCTGGTAGCGGAAACTGTTGCGCAGCAGATGAGCCACGCAGGTCCGAGTGATCGTCTGCGGCCAGACGGTCGTGATCGCGTCCGGCAGGCCAGTAAGTCCGGCAGACACGACTACGGGCACGTCGACGACACCGCGGTTCCGTCGTCGGCCCACAAGCCGAGGATGTCGCGGCCGCCCCCGTAGGTCACGGCCAGGGCGACGTAGATCGGCCGGTGGCGACCGCACTATCTGCACGACCACGCCGGTGCCGGCGGCGACGTCCTCCGACAGATGTCGGCGCGTAACCGCCGCCGCGTTTCGCCGGCTGCCTCCGCTCTCGCCCGGATCCGGCACGGCCGCGTAGCAAGTTCGCCGGGCGAGCAGGGATTATGGCGCGTGGGGGCCGACGTCGGCCGGGGTCAGCGGCCGGGCTGGGGTGGCGATGTTGTGCTGATCGGCGCCGGTGTCCTTGGCGGCCGGCCGGGTCTGCTGGTCGATGTCGAGCGTCACCTGCGGGAAGGAGCCGGTCGCCGCGCCGATCGCCGGACTGTCGGCGGCGGGCCGCAGCAGACCGTGTGTGTCCTTCGCCAGCTTCGGGTCGATTGTCTTGTAGGCGCCCGCGGGCAGGGTGCCGGCGGGGGAGCCGAACAGGATGTTGCCGGTGAAGTGCGAGGACGTGCCGCTTTCCTTGGCCGCCGGCTGGCCGTGGCCGAGCAGGATGTTGTCGGCGAGCGTGTCGTCCGAGGGCGGGAACGGCTTGCCGCTGTTGTACCAGACGAGCGGGCCGCTGCCGGAGAGCGTGTTGAACGCGACCAGGCAGTGGTCGGCGGCCTCGTGATCGGTGCCGCTGGTGGTGTCGTCGCGGACCTCGCCGCCGCCGACCTCCATCGCCGGCCCCGTGGTGTCCTCGACGACATTGTTGACGATGACGTGGTTGTTGCCGAAGAAGCGGATGCCGGTGCTGCCGCCGACGAGGATGTTGCCCTCGACGCGCGTGTTCCACCCGTGCCTCAAAGAGATCGTTCCCCGGCTGTTGACGACCGTGTTGTACCGCACCACGTTGCTGGTCGACTTGATGGAAATCGCTTCCGAGTCGCCGTCGGCCTTGTCGAACAGGTTGTCCTCGATCAGCCCGTTCGCCACCGCGTGCTGGCGGCCGGAGAGGCCGAAGCGGATCGACTCGCCGCCGTTCGCGCCTTGGTACTGGTGGTTGTAGAAGTAGTTGTGGTGCACGTGGACCCGCTGGGCCATGTCGTGCGCGCCGGGGCCGACGACCTGGAGGTAGACCCCCTGCGCCGTCCGGTTCTGGAAAGTGTTGTGGTCGACTTCGGTGTCGTCGGCCTTGACCGTCAGGTCGGCGCCGCCCGGATTCCCGCTGAAGGTGTTTCGTGTTATCCGGTTGGCGGCGGCGTTGCCCGGCACGGTCAGCCCGGTGTCGTTGTCGAACTCGAAGCCCTGGACGACGACGTGGGACGCCCCGGTCAGGTCCAGCCCGCCGGCCCCGGTGAACCGGACCTGCCCGGGCTGGGCCGCGGTGATGGTGATCGGCGCCTGCGCGGTGCCCGAGTGCGGCACCCGGATCAGGCCGGTGGCGTAGGCGCCGGCGGCCACCTCGACCCGGTCGCCCGGCCGCGCCCGGGCCAGGGCCTCGGTGAGCCGGCCCGGTGACGACGCGGTCAGTGTCCGGGGGCCGGCGGCCGCGCCGGCCGGGGTGACCACCGGACCGCAGATGGCGAGCAGTCCGGCGACGCCGGCCGCGGCCAGTGCGCGGGGGAGGGCGGAGACCATGTCAGCTCCTCTGGTGGTGAATTCAGCGGGGTAAGGGGGAGAAAGCGTCTTCTCGTCACGAATGCCTGATTAGGGGGAAAGCGGTGACGGTGGGGAATTCCGGAGGCCCCGCCTCGGCCCGAGGATGATTTCCGGCCGGGTTCCGCATTCGCCGTACGCTCATTCACACTCCCGGAATCGGGTGACAGTCAGTCCCGTGACTTCTGCGGCGGCCCACTCAGGGAACCATCAAAGATCGGATGAGTCAAGCTGGGTGACCTGCATGTGCAGCACTTGACGGTCATGTGTCACCAGGCGGGACATGCCGGTCAGCGCTCAGAGATCCTATCTCTCGGCTGTGGCGAGGTCGGCTCCGAAAGCGGTCGGGCCGCGAATGCGCTCAGCGGATACGGGCCGGGCCTTCATGCCTGCGCGACACGGGCGCATTCGGCGCATTTCCGCCGGGCGAGCGGTGGGAACCGGTCGGCCGTCCGCTAGGGAAGGGACGCCCGCCCCACAATTGAGGATGACAACTGTGCCGGGCAGCCGATCCTGGGCCGGTGATGAGGGCGCCGGGGCCGGGGTGTCGACGTGCCCGCGGTCGCGGCCTCCGACGGTGCTGCGCAGCCGGGACCCGGGCGAAGTGGCGGTGCTCGCCGCGCGGGTCGCGACGATGCACGGCGTCCAGCTCGGCGAGCAACGCGGTCAGCCCGGGGGAGCCGGCCAGCGCGCGTGGGGTCGAGGCGGGGCGGGGACATCCCGCTTCGCGGGTGCCCCTGAACGTGGGTTCAGGCGCGGCTGAGCAAGCGCGCACAGGCCTTCTCCAGCACGGCTCGCGCGTCGTCCCCGTCGAGGCGCCCGGCCCGCTTCAGCGCGGCCGCGATCGTGCGCTCGCCGCGGTAGGCCGCCACCACCCGGGGGTCCACATAGGACGTCCGGCAGACCGCCGGGGTGTTGCCGAGCGCGTGCGAGACCTCCTTCATCACGCCCGACTCCGCGCGCTTGCGGGCGGCCTTCGACGCGGGTGGCTCGGCCGCGGCGAACGCGGCCGCCGCCAGCACCGTCGCGGTCCACGTGCGCAGGTCCTTCGCCGTGCAGTCGTCGCCGGCCAGCTCCTTGAACCGCTCGTTGACGTCGGCCGCGCGCACCTCGTGCCAGGCGCCGTCCTCGCGGTAGACGAGCAGCCGGTCGCTGCCCGTCCGGCTGCGCCGCAGGGACTTCACCACCGCGGCCAGCGCGGCGTCCCGGATCGCCACCTCCCGGTCCAAGCCGCCCTTGGCGACGTAGCGGAACCGGCACTCGTCCCCGCGGACCGTGACGTGCGAACGCAGCAGCGTCGCGACGCCGTGGGTGCCGTTCTCTTCGGCGTACTCCTCGCCGCCCGTGCGGAAGATCCCGCGGTCGAGCATCCGCAGGGCAGCCGCGAGCACCCGCCGCCGCGTCAGGCCGGTCCCGGCCAGGTCGACCTCGACCGAGGCCCGCCACGCGGGCAGGCGGCGCGCCATCGCCAGGACGCGGTCGTGCTTCTCCTCGTCACGGTCCCGCCGCCACTGCTCGTGGTAGAGGTACTGGCGCCGGCCGGCGTCGTCGGTCCCGACGGCCTGGACGTGCCCGTTCGGGTGCGGGCAGATCCACACCTGCCGCCACGCGGGCGGGATGACCAGGCCCGCGATCCGGTCGAGGAGCTCCTGGTCGGTGACCGGGGTGCCGTCGGGCATGGCGTACGAAAAGCCCCGGCCGCGGCGAACTCGCCGGATGCCGGGGCCGCGCAGGTCACTGCGGCGCAGCCGGGTGCGTCCCATCGCCGCCAGGTACCCCCGCCGGGCGCGGCGAAACCCCGGACGGGCTCAGGCGGGCCCGCGGCGGAGCGGCCGGACGGCCGGGCCTTGCACGACTTCGCCGTCGACGCCGAAGCGCGAGCCGTGACAGGGACAGTCCCAGGTTTTTTCGGCGTCGTTGAACGAGACGAGACAACCCAGGTGGGTGCAGTGCGCGCCGACGGTGTGCAACTGCCCGGCTTCGTCGCGGTGGGCGGCGACGAGCTCGCCGCCCACCCGCACGATCTCGGCGTCACCGGGGCCGAGGTCGTCGAGCTTCGCGGTGCGCCACAGCGCGGCGACGTGGTCGCCGATCAGGTACTTCGCCACGGTGAGGTTGTCCTCGGCCAGGCCGAGCACCGAACCGGCGTCGAAGCGGTTGGGGTCGTACAGGTCCGCGGCGGGGTGCGGTTCGCCGAGGATCCGCGCGGCGAGGACGTGCCCGGCCGCGGTGCCGCCGGTCATGCCCCACTGGCCGAACCCGGTCGCGACCCACAGGTTCCGCGCCCCGGGCAGGTACCGGCCGACGTACGGTAGCAGGTCCACAGTGGACAGGTCGTGTGCGGACCAGCGGTGCGTGATGCGGTGCAGGCCCGCGTGCGCGTCCGCCCAGTCCGCGAGCCGCCGGTACCGGCGCTCGACGTCGACGTGCGCCCCGACGCGGTAGTGTTCGCCGCCGGCGATCACCATCGGCGTGCCGTTTTCGGTGTACCGGCGCACGGAGTGGTGGGTGTCCGCGTCCAGGAACATGCCGTCGGGCGGGGCGTCGCCGGCGGCCGGGCCCGCGACGACGAGGTCGCGGACCGGCTCGAGGCGGGCGAAGTACAGGCCGCGGTCGAGCACCGGGTAGTGCGTCGCGACGACGACGTCGCCGGCCACGACGTCTCCGCGCGAGGTACGGACGGTCCGTCCGCCCAGCGCGGTGGCGCGGGCGTTCTCGACGATGGTCCCGCCCGCCCGCTCGACCTGTTCGGCCAGGCCGAGCAGCCAGCGGCGGGGGTGGAAGTGCGCCTGCCCGGTGGTCCGGACGGCGCCGAGGGCGGGCACGTCGAGCGCGACTTCGGTGCCGAACGACGCCGGCAGCCCGGCCGCCGCGGCGGCGTCGGCCTCCCGCTCCAGCGAGGCGAGGGTGCGCTCCCGCGTCGTGTAGACGTAGCTGTCCGCGCGGGTGAAACCGCAGTCGATCCCGAGCTCCGCCGACGTCGCGGCGATCCACTCGAGGGCGGCGGCCTGCGACTGGGCGTAGGTCGACGCCGCCTTCGCGCCGTGCCGGGAGGTCAGTTCCGCGTACTTGGCGCCGTGCTGCGCGCTGACCTTCGCGGTGGTGTGGCCGGACACCCCGGCCGCGACGCGCTCGGCCTCGAGCACGACGACCGAGCGGCCGGCGCGCGCGAGCAGCAGCGCGGTGGTGAGCCCGGCGATGCCCGCCCCGAGGACCGCGACGTCGGCCTCCGGGGGCACCGGCTCACCGGTGCGGTCGGGCGCCGGAGCGGTGTCGACCCAGAGCGAGAGCGGTGCGGGCAGCGCGGTCATGCGTGGCGGGTGCCCGCTGCCGGCCTGGCGAAACCCGGCCGCCCGGCAACGCCGCGTGCGCGGTCCGTCGCGCGCGGTGGGCCGCGTCACCGCGTACGGTCGGGGTGGACAGGCAATCCAAGGAGGCGCGGAAGCGGGATGACGGCGGATCACGTCCACGACGTGTCGGTGGCCCTGCTCGAGCTCGCGGAATCGTTGCGGGCCGAACAGCCCCGCGACGAGGCGCTCGCGCGGATGGCGGCCCGGGCCGTGACGCTGGTACCCGGCGCCGACGCGGCGAGCGTGACCCTGTTCGACGGCGGGGTGCCCACCACCGTCGCGGCGACCGATGCGGCCGTCCTCGCTCTCGACGAGGCCCAGTACGCCCTCGGCGACGGCCCCTGCATCGAGGCGACGCGGACCGAGACGGTCGTGCGGACCGACCTCGGCCAGGCACGCCGCCGATGGCCCGCGTTCGCCCGTGCCGCCGCCGGCGCCGGTGTCGAGACGATGCTCTCGTGCCCGCTGTTCGTGCGCGCCGACGACGCCGCCGAGCAGGAGGCCGCGCACTACCACCGCCTGTCGGGCGCGCTCAACGTCTGGAGCCGCCGCCCGGGCGCCTTCGAGCCGGTGCACGCCGCGCTGCTCGCGGTGTTCACCACCGCGATGTCAGGGGTGATCCTGACCGTGGCCCGCTGGCGGCTCGCCGAGCTCGAAGCCCGGCAGCTGCTCACCGCGCTCGAGTCGCGGGACGCGATCGCGACGGCCAAGGGGATCGTGATGGCGCGCCGCGGCCTCACCGCCGACGAGGCGTTCGCCTGGCTCACCCGGCTGTCCCAGCGCAGCAACCGCAAGGTGCGCGACATCGCCGCGCTCCTCCTGGCCGATCCCGGCGTCGTCGAGCCGTGCGAGAGCGACCGGCGCCGGGCCGGGCTCGACGGCGGACTGCCGCGCCCGTGAGCTGCTCCGGGCCGGGTGCCGGCTCGCGACCGGAAGAGGTCGCGCGCCGGCTGCTCACGCGGACCGAGCTTCGCGCCGCGGAGAACGAGGCCGTCGGCATCCTCCAGGTCTGGCACGACTGCCGGCGCGAGCAAGCGCGCGACGAGCTCGACGTCACCGGCACCGCCGCCGGTCAGGAGGTCGAAGCCCGCCGGATCATCGCGGTGGTCGACGCCGACGCGAACGGCCGGGCCGACCCCGACGCCGGCTGGGACTGAGCTTCAGGCCCCCAGGGCCGACCGCAGGTCGAGGGCCTGGTCGGTCACCGCCTGGGCGACCTCGCGCAGGCTGCGGCCGGAGTGGGTGCTGTAGGCGAACAACCGCGCCCGCGCGACGTCCGGCGCGATGTCCAGCGAGGCGGCGACCACGCCGACCGCCTGACCGATGTGCACCCGGTCGTTCAACGTCGTCAGCGTGTGCTCGGCCAGCCGCGCCAACCGCCGTTGATCACGCTCCTGGGTGAGCCCGAGCGTCGCCAGGTCGGCGAGCGCCTGCCCCTGCCGCAGCCGCCACACCGAAAGGTCCACCGGCCGGTCGTAGAAGACGTTGAGCCCTCCGACGGCTTGGTCGACCAGCGACATCGGGAACGCGTAGACCGCCCGGAAGCCGGCGGCCGTCGCCCTGGCGACGAACTTCGGCCACCGCCGCTCCCGGGCCAGGTCGGCGCTGCGGACGATGGAGTTGTCCTCGACGCAGTCCACACAGGAGCCCTCACCGGCCTGGGCCTGCAGGACCTCGATGAACCGGACCGTTTCGTCGGACGCCGAGAGCACGCTGACGCCGCCCCGGGGGTCGGTCACGAGCACGCCGGTCGCGGTGGCCTCCAGCGCCGTGCCGTACGCCTGCGTCACCGCTCGCAGCACGGTCAGCCCGTCGTGGTGGGCGGCCAGCAGCGCGGTGATTTCGGTGACGGCGTCGCCGAAGTGATCCGTCGGAGTGCTCACGCCGTCAGCATACGGGCACCCCACGGCCCCGGCCCGGTGGTCGCCCGAGGCTCAGTCGGGTGGTGCTTCGAGGCGCAGCTGCCGCAGCACGACCGCCCGCGCGACCTCGGTCAACGGCAGGTGGTGGCTGAAGGCGTGCGCCCTCAGCCGCAGCAGCGCGTCTTCCAGGCTCACCCGCAGCTCGGTCGCCAGCATCCCGGTCGCGACGTTGACGTCGTCGTAGAAACCCTCGTGGGCCGGCGGCGACGCCGGTTCGGTGCCGGCGCTGTCCGTGAGCAACGCGGTCGTCGCGAGGTCCGCCAGCACGAGCGCGTCGGCCAGCTCGTCGGCGGACAGCCCGCCGGTCCGCCGCCGGTAGAGGCCCAGCGTTCCGAGCCGGATCGCGCCGGCCTGCAGCGGGAAGGCGAACGCCGCCGCGAGCCCGCTGGGGAGCGCGCTGTCGGTCAGTCCCGGCCACCGGTCCCGGTCCGCCCGCAGGTCGTCCACCAGGACCGGGCCGCCGGCTTCGTACGCTTCGACCCCGGGGCCTTCACCGACGGTGTACTGCAGTTCCTCGAGCGCGGCGGTCCAGTGGTCGCTCGCCGCGGCCAGGTCCTGCACCCGGGACTCCGTCCGCACGGTGATCGCGGCGCCGTCCACCTGCAGCTCCGCCACCACCAGGGCGACGACGACGCCGGCCCAGCCGCCCTCGCCCGGCGCACGCTCGCTGAGCAGCCGCCACAGCCGCTCACGGCGCCGACCGTCCACCGCCCGCTACCTCCGCACATCCGGCGACCACCACTCATCCGGCCGTTCCCGTGCCCATCATCGCGCACGCGTCGCCGTGGTGCCGCATCGTCGCGGAGGTTTTCCCCGTTTCGCCCGGTCAAGGCCGGGGTGTCCCGGGGCATGACCATTTTCGTGGTGTGGGTCCCGGCTGCCGGCCTGCCGGAGATCAACCCACGGCCTCGAGCGCCGGCGAGTCGCGTTCGGACTGTCCGAACGCGACCGAACGTCAGCCCGACTGGGGGTCGCTGTCGTCGTGTTCGTCCCCGCTCGACGTGCCCTGCTCGCCGCGGAGGGTTTCGCTCTGCGCTTCCGGGGTGTTGCCGTGCGGGTCGTCGTGCTCTTCGGCGGCCGGATCGGTCGGGCGCCGGGTTCGGTCATCGGACGGCATGGCGGAGCCTCCTTCGTCGGTGAATTGGGCCCCGAATACCCGGTCAGGCGGAGTTCAACCCGGGCCCGCGGTGCCAGTGCTCGGCCAGCAGCTCGTAGGACCGGACCCGGTCGGCGTGGTCGTGGGTGATGGTCGTGATGACGAGCTCGTCCGCGCCGGTCGCCTCCTGCAGCTGCCGCAACCGGGCCGCCACCGTGGCGGGCGAGCCGGTGAACTGGGTGTCGACGCGGTCGGCGACCAGCGCGCGGTCTTCGTCGCTCCACTCGTGTGCCGCCGCTTCGGCGGGCGTGGGGAAGGGGATCGCCCCTTCGGCACGGCGGATGCTGCGCACCCACAGGGCGTAGCCGGAGGCCAGTTCCCGGGCGGTGGCGTCGTCTTCGGCGACGACGACGTCGGCCGACACCGCGACGTAGGGCTCCGGGAGCGCGTCCGACGGCTGGAAGGCCTTCCGGTAGGCGTCGACCGCTTCGAGCACGCTCGACGGGCTGACGTGGTAGTTCGCGGCGAAGCGCAGCGAGTTGCGGCCGGCGACGGACGCGCTCTGCCCGCCGCTGCTGCCGAGGATCCAGATCTGCGGCCGCGTGCCTTCGCCGGGCACGGCGTGCGCTTCGACGCCGTCGGCGGACCGGTAGGTGCCGCCGAGCAGCGCCAGGATGTCGTCGACCTGCTCGCCGTAGTCGGGCGACTCGGCGCCGGGTTGCTGCAGCAGCCCGAAGGTCACGCCGATCCGCGCGGACCGGGCCAGCCCGCTGAAGTCGGGTTTCGGCGGGATCAGCAGGCCGTTGGCGGCCTGGGTGGGCGCGGTGGGGCGGGCGGCCGCGGCGGCGTACTCGCGGACGAGCTGCTTGCCGCTGCGGCCGAGGCCGAGGTCGAGCCGCCCGGGGTGGAGCGCGTCGACGAGCCCGAACTCCTCGACCGTGGCCAGCGGCGTGCGGTGGGCGAGCTGGACCCCGGCGGAGCCGAGCCGGATGGTGCTCGTCGCGCCGGCGACCAGGGCGATGAGGATCGGCGGGGACGCGCCGGCCACGCCCGGGTTGAGGTGGTGCTCGGCGAACCAGTAGCGGTGGTAGCCGAACCGTTCGGTCCGCCGGGCGAGGTCGACGGTGTTGCGCACGGCTTCGGCGACGGTCGCGCCGGAGCTGATCGGGACGAGGTCGAGCACGGAGAGCGGGACGTGCATGGACGGTCCTTTCGGCTCGGTACCCCACAGCTAGCCAGAGCCGGGGTGACACCGCATTGGTGTTCAGCATGTGGGCGCCGACGCCCGCGGGCCGAAGTCCAGGATCTGGAACCGCGCGGCGGCTCGTTGACCGGGCTCGGTCCGGCTTCCTAAGGTCGTGGGCGTCAGCAGGAAAGGCGGTGCGCGCCTTTTCTTCCCGTTCTTCGCAGAACAGGTACCTCCATGCCCGAATCCGTCTGGGTCGCCCAGTCTGATCCGCGGGTCCGGCCATTGCTCGCCGACCTGGCTCGCGAATATTCGACGCGCTACCACCGCGTTCTCAACGACGTCCACTTCGAACTCCGAGAATACCCCGCGGAGCGGTTCGCGCGGCCGGATGGTGGCCTGGTGCTGCTCGTGGCGGAAGGGTGCGCCGTCGCGGGCGGTGCCTTTCAGCGCTACGACGGAGAAACGGCCGAGCTCAAGCGGATCTGGACCCATCGCGCGCACCGGGGCCGCGGGCTCGCCCGCCGTGTCGTCGGCGAGCTGGAGGCCGAAGCCGCGCTGCGCGGCTACACGCGGATCTTCCTCACGACGGGGCCGAACCAGCCCGAGGCGCGCGGGCTCTACCTGGCCACCGGCTACACGCCGCACTTCGACGTCGATGCCGTCCCCACGACGCGATTGCCCTTCTCCAAGGCACTTCCCGCTGTCGTGGGGGCGAGATGACCAGCGATCTCGGCACCCGGCCCGCGCCCGCCGCGGCTCCGGAGGAGTCGCTGAAGATCGTGCCCGCGCGGCACCCGCTGACCTGGGTCGCCGCCGTCGTGGTCGCGGTGCTCGTCGCGATGGCCGGCCACGCGCTGCTGACCAACGAGGCGTTCGACTGGCCGACGTTCGCGAAGTTCGTGTTCCAGAAATCGATCTTGGAAGCCGTCGCGCTGACGCTGGAACTGACGTTGTTCGGCGTGGTCGCCGGATTCCTGCTCGGCACCGTGCTGGCGGTGATGCGGATTTCCCGGAATCCGCTGTTGCGTGCGGTCAGCTGGACCTACACGTGGATCTTCCGGTCGGTCCCGCTCATTCTCCAGCTGCTGTTCTGGTACAACCTCGCGATCCTGTACAACGAGATTTCGTTCGGCATCCCGTTCGGGCCTTCGTTCGTCTCGGTGGGGACGATGAGCCTGATCCCGCCGTTCCTCGCCGCGGGGCTGGGGCTCGCCCTGCACCAGGGTGCCTACGCCGCGGAGATCGTGCGGGCCGGGTTCCTTTCGGTGGACGCCGGGCAGCGCGAGGCCGCCGCGGCACTGGGCATCCCGGCCGGCCGCCAGTTCCGCCGGATCGTGCTGCCGCAGGCGATGCGCACGATCGTGCCGACCGCGGCCAACGAGATCGTCGGCCTGCTCAAGGCGACGTCGCAGGTCTACGTGATGGCGCTGCCGGAGCTGTTCTACCAGGTCCAGGTGATCTACACGCGCAGTGGCCGGGTGATCCCGCTGCTGCTCGTGGCCACCGCCTGGTACCTCGCGCTGACCACGGTCCTCTCGATCGTGCAGTTCTCCGTCGAACGCTACTTCGCCCGCGGTACGCAACGCACGCTTCCGCCGACCCCGCTACAGCGCCTTCGCGCGGCTTGGCGGCGGGCATGACCGCGGAGTTCATGGTGGACGTCCGGGGCGTCCACAAGAGTTTCGGTGCGCTGACCGTCCTCGACGGCGTCGACCTCCAGGTGCGCCAGGGTGAGGTGACCGTCCTCTTGGGACCGTCCGGGTCCGGGAAGTCGACCCTGCTGCGCCTGATCAACCACCTCGAGCGCGCCGACCGGGGCTTCATCAGCGTCGGCGGCGAGCTGATGGGCTACCGCCGCGCGGGCGACCGGCTGCACGAGCTCAAGGAACGCGAAATCCTCAAGCAGCGCACCAGGATCGGCTTCGTCTTCCAGAACTTCAACCTGTTCGGGCACCTGACGGCGCTGGAGAACGTCGTCGAGGCGCCGATTTCCGCGCAACGCCGACCGCGCGCCGAGGCCGAGGCCACGGCGCGCGAACTGCTCGCCCGGGTCGGCCTCGCGGAAAAGGCCGCCGAATACCCGCGGCGGTTGTCGGGCGGTCAGCAGCAGCGCGTGGCGATCGCCCGCGCGCTGGCCCTGGAGCCCGATGTCCTGCTGTTCGACGAGCCGACCTCGGCCCTCGACCCCGAACTGGTCGGCGAGGTCCTGGCAGTCGTCCGCGACCTGGCGAAGGCGGGGACGACCATGGTCGTCGTCACCCACGAGCTGGGTTTCGCCCGCGAGATCGCCGACACCGTCGTGGTCCTCGACGAAGGCCGCGTGGTCGAGCAGGGCCCGCCCGCCGAGGTCCTCGACCGTCCCCGTCACGCCCGCACCCGGGCCTTCGTCGAAAAGGTCCTTTGAGGAGAGTCATGAAACTGAGAACCCTGCTGCTCGCTTCGGTGTTCGCGCTCGCCGCGTGCGGCAGCCCCGAAGCGGCCACCACCGCGCCGGCGGACCAGCCCGGCGGCGTCAACATCACCGCGAACCAGAACCGGATCCGGGCCCAGAAGGTCGACGCGATCGCCGCGCTCGTCCCCGCGGCCATCCGCACCCGCGGCACCCTCGTCGTCGGGACCACCGGCAACGGCACCCCGCCGCTGTCCTTCCGGGCGGACGACGACAAGACGGTCATCGGCGTCGAGCCCGACCTCGCCCAGCTGGTCGCCGACGTGCTCGGGCTGAAGCTCGACCTGCGGGCCTCGTCGTGGGAGAACCTGTTCCTGTCGGTGGAAAACCGGCAGTTCGACGCCGGGTTCTCGAACATCACGGTGACCGAGGAGCGCAAGGACAAGTACGACTTCGCGACCTACCGCAAGGACACCATCGCGTTCGAGGTCAAGAAGGAAAAGACCATCGCGGTCAAGGAGGCGAAGGACATCGCCGGGCTGACGGTCGGGGTCGGCGCGGGGACGAACCAGGAGCAGATCCTGCTGCGCTGGGACCAGCAGAACAAGGCGGCCGGGCTGGCGCCGGTGAAGTTCCAGTACTACCAGGCGACTTCGGACTACTACCTCGCGCTGCAGTCCGGCCGGATCGACGCCTACGTCGGCCCCAACCCGACGTCGGCCTACCACGTCGCCGTCGACGGAAAGACCAAGATCGTGGGCACGGTGTCCGGCGGCGGCACCATCCCGGCGGACATCGCGGCGATGACCAAGAAGGGCGACGGCCTGGTCAAGGCGTTGCAGCAGGCCCTGGACACGGTGATCAAGAACGGCCAGTACGCCGAGGTCCTCAAGCGCTGGAACCTCGCCTCGGAAGCGCTGCCCGCGTCGGAGGTCAACCCGCAGGGGCTGCCGCGCAAGTGAGCTAGCTGTATGAGGCCATGACGTTGGTGACACCAGCGTGGAGCCGGGTGACCGGTGGCCGGTTTCCGGCGGCAGTGTGTGGTCGATGGTAGTTGTAGTGG